>JANJTM010000077.1 GCA_024711125.1 Rhodothermales bacterium
GCATCCGCCGAGAACGAGCCAGAACGTGCCGATGAATTCCGCTCCGTACCGATTCATGGGATCCTCCACGGGTTGGGGAGAGGTGGGCGCGGAGGGCACCGCGCCCCGGCCGGGCGCCCCGGGGGTCGGGTCCCGGACGCCCCAACGGTCCGCGCGGCATGGGGGACGGGGAACCGCGTATTCGATCCGCAGCCTCGGGACCTCCCGGAAGATGCCGTACGCCGCCGCGGCCGCCGCGACGCCGGCCACGGCCGACATGCCGGCACGGCCGTAGAGGAAGAACCCGGTCGCGAAGAGCGCTCCGTAGATCGCCACGAGCCCCAGGAAACACGCGAGCAGCGCGTACGGAAGGTCCGAAGGCCCCGCGTTCGGGTCGTCGGGCACCTGCGCAGCGACCGGGGCCCATCCCGTCCCGCCGGGGCGGATCTTGAGGTAGAACGAGCGCAGCACCGCGGGGTCGGTGGGCTTGGACACGAGCGCGACGACGACCCAGGCCACCGTGGTGATGCCGACCCCGACGACGAGCTGCTGCCAGTCGGCAAGGCCATGCCCGTTGACGAGCTGGAAGTAGACCGCCACGAGGAACGACACGATCATGGCCGTCAGTTCGGTCGCGGCGTTGATGCGCCACCAGAACCAGCGCAGGATGAAGAGGAGGCCGGTCCCGGCGCCGATCTGGAGCACGATGGTGAAGACCTGGAGGGCGTTCTCCATGAACAGGGCGAGCGTGCAGGCGACGACCATCAACAGGACGGTGGCGACGCGGCCGACCCAGACCTGTTCGCCGGCGCTCGCCGACGGCTTGACGAAGCGCACGTAGAGGTCGTTGACGATGATCGACGAGCCCCAGTTGACCTGGGTCGACATGGTCGACATGTAGGCGGCCGCGAGGCTCGTCACGACCAGGCCGAGGAGGCCCGCCGGGAGGAAGGTGAGCATCGCGGGGTACGCGAGGTCGTTCCGCACGACCTGTTGGGGCACATGCGGAAACCGCTCGGCGATCGAGTCCAGGTCCGGGAAGACCACGAGCGAGGCGAGCGCCACGAGGATCCACGGCCACGGCCTGAGCGCGTAGTGGAGCGTATTGAAGAGCAGGGTGGATTTGAGCGCCTGCTTCTCGTCGGGCGCGCTGAGCATGCGCTGCACGATGTATCCGCCGCCGCCGGGTTCCGCCCCCGGGTAGTAGGCGGCCCACCACTGCACGGCGAGCGGAATGAAGAAGACCGGCAGAAGCACGTCCCAGGACGTGGTCGAGAAGTCCGGGATGAAGTCCATGGCCTCCTGCACGCGCGGGGCGGCGAGCAGCCCCGAGAGGCCCCCGACCTCGGGCATCTGCAGCACGTAGTACGCGGCGCCGACCGAGCCGACCATCGCGATCGCGAACTGGAAGAGGTCGGTGAGCAGGACGCCGCGCAGGCCTCCGATCGCGCTGTAGGTCATCGTCACGAGGGCCGCCACGGTGACCGTGCGCAACGGGCTCCAGCCGAGCATGATCGAGCCGATCTTGATGGCCGCGAGCGTCACCGAGGCCATGATGATGATGTTGAAGAGGATGCCCAGGTACGCCGCGCGGAAGCCCCGCAGGAAGGCCGCGATCTTCCCGGAATAGCGCAGTTCGTAGAACTCGACGTCGGTCAGCACGCCCGAGCGGCGCCAGAGCTTCGAGTAAAGGAAGACGGTGAGCATGCCCGTCAGGAGGAACGCCCACCAGACCCAGTTTCCGTACGTGCCGTTGGACCGCACGATGTCGGTCACCAGGTTGGGCGTGTCGGTCGAGAAGGTCGTCGCGACCATCGAGATGCCGAGCAGCCACCACGGCATCGTGCGCCCCCCGAGGAAGAACGAGCTGAAGTCCCGTCCCGCGGTCCGGGCCACGCCCACGCCGATGGCGAGGGAGAGCGCGAAGAAGAGGGCCATGATGACCCAGTCGATCGGGGCGAGGTGCATGCTGGAGCCGGGTCGAGTGACGGCCCGAAGGTAGGCCGCCCGCAATTGTCACGGAAGGGCAGGCCTGATCGGGCCGTGCCGGGCGCCACGGTTCTCCGCGGGAGCGGGAAGGGGCGGAGACGGGTGCGCGGCGGGGCGGAGTCGGGAGTGTGAGCGCTCGGAATTGGGATTTCGGGCCCTTTTGCGACGTATTCACCCCCAAAAGCGGCCGAATATGTCGATTTCGGGCCCTTTTGCGACGTATTCACCCCAAAAACGGGGCAAATACGTGGGAAATGGGCCCGATTTTCCACGCCGGTGTCGCGGGAATCGTACCTGGGCCGGGCTGCCGGGCGTTTCCGACCCCGGAACGCCCACGGCAGGGCGCCGGCAGGACCCGTGCGGAGAAGCGCGGCGAATTCCGGCCGTAAGGGCCGATTTACCGAGCGCGGAACGGCCTCGCGACCGATATTCCGCCCGAACGAAACACCGTCGCTTCCATGGATCGCCGCAAATTCCTCGCCGCCGGCGCGCTCGCCGGAGTCGGTACCGCCCTCGCTTCGACCCCGACGATCGCTTCGGCCGTCGAGCCGTCCCGCCGCCGCGCCCCCGCCGTCGTGCGCCGCGCGCCGATGGATGCCGTGCGGCTCGGCTTCATCGGGACCGGCGGGCGCGGACGCTCGCACGTCGACCTTTCGGTACGACGCAAGGACGTGGTGGTTACCGCGTTGTGCGACATCGATCCGATCGAGCTGGGGCTGGCCGAGAAGCAGCTCGCCGACGCCGGGCGTCCGAAGGCCGCGACCTACGGCGCCAACGAGTATTCCTTCCTCGACCTGCTCGAGCGGGACGACGTGGACGCGGTCGTGATCTCGACGCCGTGGCTGTGGCACGCGCGCATGGCGGTCGCGGCGATGAAGGCCGGCAAGTACGCCGGGGTCGAGGTATCGGCCGCGCTGACGCTCGAGGAGTGCTGGGACCTCGTCAACGTGCACGAGGAGACCGGCGTCCCGGTCATGATCCTCGAGAACGTCTGCTACCGGCGCGACGTGATGGCCATCCTCAACATGGTGCGCCAGGGCCTGTTCGGCGAGCTGATCCACATGGAGTGCGGCTACCAGCACGACCTGCGCGAGGTCAAGTTCAACGGCGGGCGCGACCGGGCGGGCGTGGAGTTCGGCGAGAAGGCCCATTCCGAGGCCCGCTGGCGCACGTTCCACTCGGTGCACCAGAACGGGGATGTGTATCCGACGCACGGGCTTGGGCCGGTTGCCGTGATGCTCGACATCAACCGGGGCAACCGGTTCGTGTCGATCACGTCGACGGCGTCGAAGGCGCGCGGCCTGCACAAGTTCGTGGTCGACCACGGCGGACCCGACCATCCGAACGCGAAGGTCGAGTTCAAGCTCGGCGACGTGATCACGTCGGTCATCCGCACGCAGAACGGCGAGTCGATCATCGTGTCGCACGACACGAATCTTCCGCGCCCGTACTCGCTCGGGTTCCGGGTGCAGGGAACGAACGGGATCTGGATGGACGTCAACCGGTCGCTTTACATCGAGGGGGTCTCGAAGCGCGCCCACGCGTGGGAGGAAGCGGCGCCCTACCTGGCCCAGTACGACCATCCGCTCTGGAAGCGATTCGAGCAGGACGCGACCGGCGCGGGGCACGGCGGCATGGATTTCTTCGTGCTGCATGCGTTCGTCGAGGCGTGCAAGGCGGGCGCGCAGACTCCGCTGGACGCCTACGACGCGGCCGCCTGGAGCGCGGTGACGCCGCTGTCCGAAGCCTCGATCGCCATGGGCGGCGCCCCGCAACTCTTCCCGGACTTCACGCGCGGGCTGTGGATGAAGCGCATCCAGGACTTCGCGATGGGGGATGCGTACTGACTTCGTGCGGTCAGGCCGGCACGCGAAAGCCCGCCTTTGAGTCCTGTGCCCGGTCGAAAGTGACCTTTTCGGTAAAGCCGTTCGAAACGGCGACCGTTCCGGTAGAGCCGTCGGAGGACCCGGGCACGTTCGCAACCCGTTCCGAATTCCGAAACCCGCCCAACCGGAGCCCCCGCACGGTGTACTTCTCCCAGTACCCGAACCACATCACCCACGCCCTACCATGAACCGTCGTTTCCTCGCCCTGGCCGCGCTCGTCGTCATCGCCGCGGTCGCGGTTTTCGCCCTGCGCCCGACCGAGCCCACGTTGGCGTCCGGGATCACACCCGAGCAGCGTGCCTACTTCGAACAGGCCGCCATCGAGCTGAACGTGCCCGTCGAGTCGATCGTCGCGATGTTCGAGGCCGGCATCGAGGCGCCGGCCGAGGCCGCCACCGGAACCATGGGTTCGGGCCCTACCAACTACGAGAAGGCGGTCACGACGTGCTACCGCCCTGGCTCCTACGTCGGTTGGGCTGCCTACGGCCCCTGCGGCACCGGAGCGAACGGGAACGTATGTATCGGCTACCAGGTGGGTTTTCCTGCGGTGGCTCCGTACATGTACATGATCCAGTGCCAGGCGAGCGAGTGATCCCGACATCTTTCGAGTCGGAATCGTGGGGGCCGCCGGTTCTGCCGGCGGCCCTTTTTCGTGGCCGCCGCGCCGGCCGAAGCGGCGCCGCTACGTGTCGCGCCGGGGCTCGCGCAGTACCGGGCCGAGCCGCGCGAAGCCGACGGACACGACGAGCGCGATGGTCAGCGCGCCGAGCCACAGCGCTTCGGACCCGAACCCGTCGAGGACCAACCCTCCGACCGCCGGGCTGACCGACGCGGCGAAGGCCCACGCCATGCCGTACGCGCCCTGGTAGGTGCCGCGCAGGTCGTCGGGCGCGAGCTGGGAGACGATCGCCGGTCCGAGCGGAAGCCACGCCATCTCGGCAAACGTCCACACCGCGATCGTCGCCGCGTAGCCGGCCGCCGTCGAGACGAATGCCGTGGCGCCGTACCCGATGCCGAGTACCACGGCCGACACCGCCAGCACGCGCGCCGTGTCGAACCGCTGCGTGAAGACGCCCATGAACGGCTGGAACAGCACGATGAGGACCCCGTTGATCGCGATGAGCGGACCGTAGGCCCCGGGCGACAGTCCGTTCCTCACGACCTCGATGGGCAGCATCGAGTGGTTCAGGTTGAAGACCCCCGCGAGCGCGAACGTGAGCAGCAGGAAGGCCGCGAAGGCCCCGTGGCGGAAGGGCGCGCCGGAGCCGAGGAGCCACGCGCGCCGCACGAGGTGCGCGGGCCGGGTCTCGGGTACCTTCCACAGCACGACCAGCCCGTAGAGAAACGTCGTCGTGGCGTCGGCGAAGAACAGGAGATGGATGCCGCGGTCGGCCAGGAAGCCCGCGAGCGAGAGCCCGATGGAGAACCCCACGTTGACCACCCAGTAGTGGAGCGCGAACGCGCGCCTGCGGTCTGCGAGCGGAACGACGTCTGCCACCGCGGCCAGCGCGGCCGGACGGTACAGTTCGTACACGCCTCCGACCACGAACGAGAGCGCCATGATCGCGCCGTGGCTCTCGGCGAAGGGCAGCGCGACGAGGAAGAGCGGCCCGACGAGCAGGCTGAAGAGGAGCGTGGGACGGCGACCGAACCGGTCCGAAAGCGCGCCCCCCGCCAGGTTGGCCACCATTCCACCCACCGCGTAGGCCGCCACCGTCAGGCCCGCGTCGGCGATCGAAAAGCCGCGTTCGCGCGTCAGGAAGAGGCTCAGGAACGGCGTGACGAAGTTGCCGATCCGGTTGACGAAAATGCCGCCGAACAGGTACCAGAACGTCGGCGGGAGCCCCGAGACGGCCGGTCGGATCCGGCGGGCGGCGAATTCCGGGAGCATGCGGGTGGGCGATCCCCCGGATCAGCGCATCCCGCTGACCAGGTCCGGATAGCGGCGCGCTATCATGGCCCGTTCGTCGGCGGTCAACTGCGAAATCGGGACAGGAGTGTCCTCCGGCCGCACGCCCTTCTGGTTGATCCGGTTCATCAGGCTCCAGTTGCGGCTGTGTCCGCCCGGCTCGGGATCGGCCGGCTCTTCGGCGCGCAGGTCGTACCGGGTGAAGTCGATCACCTTTTCCGGCTCGCCGGTCTGCACGTTCCGAAGCAGGGCCAGGCGGAAATCCCGGTTCATGAACCAGCGGATCTCCAGGTCCGGGTCGGAACCGCAGACTCCCGTTCCGCGCTGCACGAAACGGTAGTCGATCCCGTCGTTGCTGTTGAACCGATCGCGCCAGAGCAGCCCGAACTCCCCCTGCGTCACGCAGAGCGCGGATGGCCAGCGGCGCCGCATCTCCTGGAACCAGAGGGCGAGCCCGTCCAGGCCGTTCCGCCCCCGGTAGCCGTAGATCTGCCGGGCCTCGACAAGGGACATCTCCCAGCACACCGTCACCCAGGCGAACCCGTTGAGTTCGAATCCCCGGTCGAAATGGGCGGCGGTCGTCGCGACCATTTCCTGCACGCCCAGCTCGGTGCCCTGGCGGATCACCGTCTCGATCGGACCGACCCCCTGCCTGCTTCCGCAGTGAATGCCGTCGATCAGCCGCTGGCCCGGGTACATGGCCATGAGGAAATCGACCGTCCAGCCGTCGAGGTTGACGCAGTCGATGAAGTCTTGCGGGCCCTGCGCCGGCTTGCAGAAATGCTCCCGGGAAGGGTAGTAGGGGTAGGAAATCGACCCCTCGCCGTCCCCGTTATCGATCGCGTACTGGCTCCAGATGTTGCCCTGGCAGACGTGGATACCCTCTTCCTCGGCCAGGAAACGCAGGTTTTCGGCGGAAAGGAAGCCGGCGATGACGCTCTGCGGCCGGTATCCTCCGCCCACCATGCGGGACACCATCTGCAGCCCCTCGTGCAGGTCGCGGTTGACCTGCTCGCGGGTGTTGTACATGTTGGCGAAGTAGCCGCCCGGGATGAACGTGATCTCGTCGCCGTACCGCTCGTGGTAGGACACGACCAGGTCCCGGAGCTCCCGGTAGTTCGGCCGCTGGTCCTGGAGCGCCAGCCAGCTGAAGGACCAGGTCATGCGGGCCCCCGGCCAGTTCGCCTCGATGGCCTCGCGGAAGGTGCGCGCGGCCTCCGGCGTGTGGATGGACGCTTCATCCTCACCGTTCGTCACGTCGCGCGACGTCTCGATCTGGTTGACGCGGACGACGGTGTTGAAGGTGAAGAAGCGGTTGCCGAGGAGGTCGCCGGGCACGGGCGCGAGGTCCGGGCGGCGGCGGTCTGCCAGGGCGCGGCCGGCCGGCCAGGCCATGCCGGCGAGGGCCGCGGCGGAGAGGGTTCGCAGGGCGTCTCGCCGGGTGATTCCGTGGGGCGGTTTGTTGTTCACTCGTCGTATGGCCTTGTTGGCGACAGTGTACTCATCCGGGCCTGACATTAGACAGCCCGCGCACCGTGCAGCGCCCACAGGATTGCCGCTCCCATCGCTATCGATGCCAGCCCGATCGCTGGAAGGAAATCCAGGGCTCGCGGTACGGCCCGCTGCGCAAAGGCGCGGTGTGCCCGCCAGGGGACAAGGAGCATGGCGAGCGAGGTGACCAGGAGGATCCAGCCGCCCGCAGACACCCATTCCGGCCCGGCCATTCGAGGTGCGGAAGTCACCAGCGCCATGCCCACGGCGACCCGGACCGCGATTTCCGTATAGTGCCGAGCCGGGGTTGTGGCGAAGCCCAGCAAGAACTCGCGGACAATGGCTGGGCGAGCAAGGGCGAGGACGCCAAGGCTGACCAGGAACAGCCCTGCCAGGGTGACCGTGACCTGGCTAAGCATCCCTGCGACCGGAATGGGGGCTGAACTCGAAATGAAGAGCCGCCAGCGGCACCGCGAACTGAGCGTATGCAGTCGATGACGGCAGGTCATCCGCTTCCGACTGAACGAACACCAGGTAGGCGCCGCGCTCTATGGCAATTGATTTCACCTTCTCGATCATCGCGGTAGCGAGACCCCTGCGGCGGTGTTCCGCGTGCACGGCAAGGTCGTAGATGAACAGCTCGCGCCGCTCCTGTTCGAACTTCTTCAATTCATAGGCCGTCAGGCCGGCAACCACCTGTCCCTCGAGTTCCGCGACGACGAAAAGGCAATCGTCGGCGGCCAACAGTCTCTCCAGATATTCCCGGCCGGGACGTCGGGCGGAGTACGTTCCCGGCTCCTGGAAAACGTCGGAGAACAGCTCGAGGAGATCGTAGACGGTATCCGCATCCCGGACGCCGAGTTGCCGGAGGGTGTACGACGGGTTGGCGGGCAGGGGATCATTTGCGGACATGGGAGGCACCGACGTCTACACGAGGCCATGCCGTAAAGTAGGTCGTCCGCTGCGATCGTGGGGCCAGGGGCGGTGGGCCGGGCGCTTCCCGGGCCGTTCCCTCCCTTCCGCATCGGCCTGAAGGGCGGTCTTGTGCACTATCGGTGCCAGAGTGCACATCTTCCCCCGCCGGCGGGATCGCTGGTGCCCGGTTTCCGCGACCCGGACCTGCCGCAGCATCCCCCGAGAACGCGAACGGCCCGCCGACACTCGCCGGCGGGCCGTCCACGATCAGCCCGTGGAAGAACCGCGCACTCCTACCGGAACCGCGCGTTCGTCTCCCGATCCGGCAGCGCGCACTCGGGCCACGCCCGCGGCTCGCCGTTCTGCGGGTTCACGCCGAGGTCGCGCCGGTCGCGCGGGATGCGCGTATCCTCCGAGGCCAGGTACGCGAGGTACGCCGTGAGCGTGGCGTTCGCCTTCAGGTCGTCGGGCGCGATCTTGTCGAAGGTGTCGCGGTTCGTGTGCCACGTCACCGTGCCGTAGTTGTACCCGGTCGCCGACAGCGAGAAGGCCGGTGCGCCGGCGCAGATGAACGACGCGTAATCCGATCCGCCGCCGCCGGGCGAGCCCGGGACGTTGAGATCGATGTCTCCGACCAGCATGTTCGGAAGCTTCGAGAACCACCGGGCGAAGTACTCGCCGGCGCCCGTCAGCCCCTGCATCGAGATGCTCGCGATGCGGCCGGTGCCGTTGTCCTGGTTGAGGAGCATCTGCATGCCCTCGAGGACCTCGGGGTGGTCGGCGGCATAGGCGCGCGAACCGATCAGGCCCTGCTCCTCGGCGCCCCAGAGGCCGACGACGATCGTGCGCTTCGGGTTCGGATAGACCTTGCGCAGGATGCGCATCGCCTCGAGCATCGTCGCCGATCCGGTGCCGTTGTCGGTCATGCCGCTTGCGCCGTCCCACGCGTCGAAATGGGCCGAGAGCACTACGTATTCGTTCGGAAGCTCCGTGCCCGGGATCGTTCCGATCACGTTGAACATCGGCTGCTCGCCGAGGTCGCGCGCTTCGGCGACCGCGCGCAGGACGGGGCCCTGGCCCTTGTCGGCGAGGCGATAAACCAGGTTGTAGTCCTCGCACGACAGGTTGAACGCGGCCGCCTTGCGGTTCATCGCGCGGAAAGAGTAGGTCAGCGGGAAGATCCGCTCGATGCCCCACTCGCCCGTCCAGTAGTTGGTGAGGAAGCCTGCGGCGCCGGCGTCCTCGAGGGCGTCGATGATGGCCTGGCGGTCCATGCCGATGGCATCGATGCGCGCCGTCCAGGCGTTGCGCGCGGCCGTGCGGGCTTCGTTGAACCGGTCTGCGGCGCCCGGAAGGCCGTTTTCGGTCCACGAGGCGGCCGTTCGGCAGCTCGCTTCCTGCTGCGTGAGCAGGATGAACTTGCCCTTCGCGTTGGGCAGCCACGCGCGGAACGCGGCTTCGCCTTCGACGGCCGGCAGCAGCGCGACGCCGCCTTCCTTGACGCCGTTCGTTCCGACCGACCATCCGAGCATCTGGCCTTCGAGCGAGCGCACGCGCGGTTCGACGAGGTCGATGTGCGAAACGCCGCGCTCCCAGGCGCGCCACGTGCCGTACTGCTCGGGTTTCGCGTCGATGCCCCAGCCCGTCATGGTCGAGACGGCCCAGTCGACGCCCTTCATGTAGGACGGTGTGCCGGTCATGCGCGGGCCGACGACGTCGGCGAGGTATTGGGCGAGGTCGACGACCTGGGAGTTCTCCATGCCTTCGGCCCATATGGCCTTGAGCACGGGGTCGTTCGTCGGGAAGTCGGGTCCGGTGGGACGCTGGAATCCGCCCGGGCGCTGGGCGAGCGCGGGGGCGGCGAAGAGCGCGAGGGTGAGGAGGGAGGCGCCCAGGGCGCGCATCGGGTGTTTCATGGCGCGGAGAATGGGTTGTGGTCGCCAAGAACGGGCTCGGCGCATCCGGAAGGATCACGAATCTGCAACATTTTACGCCGGGCGTTGGGCCGGAGCGAGCCCGGGCCCTAAACTCGAACCCTTCCGCACTACGTTTCGAGCCCATGGAACGATTCGAAATCCTGCTTTCCCGCGCCGTGCGGGCCCTGGCTGCCGTCGCTGCCGCCGCGCTTCTCGTGACCGCCTGTCAGGCCCCTTCACCGGCAGTCGAGACCCCGGCCGCCGACACGGCCGCGGCCGATTCCACGTTCGATCCCGAGGCCCGTCTCGCCGAGCTGGGCATCACGTTGCCCGGACAGGGCGCGCCGATCGCGAACTACGTCAACGCGGTGCGGACGGGAAACCTGCTCTTCCTTGCCGGTAAAGGCCCCTCGCTGCCCGACGGTGGATACGTGACGGGCAAGATTCCCACGGACCTGGCCATCGAGGACGGTTACGAAGCCGCGCGCCTGACGGCGATCCAGCACATTTCCGTGCTGAAATCAGAGTTGGGGGATCTACGTCGCGTACGCCGCATCGTCAAGGTGACCGGCATGGTGAATTCGGCGCCCGACTTCACGGCGCAGCCGTCCGTGATCAACGGCTATTCGGACCTCATGGTCGCCGTATTCGGGGATCGGGGCCGCCATGCACGCGCGGCGGTCGGCATGGCGTCGCTTCCGATGGGTATGGTCGTGGAAGTGGACGTCGTCGTCGAGGTCGAGTGACGCCGATCATCGTACCGGGTGCACCAGCACCGAGACGGTCGAACTTGCGATCACCCGACCCTGCGCATCGATTCCCCGCGCCTCGATGCGGTGCCGCCCCGGACTGAGCCGCCACGACGCGCCGTCGAACGGGCCCTCGAGGCGGACGCCGTCGACGAGCCAGTGCAGGTCGAACAGGCTCCCGGGCACGGCCGCCCGCAGCGGCATGCGCTGGAATTCGGGGCGCAGGACCGGGTCCATCTGCAGGACCGTTCCGTCCTCGGGCAGCAGGATGCGGAAATCCGGGTGGCGCTCGACGCCGCCGCCGGGAGCGGCGACCGGGCGGGCCGGGGGCGGAAGCGCGATGCCGTTCGCCGCACTCCACGCCCGGAATTCGTCGGGATGCACGGTGAATCGCCGCAGTTCGACGTCCTCGGGGCGGCTCGTCGCGTCGGCGAGGAATCCCGACACCCGGTCCACGGCCAGTTCGCGGTGCACGTCGCACGCGGCGACCGGGGGCATGCCCGCGAGGAACAGCTCGGTGACGCGGCCGGGGCAGAAAGCGCCGGGCCGCGCGCCGCTCTGCGCACAGACTTCGGTGCGCACGAGACCCTGCGGCTCGGCGAATGGGCCCCCGGGGCCGATCCACTCGAGGATCGAGCGCATGAGCGTTCCCGCCCCGGTGACGCCGGTGACGTCGCGCATGGGGGCCCCGTCGAAGTTGCCGGCCCAGACGGCCACGACGACCCGCGGCGTGAATGCTACCGCCCAGTTGTCCCGGTAGTCCTTCGACGTGCCCGTCTTGGCGGCGGCGGGGAAGGGCAACTCGAGCGGTCCGCCGCGGCCGAACCCGGGGGCACGGGCCTCGGGATCGGAGAGGATGTCGGTCACGAGGAACGCTTCGGCGGGTCCGATGCCGGTCGGGGTCGCGGGCGCAACGAGGGTGCGCACGGTATCGGACGTCGAAAGGCGTTCCCACAGGACGTCGGTCACGGGGGGCAGGGAGCCGCCCCGGGCA
Source organism: Rhodothermales bacterium (assembly GCA_024711125.1). Lineage (GTDB taxonomy): Bacteria > Bacteroidota > Rhodothermia > Rhodothermales > UBA10348 > JANJTM01. The sequence continues at coordinate 11,829 of JANJTM010000077.1, forward strand.
AGCGCGGCATAGGCGCGGGCGAGTTCGATCAGGCGAACCTCCCCGTTGCCGAGCACCAGGCCGAGACCGTACTCCGACGCCGGGCGATCGAGCGAAGCGAACCCGAAGGCGTGCAGGCGATCGAGTACCCGCTCGACGCCCAGCGTGCGCGCCAGGCGTACGGCGGGCACGTTGTAGCTCGACGCCAGCGCCCGCCGTGCCGGAACCGGCCCGTGAAACCTCCGATCGTAGTTCTCGACCGAGAAGGCCGCGCCCGCCTCGAGGATCGGGGTTTCGATGTCGGCGAGGATCGAGGAGGGCGCGATCGCCCGGCGCGCGAAGCCCTCGGCGTAGACGAAGGGCTTGAGCGCCGAGCCCGGCTGGCGGCGCATGAGCACGCCGTCGTTCGCGCCGCGGCGTGCCGCGTCGGTGAAATCGGCGCTTCCGAGCCACGCGAGGACGTCGCCGGTCGCGACGTCGAGCACCACGGCCGCGACCTGGCCGACTCCGCGATCGGCGTAGGCTGACGCGTGCCCTCTCGCCAACGCCTCGACTGACGACTGCAGCGCGAGGTCCAGCGTCGTGCGCACCTCGACGCTGCCCCGGGCCGACGCGGCGCGCGCCCGGGCCAGCGCGAGGTGGATCGCGTGGAGCGGAACGGGCTCGGGTTCCACGAAATCGAGCGCCACCGTCGCCGCTGCCCGCGCGTCCTCTGCCGACAGCAGGCCCGATTCGACCATCGCGGCGAGGACGACCGCCCGCCTCCGGTCGGTCGCTTCGCCGTCGGGTTCGCGGCCGTACGCCCCCGGCGACTGCGGAAGGCCCGCGAGAAACGCCGCCTCGGCCACGGTGAGGTCCCGGGGCGATTTACCGAACCAGGCGCGCGCCCCGGCGTCGATCCCGTAGGCGCCCCTTCCGAACCAGGCCCGCGCCAGCCACTCCTCGAGAACCGCCGGACGTCCGTACCACGAGGTCAGGCGCAGGGCGGTCCAGGCGTCGACCAGCTTCCACGGCCAGGACCGGCCGCGCCCTCCGCGTCGCATGCGGGAGACCTGCATGGCGAGGGTCGACGCGCCGCTCACGATGCGCCCCGAGCGAACGTTCGTCAGCGCCGCCCTCGCGATCGCCACCGCGTCGACGCCCGGATGCCACGGAAACCGCCGGTCTTCCACCGCCACGACGGCCGCCAGCACGGCGGGCGGCACGTCCGACAGCCGCACGGGGCGCCCGATGCCCTCGGGCCGGTATTCGTAGAGCAGCCGGCCGGCGCGATCGGTGACGCGCACCGAGGAGGGCACGTCCGAGGGGTCGAACCGTGCCGGCGGCCAGGCGGCTGCCAGGGCAAGCGCCAGGGCGGCGATCCAGGCGAGGGGGTGCCTCACCGGCGAGCGGCCCGAACGCTTCGTCACGTCCCCTGTCGCGAGCGGCTACGGTCCGCAACCGCGGGGTACGAGGCCGCGCCCACCTCAGGCAGCGTCGCCGCGCCCACCTCCGGCAGCGTCGCCGCCACCGCCTCGGGCCGCAGCACCGCCACCGCCTGCCGCAGGAAACGCGGGACGACCGTGTCGTGGGTCACCTTGAGGTAATCCGGGTCCTCGAGACGCTCGAGGATCTGCTCGTACTTCGCGAGCCCGACCTTGCGGATCACGCCGTCGCGACGCTGATCGCTGCGGAAATGCCGGCTCATGCCCGGCGGGTCGGCTTCGGGGTGGAACTGGGTGCCGACGAGGTGTGGGCTGATGCGCACGGCCATCAGCGCGCGTTCGAGGGGGATGTGCGGCCGCGCCTTTTCGATCGCCAGCACCGAGGCGCCCATGGAACGCAGCGCGTCGACGCGGGGCTGCACGACCTGCCAGGACCGGAAGTCGGCCCCGTAGAACGGGTCGGGGAGTCCACGCAGGAGCACGTCGGCCTTGCCGGCCTTCGTCGGATGCACGGGAACGATGCCGAACGACGGGCTGCGGCGAGGCACGACCGACGCGAATCCGAAGAAGCGCGCCATCATCTGGAAGGAGTGGCAGATGAAGAGCACGAACTTCGGTGAGCCGTGCCCGCGCTCGTTGTGCGCGACCACCGAGTCGAGCCAGTCGAAATACCGCTTCTCCCAGGCCTTGCCCTCTCCGTCGAAGGGGCTGCCTGGGCCCCCGGAAGAGAGGTAGACGTCGTAGTCCAGCCCGGGCGCCTCGGCCTTGTACCGGGTCTCGTGCGTATCGAACGTGAGCGGAACCCCGAAGAACGATCCGTCGGCGGCCGTCAGCAGCTCGCACAGCGCCCGCATGCCCTCGTTGGGCTCGTTGTCGTACAGGTCCAGGATCGTCGCGCGGACGGGGGAAATCGCAGGCTGCATGCCGTCGTGGGCCGGGGCCCGAAAGCGCCTTCGCGCGTCAGATGTTGCGCAGGATGAACATCGGGAGCGTACCGCCGCCGGCGGTCACATTGGCGAGGTTGGTCGCCGAGATGCGGGTGAGGCAGCCTCCGAGCAGCGGACCGTTCAGGTAGGGGTCGAGGTCGATGACCGAGGGCACGTTCTTCCATCCGCCCGCCGTCTTGACGAGGAACGGCTCGCGGTGGATCTCGACGGTTTCCTGTACGACGAAATGGCCCTGAAGGCCCCGTTCGATGGCCGTTTCCCACTCGGCGAGCGTGGACTGGAACCCGAGCGTGACGCCCGAGCCGCCGTACTCGTCGTTGGGCTTGATGACGAAATACTGCCGGTTGGCCGCGATGAAGTTCAACAGGTCGATCGTGAGCCCGCGGAACGTGGTCTTCTGGTGGCGCAGCGTGCGGGTCCACGGGATGTGCCGCGCGACGGCATGCTGCTGCTCGGGCGTCAGCACCGACGTGTACTTCGGGTCGGTCAGGAAGGTGAAGATGGCCTTCTTGTGGACGAGTTTCGAGCGGAAGGTGTTGAGGTACACCGTCTTGCCCGCCTTGTACCCTTCGAGGAACGCCGGGCACTGGTCGGCGATCTCGCGGTACTCGTTCATCAGCAGGCGGCGGTAGAGAATGTCGATCTTCCGACCGTTCGCGTACACCCAGCCGTCCTTCACCTCGAGGGCGCGCGGGTCGACCACCTCGCACGCGTATCCCATGCGCTCCAGGTACGCGCGCACGAGTTCGAATTCGTGGATGGTGGGCACGTCGAGCCGGTCCACGATGGCGAACGCCGGTTTCTCGTGCGGACCGTCGAACTCCTCGTGGTAGACCCGCAGCAGGCCCGCGACGGTGTGCTCCAGCGGCGAAACGAAACGCACCGGGTGCTTCTGCGTGAACCACTGGAACACCGGCAGCTCGCGGTAGATCTTCGCCAGTTCGGTCACGTAGGCGATGCCGGCGGGCGACTCGCCGTTGATCTCGACGAACTTGAACGAATCCTCGGTCATGAACGAGTCCATGCGCGAGGTCGCCGACATGCGGATCACCGGCGTCTCGATGTCGGCCAGCTCCAGCTCCCACTCCTCCATGCCCAGTTCGTCGCGCAGCAGCTGCCGGTCGTGGAAGTGCGCGGCGGCGATGCGCAGCACGGCCTGCCGGATCAGGTAGACCGTGTCCTGCACCGCCGTGTACATCGACTCCTCGAGGAACGTCGGACGCAGACTGTGCGCCATCGGACGGTCGCCGAAGAGCACGCGGCGGTCGCGCTGCATGCCGTACAGCATCTCGAGTTGCTGCTCGGCGCTCGTCAGGTTCTGTTCGATCAGCCGGTGGTACTGCCGGATCGCGGCTTCGATCTGGTGGCGCATGGGGGTGCGGAGGTTCGGGTCGGCGGCTACATGAACGTGCCCGGCCTGGGCAGGAGCCGGGCACGCGGTCGGGGTCCGTCGGTCCCCGCGGCCGAAGTTACCGCCCGGCGGGCTGCAACGCGCCCCCCGTCGTGAACCCTTCGGCGCGCTTCGGCTCGAGGGCCTTCTCGACGAGGAACGAGGCCATCGTGCGCACGATCCAGTCGAAATTGTCGTGCCCGACCGAGTGGTAGTCGGCGTCCGGGGCCGGGTTCATGAAGTCGATGGCATACGGCACGCCGTCCCGCACGGCGAGTTCGACCGTGTTGAGGTCATATCCGAGCGCGTTGCAGATCGCCAGCACGTCGCGTTCCAGCTTGGCCAGGCGATCGGGCGCGATCGGCGCCTCGGGCACGGCCTTGTAGCGCAGGTGCGGCTCGGCGGTCGGATTGTACTTCATGATGTGCACGTGCCGGCGTCCGACCCCGTAGCACCGGTAGTACTCGGTGAACTCGATGCCTTCCTGCAGCATCATGCAGTCCGTTCCCGACTCGTCGTACGCGCGGAAGACATCCTCCGGGCTCTCGCACCGCGTGACGCCCCGCCATCCGCCGCCGTCGTGAGGCTTGAGGAAGCAGGGGAAGCCCACGTAGGCGAACACGTCGTCCCACTTCAGCGGGTACTCGAGGTTGCGGAAGCTCGTGGCCTGCGTGCGCGGCGGGTGGTCCTTGTGCGGAAGGATGACCGACTTCGGGCACGCGACGCCCGCGCGCTCGGCGATGACGTTGTCGATGAACTTGTCGTCGGCACTCCACCAGAACGGGTTGTTCACGACGTAGGCGCCCTGGAGCGCGGCCCACTTCAGCCACGAGCGGTAGAACGGCACCTCGTGCGAGATGCGGTCGAGGATCACGTCGTACGGGCACTCGCCGTCCATGCGCACCGCGCCGACGGTGACGAACTCGGCCGTCACGCGGTCGCCGTACGTCCCGTTGATGTACGGAATGAGCGCGTCCGGAAAGGTGGTCTCCATGCCGCGCAGCACGCCGATGCGGGGCAGGCGGGCGGGGGCGGCGGCCGTCTTCGGCGAGGCGGCGGGCTTCGTGGTCTTGCGGGGGGCGGGGGTCTTGGCCATGGGTCTGGGGATCAGGCGATGTGGCGGCGCACCTGGTCGCGCCACCAGGGCCAGTCGTGGCCGAATCCGGGCACGACGTCGAGGGTGTGCGGAATGCCCTTGGCGTGCAGGATTCCGCTCATCGAGAAATTGGCTTCGCGGCAGGGGTCGCCCTCGCCGGTCGTCAGCACGATCCGGTTCGCGCGGATGGCTTCGAGCGTGTCGTGGTCGCTCAGACCCGGAAGGAAGTCCACCGGGTTGTTGAAGTAGACGTCCGGGTTGTAGAACCCGTTCATGAACGACTTGATATCGTAGGCGCCCGACATCGCGATGAGCTTGCCGAACGAGCGGGGGTGCTTGAAGACGAAGTTCGCGGCGTGGTAGGCACCGAACGACGCCCCGGCCGCGATGACGAACGACGAGCCCGAGCGCGAGCGCACGAACGGCAGGACCTCGTTCATGACGTACGCCTCGTACTGCCGGTAGCGCACGATGCGCACGTACGGGTCCACGTTCTTGTTGTAGAAGCTTTCGGCGTCGACCGAATCGACGCAGAAGAGCATGTTGTGGCCGTGCTCGAGCTGATGCGCGAGCGACTGCGCCATCTTGAAGTCCTCCCACTCGAAGTAGCGTCCCATCGACGAGGGGAACGCGAGTATGGGCGTGCCGGCGTGGCCGAACACGAGCATTTCCATCGGCCGTCCGAGACTCGGACTGTGCCAGCTCAGGTATTCACGGTGCATCGGGAGCGTCTGCCTCAGGGCGCGGAAGCGTCAAACAGGATGGAACGCCGCCCGGATCACGCGGGTCCCGTGCGCCCCCGGAAGCGGTCCATGGAGCCGCTCATTCCGAAAAAGTCCATCAGGGAGTCGAATACCCGCATCGGGATGAGGCGCAACGGGAAGCCCACGTAGACGAACCACGGGAGCAGCACGCGGCTGTACCCGCGCTCGACCGCGTTCACCGTGCGCCGCACGACCTTCTCCGGGTCCAGGATCGGTAGCAGCCACGAGAACCGGGTCGTGACGCCGTCGAACATGCCGGTCGAGACGTAGAGCGGGCAGACGACCGTCGTCCGGATGGGGTGGCCAAGGCGCTTCATCTCGATGCGCAGCGATTCGTCGAAGCCGACGGCCGCGAACTTGGACGAGCAGTAGTCGGTGAGGCGCGCGGTTCCCACGAGGCCCCCGGCCGACGCGATCGTCACCACGTGGCCGCCGCCCCGCGCGATCATCGCCGGCAGGAAGGCCTTCGTCGTGCGGAAGAGCGCCAGGGTGTTCACCTCGAACGTGCGTGCGATTTCACGGTCGGTCAGCTCGGTGAGCGGTTTGCCCGACACGATGCCCGCATTGTTGACGAGCACGTCCACCGGACCCGACTCGGTCAGCACCGCGGAGGCCGCGCGCTCGATCGCGGCGGGGTCGGTCAGGTCCACGCGGTCGGCGCGTACGTCGATGCCCGACGCGGCCAGTTCGGCCGCCGCCTGGTCGAGCAGGGGGCCGTCCACGTCCCAGAGTACGAGCCGGGCGCCCTTCCGCCCGAACGCACGGGCCATGCCGAGGCCGAGGCCGCGGGCCGCGCCGGTGATCAGGACCCGTCGGCCCCGGAGTTCGTGCCGTGCCATGTCGTTGGTCGCTGGTGCACGGTGCACGATAGTCCACGCCGCACGGCCGTGCCAGTGCCCGACGGGCCCTGCTTGACCGCGGGCGGCCGGTTCTCCTATTCTCCACGAAGCGCTTCCGCCCAACCCCGCGTGCCATGAACGACTCGACGATCCAGGAATCGGGACCGGTGTATCCCGCCCCGGCCACTTTCCGCCGCAGGGCGCATATCCGCTCGATGGAGGAGTACGAGGCGATGTACGCGCGCTCGATCGAGGACCCCGAGGGGTTCTGGCACGAGCAGGCCCAGCGCATCGACTGGATGAAGCCGTTCACGCGCGTCAAGGACGTGTCGTTCGCGAAGGACGACGTGCACATCCGCTGGTATCTCGGCGGGCGCACGAACGCGGCCTGGAACTGTCTCGACCGGCACCTCGCGACCCGGGGCGACCGCACGGCGCTCATCTTCGAGCCCGACGACCCGGGCGAGGACCCGCGGGACATCACGTACCGCGACCTGCATCGCGAGACGTGCCGGTTCGCGAACGTGCTCAAGGAACGCGGGGTGTGCAAGGGCGACCGGGTCACGATCTACATGCCGATGATCCCGGAGGCGGTCGCCGCCATGCTCGCCTGCGCGCGCATCGGGGCGGTGCATTCGGTCGTCTTCGCCGGGTTTTCCCCCGATTCGCTGGCCGACCGCATCCTCGACTGCCGGTCCGAGGTCGTCATCACGGCCGACGAGGCGGTGCGCGGAGGACGCTCGGTGCACCTCAAGCAGTCGACCGACAAGGCGCTCGAACGCTGCCCCGACGTGCACACGGTCATCGTCGTGCGCCGCACGGGACAGCTCGTTCCGTGGACGGAAGGGCGGGACGTGTGGTACCACGAGGCCTCCGCCGCCGTGCCCGACGAGTGCCCGTGCGAGCCGATGGACGCCGAGGACCCGCTCTTCATTCTCTACACGTCGGGTTCGACGGGCAAACCCAAGGGGCTGCTGCACACGACGGGCGGATACCTCGTCTACGTCTCGCTGACGCACGAGTGGGTCTTCGACTACCACGACGGCGACGTGTACTGGTGCACGGCCGACATCGGGTGGGTGACGGGGCACTCGTACATCGTGTACGGTCCGCTCGCCAACGGGGCGACGCAGGTGCTCTTCGAGGGCATTCCGCACTATCCCGACGCGGGCCGGTTCTGGGAAGTCGTCGACGCGCACGGCGTCAACCAGTTCTACACGGCGCCTACGGCCATCCGCGCGCTGATGCGGCAGGGGGAGACGTACGTGCGCAAGGCCTCGCGGCACTCGCTGCGTCTCCTCGGCACGGTCGGCGAACCCATCAACCCCGAGGCCTGGCGCTGGTACCACGACGTGGTGGGCGATTCGCGCTGCCCGATCGTGGACACGTGGTGGCAGACCGAGACGGGTGGCATCCTGATCACGCCGCTCCCGGCGGCGGTTCCGCAGAAACCGGGCAGCGCCACGGTGCCCTTCTTCGGCATCCGCCCCGAACTGCTGGACGGACAGGGCGCGGTGCTGGAAGGGCCGGCCTCAGGCGTGCTTGCCATCTCGGAGTCGTGGCCCGGCCAGGCCCGCACGATCTACGGCGACCACGAGCGGTTCGTCGCGACGTATTTCTCGGCGTTCCCGGGCAGGTACTTCACCGGCGACGGCTGCCGGCGCGACGAGGACGGGTACTGGTGGATCACGGGGCGCGTCGACGACGTGATCAACGTGTCGGGCCACCGGCTCGGAACGGCCGAGGTGGAGAGCGCGCTCGTCGGTTACCAGGACGTGGCCGAGGCGGCGGTCGTGGGTTTTCCGCACGAGATCAAGGGCCAGGGCATCTACTGCTACGTCACGCTCAAGGACGGCGTCGAAGCCACCGACCACGTGCGACGCATGCTGATCCACGCGGTGCGCGAGGGCATCGGGCCCATCGCGACACCCGACTTCATCCAGTTCACGCCCGCGCTGCCCAAGACGAGGTCGGGCAAGATCATGCGGAGGATCCTGCGGAGGATCGCGGCCAACGATTTCGCCGAGCTGGGCGACATCTCGACGCTCGCCGATCCGGCCGTGGTGGAATCGCTGATCGAAGGGCGGCGGAACCGCTGAAGTCGAACGCGCCTTTTGCGCCGATTTTCACGCGGCGGAATTTCGCTCACGGCTACATTTCGCCCGAACCCTCAGATTACCCGGTATTCGGCATGTCCGACTCGTTCAGCCTCGAATCCTACGGCATCCAGGTTAAGGACGTCCTGCGAAACGCCACCCCGGCCGTGCTGTACGAGCACGCCCTCACGTACGAGGCGGGCTCCGCGATCTCCGACCAGGGCGCGCTCATGGTGCGCTCGGGCCGCAAGACGGGCCGCAGTCCGCTCGACAAGCGCATCGTCGATCTTCCGCAGAGCCACGGCGATATCTGGTGGGGCAAGATCAACATCCCGCTCGACGAACACACGTTCGACGTGAACCGGGAGCGCGCGATCGACTACTTCAACACCTGCCCGCGCCTGTACGTGGTCGACGGGTTCGCGGGCTGGGACCCGGTCTACCGGATCAAGGTGCGCGTGATCTGCTCGCGCCCGTACCACGCGCTCTTCATGCACAACATGCTGATCCGGCCGACGGGCGAGGAACTCGGCGCGTACGGGGAACCGGATTACGTGATCTACAACGCGGGCAAGTTTCCCGCCAACCGGTTCACGTCGCACATGACGTCCAAGACGTCGATCGACCTGTGCTTCGAGCGCCGCGAGTTCGTCATTCTCGGCACCGAGTACGCCGGCGAGATGAAGAAGGGCATCTTCAGCGTCATGCACTACATCATGCCCAAGCAGGGCGTGCTGTCGATGCACTGCTCGGCCAACGAGGGCAAGGACGGCAAGGTCTCGCTCTTCTTCGGACTTTCGGGCACCGGGAAGACGACCCTCTCGGCCGACCCGCACCGCGCGCTGATCGGAGACGACGAGCACTGCTGGACCGACGAGGGCGTGTTCAACATCGAGGGCGGGTGCTATGCCAAGGCCATCGGCCTGTCGGCCGAGAAGGAGCCCGAGATCTTCGGCGCGATCCGCTACGGCACCGTGCTCGAAAACGTGGTGTTCGACCCGCAGACCCGCAAGGTCGATTACGACGACGTGTCGATCACCGAGAATACCCGGGCGTCGTACCCCATCGAGTACATCCCGAACGCGAAGATCCCCTGCGTCGGCGGGCATCCGAACCACATCATCTTCCTGACTTACGACGCGTTCGGCGTGCTGCCGCCGGTCTCGAGCCTCACGCCCGAACAGGCGATGTACCACTTCATCAGCGGGTACACCGCCAAGGTCGCGGGCACCGAGGAGGGCGTGACCGAGCCGCAGGCCACGTTTTCGGCATGTTTCGGCGCCGCGTTCCTGGTCATGCACCCGAGCCGCTACGCCGAGATGCTCGCCGACAAGATGCGCCGTCACGGCGCGAAGGCGTGGCTCATCAACACGGGCCTGACCGGCGGATCCTACGGCACCGGCAAGCGCATGAGCCTCAAGCACACCCGGGCCATCATCGACGCGATCCACGACGGCGAGCTGGACGACGCGCCGACGGTCACCGACCCGGTCTTCGGATTCGACGTGCCGACCGCGGTGCCGCACGTGCCGTCGGCCGTGCTGATCCCGCGCAACGCGTGGCAGGACAAGGAGGCCTACGACACGACGGCGAAGAAGCTCGCGGGGCTGTTCCGCAAGAACTTCGCGCAGTTCGAGGCAGGCACCTCGCCGACCATCGTGGCGGCCGGCCCGAAGGGCTGAGGCCCGGCGGATTCGTTCAGGCCATGCGCCGGGCGCGCAGGAAGGCGGCTTCGACGGGCTCGACGGCCGCTCGAACAGGCGTCCATCCCGTCAGCACGGATGCGATCGCCTGCACCAGCGCGGTCCGGTAGCCCTCGTGCTCGGTCATTCCGCCCACGAGCGCGTAGCGCCGGGGCACGCGACCGGCCCGTTCGACCGCCCACGACGCCCGCAGGGCGAGCGCCTCGGCCCCGTCCTTGACGAGCGACTGTGCCACCGGATCGCCGGTCCAGGCGGCCTCGAGGACGAGGGGCGCGAACGTCGCCGGCGAGCGCGCCCGGTCGTACACGGACGCCAGGAGGGCGGCCGCGTCGGGCGCGTCCCATGTCGTGGCCGCCAGGGTGCGCAAGGCGGTCGGAGGACCGCCGTCCAGCGCGTCGGCCACGGCCTGCAGGCCGCGCAGGCCCAGGTGGTACCCGCTGCCTTCGTCGCCGAGCAGCCGTCCCCAGCCCCCGGCCCGGTAGAGGATGCCCGCTTCGTCCCGGGCGTACGCGATCGAACCCGTACCCGAGATCACGACCAGCCCGCCGCCGTCGTGACCGAACGCGGCGTCGAGCGCCAGGTCGGCGTCGGCCACGACCTGCACGTGGGACGGCGGGCAGCCGAGACGCGCGGCGATCGCCTCGCGGAGGGCGGTTCGGTCGTCGGGCCGGCCGGCGCCCGCCACGCCGGCCGCGAGGCGAACGTCGGACGCGTCGTCGCCGACCGCCTCCCGAAGAAGGGCGACCAGGACGTCGGCCGTACCGTCGGTGCCCAGGATGCGGGCGTTCGTGCCCGGGCCGTCCACCCGGATCGGCGTTCCGTCCGGCGCTTCGCCCCGGGCGGCGAGAAGCCGCGATCTCGATCCGCCGGAATCGATTCCGACCGAAAGGGTCCTCGAACTCACGCGGGAACCAGGTTCGTGACCCGCCCGGCGCCTCCCGGGGCGAGTCGTTTGACGGGGGCCGTTTCCGGAAGCGGGCGGAACCGGCCGAGGAACCGCTCGAAAGGTACGGCAGGGCGGCGGAAGAGCATGGGTTCACCCGGCTCGGACGGCAGCCACGCCTCGAACGCGGCCGGCGCGCTCCGCCGGACCCAGCGGGGCGCCGAGCCCCACGAAGGGGCCGTCGGATGGCCGGAGCGGGGCACGGGCACGGGCGCGTAGCGCGAAGGAAGCGGCGAGCGCACGCCCGACCGGGGGCCGCCCGGAAGACGCATCCATGAGGTCGTGTCGCGTTCCCACCGCCAGGTCCAGCGATCGGGACCGTGGATGCCGCCGAGGGAATCGACGATCCGCGCCAGCCGCTCGGTCGTGATCGAGTCGTCGCCCGCCAGAGGCTCGAAGAAGGTGGCGGCGATCGACGAACCATCGAACCGGGCATCCCAGCTCCGGAGGTACGCGACGGCGTCCGTATCGGGGGCGGCCGGCAGGAAACCGGGCACCGGCGGCAGGGAGTCCATCCGGGGAGGCCAGGCCGACGTGTCCACGGCCGTCGAATCCACGAGCGTCGAATCGGTCGCGGTCGAATCGGCGACGACGGACGAATCGACGGCCGTCGGAGGCCCGGCCAGCGTGCCGAGGAGCCGCAGCACGCGGCCCGCGGCCCAGGCGCTGCGGCGCTCGTCGAAAACGCGTCGCGAACCGGCGCGCAGCTCCGACAGCACGTCGGCCAGCTCGTAGCGCTCGGGGGCGAGGGATACCAGCCGCACGCCCGGCGCTTCGACCGGGGCGACCCCCTCGGCGCGCGCGGGCCCCGCCGTGCCGAGCCGCAGCGCGGCCGAGCCCAGGGTCGGCACGGGTCCGACCGGCCCGTCTGTCACCGGGTCGTCGCGTCCCGCGTCGAGGAACGCGGCGACGAGCGTCTCGGCCCGCTCGCCGAGCGCGAGGCTTGCGGGTCCGCCGCGCCGCTCGACGACGTCGGTGCCCACGCCGCGCACGCGGATCGATTCCCAGCTTCTCGATTCACCCGGATCCTCGAAGCCGATGCGCAGGCGTGTCCCCGGCACCGAGGCCACGGCGCCCTGCCGGTCGCGCCATGCGAGCGGGGCCGGCGTGCCCAACCACGTCACGAGGTCCGATTCGACCGCGGGACCCGTGAGCCGTATCGCGACGACCGGCGGCTCGGCCGCCGAGCCCCACACGTAGCGCACGAAAACGCCGTCGGCGGGCGAGCCGAGGCTCCACGCGGCCCCGTGCTCGAGCCCCGAAAGCGCGAGGAATGCGCCCAGCGAGTCCCGGTCGGCGAGGAAACGACGCACCGCGGCCTGTGCCAGGAAGGTCGGGCGTCCGTCGGCCGTCGTATCGGGCCATTCGGGCAGCTCGATCGAATCCGGCGGAACCACGAGCGCCAGCGAATCCGCGAACGCGAAGGTGGCGGGTGAAAGGGGGTCGGCGGCCAGCAGGCTGTCGAGTCGGAGGGCCGCCTCGGCGCTGTCGGCGCGGGCCGCGGCCACGAGGCTGTCCCGCTCGGAACGGATTCCGCCCAGGAGCCGGTCGAGGGCGAGCGTATCCTCCTCGACGACCGCGGCCAGCCATCCGACCATGCGTTCCACCGCCATCGAATGCCACGCCTGCCAGGGTTCCGGTTCGACGCCGAGCGCCGAAAGTCCCGCCGCGAACTGCACCCGGTCGAGGCGGAGCGTGGCGTTGACCCCGGACGCGTAGGCCTGGTACACGGCCTGCGCCGGGGCCGGGAGGGCGTCGAACGCGGCCCTGGCGTCGGGGGCGAAGCCCGCGAGCCGGGCGTGACGGTCGAGGGGCAGCGTTTCTTCGCCGTACCACTCGGAAAGACGGCCCAGCGCGGCCTGCCGTACGAGGAGCAGGGTCCACGGCCGGGACAGGGCGTGCACGACCCCGACCACGCGCGGAACGTCCTCGCGGCGCCCCACGCGGGCCTCCGCGTCCAGGTCGTCGATCCAGGAGAGGCGCACGGGCGCCGACAACCCGGATACCCGGACTTCCCCGGGCAGGTCGACCGATACCCGGAACGCGAGGTGCCACAAGGCGATGACGGAGATCGCGGCGGTGGCGACGAGCCAGAGCAGCAGGCGGACGGTTCTCGACATGCGGGATTCGATCTGCGCGGAAGGTACGCACGGGCACCGCCCGGTCGGGCGGGATCCCGCGTGGCCCGTCTCCCGTTACGGTCGGCCGCTCCTGCACCCTCCGATCCCGTCCGATGCGCTTCCCGAAACCCTGGCCCGTCGCGGTACTCGCTCTCCTCGTCGGCGTGCTGCTCGGCATCCGGGTCGATGCCGACCTGCTCTCGCCGGACGTCACCCGGGCGTCGCGCCGGGTCAGCGAAGCCTTTCTCATGATCAACGAGCGGTACGTGGACGGAGTCGACGCCGACCGGCTCGCCGAGGACGCGATCCGGGGCATGCTCGACGCGCTCGATCCGCATTCCGTCTACCTTCCCGCCGACGTGATCCGGGCCGAAAACGAGCGTTTCGACGGCGGTTTCGAGGGAATCGGGGTCTCCTACGAACTGCTGGAGGGACCGGAGGGAGCCGATACGCTGTCGGTGGTAACGGTGATGCCCGGAGGGCCGAGCGAGCGCGCCGGGCTGCGTACCGGCGACCGCATCGTCGCGATCGACGACTCGACGGCCATCGGCATCGTCGACGAGGGCGTGCAGCGCCGGTTGAAGGGTCCGAGGGGCAGCACGGTCACGGTGGCGGTGCGCCGGCCGGGCGTCGCGGGCGAGCGACGGGTCGATATCGTGCGCGACCGCGTTCCGCTCGAGACCGTGGAGGCGGCATTCCTGATGCCGGAGGCCACGGGGTACGTGCGCATCACGCGGTTCGCGCGCACGACCGGCGACGAGTTCCGCGCCGCGCTGTCGCGGCTGGTGGAGGAGGGCATGGAGCGGCTGGTGCTCGATCTCCGGGGCAACCCCGGCGGGCTCATGAGCGCCGCCGTCGAGGTGTCGGACGAATTCCTGCGCCCCGGACAGCGCATCGTCGAACAGGCCGGGCGCTCGGCCGGTACGACCCAGACGTTTTCGTCGCGCGGCGGCGGTCGGTGGGAGACGGGTCCGGTCGTCGTGCTGGTCGACGCGGCGTCGGCTTCGGCGAGCGAGATCGTCGCCGGGGCGCTGCAGGATCACGACCGGGCCGTGATCGTGGGTCGCCGCACGTTCGGCAAGGGCCTCGTGCAGAACCAGATTCCGCTCGCCGACGGGAGCGCGATCCGACTCACGGTGGCGCGGTTCCTCACCCCCAGCGGACGCCTGATCCAGACCCCGTGGGAGCCCGGCGCGGGCGACGCCTACCGGGAGGAGAAACAGGCCCGCATCCACGGCGCGGACGGACCGCCGGCCGATTCGGTCCATGTGCCCGACTCGTTGCGTTATCGCACGGATGCCGGGCGCACCGTCGTGGCGCTCGGCGGTATCGCGCCCGACTTCGAGGTCCCCGACGACACGCTGACGGCGTATGTGCGCACGGTGCTCAGGGAGGGGCTGGAGGACCGGTTCGTGCGGGAATGGATCGATCGGGACGGGGCAGGGCTCGCCGGACGGTTCGGCGGCGACGCGGCGAAGTTCTTTGCCGGGTTCGCCGTCACCGACGACGACCTGGCGCGTTTCGAGGCGCTGGCGCGGTCGGCCGGACTGGGCGGCCCGCCGGACGCGACGGCACGGGAAGAACTGCGCGCGCTGCTGCTCGGCCGCATGGCGGTCCGCCTCGTGGACCGCTCGGCGTGGTACCGCGCGTTCGCGCCACAGGACCGCGGTCTTGCGTACGCCCTGGGCTACTGGAGGGACGCGGAGCGGCTCGCCGCGGGGTACACGTCCCGCTGACCGGGCCTCCCCGTCGTCGGACGGTGCGCGGGGTGAGGCGCATGCCGCTCCCCGGCCACCTTTGCGATTGACAATGGGAGAGGCAGTGGGTATCATTTCGCCCCGTATCGCGCGGCCCGGACGCCTGTCCGAAGCCGGACCGGATACACAAGAATCTCATCGTGTGCGACGGATTCCGGAGGCGGCCCTCCCGCGCTCCGGTTCGGAGTATCCCATCCCAAGACCCCTACGCGGAGGACTACTATCCCATGAACTTCTTCAGCCTGCTTCTCATGCTGCCGCAGGAGGCGGCCGCGGAAGATGGACTGGTGAACGTGCTGGTGGCGCGGTTCAACGAGGGCGGCGACTACATGTGGCCGATCCTCATTTCCCTGATCATCGGCCTTGCCATCGCTTTCGAGCGCATCATCACGCTCAATCGGGCCGACATCAACACCCGCAAGTTCATCGTGAAGGTGAAGCAGTCCCTCGAAGAGGGCGGCATCTCGGCCGCCGAGGAGGTCTGCGCCAACACCCGCGGTCCGGTCGCCTCGGTGTTCCAGGCCGGCCTGCTGCGTCATGACGAAGGCATCGAGGCCGTCGAAAAGGCCGTCGTTTCCTACGGATCCATCGAAATGAGCTTCCTCGAGCGCGGTCTCGTGTGGCTGTCGCTCTTCATCTCGCTCGCCCCGATGTTCGGGTTCCTCGGAACCGTCGTGGGCATGGTCGAGGCCTTCGACGCCATCGAGGCCGCCGGCGACATTTCCCCGTCCCTCGTGGCCGGCGGTATCAAGGTCGCCCTCCTCACGACGGTGTTCGGCCTCATCGCGGCCATCATCCTCCAGTTCTTCTACAACTACATCACCTCCAAGATCGATCGCATCGTGATCGACATGGAGGAGGCGTCGATCGAGCTCATCGACTCCCTGGTGCTTCTCCAGGCCGGCAAGAAGGCGTGACGGGTCACGCGTTCTTTTCCCATCCTACTACCGGAGAAAACCACCATGGATAGCCTCGTTCCCTACGCCATCTACCTCGTGCTGGCGCTGGCCGGGCTCAGCCTGGTCGCCCTGGTCGCGTTCGGACTCAGGAACCTGACGTTCGGCAAGGTCGACGTGCTGACGATCGTGCTCGTCATGATCCCGGTCGCGATCATGGTCGTGCTCGGATTCGTGACCGGCGACTGGCCCTACGCCGGGATCCTCGCGTTCCTGATCACGCTCGGCGTGACCGCGCTGTCCCTGCTCCTGTCGGGGCTGCGCGGCGTGCTCGGCATGTGATCCCCGAACGGCCGCAATCCACCGACTCCCCATGGCAGCCGAATTCAAGAAGCGGAAGAGGACCGATCCGGAGATTCCGACGGCTTCGATGGCCGACATCGCGTTTCTCCTGCTCATCTTCTTCCTCGTCACCACGACGATCGACGTCGACACCGGCATCGGCATGGTTCTCCCGCCGAAGCTCGAGGAAGACGTCGAACCGCCGCCGATCAAGGAGCGCAACGTGCTCAAGATCCTCGTCAACGAGCAGGGATTCGTGCTGCTCGAGGATCTGCCTTCGAGTGTCTCGCTGATCCGCGAGGAGGTCAAGAAGCACGTGCTCAACAACGGCGTCGATCTCATGTACTCCGAGTCGCCCAACCGGGCCCTCATCTCGATCAAGACGGCGCGCCAGACCCCCTACAACGCGTACATCGACGTGTTGGACGAAGTCTGGATGGCGTATTTCGAGATGTGGGACTTGGAAGCGCGACAGCTCGGGTACGCGGACTACGCGACCTACCTCACGACGCTCAACGACGATGAGGACGCGGTCAACCAGATCCGCGAAAAGATCAAGGCGCAGATCTCCATCGCCGAGCCGGACGCCCAGTGAGGTTCGACTCCACCATCACCGTTTGAAAGGACACCCGGAATGGCAGGCCATTTCAAAAAGAAGACGAAGACGAAGCAGGAGATTCCGACCGCATCGATGCCGGACATCATCTTCATCCTGCTCTGCTTCTTCATGGTGACCACGGTGCTGCGCGAGACGACCATCCAGGTCCGCACCACCCTGCCCCAGGCCGAAGCGCTGACGAAGATCGACCAGAAGCGACTGCTGTCGTACCTGTACATCGGTCCCCGGAAGCTCGAAGGCAACAAGATCGGGGACACGGCAGTGCAGATCGACGACGCGCTCGTCGGCGAAGTCACCAACGTCCGGACCATCATGTACCGCAAGCTCGTCGAGCAACCGAAACTGATCGTTTCTCTCCGCGTCGATCAGATTTCGGAGATGGGCATCGTGCTGGACGTGCAGCAGGAGCTGCGCGAGGCCGGTACGCTGCGCATCAACTACTCGACGAAGCGCCTGGTCGTGCTCTGATCCGGTCCGTCGTGCCGATCATCGGGGGAGCCCCGTCGCGTGCGGCGGGGCTCCTTTCTTTTTCGGGCTTCGGCGTCTACCGGGGGACCGAAAACGCGCCCGAAGGGTTGTAGCGACCACCCAGTCCCGCACGCCATGAGCCACCGAGTCACCCTCATTCCCGGAGACGGCATAGGTCCCGAAGTCTCCGACGCCACCGTCCGCGTGCTCGCGGCCACCGGGGTGGCGATCGAGTGGGACGTGCACGAGAAGGTGGGGGAGGCAGCGGTCGCGGAGTACGGCGAGCCGCTTCCCGCCCACGTCCTCGACGCCATCCGGTCTTCGGGGGTCGCCCTGAAGGGCCCCGTGACCACGCCCGTGGGCAAGGGATTCCGCAGCGTGAACGTAGGGCTGCGCCAGAAGCTCGACCTGTACGCCAACGTTCGGCCGTGCCGGTCGCTCCCCGGAATCGAAACGCCGTTCCGGGACGTGGATCTCGTGATCTTCCGCGAGAACACCGAAGGGCTCTACTCCGGGCTCGAATCGTACGACGAGCGCCACGACATCGCCGATTCCATTGCGCGCATCTCGAAGCGCGGCAGCGAACGCATCATCCGCTTCGCGTTCGAGTACGCCCGACGGCATGCCTGCGGCCCGCTCACGGTCGTGCACAAGGCGAACATCCTGAAACTCACGTCGGGCATGTTCCTGAACATCGCACGGGAGTATTCGGAACGCTATCCCGAGGTCGAATTCAACGACCGCATCATCGACAACATGTGCATGCAGCTGGTCGTGAAGCCGCAGCAGTTCCGCTGCATGGTCACGACCAACCTGTTCGGCGACATCCTGAGCGACCTCGCGGCGGGGCTGGTCGGCGGCCTGGGGGTCGTCGCCGGCGCGAACATCGGCGACGAGTACGCCGTGTTCGAGGCCGTGCACGGCAGCGCGCCCGACATCGCGGGGCAGGGCAAGGCCAATCCGACCGCGCTCGTGCAGAGCGCCGAGATGATGCTGCGCCATCTCGGCGAGACCCGCGCTGCCGACGCGCTGCACAGGGGCCTGGTGGAGGTGTACACCGAGGGACGCCACGTGACGCCCGATCGCGGGGGAAGCGCCTCCACCACCGAATTCGCCGACCGGCTCTCCGACGCCGTGGCGAACCACGCCTGACAGGCGCGCACGCACCCGCGCGGCGCCGACACTGCGCATCGCCCGGGCACCGTAAACATGCTGTCTTCCGATCCATGATCCAACGCATCCAGACCGTCTACCTGGCCGTGGCCGCCCTCCTGCTGGGAGCCGCCCCCTTCGCCGGGGCGATCGATACGCAGCCCGCATCGGCCCTGTCCTGGTTCGTGCCCGGCGTCGGCCTCACCGTCGCGCTGGCGTTCGTCGCGGCCGTCGTCTCCATCTTCCTGTTCTCGAACCGCCGCCGGCAGCGCCTGGTCGTCATCCTGTCGCAGTTTTTCGTCGTCCTGGCCGTCGGCATCGGTTTCGCGGCGCGAAAGACGGCGGGAGCCGCGGGTGTCGACTCGATCGGGCTCACGTCCGAAGGCTGGGCGGTGCTCGCCTTCCCGGCCGTGGCCTACGTGCTGCTCTGGCTGGCCCGGCGCGCGATCGACAAGGACACCGAGCTGGTCCGGTCGATGGACCGCATCCGCTGAACCGGAGCAGGCGTCCCGTGAGCGCAAGTGACGGCCATCGCCCCGCGTGGGTCCTGCCCCTGCTCCTGGCGGGCGTCCTGTCGTTCGCGTCCAGCTCGATCCTGATCCGGTTCGCCGAAGCGGCCCCGAGCCTCGTGGTGGCGGCCGTCCGCACGATGTGGGCCGTGCTGTTCCTCGCGCCGATGGGCGTACCCGCCACGCGGCGGGCCTGGTCGTCGCTCGGGGTTCGCGACCGCTGGCTCGTGCTCGCCGCCGGCCTGCTGCTCGGCGTGCATTTCGTCGCCTGGATCTCGTCGGTGTACCTGACGACGGTCGCGAGCGCGGCCGTGCTCGTGTCCACGGGACCCGTCTTCCTCGCGTTCCTCGGATTCGTCGTGCTCAGGGAGCGTCTCGAGGCCCGCACGGCGGTCGCGATCGTCGTGGCCGTGCTCGGAAGCGCGCTCATCGCGTGGAGCGACGCCCGGGGAGACGCGGCGCCTGGCCGCAACCCGCTCGTGGGCAACGCGTTGGCGCTGCTCGCCGCCGTCGTGTGGGCCGCCTACCTGCTGATCGGCCGCGTGGTGCGCCAGCGGCTCGACTGGCTGGCGTACGTCTTTCCGCTCTATGCCATCGCGGGTCTCACGGCGTTCGTGGCCGTGACCGTGCAGGGGCTGCCGCTGGGCGGATACCCGTGGCAGATCTACGCGTTGTGCGCGGTCATGGCACTCCTTCCGCAGATCCTCGGGCACGGGTCGTTCAACTACGCCATCAAGTTCTATCCGGCGGCGATGCTGGGGCTGCTGGGCCTGCTCGAGCCGGTCGGCGCGTCGCTGATGGCCTACGCGCTCTTCGACGAGCGACCGGGCACGATCGCGCTCCTGGGCATGACGGCCATCCTCGCGGCGGTGGCCTCGACCGTGCTGCGGCCGTCGCGCGCCGCGGAAGCGCCCGTCACCGACTGACCGGAGTACGGTACTCGGGCCCGAAGGCCTCCCCGTCGAGGGCTCCGACCGTGCGCCGGCCGCGCAGGAAATAGTCGACCGCGATCGAGCGTCCGTAGGAGGGACGCACTTCGGTGCGGTCGGGGGGCGTGTAGGCCGATTTCATGAAGTGGGCGGCCACGTAGGCCCGCGCGACGGCCCAGGCGTTGGCGAACTCGAGCCGGGCCGCGAACCGCGCGGCGGCGGCGGCGTCCAGGACCAGGCGCTGCGGAAAGACCCTCCACCAATCGCGCGGGGCGAGGTTCTTGTACAGCATCAGCAGGCTGTTGCGGAAGTTGTAGGCCGTCTTGCGCGGATTGCCCTGCGCCAGCGACCCCCCTCCGAGGTGCCGTGCGACCGAAGCGGGCTCGCAGGCAACGCGCCAACCGCCCCTGCGAAGCCGCCAGCAGAGATCGATCTCCTCCATGTGGAACTCGAAGCGCTCGTCGAGCAGGCCGACGGCGTCGAGCGCCGAACGGCGCAGGAAGAGCGCGGCTCCGCTCGCCCAGAAAACCTCGCGGTACTCGTCGTGCTGCCCACGGTCTTCCTCGAGGGTATCGAAGACGCGGCCGCGGGCGAAGGGGTAACCGAGCCGGTCGAGGTGGCCGCCGGCGGCGCCCGCGTATTCGAACCGGTCCGGCGGGTCGACCTGCAGCAGTTTCGGCTGGAGGGCTCCGATCGTGGGGTCGGCCTCGGCGCGGGCCACGAGGGGCTCGAGCCAGCCCGGTTCGACCGCCACGTCGTTGTTGAGCAGCACCACGTACTCGCCCGTCGTGCGCCGCACGGCCTCGTTGTTGCCGCCGCAGTACCCGAGGTTCGAACCGAGACGTTCCACGCGCACCGACGGCAGTTCCCGCTCGACCCACTCGGCCGATCCGTCGTCGGATCCGTTGTCGGCTAGCACGATCTCGAGGGACGGCCACGTCGAGCGGACGACCGAAGGCAGGAATCGTTCGAGCAGTGGCTTCGCGTTCCACGAAACGACGACGACGGTCACGCGCGGAACGGTCGGGAGCGGATTGACGACGTCGGGGGTGGGCATGGTGCGGCTCGGGTGCGCGGATCAGGGGGCGAACAACTCGCCCTGCCGCTCTCGGCGGCGCAGAGAAAAGCTGAACCGGTGGACGGGGCTTGGCCCGAGCCGTTCCAGGGCGTCGAAATGATCGGGCGTCGGATACCCCCGGTTCCGCTCCCACCCGTAGCCGGGATGACGCTCGGCCAGTTCCTCCATCATCCGGTCGCGAACGGTCTTGGCAAGGATCGACGCGGCCGCGATCGAGCGGCTCGCGGCGTCTCCCCTGACCACGGCCGTCGCCGGGCACGCGAGCCCGGTCACGAGGCGGTTTCCGTCCACCAGCACGTGATCGGGCGCCACGCCGAGACCGGCGACGGCCCTGCGCATGGCTTCGAGGGATGCCTTGAGGATGTTCATCCGGTCGATTTCGCCGGGATCGCACACGCCGATCGACCACGCGAGCGCATGTTCGCGGATACGCGGCGCCAGGGCCGCGCGGGCGGCCGGCGAAAGGGCCTTGGAATCCTCGAGTCCGTCCGGCGCCGTCGCCGGTTCGAGAATGACGGCTGCGGCGACCACCGGCCCGGCGAGGCAGCCCCGCCCGGCTTCGTCGGTGCCGGCAACGCGATCGATGCCGGCGCGCCACAGCGCTTCTTCCAGGCGGAAGTCGGCGCGCGGGCTCATGCGGCCTCGGTGTACTGATCCGGAAGGTCGTTTTCGTACAGGACCACGTCTCCGGGCTGCGCGACCCTGCGCACGGCATCCCGTGCCTCGAAGAGCGTGTTCACCACGTGGAGACGGTCCTCCCGGAACCCGGCGGCCCGCAGGCCGCGCGCGATGGGGAGCGTACGGGCGGGGCCGACCAACCAGACCTCGTCGGCGCTGGCGGCCATCCGCCGTCCGAACGCCTCGTTCAGTTCCTCTTCCCGCGCCCCGAGCTCGACCATTCCAGGGGTGATGACGAACCGGCGGCCCTCGAACTTCGAGAGGACTTCGAGCGCGCCCTCCGCGCCGACGGGATTCGAATTGAACGCGTCGTCGAGGATCCAGAGCCCCTGCTCGCGGCGCAGCGCCAACCGGTGCGGAACGGGCCGGAGGCGTGCCGCGGCCCTGGCCGCCGGCCGAAGGCGTACACCCAACGCTTCGGCCACGGCCAACCCGAGCAGGGTATTGCTGACGTGGTGCCGTCCCAGGAGCGGCGTCACCACGGTCTCGACCGAGCCGTCCCTTGCGTGGGCCTCGTAGCGGGTGCCCTCGGTTCCGAACCCGATGTCGGTCGCGCGCAGGTCGGCCCGTCCGTCGCCGGACGCCGAAACCGACAGGACCCGTCCGGGCGCGCGGGCAGCGAGCTCGTCGAAGCGCGCGTCATCCCGGTCCAGCACGGCGATTCCTCCCGGAAGCAGGTAATCGAAGAGGGAGCCCTTCTCGCGTGCGATCGCGTCGATGCTGCCCATCGTTTCCAGGTGGGCGACGCCTATGGACGTGATGACGGCCACGTGCGGACGCGCGATCGCGCAGAGTTCGGCGATGTCTCCCGGATGCCGGATGCCCATCTCCAGCACGAGGACCTGGTGTTCCGGCTTCAACTGCTCGTTGATGACCTTGCAGACTCCCATCGGGGTATTGAAGGAGCCCGGAGTGGCCAGCACGTTGTACCGCTGGCCCAGCATCTCGGCCGCCGCGAATTTGACGCTGGTCTTGCCGTACGACCCGGTGATGGCCACCACCACGAGGTCCGGCCGGGCGGCGAGCCGTGCGCGCGCCCGGCGCTTGAAGCCTTCCTGGATGGTCGCCTCGACCGGGCGTAGGGCGGAGAGCGCGATCGCGACCCAGGCGGGGGAGAGAAGGTCGGCGACGAACCAGCCCGAGAGATATGCGGCCACGCCGACTGCGGGCGGCCACGTTCTCGCGAGCGCCAGCCACGCGCCGACGACGACGGCCGAGAGGGCGAGCCCCGACGCGAGGACGGCCAGCCGAACGAGGCGCGGCGTGGGGGCGAGCGGCTTTTTCGGACGGTCGCGACGATACCGACGTGACGAGGCGAACGCCACCGCCCACGCGAAAAGGCCGGCGGTCGCCGCCGCCCTCCCGGACCACGACGGCAGCGCGAGTGCGGCGAGAATGGCCAGGCCGAGCGCGTGGCTCAGGCGGAAGACGACGTCGACCGGCCGGGCGGCCATCCAGCGCAGGTACGGAAGCTCCCTGTAGCCCTCCAGTTGCGCCACGTGCAGGCAGAAGCGCAGGCGGCGGAACACGCGCCATGCCGCGAACGCGGTCGCCAGGAAGAGTCCGGCCCAGGTCATGACGCGTCGGCCTCGAGAAACCGGGTGAGCAGGGGCAGTACCACGTCCGGACGGTCCAGGTAGGCGTAGTGGCCGGCGTCCGGCACCACTTCGAGTCGTGCCGAGGATACGAGCGCGACCAGCCGATCCACCTGTTCCCGCACGATGTCCTCGTCCCGTTCGCCCCAGACTACAAGGGTAGGCGCCGATACCGAAGCCAGCCGCGTCTCGAGATAGGAATTGACGAGCCGCACGAACGTATCCCGCATGACCCCGTCCAGGGCGCGGTAGTCGCTGGTGCCGAGCAGGCGCCATACGAGCGAATGGCGCAGCCAGTCGAGCCCGAACTCGCGCAGCGGACCGGGCAGCACCTCGAACGGGGCCTTGAGCGTGGTCGCCACGGCGCGCCGGACGCGGGTCTTGACCGACGGCGTACGCCGCAGTCCCGAGGGGGCGAGCAGCGCGAGCCGGGTCACGACCGTGGCGGCATCGGGCTCCGACGCCAGGTACAGGGCGATGCGCCCGCCGTTGGAGTGCCCGACCAGGGCCGCCGGCCGGCCGACCGTCTCCCGCACCAGGGCACGAACGGCCGACGCGTGCTCGGCCAGGTCCATCGGCCTCGAGGGCGGGGGCGCCTCTCCGTGACCGGGCAGATCGACCGTCCATACGCGGAAGCGCGGCTCGAGGGCGGCCGAGACGGGGCGCATCATCGCCGCGCTCGAACCCCAGCCGTGCAGCACGACGACCGGGTCACCGCCCTGAAGCCCGGTCTCGGTCACTGCCAGCCCGTGAGATCTCCTCGGTTCCTGCATGCTCCGTCGTTGCCCGCGAACGGGAAACCCGCTATCTTGCCGTTCGTTGGTAGGTAAGGAACCGGGGCTTGCGGGCCCCGAGCGCGCACCCGGCGAGCGTCGCGACGCCCGCGGAAGGGTACACGGCCGACCGGTCGGCCGAACGTAGGTGAGAGCGTAGGTCAACCGGGCCCGCCGCAGCGGGCGCAAGATAAACACGTCGGGGACGCGGCGCCGTCCGGCATTGCCGTGCGTTCGCGTTCCGCCAGTCCGGCCCGCCCCGGCTCGACCCCGGGAGACCGCCGCACGGGTGCCCACCCCTGCAATCTGTATGTCGGAACAGTCATTCGAAGGCATCCTCGAACTGATCGGGGACAAGAAATTCGGGTTCATCCGGGAATTCCGTTCGGATCTCCCCAAGGGTCGCAGCGACGCGTTCGTCGCCCCGCAGCTCGTCAAACGCTGGAAACTTCGCGACGGCGTGACCCTGACGGGGACCGTGAGACCGGGAAGGAGGGGGGACATGCAGGTCCATCACGTCGACACCGTGATGGGCGTCGATGCCGAGGCGTGGACGCGGTTCCGCAATTTCGAGTCGGGACACACCATCTTCCCGAACGAGAAGCTGAACCTGGTTACCGATCCGCGCAACGTCACGATGCGGGTCGTGGATCTCGCCGCCCCGATCGGAAAGGGGCAGCGCGCGCTCATCGTGGCGCCCCCGCGGACGGGCAAGACCCACATCCTCAAGGAGATCGCCCGGGCGCTCGCCCACAACCACCCCGAGGTCACCGTCGTCGCGCTGCTCATCGACGAGCGGCCGGAGGAGGTGACCGACTTCAAGCGCACGACGAGCGCGATCGTCTTCGCGTCGTCCAACGACAACGAGGAGGACAACCACGTGCGCGTGGCGACGCTCGCCACCGAGTACGCGAAGCGCCTGGTCGAGATGGACCGGGACGTGGTGATCCTGATGGACTCGCTGACCCGTCTCGGCCGCACGTTCAACCTCTACATGGGCGGTTCGGGCCGCACCATGTCGGGCGGCATCGACGCGGGCGCGCTCAAGATTCCGCGCAAGATCTTCGGATCGGCCCGCAACATCGAGAACGGGGGCTCCCTGACGATCGTGGCCACCGCGCTCATCGAGACGGGCAGCCGCATGGACCAGGTCATCTTCGAGGAGTTCAAGGGCACGGGCAACAGCGAGATCTGCCTCGACCGGGAGATGGCCAACAAGCGCATCTACCCCGCGATCAACCTGCGCAAGAGCGGTACGCGGAACGAGGAGGCCCTGCTCGGGGACCGCATCGAGCAGTACCGCAGGCTCTTCCGCGTGCTCAATTCGCGGCATCCGATCGAGGCGATGCAGGCGCTGCTGCGCCACGTGCAGATGACCCGTTCGAACGAGGACCTGCTCGACGAGCTGATTCCGGCCGAAATGGACTGAGGCGCCGAGGTTATGCGGGGGCCATTGCGGGGTCAGGGGTTCGAACCAACCCGCGACCCCCGTGACCCCGATCCGGACCTGGCCCGATTCAGACCGCCCCCGCGAACGCCTGCTTCGCCTGGGCGCACCGGCGCTCTCCGATGCCGAACTGCTTGCGCTGATCCTCGGCGCGGGCGTCTCCACGCGGGAAGGCGGCGTGACGGCCCTCGGCGTGGCGCGCGACCTCCTCGCCCGTCACGGCTCGCTCCGGCGTCTCGGACGGCGTCCCGGGCAGGAATGGATGGACATCGCCGGGGTGGGCGCGGCCCGAGCGGCGCGGCTCGGCGCGGCCTTCGAAATCGGCCGGCGCGTGGCGTCGGAGCCGGTCGGTCCGCGTCCCCGGGTGCGCGGTCCGCATGACGTAGCCGCCGTATACGCCCCCGTGCTGCGGGACCTCGACCGCGAAGTGTTCCACGTCGCCCTGCTCAATACGGCCGGGGAGATCGTGGCCGACCACCGGGCGAGCGCCGGAGGGCTCGCCTCTTCGATCGTCGAACCGCGCTCGGTCTTTCGCGCGGCGGTCCTGGAATCGGCGGCGGCGGTGGTCTGCGTGCACAATCACCCGTCGGGAAATCCCGAACCGAGTGCCGAGGACATCGCGGTCACGCGGCAGCTCGTCGAGGCCGGGCGGGTGCTCGGCATTCCGCTGCGCGACCACGTCATCATCGCGGGCGACGGGTGGACGTCGCTGGCCGAGCGGGGGGCGGTGTAGCCGGGCCAGACCGCGTTCGCGCACCGCGGTCGGGCGGGTACGGCGCGGATACCCGGTGCGTGAACCTGCCCTGCGGCAATCGCGCAGCTCCGGAAGCGGTCGGGTGGGTGGACCCCTCCCGCGCCCGTGCGCACGCCTGTTGGGGCTGCAAAGTGCAAAAAGGACTACGTCCGCGAATTCCACTTCGCGGCCTCCCAAAGTGGCCCGGGAAGTGGAATATGGCCTCGAATTCCACTTCGCGGCCTCCAAAGTGGCTCGGGAAGTGGAATATGGCCTCGTTTTCCACTTTGCGGCCTCCAAACGGGCTTCGGAAGTGGAATACGGCCTCCAATTCCACTCCTCCGTCGTGAGCGGGGCGGGGAATTCCATTTCCACGCCCTTCCGCGCCCCCCCCGCCGCACGGCACCACCGCACTCCCTGCCGCTGCGGCTGCCTTCGAGCGCACGCGTGCCCGGAGGTCGATGCGTCCCTCAGACATGGCCGCCGATCCGGCGCGCCACTACGAGCTGTGACGTCGGGTGGGCGGTCGCCCGATTGGCCGAGTTTTCTTCCGGCGTGGTGGACCCGGACGGGCCGAACGGGATTGAACCGGCTTCCGAACCTTGTCAGCAACCGTCCATGACCGACGTCTTCGAGAAGATCGTTTCCCTCAGCAAGCGCCGCGGCTTCATTTTCCAGTCTTCGGAGGTCTACGGCGGGCTCGCGGCCACGTACGACTACGGGCCGCTGGGCGTCGAACTGAAGCGCAACGTCATGCAGCGGTGGTGGAACGCGATGGTGTACCGGCACGACAACGTGGCCGGGCTCGACGCCGCGATCCTGATGCATCCGACCGTCTGGAAGGCGTCGGGGCACGTGGACGCCTTCAACGATCCCATGATCGACGACAAGGTGTCGAAGGTGCGCTACCGGGCCGACCAGCTCATCGAGGGCTACATCGACCGGCTCAGGAAGAAGGGCAAGGACGGCGAGGCCGACCGCGTGTACCAGGCCCTGGTGGACGCGCTCAACGCCGAGGACCAGGCCAAGGCGCTCTACGACATCATCATGTCGGAAGAGATCAAGTCGCCCGATTCGGGCATGTTCGACTGGACCGAAGTGCGCCAGTTCAACCTGATGTTCGCGACCAAGCTGGGCGCGCTCGCCGGGGCCGACTCGACGGTGTACCTGCGCCCCGAGACCGCGCAGGGCATCTTCGTGAACTTCCACAACGTGCGCGAAACGGCCCGCATGGCGGTTCCGTTCGGCATCGCGCAGATCGGGAAGGCCTTCCGCAACGAGATCGTGGCGCGGCAGTTCATCTTCCGCATGCGCGAGTTCGAGCAGATGGAGATGCAGTACTTCGTCAAGCCGGGCGCGCAGAAGGAGGCGTTCGAGGAGTGGCGGGCGAAGCGCATGCAGTGGCACCTCGACAACGGCATCCGCCCGTCGAAGCTGCGCTGGCACGAGCACGAGAAGCTCGCGCACTACGCCGATGCGGCGTTCGACGTGCAGTACGAGTTCCCGATCGGATGGCAGGAAGTCGAGGGCATCCACTCGCGCACCGATTTCGACCTGAAGGGCCACCAGGAGCACTCGGGCAAGAACATGCAGTACTTCGACCCCCAGACCAACGACCGCTACATCCCGTACGTGGTCGAGACGTCGGCGGGCCTCGACCGCACGGTGCTCATGCTGCTCTGCGAGGCCTACCGCGAGGAAGAGGTGGAAGGGGAGACGCGCGTCGTGCTGAAGTTCCACCCGTCGATCGCGCCCGTGAAGGCCGGCATCTTTCCGCTCGTCAAGAAGGACGGCATGCCCGAGGTCGCGCACGCGATCGAGGCCGACCTGCGGCAGCATTTCCTGACCGAGTACGACGAGAAGGGCGCCGTCGGCCGCCGCTACCGCCGTATGGACGAGGTCGGAACCCCGTACTGCGTGACCGTCGACGGGGAGACCCTCGAGAACGGCACGGTCACCGTGCGCGAGCGCGATTCCATGCAGCAGGTGCGCATCGACAAGAGCCAGGTCGCGACCTGGATTTTCGACCGCATGCGCGCCTGGACGCCGGGCGAATGAGCGCGGCGCGGCGTTCGGCTGCGGTGCTCGTGGCCGTCGTGCTGGCGCTCGGGGCAGCCGTACGGCCCTCCGCCGCCCAGGTCCCGGATTTCGTCGTCGGGGCCGACGTCTCGTTTCTTCCGCAGGTCGAGGCGGGCGGCGGGTTCTTCCAGGACTCGCAGGGCCGGAGGGAGGCGCTCGCGATCTTCCGGGACCACGGGTTCAATCTCTTCCGCCTGCGCATCTGGCATTCCCCGGCGGGCGGCGTCAACGGGCTCGCTTCCTCGCTCGCGATGGCGCGCCGCATCCACGCCGTGGGCGGCTCGATCCTGCTCGATTTCCACTATTCGGATACCTGGGCCGATCCCGGGCAGCAGGCCAAGCCCGCCGCATGGGCATCGCTTCCGTTCGACGTGCTCGCCGACAGCGTCGAGGCCTACACCGAGCGCGTACTGCGCGCCTTCGACGCGCAGGGTACCCTCCCGGTGGCGGTGCAGATCGGCAACGAGACGACGAGCGGAATGCTGTGGAACGACGGGCGGGTGGGTGGCTCGTACGACACCGACGCGCAGTGGCAGAAGCTGCGCACCCTGCTGTCGCGGGGCGTCGCGGCGGTGCGGCGCGTGCAGCGGGTCGACACGCCGATCAAGGTCGTGCTGCATATCGACCGCGGCGGCTCGTGGTCGGCCACGCAGTGGTGGTTCGACCGGATCGGCACGGCGGTGGACTACGACTGGATCGGGTTGTCGTATTACCCGTGGTGGCACGGGACGCTCTCTGCCTTCCAGTACAACGTGACCCAAACCTCGCGGCGATTCGGGAAGGGTATTCTCATCGCGGAGACGGGCTTTCCGTGGTCGTGGAGTTGGTTCGACTCGACAAACAACCTGTTCGGGGATCCCGTCAACCACACTCTTCCCGCCGGTTATCCCGCCACCCCGACAGGACAGCGCGACTTTCTCCGCGCGCTGTCGATCACGCTGCGCGCCAACGCCAACGCCGTCGGCTGGGTCTACTGGGCCCCGGACTGGATCGCCGCGCCGCGCTTCGGTAGCGCGTGGGAGAACGTGGCGCTCTTCGACAACACCTGGACGTGGATGCACGAGGAGACCCTGACGGCGGTGGAGCGCGAGGTGCCGGGAGTCGCGGCGGGCCGTCCCGACGTCTACCCGGTGCCCGCCGCCGGCGTCGTGACCGTGGCCTGCGCCGTCGCCGGCGGGCCGGGCCGGGACGTGGCGGTCTTCGACGCGATGGGGCGGCTCGTCGTCCGGCTCGCGGCCACCGGCGTCGAGACTCGGATCGACACCTCCGGCTGGCCCGCGGGTCCCTATTTCGCCCGCTGTTCGGGGAACGCCACGGCCTCGCGGGGTTTCATCGTGGTACGTTCCTGAACGCACCGGCGGCGCCATGCCGATCGCTCCCGACGTCCTGCTCCACACGGCCCTCGCGGTCCTCGTCTACGTCCTGGCGTGGTACGTCGCGAGCCTCGTGCTGCGCGACGCGTCCATCATGGACATCGCGTGGGGGCCCGGGTTCGTACTCGTCATGGCCGTGGCGTGGCTCACGGAGCCCGTTCCTGCCTGGCGGCCGGCGTCGATGGGGCTTCTCGTGGCGACCTGGGCGTTCCGCCTTGCGGGCCACATCTTCGCACGCAACCGCAACCGGGGAGAGGACGCGCGGTACGCCGCGTGGCGCGTCGAGGCCGGCCGGTCGTGGTGGTGGCGCAGCTTCTTCAAGGTGTTCGCGCTCCAGGGCCTCATCCTGTGGCTCGTTTCCGCACCGCTCGTCGTCGTCGCGACGACGCCGGGGCCGGCCGCGGTGACGCCGTGGGACATCGCGGCGCTCGTCCTGTGGATCGTCGGATTCCTGTTCGAGGCCGTCGGCGACGCCCAGCTCGCCGCGTTCCGCCGGGATCGTCGGAACCGGGGCCGCATCATGGACCGGGGACTCTGGAGATACTCCCGGCATCCGAATTACTTCGGAGAATGCGTGCTGTGGGTCGGGTACGGACTCGCCGCGCTCGCGGTGCCCGGCGGCTGGATGACGCTGTTCGGTCCGGTCCTGATGATCTGGCTCGTCGTGAGGGTCTCGGGCGTCACGATGCTCGAGCGGCTGATGACCGCCTCCAGGCCCGGATACGCGGCGTATGTTCTGCGCACCCCGGCCTTTTTCCCCTGGTTTCCGAAAGAAGACTGACCCGCAGCCGGCCGGGGGGAACCTCCCGGCCATGACCCTGAAGCCGATGATTCCCCTCGTTACCGTCGACCCCGTCATCGGATACGTGGACGAACCCGTGGATCCGTCGCTCGACCTCGTCGAGGAAATCGGGCGGCTGAAGCGGGAAAAGAACGCGGTGCTGCTGGCGCATTACTACCAGGAGCCGGCCATCCAGGACGTGGCCGATTACATCGGGGATTCGCTGGGCCTCTCGCGCAAGGCCGCCGCGACCGACGCCGACATCATCGTGTTCGCCGGGGTGCACTTCATGGCCGAAGTGGCCAAGATTCTCAGCCCTCGGAAGAAGGTGCTGCTGCCCGACCTGAACGCGGGCTGTTCGCTGGCCGACGCATGCCCGGCCGACGATTTCGCCGCGTTCAAGGCGCGGTACCCGGACCACGTCGTGGTGTCCTACATCAACTGCTCGGCCGCCACGAAGGCGCTCAGCGACATCATCTGCACGTCGTCGAATGCCGAGGCGATCATCCGGCAGATTCCGCCCGAACAAGGCATCATCTTCGCGCCCGACCGTAATCTCGGCGCCTGGCTGGCCAAGCAGACCGGGCGGAATCTCGTTCTCTGGGACGGCGTCTGCATCGTGCACCAGACGTTTTCCGAGGAGAAGCTCGTACGGCTGAAGGTCAGGTTTCCCGGGGCTCCGGTGCTCGCGCATCCGGAATGCGACGAAACGGTGCTCCGGCACGCCGACTTCATCGGGTCGACCAGCCAGATCCGGGCGTTTGCCCGTGAGGACGCCCGCGACACGTTCATCGTGGCGACCGAGGAGGGCATCCTGCACCAGATGCAGAAGGACAACCCCGGCAAGCACTTCATCCCGGCGCCTCCCGAGGGCGGATGCTCGTGCAGCCAGTGTCCGCACATGCGGCTGAACACGCTCGAGAAGCTGTACCTGTGCCTCGTGCACGAAGCGCCGGAAATCACGATGGACGAGGGCCTGCGCCTGGCCGCGCTGCGCCCGATCGAGCGCATGATGGCGATGAGCGCGGGCGTGCAGTAGTCGCGGGACCCCCGCGGGGTGCGCGAATCTGCCCCTTCGGCCGAGGGGATTTCCTGACCGGCCGTGTAGGCGGCGCGCTGAAGATGCGCATAGGGCACGCGCGAGTGCCCTTCCAAGGGTTTACTTGGAAGCGCTTCGAACGGATATTGGGTCCATCCGGCGGCGCACGCCCGCGTCGACGGCCTACCGCTTCGAAGCTCCACGGAATCCCGCGTACCATGAAAGGCCAGTTCCGCCGCGCCCTTTCGCTCCTCGCGCTAGCCTGCCTCCTTCCCGCCGCCGTATTCGCGCAATCGGGCAAGATCGCCGGGCGCGTCGTGGACGCCCAGACCGGAGACCCGCTGCCCGGCGTGAACCTGCTCGTGGTGGGAACGCTGCAAGGCACCGTCACCGATCTCGACGGCTACTACGTCATCCTGAACGTGACGCCCGGCACGGTCACCGTGCGCGCCTCGTTCGTGGGCTTCACGACACAGACCGTCGAGGCGGTCCGCGTCCAGATCGACCAGACGACCACCATCAACTTCCAGCTGCGCGAGGAGGTGCTGCAGGGCGAGGAGGTGGTGATCGTGGCCGACCGGCCGGTGGTGCAGCAGGACGTCTCGAACAGCCAGCTGAACGTCTCGTCGGCCGAGATCGAGGCGCTTCCGGTGGCATCCGTTTCGAGCGTCGTGGGTCTCCAGGCCGGTATCCAGGGGCTGTCGGTCCGCGGTTCGGGCAGCGACGAGCTGTCGTTTAACATCAACGGACTCTCGCTGCGCGACGAGCGCGACAACACGCCCTACACCAACATCTCGCTGGCGTCCGTCGAAGAGGTCCAGGTGCAGACGGGCGGTTTCAACGCCGAATACGGAAACGTGCGCTCGGGCGTCGTGAACGTCATCACGAAGGAAGGCAGCCGCACGCGGTACGAAGCCGACGTGATCATGCGGTACAGCCCGCCCGCCAACAAGCACTTCGGGCAGATGGTGAACGAGTACGACTCGTACTGGATCAGGCCGTTCCTCGACCCGGACGTGGCGTGGACGGGCACCGAGAACGGCAACTGGGACAAGTACACGCGGGCGCAGTTTCCGCAGTTCGAGGGCTGGGTGGCCGTTTCCGAAGCCCTGTTGTCCGACGACGATCCGGCCAATGACATGACGCCCGAGGCCCTGCAGGAGGCGTTCCTGTGGCAGCACCGCAAGGAATTCGAGATCACGCGGCCGGACTACAACCTCGACATGGGTGTCGGCGGCCCGATCCCCGGCATCGGGAAGAAGCTCGGAAACGCCCGGTTCTACGCCTCGTGGCGGGCCGATCAGAGCATGTACATGATCCCGCTCTACACGGACAGGCTGTCGTCGAGCACCGGGCATCTCAAGATCACCTCGGACGTCGGCGCGGGAATGAAGCTGACCCTCGAAGGCATGCTCGGCAACCAGGAGGGCACGGCTTCGAGCCGCGCCGGGGCGCCGGGGCTCTTCGGATCCTCGTCCTCGATCGCCTCGCAGCTCAGCCGGGTGAGCTTCATCGATACCCGCATCTTCTCGACGGACTACTGGGGGCCGTCGTCGGTGAAGTCCAACATGCTGGGCGCCAAGTTCACGCACGCGCCCGACAACACGTCGTTCTACGAGATCAGGGCGACCCGATTCGGCACGGATTACGATTCGAACCCGGGTCGGCTGCGCAACGACTCGACGGCGGTCGCCTATTTCGGCGGCGTAGGATTCGACGAGGCTCCGTTCGGATTCCAGCCCAAGCCGACCTTCGGCGTCGACGGCATGCGCACGGGCGTGGGCATGTCGAACTCGCGCGATTCGAGCCGCGTGGTCGTCTACAACCTGCGCGGCGACTACACGAACCAGCTCAACCGCTTCCTGGAGTTCAAGACCGGCGTCGAGTTCAACCTGACCGACTCCCGGGTCAATTACGGCACCTACGACGCCTACCTGCCGTCGAGCAACTCCTGGTCGCGCTGGGACCGAGAACCGACCCGCGGGTCGGCGTACGCCCAGGGCAAGCTCGAATTCCAGGGCATGATCGCGAACGTCGGCCTGCGTTTCGACTATTTCAAGGCGGGCGGAAACTGGTACGTGCTCGACGAGAACCCGTGGACGCCGTACCTGTCGTCGCGCTACGCGACGACCTACGATACGCTGCTGACCAAGGAGCCCACGAAGTTCATCGCCACCCTCAGCCCGCGCCTCGGCGTCTCGTTCCCGATCACGGTCACGAGCAAGCTGTTCTTCAATTACGGGCATTTCCGCTCGATGCCCGATCCGAACAACCTGTTCCTCGTGCGCCAGTTCATGGCGACCGGGCAGATCTCGCGCATCGCGAACCCGAACAACCCGCTTCCCAAGACCGTCGCCTACGAGATCGGCTTCGAGCAATCGGTGTTCGACCAGTTCCTGGTCCGCCTCGCGGGTTACTACAAGGACGTGAGCCTGCAGCCCTTCCTCGCGACGTACCAGAGCCGCGACGGGCAGACCAACTACACGATCAGCGAGCCGGACGCGTTCGAGGACATCCGCGGGTTCGAGTTCACGTTCGCGCGCAACCGGGGGAGGTACTTCCAGGGCTTCTTCAACTACACCTACATGGTGTACACGTCGGGCTACTTCGGAACGTCGCAGAACTACGAGAACAAGACGGCCCAGCGCCAATTCGAAGCCTCGGACGCCCAGCGCCGCGCCGCCGCGAGCCGGCCGGTTCCGCAGCCGTATGCTCGCCTGAACCTCGATTTCATCGCCCCGGCCGACTTCGGACCGGCGCTCGGCAGCGTGCACCCGCTGGGCGGCTGGCGCGCCAGCGTGCTGACCACGTGGTCGGCGGGGTCCAAGTACACGTGGGCGGGCGGCGGCTCGAAACCGGGCGTGCTCAACAACACCGAGTTCCGCGACAACTGGAACGTCAACCTGCGCCTGACCAAGAATTTCGAGATCAAGGGGCGGCGCGCCCAGTTCTTCGTCGACGTGTTCAACCTGCTGAACCGCCGGACGATGACCTTCAACGGGTTCGTGGACGGCGTCGACCAGAACGCGTACCTGCTGTCGCTGCACCTGCCCGAGTCGCCCGATTACCCGAACATCCCGGGCAGCGACTACATCGGCGACTACCGGAAGGACGGCGTGGCCTACCAGCCGATGTTCGGCATCCAGAACCGATCGTCGTTCAACATGACGACCAGCGTGCCCGAGGACGGGGTCATCTACTGGGAGGCCGAGACCCGCTCGTACATCGAATTCGAGGGCGGAAACTGGCAGCAGGTCGACCAGGGACGCCTCGACCGGATCCTCGCCGACAAGGCGTACATCGACATGCCCAACCAGGGCTTCCTCACCTTCCTGGACCCCCGTGACATCTACTGGGGCATCCGCCTGAACTTCTGATGTCCCCACAGCCGATCGACAGGACGACGACCATGGTCGCGAAATACCTCAAGGGGCTTGTTGTGGCGGCGGTCCTGCTGGCCGCGGGCACGCCCGACGCGAACGCGCAGTTCGCCAACAAGTGGCTCTCGGCGGGCTCGTTCCACAACTGGTACTCCGAGGTCGGCTCGGAGTGCGAGGAGTGCGGGTTCATCGTGACCCAGCAGGCGGGCTGGCGGTGGCCCGGAATCTACAATTTCACCGACATGCAGGCCGCGAAGGCCCTCTGGATCGGCGCGGCCGACGTGACCGACGACCGGGGACAGAACTGGCCGGTCAGGGTGGTGCACGTCGGCCCGCGCGTGCGCGGAACGGGCGAGTTCTTTCCGACCCGCTTCGAGATGGTGTCGCGCTTCACGCCGCCGCTCGTGACCGTGGACGGGGACATCGCCGAGCCCGAAGCCTCCATGTCGAACGACACGGTCGATCCGACGATCGAGGCCGACCGCATCATCATCAACGAGGCGAATACGTTGCTCGGCCTGACGATGGAGCGGCGCATCCTCCAGTTCAGCCAGGACTGGCACGACAACTACCACGTCATCGAGTACACCTTCACCAACACGGGCAATACCGACGGCGATCCCGAGATCGAGCTGCCGAACCAGACCCTGAGGGACATTTACGTCATGCTCCAGTGGCGCATGTCGGTGGCGAAGGAGACCCGCTACGTGATCGGAAACGGCACGGGCTGGGGACTCAACGCGATGCTCGATACCCGCGGCGACGGCGTAAAGCCCGACCCGCCGGGTGAACAGTACCGGGCCCAGTTCGTCTGGCACGGCAAGTTTCCGCCGTTCACGGCCTACGACAACATCGGCGGCCCGATCCTGAAGCGGGCGTTGCCGGCGCTGCAGATCAACGCGGCCGATACGCTCGGCCGACTCGGCGCCTCGCAGTTCGCGGGCATCGTGACCCTGCACGCCGACCGCACGGCGGCCGACGCCACCGACGATCCGGCGCAGCCGCGCACGACGGCCTGGATCGGGTCGGACGATCCGTACCAGTCCCAGAACGACGCGTTCAACCCGGCGAAGATGGAGTCGGAATACAACCTGATGCGCTCCGGCCACAAGTCGCCGCGCCACGCCGACGTGGTCGAACCGACGGGACTCCCGGGATTCCTCAAGCCGACGGGTGATCCGTCGCTGGGCACCCCGGGCGGTTTCTCCAACATGAACGCCTACGGTCCGTATACGCTGGCTCCGGGCGAGAGCTTCCGCATCGTGATCGCCGAGGGCGCGGCCGGCCTCAGCCGGGAGGCCAATACGGCCATCGGTCGCGCGTACTGGAACAACGGCATGAACAACGATGCCCTGATTCCCTTCACGGTGAACGGGCGCACCGAATCGAAGACCAAGAACCAGTGGGTCTTCACCGGCCGCGACTCGCTGTTCCAGATGTTCTCGCGCGCCACGGCCAACTTCCAGTCGGGGTACGCCATCCCGAAAGCGCCGATGCCGCCGAGTTCGTTCGAGGTCGCGGGCGGCGGCGACCGCATCCTGCTCCGTTGGGAGGCCTTCGCCGACTCGGACCACGACGGCTTCGAGGTCTACCGGGCGCGCGGAAGGGCCGACTCGGTCTATACGCTGATCCACCAGGCCGGACCGGCCGAGACGTCGTACGACGACACGACCCCGATCCGCGGCATCGACTACTACTATTACGTCGTGTCGACCAAGGACGGTTCGAAGAACCCCGGGGGCGGGGGCACGCCGGCCGGAAAGAAGATGCGCAGTTCGCGCTACTACACGCAGACCTACAGCCCGACCCGGCTGAAGCGGCCTGCCGGCACGGCCCTGGACCAGATCCGCATCGTGCCGAACCCGTACCGGATCTCGCAGAACCAGAACATCCGCTTCCCGGACCAGACCGACAAACTGGCCTTCTTCGACATTCCCGGACAGTGCGACATCGCCATCTACACGGAACTCGGGGAACTGGTGGACACGATCCAGCACCGCGACGGCTCGGGCGACGCGTTCTGGGACCACACCACGTCCTCGCGCCAGGTAGTCGTTTCGGGGCTGTACATCGCCGTGATCACCGATCTCGAGACCGGGGACCGCGCGATCCGCAAGTTCGTCATCGTCCGATAGGCCGTACCGCCGAGTCCACCTCCTCGGAACAACCGATTCCGCCATGAAGCGCATTCCCACACGGCCGATCGCAGGGTTCGTCTTCGCCCTCGTGCTCGCGGCCGCACCCGCCGCTGGCCAGCAGCAGAAACTGGCGCAGACGGGCATGAAATTCCTGAACGCCTCCCTGGACCCGCGCGCGGCGGCCCTGGGCGACGCCGTGACGGCGTCCGACGGCGGGTCGGAGATGCTGTTCTACAACCCGGCGGGCATGGCGTCGCAGTCGACGTTCCTGCAGACGTCGTTCGGACAGCTCGACTGGATCGCCGACATCATGTACAACCAGGCCAGCCTGTCGCTCGCGCCGGCCGGCGGACGTTTCGGCGTCGTGGGCTTCACCGTGCTGGCGGTCGATTACGGCGACCTGCAGGGCACGATCCGGGCCGACAACGACTCGGGTTACCTCGATACCGAGATCTTCTCGCCGACCGCCGTCGCGTTCGGCGTCGGCTACGCGCGCGCGCTCACCGACCGGTTTTCGGTCGGAGCGCACGTCAAGCGCGTGACGCAGGACCTGGGTCCGGCGGCCCAGGACTTCGACGAGGCCGGAGGGCTGGTCTTCGCCGACAACCGCAAGAGCGTGACCGCCTTCGACTTCGGCGTGCTCTACCGGACAGGCTTCGAGAGCCTCACGTTCGCCTTCAGCGCCCGCAATTTCTCGCAGGAGATCAAGTACGTGGACGAGAGCTTCCAGCTTCCGCTCACGCTCAAGATCGGCCTGCGCATGAACGTGTTCGACCTGACGAGCATGGGCGCCGCGGGCACGCACCGCCTCAACGTGTCGGTCGACGCCGAGAATCCGCGCGATTTCTCGGAGCAGATCAAGGTGGGCGCCGAGTACGTCTTCCTCGATTCCTTCGCGTTGCGCGGAGGGTACGTCTTCCCGACCGACGAGCAGGGCATCAACCTGGGCGCCGGGTTCTTCCGCACGGTGGGCGGGGTGGGAGTCGGAGCCGACTACGCCTACACCGATTTCGGCATTTTCCAGTCGGTCCACCGGGTCGCCCTCCGGCTCTCCCTCTGACCGAGACGCGAACCGCGTTTTCCCATGAATCCGATTCGTTCCATGGCATCCCACGAGCCCACGACCCGGCGCCGGTCCCTGGCGGGCATCCTGTTTCCGCTCCTGGCGATCCTCGCGTGGTCGGGCTGCGACACCGGCCCGGCCGAGAGCCTCTACACGCCCGACGACCCGTCCAAGCCCGATCCGGTGGTCACGGCGGTCGAACCGGCCGGCTCGGCGCTCGCGGGCGTGGACATCATCCGGCTCACCGGGCAGAACTTTTCGGCCGTCGCCGAGGAGAACTACGTGTATTTCGGTCCCAAGCGGGGCACGCTGATTTCGGCCACTCCCACGACGATCGAAGTGCGCTCGCCGGCCACCCCGGGCGACGACATCCCGATCCGCGTCCAGGTGATCGGCGCCGAAAACTTCTCGGACGCGGTCGACTACCGACTGGAGGCGGCGTACGAGGTGTTCGGAGCCATCGGGAAGGTCGAGGAGCTGCGTTCGATGACTACCGATGCGGCGGGCAACATGTACGTCTCCATGGTTTCCGGC
The DNA here is from genome assembly GCA_024711125.1 of Rhodothermales bacterium. GTDB lineage: Bacteria > Bacteroidota > Rhodothermia > Rhodothermales > UBA10348 > JANJTM01. The sequence continues at coordinate 50,493 of JANJTM010000077.1, forward strand.
GGAACCTCGGTCGGCTTCAAGAAGATCGCTCCGGACGGCTCGCGCAGCGATTTTGCCGCGTCCACGTTCCAGTGGAACGGCCTTGCGGCGGGATCGGACGGCCGGCTGTACGGCGCGCGCAACCTGCGGGCCGTCTTCCGCTTCGCCGAGGGAGGCGCCCAGGAGACGTGGGTCACCCTGACGCCGACCACCGTCCGAATTTCGGCGCTCGCGTTCGACGCGAACGGTAACCTGTGGGCGGGCGGTGCCAACACGGAGATCTTCCGGCTCGCGCCCGACAAGACCGTGGCCCGGTTCCCGTTCGACGGAGTCGTCACCGCCATCCGTCCGTTCGCAGGCCACCTGTACGTCGTGGCGCAGGTCGCCGGGTCGTACGGCGTATGGCGGTTCCCGATGGACGGCGCCGGAAACCTCGGAACGGCGTCGCTCTACTTCGACATCGCCGCGAACGTGGGCGCCGCTGCGACGAGCGAGGCGCTCGCTTTTGCGGCCGATGGATCCATGTACGTCGGAACCGACCAGGCCGACCCGGTCGTCATCGTGGCCCCGGGCGGGGCGTCGCATTCGATCCTGTACCCCGGCGTCATGCGGCAGCCGGTCGTGGGGGGCACCCAGGTGCCGCCGTCGCCCGTACTGGACCTGGCATGGGGCCCGGATCCGTTCCTGTACGCCATCCAGGCACGCCCCGTGGGCACGCTCGCGGGAGATGCCGTCCCCATGATCCGCATCAATACGAGGAAGAGCGGGTCACGGTAGCATTTCTCGTCGGAATTCCGTCTCTTGACAAACTCCACCACCACAACACACCAAGAACCACCATGCGCAACCTTCTACTGACGCTGCTCGTCGCGTTCTGCACTGTCTCGGTCGCTTCGGCCCAGACGGCCTGGAACCACGCGGCGACCTGGAATCCCACGGTCACCGTATCGGGTCAGCAGTCCCAGGGACACGGCATCGCCGTCGATGCCGAGGGCAAGATCTGGTATCAGCCCTACTACGCGTCCGAGACCACGCAGCCGGCCTGGTCGGCCACGCCGGTCAATACCCGGGCGCTCTACATCTTCAATCCGGACGGAAGCCCGGCGTCGTTCTCGCCGCTGCTGTACATCGACTACGTGGCCGGCGGTCGGGACACGCTCGGCGGCCGCACGATCCTGAACGCCACCGGCGCCAAGGCCTTCGATCCTCACACCGGTCGCGGCCTGCGTGCCGACGAGAACGGCGACATCATCGTGATGCAGTATCACCACCTGTACCGGCTCGACCACAAGACCGGCCAGGGCAAGAACATGCTGATCTGGGAGAATGGCCAGTCCGGCGCAGCGCCTGCCGTCGCCACCGGCAACGGGACCATCTTCGTGGCCCCCGTGGTGCCGGCTACCGGTCGCGCGCTCAAGATGTACGACAAGGACTTCCAGCCGCTCGGCAACGCGCTCGACATGACACGCGGGTTCTCCCGCTCGTTCGAGGTCTCGCCGGATGCGAACAAGATCTACTGGTCGGGCTACACCAATCACGGCGTGATCCTCTACGAACGGGCCGACGAATTCTCGGCGTTCGACTCGACGGGCATCGTGATCCCGGGCGTGGACACCGAGTCGCTGACCTGGCAGCCCGGCACGGGCTGGCTGTGGGTCTCGTCGGGCTCGGCCAACGACGGGCCGAACCGCCTGCCGGGCGTGACGACGAACTGGGCGGTCGACACGTGGTACGCGTTCGATCCGGCCGAGCTTGCCGTGAACACGGTGCCGGCGGCCAAGGCGATGCTGACGTGGGTGCCGCGGCCCGAGTGCGCTGCCGACCGCACGGCGGCCAACTGCGGTCGTCCCCGCGGGCTCGCCTTCTCGCCCGATGGGCAGACGGCGTATGCGACCACGTTCGCCGTGAACGGCGAGCCGGCCATCCAGGTCTTCTCGGCCATGCCGGTCGCGATCGAGAAGATCGACGCCTCGGTGCCCGATCGCTTCGTGCTGATGCCGGCGTACCCGAACCCGTTCAACCCCACGACGAACATCAACTTCATGCTGAACGAGACCGGCCATGCCCGTCTCGCGGTCTACGACATGACCGGGCGTGAGGTCGCGGTGCTCGCCGACCAGACGATGTCGGCCGGGACCTACCAGTACTCGTTCGACGCCACCGGGCTCACCTCGGGCGTCTACGTGTACCGTCTCACCTTCGGCGGGCAGGTGGCCAACGGCCGCCTCACGCTCGTCAAGTAAGCCTCGACTCCATCGTGCGGAGAGGGGCTCCCGGCCGGCGCCGGGGGCCCCTTTTCGTCCGCGGACCCGACGTCGCCATGATGAGGACCAGGAATAGGACCGCCCGGAAACGGGCCATGCACGGCCTGTTGGCTTCCATCGCCCGTCTGGCTGTCATTCTCGTGTTCGTTGCCGTCACGAGGCCGGTCTCGGCCCAGATCGGCTCCAACCCGAAGCAGGAATTCCGCGCGGCCTGGATCGCTACGGTCGCCAACCTCGACTGGCCGGCGCAGGGGGCCTCGGCCGCCGAGCAGCAGGCCGACCTCGTGCGCCTGCTCGACCGGCTCAAGGAGGACGGTTTCAACGCGGTGGTCTTCCAGGTGCGCAACGAGGCCGACGCGCTCTACGCGTCGCCCTACGAGCCGTGGTCGGTGTTCCTGACGGGTACGCAGGGGCAGGATCCGGGCTACGATCCGCTGGCGTTCGCCATCGAGGAGGCCCACAAGCGCGGCATGGAACTGCACGCCTGGTTCAATCCGTACCGCGTATGGGTGTCCGGCCGCAACTACCCGCGCCACCCGTCGAGCGTCTACCTGACGAAGCCCGAGTGGCTGCTGACCGTCAACAACGCCGTCACGATACTCAACCCGGGCATCCCGGACGTACGCAACTACGTAATCCAGATCATCCGCGACGTCGTCGAGCGGTACGACGTCGACGGCGTGCATTTTGACGATTACTTCTACCCGTACCCGCCGAACACGATCACCACACAGGACCAGGCGACGTTCAACCAGTACGGAACGGCGTTCGGTTCGCTGCCGGTCTTCCGCGCGTACAGCGTCAACATGCTGGTCAAGGGCGTTCGGGACGCGATCGCGGCGGTCAGGCCCGAGGTCAAGTGGGGCATCAGCCCGTTCGGCATCTGGAAGAGCGGAACGCCGACGGGCATCACCGGCATGTCCGGCGCCACCGAGATCTACGCCGACGCCGTCGTGTGGATGGAGCAGCAGTGGCTCGACTACCTGACGCCGCAGCTCTACTGGGCATTCGGCGGAGGCCAGGACTACGGCAAGCTCGCTCCATGGTGGGCCACCCAGGTGAACGGCCGGCACCTGGTCCCCGGCCTTGCGGCCTACCGACAGGACGTGTACGGCAATTCCGAGATCCACAACCAGATCCGGCTCAACCGGCGCACGGCCAACACGTTCGGCCAGGTGCTCTTCCGCGCCCGGTCCATCACGGGCAATACCGACGGCATCGAGGATTCGCTCCGGACGAACCTCTTCCGCAACCGCGCGCTGACGCCGACGATGCCGTGGAAGGACGTCTCGGCCCCCGGGCGGCCGACCGATTTCGCGGGGCTCTGGACGTCGGAAGGGGCCTATACGCTGTCGTGGACGCCGGTCGCGGCCGATGCGACGACCGCGCGCTCGCGCTTTTTCGCGGTCTACCGCGTGCGCTCGGCCGCGGCGCCGGACTGGAACGCCGTGATGGCCGATCCGGCGAACCTGCTCGCGGTTACGGGAGAGACCCGCTTCACGGACCGGCCGCCGATTTCGGCGGAACCGTACCGGTACGTGGTGACGGCGGTGTCGCCGAACTCGGTCGAGAGCCTTCCGACCGGCGAGATCGTGCTCTCCGCGACCTCCACGGAGGCCGAGGAGGTGCCGCTCGCGGTCCGCCTGCTGGACGTGTGGCCCAACCCGTTCACGGGCCAGGTGTCGCTGCGCGTGGAACTGGACCGCAGGATTCCCGTCGACGTGCGCATCCACGATCTCCTGGGGCGCGTGGTCGCCGTGCTATCGGATGGAGAGGCCCTGGACGCCGGGCGGCACGAACTGCGATGGGAGGCCGGCTCGGCACCCGCCGGAGCCTATTTCGTCGTGGTCCGTGCGGGGGACCGGGTCCTTGCACGTCCGGTCGTGCGGGTGCGCTAGCGGTCCGTCACCACTCGAGGCGCAACCCGGCGTAGGGCTCGAACCAGCGCTGCACGAGGTAGCGATCCGTGGTCGCGCCCTCGACGGCAACGCGTTCGTACGTATACCTCGCTTCCGAGTGGATCCATACGCGGGGGAACAGCCGGTACGACGCGCGCAGCGACAGGGCCGACTCGTCGCCCAGCGGCTCGAAGACCGAGAAGAAACCGGAGAGTCCGCCCCGGTCCTGCGACAACGCCAGCCGCAACCGGGTTGCCCGTACGAAGAGCCGGAGGTGCATCTCGCTCAGGGGATACACCCCGTAATGTCGTCGGAAGGCGTACCAGAGCTCGACCCGGCCGAAGAAATGCAGCCGCAGCTCCGAGAACACGTCGGTTCCGCCCGTGGCCCGTTCGAGCGGAAGCCCGACGACCGACCGGTCGTCCGAGATGCCGCTCGAATCGCTCGACACGGTGCGCGCGAGCTGGCTGCGCACCGGGTAGAACGCGCCGAAGTACCCGGGTTCGAACCGGCGCCCGCCGTAATTCACCGCGAGGCGGAAATGCAGGCGGGCGACGTCGATGAAGTTGTCGGCTTCGAGATCCGCGCCGAACATCAGGCCGCGACCGTACCGCGTGAAGCGCGCGACCGAGACGAACGGTTCGAGGGTGAACGCGCCGGATCGGGCCGCGGTGAGCCGCACATCGGCCTGCACGGCCCTGACCGGCGCGACGTCCGGACGGTCGAAGGTCCCGCGATCGGTCACCCAGGATCCGGCCAGCACCAGGCTCGAAAGGGCCTCGCTCCGGGCTCCGGCCAGCGGGTGGAGTTCGACGCGTCCTCCCAACGTTCGACCGAGACGAACGTCCTGCGTGAACCCGTAGACCGACCAGGCCCGGCGTCCGAACCAGGCCTCGGCGCCCACGAACCGTTCGTTCCACGCGGTCTCGCCGCTGAAATGGTCGACCAGGTGGCCCGGACCCAGGCGCAATCGACGGATCGTACCGATCCGGGCGTACAGCGTGCGCCGCGGGGACGGATCGAGGCGGGCGAACGACACCAGCCGAAGCAGGTCGTAGGGCTCGTCGAGGTCGGGTCCGTACGATCCGTAGACCCCGGCGCGCGCCGAGGCCTCGAGTTCCAGGCTCTCGTACGGGCCTTCCACCCGCAGCGCGGCGCGTGCCGCAGACCGCCACTGGGCGCCGATCAGCGAGGGTCCGGCCTGCAGGTCCAGGTGTCGCTCCCGGTCCCAGCGGGGCAGGCGACGGGCCTCGGCCGGGTCGTCGATCGACCCGAACACGGCCGACTGGGCGAGCACGCCGCCCGGAAAAGATGCCGTGAAGAGTGCCGCCAGCAGGCACGCCCATACCACGGCCTGTGCCCGTCCTGGAAGCGGCATCGTGGAGCTCGAGAGGTTCCGTCGAAGATACGGTCGACCCGAAGCGCGGCCGAAACCCCGGTCCCGGACGATCATTGCACCCGTCGGGCGCCCGCGAGCGAGCTGCACGGACTGCCCGTCCAGCCGGACCCCTGAACCTGCGCGCAACCGGACGCCATGAAGATCGACGCCTACACGATCCTTCCGCTCGAAACAGGGCGGTTCGCCCTCGACGGAGGCGCCATGTTCGGCATCGTGCCGCGGCCGCTCTGGAGCCGGCGCATCGCTCCGGACGAGCGCGGCCGCATCCCCCTCGCGACCCGTTGCATGCTGGTCGAGGGTAATGGCCGCCTCTTCGTCGTGGACACCGGAATCGGCGACAAGGTGGACGACCGCTTCCGCGACCTGTACGGCATGCACGACCAGCGGCCGGTCGAGCGGGCCGTCGAGGAGGCAGGGTACGCGCCCCACGAGGTGACCGACGTCATTCTCACGCACCTGCATTTCGATCACTGCGGAGGCACGACGCGGCGGGTCGGCGACCGCCTCGAGCCCGTATTTCCGCGGGCCACCCACTGGGTGCAGGAGGCGCACTGGACCTGGGCCGGCATTCCGAACGCGCGCGAACGCGCGTCCTTCCTTCCCGAGAACTACGCCGTACTCGAGAGCGAGGGCCTCCTGCGGCTCGTGGACGGCGACGTCGCGATCGCGCCGGGCATCCGGGTGCAGCGTGTCGACGGGCATACGGAGGCGCAGCAGATCGTGCACGTCGAGGGACGGGACGCGCACGCGGTCTACGTGGCCGACCTGCTTCCGACGGCGGCCCATCTCGCTCCCGCGTGGGGCATGGCCTACGACCTGCGTCCGCTCGTCACGATCGAGGAGAAAGGCGCGCTCGTTCGGCAGGCCATCGACGGGGGGTGGCGCATCCTGCTCGAACATGACGCGCACGTCGAGTCCATCCGCGTCGCCGATTCGGACCGGGGTCCCGTGGCGGTGGACGAGGCCGGCTGGCTCGACGCCTGAGACGGCACGGGTTTTGGGGTCGAACGGGGACCACCCACACTCCGTCCCCTGCCATGTTCTCGGAGCTTCGCCGCTTCCTCCTACGACCGTCCGGCCGTCTCGCGCGGGCCGTGCTGGTCCCTGTCACGCTGATTTACGGCCTGTTGGCCGTCTACGGGGGTCTCCTGGTGATCCAGGCCGGCAACCGGCTCGATTCGGGGCGCCTGGCTTCGGTCGTGGAGACGCTCGGACGCACGTGGAATCCCAGCCAGGATCCGTCGACGCTCACGGGCCTGGCGGCGGAAGAAGAGTGGGAGCGCGTCTGGATCGTATCGGCAACGGGACGCATCGTGTCCTCCTCCGAGATCGGTGAGACGGGAGCGATGCTCGACGGATCGTTCTGGGACGGGATGGACGCCGACGGCCAGGCCACGCTGCGACGGGTGGACCGTGCGGGCGGAACCTGGGTGCAGGCCGCTTACCACGACCTGCCCAGGGGACTCTGGGCGATGGTCGTGGTGCCGGACCGGTCGTCCGCTTTCCCGTCCTGGGCTCGACTCGGCGGATACCTGGTCTTCGTCGGCGCCGTGTGGCTCCTTCTCGCGCTCGCAGTCGCGACCGCCGTTCGGCGCCGCCTCGATCGTGGTCTCGACACCGCCGAAGACGTCGCGCGCAGGGTCCTCGACGGCGAGCCCCTGCCCGCGCCGGTGCTCGACCGCGACCGGGCGAACGCGGGCGAGGAGGGTCCGGCAGGGCTCATCGTCGAACTGTCGAAGCGGCTGCAGGAGCAGGCCGTCCGGTACCGCGAGGCCGAGTCGCGTTTCGCGTCGCTGCTGGACCTGGTGCCCGGGGCGGTCTGGATGGCTACGCCGGAGGGCAGGGTACTGGCGGCCGGGGCGGGATTCCGGGCGATGGTGACCGACCCGACGGTTCCGCTGGTCGGCAACCAGGTCTCGTCCATCCCCGTTCGGCTGCCCATGTCGCGCATCCACGCGGCCGCCCGGCGTGCGCGGGAGAGCGGGGTCACCGTGAACGGGTTGCCCGTCGAGGGCGGCGACGAGCCGGTGCGGGTGTCCATCGCGCCCGTGCTCTTCCGCGAGGGGGAAGCCTATCTGGCGCACGTGGTGAGCGAATATGACGGGTTCGTTCGGTCGGAGGATCCGGGCCTGGCGTCTCTCCTGGTGGATGCGTCGGCCGACGCGGTCGTGGCCTTCGACGCCGAGGCGCGCACGGTGATCTGGAACCGCGCCGCCGAGCGTATCTCGGGCCGGCTCCGGGCCGAGGTCCCCGACCTGAAGCGGGTTGCGGCGGCGCTGTTCGCGGGCCGGGAGACGGCGTTCATGGAGTGGCTCGATGCGCAGCCGGGCACGGAGCCGCTCGACGTCGAGCACCTCGCATCGGATGGGACGCGACCGACGCTGCGCTGGACCGCCGTGGAGCTTGCCGGAAAGACCGGCGTGTACGGCGGCGCCCTGGTGGGCCGCCTCCTGGAACCTCGACGCGTGACGCGGAAGAAGGAGCCCGCCGAGGGGATCGAAAACGGCAGGTTCCGCACTCCGAAAACCAAACCGGCCCCGTCGCAGACCCGGAAATCGGCCGCGAAGAAGCCGGCCGCATCGGCACCCGCGCCGACCAAGGGGGCGAGACCCAAGAGCGCGCCCCCCGGAACGCCTGCGAAGAAGTCCGGCCGGCCGAAGGCCGCGCAGGCCGGCGGCGGTTGACCGTCGGCCCGGGGACGCGTACCATGCGGGCCCTACGGAAACGCTCTACCGATGGACCCGGCTACTTCCGACCCGGAATCGATCTTCCTGGCCGAACTGCGCGGCCGGTTGGGCCGGCTGTACCACGACCTGAACAATCCGCTCGCCATCGCGTCGGGTAACCTGCAGCTCATCGAGGAACTCCTGGCGATGGGAGAGACCGACGGCGTTCGCGACGCCGTGGCCGATGCCCGGACGGCGCTGGCCCGGTTCGGTACGCTGCTCGAGGAGTTCCAGGCGCTGCGCGAGGCGATCGACCGGCACCGAACCAAGGGCTGAGCCCGGCAGGGCAGGTCTCCGTCGCCGCGGAACCCGTCCCGTTTCGCCCGGTTAGGCCGGCGTGACCCCTGTTGCCCGCATGCTGGACGGCCGCCGATTCATCGCCTGGACCCTGAGCTTCCTCGCCTGGTGCGGGGTATCGACGGCCGGTGCCCAGGTGGTCCGGACCGAAACCGAGCGGGTCGACGGCGGCACGCGGATCCTCTTCACGATCGACTGGCGCCTCGATCTCGCGAGCGCGGTCGATTCGGCCCGCGTTTCCGCTCTTCGGCCGGCGGACCTGGAGGCGATCGGCGGCGGCCTGGTCCACGCCGAAACCGTGCTGGAACTGTCGTCCTCGACGACACCCGGCGTCTCGCTGCTGCGCGCCGACGAGGAATTCGTGGCCCTTCCGCTCGGGGAGGGCGTCGGCATGGCCGACCTCGGCACGTCCCTGCCGTCGGTGCAGGGCGTCGGCATCGCGGCCCGGCGCCGCGTCGGAAGCGTGGTGGCACCCGTCTTCCGGTACGACGAGGCGACCGGCAGGCTCGCACGGCGACGCGCCGTCGAAGTGTTCGTGGCCGACGCCGCGTCGAAGGGACTGCTGGCGCCGTCTCTCGACAACCCGCATCTCGCCGTGTCGCGGAGCGAGCTGGCAGACGGAACCATCCTGCGCATTCCGATTCCGGCCGAAGGGGTGTACCGTGTCGACCGGGCGTTCCTCACGGCGGCGGGGCTCAACCCGGATACGATCGACCCCGACCGCATCCGTGTCCTCTCGAACGGGGGAAGGCCGCTTCCGGCCCTGAACCGCGCCGAGCGGTTCGCCGATCTCGTCGAGAACGCGGCCTTCTCGCGCGGAGGAGGAGACGGCCGGTTCGACACGGGAGACGCGCTCTACTTCTGGGCAGCCGGGCCGTCCGGCTGGACGTGGACGGCGACCGGCTGGGAGCACGTCGTACACCCGTTTTCGCGCGAGAACGCGGTGTTCCTGAAGATCGCCGACGCGCCGGGAGTACGCGTGGCGTCGCCGGCGGCACCCGGCGCGCCGATCGAGCCGGTGCTGTCGAACGTCGTCGGGCGCTGGTTCGTGGACTTCGAGGAGCGGGTCTGGAGCAAGGAGCACGGCTCCGGCCAGGACTGGATGTCGAACACCATCCGCTCCGGTTCCCGCCGCGACCTCGTGCAGAACGTCACGCCGCCGGGATTCACGGGCGGAACCGTGCAGTGGTCGTCCCGGATCGCCATCGCGTCGAACCCCCGGGCGACCGTCGCATTCGAGTCGGGCTCGCAGGTGCTGGCCCAGCAGCCCGCGCCGACGGTCACGAGCCGCTCGGCCGAGGCTCCCTCGGCGTCGCCGGCCATCACGAATTTCCAGCAGACGGTGGGCGCCGGAGCGTCGCTCTCGCTCACGATGCGCCTGCTGGAGCAGATCAACGAGCCCGAGGCCGCCGCCGACTGGGTTCGCGCCTTCTACGACCAGCGGCTGGTCGCGACCGCGGGCATGCTCCGTTTCGCGACGCCGTCGGCTTCGGTCGGCACGATGGATTTCCGCGTGACGGGGTTCACGGCGGCGCCGCAGGCGTGGGACGTGACACGCCCCGACGCGATCACGGCCCTCGGCGTGGTCGCCGACGGCGACGGGTGGCGCGTGCGCGTCTCCCGGATCGCGGGACAGCCGCCGCGGGAGATCGTCGTATTCTCCGAGACCGGGGTCACGGCCGCGCCGACGCAGGGCGTCAGCCGGGTTCCGAACCAGGACATCCACGGGACGGCGGGTCACCCGGACCTCGTGATCGTCGCACCGGCCGAATTCCTCGAGCCGGCCGGCGAACTGGCCGAGCGCCGCCGGGCCGAAGGGCTCTCGGTGCTCCTGGCGACCACCACCCAGGTCTACAACGAGTTTTCGGGGGGCGTGCCCGACATGCGCGCCGTGCGCGACCTGGTCAAGTTCTTCTACGACGGGGCGCCCGACGAGGCGTCGCTTCCGCGCTACCTGCTGCTGTTCGGCGACGGGCACTACGACTTCCGCGGGCTCGCGACCGGCGAGGGCGACCTCCGGAACTGGGTATTTCCGTACGAAACCGAGGAGTCGCTCCTCACCGACGCCGCCTTCACGAGCGACGACTATTTCGGTCTGCTCGACGACGAGGAAGGCGAGTGGATCTACACGACGTTCGGCGCCATATCCACCGAGCGCATGGACATCGGGGTCGGTCGCCTTCCCGTGCAGACCGTGTCGGAGGCGGCCATGGTGGTGGACAAGATCCGGCGCTACGAGACCAGCGAGGAGTTCGGGTCGTGGAGGTCGCTGTACACGGCGTTGGCCGACGACGGACCGACCGGTCTGGCCGGCCAGCAGAACGACGCCGACCTGCACCTGCAGAACGTCGACCAGGTGGTCGAGCTGGTGCGCCAGGGGCTGTACCCGGATATCAACATCCGCAAGATCTATGCGGAATCGTACGACCGGGTCTTCCTGAACGGGTTCAAGATCCCCGACGCGCGGCGCGACGTGCTCGCGGCGCTCAACTCGGGCACCCTGCTCTTCAACTACAGCGGGCACGGCGGCCCCGAGGGGCTCGCGCAGGAGGAGATCTTCACCAAGCAGGACGCGTGGGCGCTCACGAACCACGACCGGCTCGCCGTTTTCGTGACCGCCACGTGTTCGTTCGGGTGGTGGGACCTCAACGAGGACCAGAGCGGCGCCGAGGCGCTGCTGCTGAATCCGAACGGCGGGGCGGTCGCGCTGATGACCACCGTGCGGCTGGTCTACACGTCCGGTTCGATCAACTCGCTGAACGCGGGGCTGAACCGCGCGCTGAACATCGAACTGTTCACGCGGGACGCCGACGGTCTCCCGCGTCGCCTCGGGGACGTGATGCGCCTTACGAAGAACACGACGGTAGGCCTGCAGGGCAACTCCCGAAAGTTCAACCTGCTGGGGGACCCGTCGATGCGCATCGGGCTTCCGCCCGGACGGGTGCGGGTGGAATCGTTGAACGGCGTCGCGCTCGAGGACGGTGCCGGACGCATGCGCGCGCTCGATCTCGTCACGATCGACGGCCGCGTGGAAACGCCGGCCGGACAACCCGACCCCACGTTCGACGGCACCGTCAGCGTGACGGTGTACGACGCCGAACGTCGGGTACCCCTCGAGCGGCAGCTTCACATGCCCACGCCGTACTACACCGTGCGGGAGGACCTGGTCTGGCGGGGTGACGTCCGGGCGACGGACGGCCGGTTCCGTGCCCGGTTCGTCGTTCCGAAGGACATTTCGTACTCGAACGCGGCGGGGCGCATTTCTGCCTACGCCGCGACCGGCGACCGGCACGCGCTCGGTCACAACGAGGAGTTCCTCGTGGGCGGCACGTCGAGCACTCCGCCGAACGACCTCACCGGACCCGAGGTCCGGCTGTTCGTCGGGGATACGACGTTCGTCGCGGGCGAGACCGTACCGGCGTCGTCCGAGGTGATCGTGCGGCTGTTCGACGAGAGCGGGATCAACACGGTGGGCGCGGGCGTGGGTCACGAGATGCTGCTCGTCGTCGACGCAGACGAGGCGGGCGCCGTCGACATCTCTAGCGCCTTTCGCAGCGCGCCGGATTCGTACCAGCGCGGAGAGGTCCGATGGCCGCTGCCCGACCTCGAACCCGGTCCGCATCGCCTGTCGGTGCGCGCGTGGGACGTGCTGAACAACAGCGCGACGGCCGAAATCGACTTTGTCGTGGCCGACGATGGGGTACTCGAGCTGAGCAATGTGTATAACTATCCCAACCCCATGCATCGCGAGACGCGGTTCGTGTTCGACCACAACCAGCCTCCGGGCACCCCGGCGACGGTCGACATACGGATCTTCACGCTCTCGGGGCGCCCGGTGAAACGGATTCCGACCGAAGAAGCCCTTCCGGGCGGAATTCTCACATCGGGACCGGTACAGGTTTTGTGGAACGGACTGGACGATGATGAAGATCGTCTGGCTACCGGGATCTACCTGTACCGTGTGCGCGTGGAAGCGGAACGTACGGATGGGTCCCGGCAACGGGCAGAGACGATCGAACGACTGGCAGTCATACGATAACGGCGAGCTTATCGAGCACGGATACGACCCACGCGGCGCCCAGGGCGCCGACGCCAAGGCTGTACCAACCAGGTTGATTCGACCGACATGACGACCCATCGCCCCTTCGGGGCATCCGCTCGCCGCGCTTCGGCGCTGGCCTTCGTGGCCGTTGCCTTCTTCGCCACGGCCTTCTCCGCCCGAGCCCAGGTGGGCTCCTCCGCGGTGGTCTTCCTCAAGATCGAGCCCGACTCGCGCACGGCGGGCATGGGCAACGCGGGCGTGGCGCTCGCCGACAATGCCGCCGCGCTGTTCTGGAACCCGGCCGGCCTGGCGTTCCAGAAGGGCACCGAGGCCTCGATCACGCACGCGAACTGGCTTCCGCAGCTTTCGAGCGACCTCTTCTACGAGTACCTGACGGCCAAGCACCACGTGCCGGGCTGGGGTACGTTCGGCGGGCACCTGACCTATCTCTTCCTCGGGGAGCACGAGGGGCGGGACGCCCAGAACAACCCCACGGGCACGTTCAAGTCGTATGACCTCGCCGTCGGGCTGTCCTACGGCGCCAAGGTGGGCCGGAACTTCGGCCTCGGCACGAGCCTGCGCTTCATCTACTCGAACCTCGCCCCGGGCCAGGTGGTCGGCGCGCAGGAGACCAAGGCGGGCGTGTCCACGGCCTTCGACGTGGCCGGCCTGTACCGCGTGCCCGAGTTCAACCTGGGTTCGATCGGAACCAACGTCTCGTTCGGGTTCAACCTGGCCAACATGGGCCCGAAGATCCAGTACAGCGATTCGCAACAGGCCGACCCGATTCCGACCAACCTGCGTGTCGGCTATGCGGTCCAGCTGGACTTCGACGACTACAACTCGCTGACCCTCGTCACGGACTTCAACAAGGACCTGATCCACGAGACCCAGGTGGACTCGCTGACCCGCAAGACCGACGAGTGGTACCAGGCCATCTTTTCGTCCTGGAAGCCGGTCCGCGTACAGACCAACGCCCTGAACGAGGAAGAAGCCCAGTACGAGACGCTCTCGGTCTTCGATCAGTTCACGATCGGCGCAGGGTTCGAGTACTGGTACGGTTCGCCGCGGCTCTTCGCCGTGCGCAGCGGGTATTTCTACGAGCACCCGTACAACGGTAACCGGAAGTTCCTCACGCTCGGGGCCGGCGTGCGGTACAACATCATCGGCGTGGACTTCTCGTACATCTACGCCCTGCAGGAAGAGTCGCCGCTCGCCAATACGATGCGGTTCTCGCTGCTGTTGAATTTCGACCGGTAGGCCATTCCGCCGTGCCTGTTTCCACGCTCCGTCGGCTCGGCCTCGCCCTGACGACCGCGTGCGTCCTTTCGTCGCTCCTTGTCGCGTCACCGGTATCGGCGCGGCAGGACGCACCTGGCGCGGGCGTTCGGAAGATCCTCGCGGCAGACCTGCCGGCCATGCGGCAGGCCGCGTTTGCCGACAGGGGCGGCCCGGCGACTCCCTCGGGTTCCGGCACGGCGGCACCCGCTCTCGGGCGGTTCGACGTCGTGGCGCTTCGTGTCGAGTTCCAGCCCGACACGACGCGCTTCACGACGGGTGACGGGACGTTTGCCGGATCGCTCTTCGGAGAGGGCCTCGAACCCAAGGTCGATCCGCTTCCGCACGACGCGGAGTATTTCTCGGCGCACCTGCAGTTCCTCGAGCACTACGTGTCGACGGTCTCGGACGGTCGGGCCGAGGTGCGTACGTGGCTGCTACCCGAGGTCGTGCGCGTGTCGGGCCGCATGGGTGATTATGCACCCACCGGGTTCGACGCCGACTCGGACGCCGAACTGTCGAAGCTCGCGGCGCTGGCGCGCGAGGCGTGGTCGCTGGCCGACGGCTCGTCGCTGGCCGGCCGCGGACTCGTGCCGGGGCGCACCGCGTTCGTGCTCTTCCACGCGGGTGTCGGCCGGGACCTGGAACTGACCGGGACGAGCCTCGACAAGACGCCCGAGGACCTGCCGTCGCTCTATCTCTCGGGCGAGGCGCTCGACCGCCTCGCGCCCGGAACCGCGCCGGTGGTCGGAGGGGTGCCGGTCGCGAACACGCTCGTGATCCCGCGCACGGAGACCCGCCGCGGATTCAACTTCATCACCGACGAGAACTTCCTGGCCGAGTTCTCGATCAACGGGATGCTCGCGGCGAGCTTCCTGAACTTCCTGGGCGTGCCCGACCTCTTCGACACGGAGACCGGGCAGAGCGCCGTCGGCCCGTTCGACGTGATGGACGGGCTGGGCATCTTCGCGATGCAGGGACTGTTTCCGCCCGAACCGTCGGCCTGGACACGCGCCTGGCTCGGGTGGGCCGACGTGCGCACGGCGACGCTTGCCGAAGCCGGTACCTCGTACTCAATTCCGCACGCGGGCTCGGCCGACCCGGCGAGCGTACTCAAGGTGCCCATTTCTGCGGCAGAGTATTTCCTGGTCGAGAACCGCTACCGATCGACCTCGGGGGTCACGCTCCGGGTGCTCAAGGACGGCGTGGAACGCGAGGTGTCCATTCCGAACGATTCGGAGACGTTCAATCCGTACACCATCGAAGGCTTCGACGGCGGCGTGGTCGTCGCAGCCGACCCGTACGATTTCGCGTTGCCGGGAGGCGTCGACGAGAACGACACCCCGCTGGTGGGTGGCGCACTCGTCTGGCACGTGGACGAGCGGCGGCTGGCCGAGACCCTCGCCGACAACCGCGTGAACGCCGACAAGGAACGCCGGGCGATCGATCTCGAGGAGGCCGACGGCGCGCAGGACATCGGCTACCCGTCCGGCGGGTTCTTCGGGCCGTCGTACGACGCGGGCTCGCCGTTCGATTTCTGGTACGAGGGCAACCCGGTGAGCGTGCGTACGGCGTCGGGGCAGGAATTGCGGCTGTACGAGAACCGGTTCGGGGCGGATACCTTTCCGGCGTCCCGTGCGAATGACGGGGGGGCCTCGTTCGTGGAGATTCGGGATTTTTCCGGTCCGGGAGAAGCGGTCACCGTCACGGTGACCGCCGTGGAGCAAGGGGAACTGAAGTCGCGGGGCCTCCTGTTCGTCTTGCCGAAAGAGGATCTGCGAGCGCGCCTCGTGGGCGGAAGCATCCAGCTGTGGGATCGTGGATTCAGTCTGTTCGTGACCCCGCTCGCGGGCTGTTCGACGCTCATTTATGGCTTCGCCAACGGGTGGGGGGCCGATAGTTGTCTGCTGGCCGCCGAGCCGGCAACCGACGGTCAGGGTCGCATGTTTGCCTTGGAGTTCGGCACCCTCCGCGTTCACCGGCGCGACAACAGTCAGACCCTCGTCAACCTGCCTCGGCCGGAAGTGCAGCGCGCCACGACGCCGCTGGTGCTTGAAGGGGATGGAAAGACGGTCGTCGTGGGAGTGTTCGGTCTTCAGGGTCCGAAACTGCTGCGTTGGAATGGAACTTCGGTTTCGCTGTCCAGCGAAGCCGAGCCCGTGGCCTCCTTGGCCGTCGACCAGGCCGGGCGCCTGATCGTCATCGGGAATACGACTGCCCGCGTCGATGGCACGGAGACCGTGTGGTCGTATCCCGAAATCGATGCGTTTTCGCTTCCCAGGCCGCAGTTCGGTCACGACACGGCCGGATACTTCGGCGCCGTCGCGTCGCCTGGAGCGCTGCGGTTGCTGCAGCCCGACGGCTCCGTAACCGTCTTGGGCACCGACCTACCCCAATCCCAGGGCGCGGCCGCAGCCTCCGGGTCCGGGGGCCTCACTTTCGATGGATTGAGCCCGGCGACAGCCGTCGGAGATCTCGACGGCGACGGACTGCTTGAGGCCGTGGTGGCCGACAGGAACCGATTGTGGGCATTTCACCGTACCGGTGCGATCGTGAGCGGCTTCCCGATACGCCTCAATGCAGGCATCGGCTCCGGGGGGCCGCTGGTGACGCGTCGTACGGATTCCGGGCGACCGGTCATCCTGCTCGGCCAATCGGACGGCACGATGGATGCGTTCGACTTGGGAGAAGGCACAAGACGCATGGAAGGGTTTCCCCTCAGTGTCGGTCAGGGCGATGTCATGACGCCTATCCTGGTAGGCGATCGTCTGGCGGCCGTCGATGCTGCCGGTGCCCTCCGGGAATGGCGATGGGGCGCTCCCGTCGAATCGGCCATGGGACTCGTCTCGCCGGGCAACTCGTCCTTCGTCGTCGTGGATTCCGTGCAGCCCCCGGAAGGCGTTTCGTTTCTCCTCGACCCCTCCGAGACCTACAACTGGCCCAACCCCGTCCAGGACGGCCGCACGTGGATCCGGTTGGAGGTCACGGAGCCGTCGGACGTGACGGTCACGATCGTGGACCTCGCCGGCCGGCGGGTCGCCGAGCTCGAACACCAGGGCGCACCTGCGGGCGTCCCGGTCGAAATCCCGTGGCAGGCCGACGTCGAGAGCGGCGTCTACGTGGCCCGCGTCCACGCCCATGCCGTGAGCGGACGCACCGAGGACCGCCTGGTCAAGATCGCGGTGATCCGATGAGCCGTTCCGCCCGGATCGTCTTCCTCGCGGCGCTCGTCGCCGTCGTCGCCCCGCACCGGGAGTCCGCCGCCCAGGTCCGCGTCGGCTACTACGACTACGCCCGGCCCGACCTCGAGTGGTACACGATCGAGACCGAGCACTTCCTGGTCCATTTCCACCAGGATTCGACCGGTACGGGTTCCGGGCGCACGGCGCGCGTCGTGGCGCGCATCGCCGAGGAGATCTACGGGCCGATCACGTCCCTGTATGAGCACGAGCCCGACACGAAGGTCTCGTTCATCCTGAAGGACTACGAGGACTACTCGAACGGGGCCGCGTACTTCTTCGACAACATGATCGAGATCTGGGCGCCGGCGCTGGATACCCCGTTCCGCGGGGACCACGCCTGGCTGCGCAACGTGATCTCGCACGAATTCCTGCACATGATCCAGGTGCAGAAGACGATGAAGGCGAACCGGCGCCTTCCGTTCCTCTATTTCCAGTACCTGGATTACGAGAACGTGCGGCGGCCGGACGTGCTGTACGGCTATCCGAACGTCATCGCGACGTACCCCATCCCGGTGCTGAACAACCCGGCGTGGCTGGCCGAGGGCACGGCGCAGTACCAGCGCTCGGCCATGGACTATGACCGGTGGGACAGTCACCGGGACATGCTGCTGCGCACGCAGGTCCTGGCCGGGCGCGAACTGAGCCTCCAGGACATGGGCGGGTTCTACTCGCACACGAGCCTCGGCCGCGAGTCGGTCTACAACCACGGGTTCGCGTTCTCGCAGTACATCGCGGCGACGCGGGGCGAGGACGCCCTGCGGGCCGTGAGCGCGTCGCTCGCGAAGTGGTCGAACTGGAATTTCGAGCGCGCGGCGAAGGACGCCCTCGGCATCGACGGCCAGGCCCTCTACGACGAGTGGATGGCCCACCTGCGGGCGGAATACGGGGCGCGTACGGAAGCGATCCGCGCCGCGCTCGCGGAAGGGGAGACCGTGTCGGAAGCCGGATTCCTCAACGGCTATCCCCGCCTGTCGCCCGACGGCACGAAACTCGCGTGGGTGTCGAACGCGGGGCAGGACTTCAGCGCGCAGTCGATCCGGGTCATGGACCTGTCCACGGAAGGCGCGACCGGTTCGGCGGCAGGTGGCCCCGGTTCGGCGGAACGCCGCGGCGTGACCCGCTTCGACGTGGGCGGCGCTCCCGACGCGGGCTACACGTGCTCCCTCGGCCATCGGCTGGTGCGCACGGGGGGCGGTGCGATCGCGTGGAAGCCCGACGGGAGGTCCATCGTGTACGCCCGCACGAACGACGACGCGGACGGGCACCTGGTCTCGGATCTCTGGGAAGTCGAGGTGGCCACGGGCCGGCGGACCCGACTGACCCGCGGCGCGCGGGCCAACGACCCCGCATGGAGCCCGGACGGGCGTTCGGTGGCGTACGTGACCCTCGGGGACGGCTCGTCGAATCTTGCCCTGCTCGACACGGCGACCGGCACGACCCGCACGCTGACGACGTTCGCCGAGGGACAGCAGGTCACCGACCCGCGCTTCGCCCCGGCCGGCGACTGGATCCACTTCGCCGTCACGGCGCGACGGGGGCGTGACCTGTGGCGCGTCCGCACGGACGGCACGGGCGCCGAAGCGGTGCTGGCGACCCCCGACGACGAGCGCACGCCGGCCGTGTCGGCCGACGGCTCGACGCTGTATTTCGCCTCGGACGCCGACGGCATCTACAACCTGTACCGCCTGGACCTGCGTGACCCGGCGGCGGGCGCCGAGCGGCTCACGAACGTGCTGGGCGGGGCCTTCGCGCCCGAGCCGGCGCCGGGCGGCGGGCTGTGGTTCGCGCGCTACGATGCCGAGGGCTTCCGCATCGCCCGGCTCGCGGGGTCGGCCGTGGCCGCAAGGCCTTCCGCGGCGCGCTACGAGCCGCCCGCGCTGATGGGCAAGCGCCTGGGCGCCGAACTGGCGCCGGGCGACGGGGCGGTGCCCGGCGGCACGCAGGCCGGCGTCACCGCGGGCTTCGACTGGACCCGCCTCAACCGGTTCGACGATACCGATGCGCGGCCCTTCGCGGCGTCGGACCTCGCCGCCGCCCACGCGAAACAGCCGGTGCCCGTGGCACTGGGCACCGACGACGCGCAGGAAGGCGTGCTGCGCCCGTATGCCCCGGTTTTCACCTCGTTCTCGTTCCTCCCGGTCCTTCGGCTCGACCGCTACGTGTCGCGGCGGCGCTCGACCGGGGACGTGCGCCTTCCGGACCGCACGGTAGGGGAGACGCTGCTGCGCAATACCAAGGCGGGCGTCTACGTGGCCTCCCGCGAGGTGCTTCCCGGGCTCTCGATGTTCGGAGGGGCGCTCGTGTCGCCCGCCTCGAGGCCCTCGGAGTCGTTCTTCGATTACATGGCCCCGAGCCACCTCCTGAAGCTCGAACGGGACGTCTTCCTGCAGTTCGACTACGCGCGCGGGCTCGGGCTCCTGCCGAAGCGATGGTCGCCCCAGTTCTCGCTCGAGCTCTTCAACGTAAGCCGGAACGTGTCGAGCGGGCTCTCGATCGAGGAGTTTCCGTGCACGTCCTGTTACCCCGATACGACGCTCGCCGACCTCTCGTACAACCTCTGGGAAGTCGACCTGTCGGCCCGCTCGAAGGTCAGCCGGTCGCTCATCGTCGAGACGGCCGTGCGCTACTCGCCGTACCGCGTGACGACCGAGCGCTTCTTCTCGAAGGAACTGCGACAATCGATCCCCGAATCCTCGAGCCGGTACTTCATCGGGAGCGCGCTGAGGCTCTGGTTCTACTACGAGGCGCTCGCGCCGCACCGCCACGAGGATGTCGTGCCCGAAGGGATGCGCGTCGAGGGCGGTTTCGAGCGCGAGAACGGTCGTCTGCTGACGCGATTCGACGTCGAGGACGGCCGGCTCGAACCGGTGTACGAGCGGAATACGTTCGTGCGGGCCGCGCTGGACGTACGCGCCGGGATGCGGCTTTTCCGCCATGCCAAGGCGCCGCATGGACTTGCGGTGCGCGCGCGCGGAACGGCGATCCTGGGCCCGGAGGTGGACGACTTCTACAACGACTACGTGGGCGGACTCACCGGGGCGCGCGGGTACCCATTCTACGCGCTGGGCGGCAACCGCACGGCCTGGCTGCACGCCGCGTATTCGTTTCCGATCCTGCCCGACCTGCGCCGGCAGGTCGCGTTCCTCTACCTCGACAAGGTCTACGCCCGGGTGTATGCCGACGCGGCGGCGGCGTGGTCGGGCAAATGGTCGGGATCGGGCGGGTTCCGCAAGGACGTCGGCGCGGAGCTGCGGTTCGGCCTGGGATCGTTCTACCTGCTGCCCACGGCGATCTTCGCGAGCGCCACGTACGGGCTCGACGCCTTCGATTTCCAACTCGACGAGGGGTTCCTGACCCCGGACGGCCGGCCGTTCGTGCGCTACGGCCGCGAACTCCAGTGGCACGTCGGCATTCTCTTCGGGTTCGATCTCCTCTGACCCCAGCCGGCGGCGGTGCCGTCGCCGTTTCGATATGGATCCAACACTCGTGATGGCCGCCGCCGTGGTGATGCTCGCGGTCGGCGTCTCCTTCCTCTATGTGCTGCTCGGCAAGCGCCCGGGATATCGCCCGGCCGACGCGATGGAGTGGATCGGCGCGCTGCTTTCGGTAGCGCTCGTGGCCTCAGCCGCCCTGCTGCTCGTGCTGGCCTTCCGCCAGGCCGGTACTCCGTCGGCGGCATCGGCGGTGCTCGTCGCCCCCGGCGCGTCCCGGCCCGAGATCCAGGATCTGACGATGGACACCCCGGCCGAGCCGTTCCCTTTCCGACGGGTCGATGACGGGGTGCGCAGTTCGCTCGACAGTCTCAAGGGCAAGGTCGTGCTCGCCAATTTCTGGGCCACCTGGTGCGGGCCCTGCCTCACCGAGATCCCGGAACTGAACCGCCTGCAGCAGAAGTATGCCGACCGCGGACTGGTCGTGCTGTCGATCTCGGACGAGGATCCGGCGACGCTGACCGCCTTCGACGAGAGTTTCGGGCTCGAGACGCTCAGCGTCCAGGTGCCGCCCGGACAGCGACTGCCGGCCCCCTTCACGACCGCCTTCGAGGTGCGTCCCACCTCGTTCGTGATCGACCGGGAGGGGCGGGTGCGCCGGTTCGTGCTCGGAGCCCGCTCGTACGAGAACTTCGAGCGCATGATCGCGCCGCATCTCTGATTCCATGCCCAACCGCATCCTGTTCGTCGCCCTGCTGATCGTCGTGGCGCCGCTGGAAGCCGGCGCCGCCGGGTCGGCCTCCCATGCGCCGGCTGACACGCTCGAAACGCCGCGTGTCGCGGTCCGGAGGGCCCTGCTGGCCCCGGCGGCGGATCCGCATGCGTGGGCCGTCGTGTCCGGGCAGCGTGCGGAACGTTCGATTCCGCTCGCTTTCGGGCTGTCGGCGGTACTGCCCGGCGCGGGACAGGCGTACAACCGCTCGTGGGTCAAGGCGGGTGTGGCCGTCGCGCTCGAGGCGGCGGTCTGGACGAT
Organism: Rhodothermales bacterium; assembly: GCA_024711125.1. Classification (GTDB taxonomy): domain Bacteria; phylum Bacteroidota; class Rhodothermia; order Rhodothermales; family UBA10348; genus JANJTM01. The sequence continues at coordinate 72,082 of JANJTM010000077.1, forward strand.
CTGGGCGACGCGAACCGCCGACGGGGAGCAGGCCGAACGAGACGTCTTCGAATTCGCGCATGCCCGTTGGAGTCCCTCGCGGTACGCGGCGTGGTTGAACGATTACGTGCAGTACCTGGCCGAAACGGACGGCCACTCGGTCAGCGCGCCGCCGGCCGATGCACCGACCGACATCGATTTCACGCGGCCTGCCGCCTGGACCGACGCGCAGCGGCTCACGGTGGACCGGTTCTTCCGACAGATCCAGGCCATCGAGCGGCAGGTCTACCATCCCGAGACCGGAGCCACGTTCTCGCACCAGCTGCCGTTCTTCGGCGAGCAGCAGTACTACGAGCTGATAGGGAAGTACTTCCAGTTCGCGCCCGGCTGGGACGATTATGCCGCGTGGCGGGACGACCAGGGGGCGTTCACCCAGGCCATCGATCCCGAGCACACGGGCCCCGGCAATACGAAACCCAACGTCTCGGAGACCTTTCGCCGGTACGCGCGCGAACACGCCCACTCGCAGGACCTGCTGCGTTCGGCGCGCCAGGTCTCCATGTTCGTCATCGTGAACCATCTGCTCGCCGCGGTCGATGCCGCCGTGACGGCAAAGCTGCACAACGACCGCCTGTCGGTGCGCACCGCGGTGGGACGCGGACCGGACGGGGGCGCGCAGCCCACCGCGGCCGTCGCGCTGCGGTTCTGAGACGCGCATGACGCCCGGCGACTGGAGCATCCTGCCGTGGGTCCTGCTGTACCTCGCGGTCGTCCTGGGGGCTTCGGAAGTGATGCATTCGGTCGGTGCGTGGTCGTCGACCACCGCTCGGAGGGGGGTGCACCTCGCCGTGGGGTCCGCGGCGGCCGCCGCCCCGGTCGTTTTCGATACGGCGTGGCCGTTGCTGGTGCTTGCGGCGATCTTCGTGCCGTTCAACCTCGTCGCCGGTCGCCGCCGGTGGCTGCGCGGCATGCACGACGTCGCGCGCCGCACCGACGGCACCGCCACCTTCGCCCTGGCCGTGCTGTTCGCCGCCTGGGCCGCCTGGATGCTCGATCCCGCGCGGGTTCCGGCCATGCAGGCGGCGCTCGTGGTCCTGGCGCTCGGGGATCCGCTGGCCGCGTGGGTGGGCGAGCGCCGGGGCGGACGCACCCGGTACCGCGCCGGGGGTGACGAGCGTTCCCTGGTCGGATCGGCGGTATTCTTCGCGGTCGCCCTGGTCGGAATCGGGGGCACCTCGGTCGTCACCGGATTCCCGGTGGGCGTGTCCGCACCGGCCACGATCGCCCTCGTCGTGGCCGCGGCGTTCTGGGCCACCGTGGCCGAGGCCGTCGGTCGATCGGGTTGGGACAATCTGTGGATCGTCGTGGCGATCGTCTTCCTCGTGGGGTTCGTTCCGGAGGATCCCCGCGCGTTGGCCCGTCTGCTGGCGGCCACGCCGGTATCCCTCGCGCTTGCCGCGACGACCCTGAGGCTGCGCCTCCTCGACGCGGGCGGAGCCTGGGGAGCGGCCCTGCTCTGCCTCACGATCATCCTGTTCGGCGGTTGGGGTCTGTTGCTGCCCGGCGCTGCTTTCTTCGTGCTGTCGAGCCTGCTCTCCCGGGTCGGGCGCGGCGTCAAGGACGGCCTCGCGGTGCGCCCGGAAAAGTCCGGTCCGCGGGACCTCGTCCAGGTGGCGGCCAACGGGGGCGTGGCGTGGCTCGTGCTCGCCGCGGGCGTGCTCGCGGGCGACGTGGGGCAGGGCTGGGTCGTCGCGTCCTTCTGCGGCGCATTCGCCGCCGCGGCCGCCGACACGTGGTCCACCGAGATCGGAAGCCTGTGGGGCCGGTCGCCGCGCCTGGTGACGACGGGCCGCCGCGTCGAAGCCGGAACGTCGGGCGCCGTCACGCTGACGGGCCTCGTGGCGTCGGTCGCCGGTTCGGCGAGCGTCGCCGGCGTATCGTGGCTGCTCGGCGCCCCGTTCATCGCGATCCTCGCGGCGGGCGTTGCCGGCGGCCTCGTCGACAGCCTGGCCGGCGCTCTGCTCCAGGGCGCGTGGCCTGGCGAGGGGTCCCTGGCGGAGGCGAGGCAGGCGGGAACGGCCCCGGTCAAGGGCCTTGCCTGGGTCGACAACGACACGGTGAACTTGCTTTGCACCGCCGCGGGTGCCATCTTGGCGGCGGCCCTGGCCTGAAAAGACCTCGCGCCCTGCGTCTCGCCTTGGTTTGCGTGCTTCAGCGGGTGGGCCGATTCCGATCACCTCTTGCCCCGACCCGCGCCATGCCCTGGTACCGCAAGCTGCACTGGCAGATCATCCTCGGCCTCGTTCTCGGCCTCGCGTTCGGAATTCTCGCCGCCGCCAACGGATGGAGCGGGTTCACGAACGACTGGATCGCGCCGTGGGGTACGATCTTCATCAACCTGCTCAAGCTGATCGCGGTCCCGCTGATCCTCGCCTCGCTGATCACCGGGGTGTCGTCGCTCAAGGACCTCCGCGCCCTGTCCCGGATCGGCGGCAAGACGGTCGGGCTGTACCTCGTGACGACCGCGACGGCCATCGTGATCGGCCTGGTGGTGGTCAACGTCATGCGTCCCGGCGACACGGTGCCCGACTCCATGCGCGAGCAGCTGCAGGCGACGTACGAGACCGTCGCCGAAGAGCGGGCCGAGACGGCGCTGGCCATGGACCGCGGGCCGCTGCAGGCCTTCGTGGACATGGTGCCGGAGAACTTCTTCGGCGCCGCCTCGAACAACCGGAACATGCTCCAGGTGGTATTCTTCGCCATTTTCGCGGGAATCGGGTTGTTGATGATCCCGCGCCGGACGGCGCAACCGCTGATCACGTTCTTCTCGAGCCTGAACGACCTGATCATCAAGATGGTCGAGATCATCATGGTCGTGGCGCCGGTCGGCGTCTTCGCATTGATCGCGGGCACGATAACGACCATCGCCCAGGACAATCTCGACCAGGTGGTGGAACTGCTGGCGGCGCTCGGCTACTACTGCCTCGCGGTGGTGCTGGCGCTGGGCATCCAGACGGCGGTCGTGTTTCCGCTCATGATCCGGACGCTGACGCCCATGCGGCTGGGGGCCTTCTTCTCGAACATCGCGCCCGTCCAGCTGCTCGCGTTCTCGACGTCCTCCAGCGGCGCGACCCTGCCCGTCACGATGGAGGTCACCGAAAAACGGATCGGGGTTTCGGAAGAGGTGTGTTCGTTCGCGCTTCCGCTGGGGGCGACGATCAACATGAACGGCACGGCACTCTACCAGGCCGTGGCGGCGGTATTCATCGCCCAGACGCTGGGCATGGGTCTCGATGTGGGCGCCCAGGCCATGATCGTGCTCACCGCGACGCTGGCCGCGATCGGGACGGCATCGGTCCCCAGCGCGGGTATCGTGACGTTGGTGGTCATCCTGGAATCGGTCGGAGTGCCGTCGGCGGGCATCGCGCTGATCTTCGGGGTGGATCGGATCCTCGACATGACGCGCACGGTCACCAACGTCACGGGCGACATCGTCGTGGCGACGGTCGTGGCCTCCAGCGAGGGGCAGCTGCGGGCCGTCTGAGCGGGCCGGGAAAAATGGCCGTTCGCGGATGCCTCGGCGTATTGACTTGCAGCGGGGCCGGGACCAACTTGCGCCCGCATTTTTTCGCGGCGCGGCCGCACCCCCATGCCCTGGTACCGCAAGCTTCACTGGCAGATCATCCTGGGCCTGGTTTCGGGCCTCGTATTCGGCATCGTCGCGGCTGCCAACGGGTGGGGCGAGTTCATCCGCGATTGGGTGGCGCCCTTCGGCACCATCTTCATGAACCTGCTCAAGCTGATCGCGGTGCCGCTGATCCTGGCCTCGCTGATCACCGGGGTCGCGTCGCTCGGGGACGTGCGCAAGCTGTCCCGGATCGGCGGCAAGACGATCGGGCTCTACGTGGGAACGACGGCGATAGCGATCGTCATCGGGCTCCTGGTCGTCAACCTCCTGCAGCCCGGTGAGACCGTTCCGCCCGAGATGAGGGACCGCCTGCAGACGATGTACCAGGGAGAGGCCGCCGCGCGGGCCGAGTCGGCCGCCGCGCTCGAGCGCGGGCCGCTCCAGCCGATCGTCGACATGGTGCCCGAGAACATCTTCGGCGCCGCGTCGAGCAACCGGAACATGCTCCAGGTGGTGTTCTTTGCCATTTTCGCCGGCATCGGACTCCTGATGGTGCCCCGGAAGACCGCCGAGCCGCTCATCACCTTCTTCTCGAGCGTGAACGATCTCATCATCAAGATGACCGAGATCATCATGAAGGGGGCGCCCTACGGCGTGTTCGCACTCATCGCCGCGACGATCACCTCCATCGCGCAGGACAACCTGCAGCAGGTCGTGGAGCTGCTCGCCGCGCTGGGGTACTACTGTCTCGCGGTCGTGGGGGCACTGGTGGTCCATTCGGCCATCGTGTACCCGATCATGCTCAGGACCTGGACACCCTACAAGGTCGGCGCGTTCTTTTCGCGTCTCGCCCCGGTGCAGCTGCTGGCCTTCTCGACCTCCTCGAGCAACGCTACGTTGCCCGTGACGATGGACATCGCCGAGAAGCAGCTCGGCATCTCCGAGGAGGTCTCTTCCTTCGCGCTTCCGCTCGGCGCGACGATCAACATGAACGGAACGGCGCTCTACCAGGCCGTGGCCGCGGTCTTCATCGCACAGACGCTCGGCATGAACCTCGATCTCGTCGCGCAGGCGACGATCGTCCTGACGGCTACGCTCGCCGCCATCGGCACGGCCGGGGTGCCCAGCGCCGGCATCGTCACGCTCGTGGTGATCCTGGAGACCGTCGGGGTCCCCAGCGCGGGTATCGCGCTGATCTTCGGCGTGGACCGCATCCTCGACATGATCCGTACCGTCGTCAACGTCACCGGAGACGTGGTCACCGCCACCGTCGTCGCGGCTACCGAGGGCCAGCTGGAGATGCCCGCCTGAGATCCCGGATCGGGACTCGAATCGGGACGGCAAGGGCGTGGGGGGACGCAGGGAAACGGCACGGTGACCCCGAATTGGGGCATCGGGAATCGTTGTGCGCGAGGCAGCGGTACTGCGCCCGCATACGGCACGGAAATCGTATTCCTCTCGGCGGAACCTTGATACCGGCGGGCCCGGCTCGGGGCGAGCGTCCTTCGGGAGGCGCGCTACGAAAAAGGCCCGGCGGACGAACCGACGGGCCTGCGCGCTTGGGAGGATTCGAACCCCCGACCTTTGGAACCGGAATCCAACGCTCTATCCAGCTGAGCTACAAGCGCAAGACCCGAAAAATAGGCCAGTCCGAAAGCCGGCGTCAAGGAATACCGCCGCGAGGCGGGAAAGATTACGCGAATACCGATGATTCGGCGGAACGTATCCCAGGCTCCCGGGAGCTCCGGGTACGGACCGTCCGGACGCCGAGCCCAAGGCCATGAGCGATTCCGCCCTGATCAAACGCTTCAAGACCGATCCCGAGGGGGGGTACCAGGAGTTGCTGGACCGGTACACCCCCGTGCTGCTCCGCATGATCCGGCGGTTCCTGAGCGACCCCGACGAGATCATGGAAACGTACACGGCCATCTGCGAGCGCCTGAGGTCGTCAGACTACCTGGCGCTGCGGCGATTCCGCGTCGGGTCGGAACTCACGCCCTGGCTCAGTGTCGTCGTGGCCAACGCCTGCCGCGACCGGTTCCGGAAGCACCGGGTCGTTTCCGCTCCCCAATCGGTGATCACGCAACTCACGGAGTTCCAGCGCTACGTATTCCGCTACTACTACCAGGAGCAGCTCCCGCACGAGGAAATCGCCGAACTCATCCAGTCCCGGCACGGATTGCCCTGCACCGTGTCGTCCGTGGTCGAGGCGCTCGAGACCATCGACGGCCTGCTGTCGGTGAACAAGCGCTGGCACCTGCTGGCGGCCCTGCGGGCGAATCGCCCCATGGTGTCATTCGAGGACATGGCCGAAGCGGGCATCGAGCCCGTGGATCGGGCCACCATCGTGGATTACTCCGGAGACGGGGCCCCGGACCTTGAGCGTTCCGAGCACCTGAACGCCGCCCTGCAGTCGCTCGAGGCCGAGGACCAGCTCCTGGTCCTGCTGCGCTTCGAGCACGGAATGCGGGCCGAACAGATCGCCCGCGTGATGCAGTTCGACAACCAGAAGTACGTCTACACCCGTCTGCGCACGATCGTCAACCGCCTGCGGCGGCGCCTGGAATCGGCCGAAGCGGCGGCCGTCTGAGGGCTGCCATCGGGGGACGGCGCGCGTATCTTGCGCGACAAGAACCCGTCGACCCTCCACGGACCGACCATGGAAATCCCTGACCCGCCAGGCGCCGCACCGATCGGCGGCGACATGCCGCGGCTCGACGGCTGGCTCGAACGACAGCGGTTCGCCCCGGGCATCACGATCGCGGGCGGACTCGTCCTGGGTTTCCTGGCGTTCCAGGGGCTCAGCCTTCTCGTGGGTTTCGGGTTGATTCTGGCCGATGGGGATGCCGCGTCGCTCGTCGGCATGGGAGTGGCCGATCTCGTGAGCACGTACGCCCGCGAATTTCTCATCGCGAACACGGTCGGCCAGTTCGCGGGTCTTCTCGCGCTCGCGTTCCTCTTCGCCCGCCTGCATACCGGAGAAGCGGCCCGCTTCCTTCGGTTCCGATCGGCCGACCCGCTGTTCTCCCTGCTGTCGCTCGTGGGCCTCGTGGCCCTGGTGCCCCTCGTGCAGGGACTCGGGCAGTTCAGCGATGCACTGCCGTGGCCGCAGGCGGTACGCGATTTCGAGGCCGTGCAGATGGATCTCATCGAACACGTGTTGTCGCAGGACCTCGGGTTGCTCTTCACGCTCGGCACCATGGCGCTCACGCCGGCCCTGTGCGAGGAAGCCTTCTTCCGCGGGTACATCCAGCGGCAGGCCGAACGCGCGTTCCCGGGGGCCATGGCCGCGGTGGTGTTCTCCGGGGTGATCTTCGGTCTCTACCACCTCCGCCTGACCCAGGCCCTCCCGCTGTCGCTGCTCGGGGTGTACCTCGCGTGGCTGACCTGGCGTTCGGGCAGCCTCTGGCCGGCCATTCTCGTCCACCTCGCGAACAACGGGCTCGCCGTCATTGCGGGACGCATGCTCGGCGGCGAGGGCACGGACGGAGCCGCCGCGCTGGACGCCCTGCGGTTCCCATGGTACGTCCTGCTGCTCTCGGCGGCGGCGACCGTGGTGGTAATCCGGGCCCTCGATCGCCGGGGTCCGGCGCCTCCGGACCCGGCCGGGAGGGATCGCGATGCCGGATGAGCGCACCGACGGCGAATGGGTGGTCGTGTTCGAGTCCGGCACCGACTACGCCGCCGAACTCGTCCGCGAGCGGCTGCTGGACGCCGACATCCCGGCCGTGGTAATGGCGCACCGCGACCACGCCTTTCACCTGACTGTCGGCTCGATGGCTTCGGTCGCCGTCCGCGTACCCGTCTCTCGCGAAGCCGAAGCCCGCTCGCTGCTGTCGTCGCCGGCGATCGGGGAGCAGGAGTTGACGCGGATCGCGCTCGCATCGGCGCCCGTTCCCGACCCGAAGAGGAGCGGCCGCCCGGAATCCGACGGCGCCGAGCCCGGTCCCGAGTCCCGTTGAACCCGTCGTCGCGGTCGCGACCTACCCTGCCCCCGGATCGCATGCGCATCGTCACCGCCCTCGTCGGCATTCCGATCGTCGTCGCGCTCACATGGCTCGGGGGCTGGTGGACGGCCGCGATGGTCGCCGGCATCGCCGTCGCGGCCCAGGTCGAGCTCTACCGCATGCTGCGCGCGCGCGGTATCGAGGCCGGAGGAGGGTCGGCCCTGGCAGCCGGGGCCTGCCTGGCGCTCACCCCGGTCCACGAGGGGTTCGGAGCCGCCGCGTTGGTGCTCACGCTGGTCACGCTCGGCGCGTGGCCGGTGCGGGGCCGGGTCGACGGAGCGCTCGCGGGCGCCTCGGCGACGGTCTTCGGGATCATCTACCCCGCCGGCCTGCTCGCGTTCGTCGCCGCGCTGCGCCTCGACGGATCCCTGTCGGGCGATGACGCGTTCCTGCGAACCATCGGGGTCATCGTGCTCGTCTGGGCCGCCGACACCGGGGCCTACTATGCGGGCCGTGCGTTCGGAAAACACGCGTTGGCCCCGTCCGTGTCTCCGAAAAAGACCTGGGAAGGGTTCGCGGGCGGTGTCGCGGCCGCCCTGGTCGTCGCGTGGGCCATCGCGACCTGGGGCGAATCGGAAACGGGCACGGTTCACTGGCTGGCCCTCGGATTCGCGGCCGCGGTCGCGGGTCCGGTCGGCGACCTGTTCGAGAGCGCGCTGAAGCGGGACGCGGGGATCAAGGATTCGGCCGGCCTGTTGCCTGGCCATGGCGGGTTCCTCGACCGGTTCGACGCCCTCGCCTTCGTCGCTCCGATCGCGTGGCTCTACCTGCGCCTCGTCGCGGGGGCGTGAGCCCTCCCGGAACGATCGGCACCCTCCGCGCATACAGGGCCGGTACAGGACTTCCAGGAAACCATGGGTCTTTTCACGCCCAACAAGCGCGCCACCTACCGCAAGTTCTCGTACGAACCGCGGTTCTACGATCCGAGGAAGGACGAGAAGCTCCGGCAGCGCATCCGGGTGGGGCGGAAGGCGCACCGCGGAAAGCCCGGCCGCGCGGTGGCGTTCGCCCTGCTGCTGGTTGCCGCGCTCTACCTGTACCTGACCCTCTCGTGACGGGGGAAAGCACCCGGCGGCCCGATTCATGATGCCCAGGACGGATTCGGAAGCGGAGATCGGCGTCATCCGGGTCATGCCGGAGGTGCTCGCGAACAAGATCGCGGCCGGCGAGGTCGTGCAACGTCCCGCATCGGCAGCGAAGGAACTCGTCGAGAACGCGATCGACGCCGGCGCTTCCAGGGTGGAAGTGCACGTGCGGGATGCCGGGCGGACGCTCATCCAGGTCATCGACGACGGGTGCGGTCTCGCGGCCATCGATGCCGTTCGCTGTTTCGGGCGGCACGCGACGAGCAAGATCCGGTCGATCGAGGATCTCGAACGCATCGTGACGCTGGGATTCCGGGGAGAGGCGCTGGCGTCCATCGCCGCCGTGGCCCGCGTGGAACTGCGTTCCCGGCGTCGTGAGGACGATCACGCCACCCTCGTGCGCATCGAGGGTGGCGTGATCGAGGAGACGGCGCCCTGCGCCCTGGCCGGAGGCACCTCCGTCGCGGTGCGCCATCTCTTCTACAACGTTCCGGCACGCCGATCCTTCCTCAAGAGCGATGTGACCGAACTTCGCCACGTGCTCGACGCGGTGCAGCAGGCGGCGCTGGCCCAACCGGGCGTCGCGTTCCTCTTCCGGAGCGACGATGCAACCGTACTCGACCTGCCTGCCGAGCAGGGAGCGGGCGCGCTGGAGCGCCGGGCCGCCGCGATGTTCGCGTGGGACCCGGCCAAGGACCTGGTGCCCGTCGAGGAGGAAACGAGTTACCTCCGTGTCCACGGCGTGGTCGGTCGTCCGGCCATCCGGAAGAAATCCCGCGGCGACCAGTACCTGTTCGTGAACCGGCGACCCGTTCGGAGCCCGTACCTCGATCACGCCGTCTTTTCGGCGTTCCGCGGACTGCTGCCCGACGGCACCTATCCGTTCTTCGCGCTGTTTCTCGACATCGATCCCCGCCACGTGGACGTCAATGTGCATCCCGCCAAGAGCGAGGTGAAATTCGACGACGAGCGGGGTGTCTACGCGATGCTCAAGGCCGTCGTGCAGCGATCGCTGTCGCTGGCCGAAGGGTTGCCGCGTATCGACGGAGATGCGCCGAACCTCCTGGCGGGTTCCCCGGACGCCCGGCGTTCCGGAGACGGCTCCGGAGGGACGGATCTGCCGGGACCGGTGCAGCGGACGTTCGGCCCGCCACGGCCGGAGCGCACCGCCGAAGCGCCCGGCGACCTGTCGGCGCTGCTGTATTCCGGCGAGGTGAAGGACGGGGGAGCGAGGCCGGCGGAACTGCTCGCGTCGGACGCCACGGGATCGCGCGGTGCGGGCCGGCCCGAGATCGGGGGGGACGGCCGCCTGTGGCAGCTGGCCGATACCTACGTCATCGCTCCGCTGCGCACGGGACTGATGATCGTCGACCAGCGTGCCGCGCACGAACGCATCCTGTTCGAACGCTCGCTGGAGAGCCTGGACGAAGGGTTCGGGCTATCCCAGCAACTCCTGTTTCCGCGCACCGTGGAATTCTCGGTCGCCGATTTCGCGCTGCTGCAGGAACTGCTGACCGACCTGCGATCGATCGGGTTCGACGTCGAACCGCTCTCGGGTCGCACCGCGTTGATCCGCGGCGTGCCGGCCGGCATACGCACCGGCGACGAGGAGATGATCCTGGAGGACGTGATCGCGCAGTACCGCGAGTTCGAGCGGACTGAGCGGCTGCGCGGCCGCACGAACCTGGCTCGAAGCCTTGCCCGTCGGAGCGCGATCCGCGCGGGCACCCGGCTCGATCCGCAGGAAATGCGGGCCCTCATCGACCAGCTCTTCGAGTGCTCGCAGCCCTACGCGGCGCCCGACGGCTCGCCGACGCTCGTGCGCATCGGTGCCGACGAACTCGACCGTCGATTCGGCCGGCGTCGATGAAGCCGCGGGCCGAACGCACGCGCGCGTCCCTTGTCGCACGGGTCCAGCCGGCCGTGCAGGCGGCCGTGGGCGCGGAGTCGGCGGCACCGGTCGTCGTCGCGGTGAGCGGAGGCATCGATTCGATGGTCCTGCTCGCGGCGATCGCCGAATCGCAGATTCCGGCCATCGCGGTTCACGTGCACCATGCGCTCAGGGGTAGCGAAGCCGACGCCGACGCGGACCTGGTGGCGTCGGAATGCTCCCGTAGGGGCATCCCGTTCGAGATCGTACGCCTGGAACCCGGCTGGGAACAGGAAATCGGTCGACGCTCCCTCCAGGACGCGGCGCGGGAGCGTCGCTACGCCGCCCTGGAAGCGGTCGCCCGGGCCACCGGCGCGTCGTGTATCGTGACGGGCCACAACCGCGACGACCAGGCCGAAACGGTGCTGATGCACCTGTCCCGGGGAACGGGTCCCGACGGGTTGGCGGGCATGCGGCGGGTGCGCGCGCTGCCCGGAGGCACGAGACTCGTGCGCCCCCTCCTGGATACGGGTCGGGCCGAGATCGAGGCGTTCGCACGCGAGCGGGGCGTAGCATGGCGGGAAGACGCGTCGAACCGCCTTGGGGACTACCGTCGCAACGCGATACGGCACACGGTGATGCCGGCGCTCGAAGGCGTTGCGGGCCCGGGCGTCGCGGCCCGTATCGCGCGGGCGGCCGACCTCGTCCGGGGCGCCCTGGACAGCGAACGCGATCCGTTGGAGCGTACGCTCCTGGCCCTGCTCACGAGTCCCACCCGTCCCGACGGCCTCGGCCTGGCGCTCGGCCCGTGGCTGGAGCTCGGCCCGGTGTGGCGCGGTCGCATCGCGCTTGCGGCGCTCGAAACGGCGTTTCCCGGATCGACTCGCGACCGTCGGGCCGCCCTTCGCATCGAATCGCTCGCCCATTCCCAGGTCGGCCGCAAGTGGTCCGTGCCGGGCGGGGCCGTCTGGCGGGAGCGAAATGCGCTGGTGTTCGCGCGCGGGATCGCCGTCCCGGACCCGATCGGCGTTTCGCCGGACGAGCCCGTCGAGTGGCTGGGAGAGCGCATCGTGATCCGGTCCGGCCGCGCCGATGCGCTCGGCGGGAGCCCGGCGCCACGTCGCACCTTCCTCATCGATGCCGACAGCGCGACGGGCCCGTGGATCCTCCGCGCCTGGACCGCCGGGGACCGGATCGCTCCCGTCGGGCACCCCGGGCGCGCCCGTGTCAAGGTCCTGCTGACCGATGCCGGGGTTCCGGCGCGCCTGCGCGCCGGCGAACCGGTGCTCGAGGCCGGCGGACGAATCGTCGCGCTCCCGGGTCACGCGGTGGACCGGGCATTCGCCGTGCGGACCGGCACGTGCCGCGTCTTCGAAATCGTCCGGGAGCCGGGATCGCCGACGGGGGATTAGTATCTTCCGCGATCTTCAACCTGACCCCCGATCGGCGCATGACGTCCCGGACGGCCGAAGAGTCCCGACCCTCCGTGGTGATCAACGGTGAGCGATTCCGGATTTTCCTGGATCGCCAGACGATCGAACGCCGGGTTCGTGACCTTGGAGAGGCGATTTCGCGCGACTACGAGGGACGCCGGCCGATCTTCATCGGCGTGCTGAACGGCGCGTTCATTTTCCTCGCCGACCTGATGCGGCACGTCTCGATCGACTGCGAGGTGGACTTCATCAAGCTGTCTTCCTACGGGGCAGAGCGCATTTCGTCGGGCAGGGTGACCGAGCTGAAGCGCATCGACGCACATATCGAGGGGCGCGACGTCATCGTGGTGGAGGACATCGTGGACTCGGGGCTTTCGATGGCCTTCATCATGGAGCTGCTCGAAACGCACCATCCGGCATCCATCGCGACGGCGGTCATGCTGCACAAACCCGACGCCCTCAAGACCGAGGTCAAGCTGGACTACGTGGGTTTCCACATCGAGAACCGGTTCGTTCTCGGGTACGGGCTCGACTACGCACAGAACGGCCGGCATCTCGCCGATCTGTACATCCTGGACGAGGACGGCTGAGCCCGACGGTCAGCCGATTGCCGCGGCGAGGCGGTCGACGAAACGCCGCCCTTCGTCGAAGGTGTTGAAGAGCGCAGCCGGCGCGACGCGAAGGATATCCGGCTCCCGCCGGTCGCAGACGACGTCTGCCGCGACGAGGCGAGGGAATACCGTGTCGAGGTCGGCGCGCACCCGCAAGGAGAGCTGGGCTCCGCGAGACCCCGGATCCCGAGGAGTCACGATCTCGACCCGGTCCCCGAGCACCCGGTCGACGAGGCGCTCGATGTAGCCCGTCAGGGCCACGCTCTTGCTCCGGACGGCGTCGAGGCCCGCCTCCTCGAACAGGCCGAGCGAAGCCGAGAGCGGAGCGAGCGCGAGCACCGACGGCGTCGAAACCTGCCATCCCGCCGCGCCGGCCTCCGGTTCGAAGGCCGGCGGCATGCGGAAACGGTCGTCCAGGCGGTGACCCCACCATCCCGCGAGGCGCGGAAGCGCCTCGTCGAGGTGGTGCCGTTCGTGGACGAACAACCCTGCCGGCGCGCCGGGACCGCCGTTGAGGTACTTGTAGCCGCACCATGCGGCGAAATCGACGCCGGCGTCATGGAGCGAAAGCGGCACGTTGCCCACCGCGTGAGCGGCGTCCACGCCTACGGGCACGCCGTGGGCGTGCGCGGTCCGCACGATCGGGGCCGGATCGAACGATTCGCCCGTCAGGTAATTCACCGCGCCCACGAGAACCAGCGCGAGACGGTGCGCCTCGCGCTCCAGCGTCTCGAGGAGGGCGTCCAGCGATGCGGATCCCGCCGCGGCCGACGGAGCCTCGACGATCGAACGGCGGGCGTCGTACCCGTGCAGGTCGATATGCGAGGCAACCGCGTACCGGTCGCTCGGGAAGGGTCGGGCCTCCATGAGCACCGCGTGGCGTGCCGCCGTGGGCCGGTAGAACGAGGCCAGCAGCGTGTGCAGGTTTCCCGTCAGTGTGCCTCCGACGGCCACTTCCGAAGGGTGGGCCCCCACGAGGCGCGCCGAGCGGGCCGCAGGGGTCGCGTCGGCCGTCACCCACGAGGCTTTTCGGTCGCTCCATCCGGCCACGCCGAGTTCGGCCCATTCGTCCAGCGCCTCCTCCATCGCGCCCCGCGCGGCGAACGGCTGCGGACCGAGCGAATGCCCGGCGAAGTAGATGGCGGCGTGTCCGTGGCGGTCCTGGGGGAGGAAGAAACGAAGGCGGAAGGGGCTCAGCGCATCCTCCGCGTCGAGCGCGACGGCTTCGGCTCGGTCCTCGGCTGTGGTCATGGCGGTTCGGGTCTTCCGGACATCCTTGCCGTGCGCACCGGGTAAAACACGGGGCGGGATGGTGCCGCATCCGAATCGATGGGTGGCACCTGCAGGTCGAGAAGGTACGAACCGTCCCGCAGCGACGGCGGAAAGACGGCCATCTCGGTAAGCGTGCAGCCGCGCCGGTCGGGACGCGCCGAGCGCGAACCGGCGTCCATGCCCCAGAACGCCCGGTGCGCGGCCAGGCGGCCACCGTCCTCGGGGCGGTCGATCGACGGCAGTTCGAGCACGAGGTGCAGAATGCCCCGTTCCCCGAGGAGCGAGGCCGCCGCGCCGGTCAGGTAGGTCGGCGCGTCGGGCGGCCCGGGCGGCGCGATACGCACCGCAAAGCCCTCAAGGAACGACGGGTCGCACGACGCGAGTCCGCCGAGGAGGGCGGAACGCGTGACGACGAGGTCGCCGACGGCCCAGGACGGACCGGCCTCCTCCGCGGCGCGCACGTCGGAAGATGCCTCCACCGTGATGACGGACGCGGGCACGAGCCGAGGGTCGAAGACGTCGACGAGCGTCTCCCGGCCCTCGGAAAGGTGTCCGAACGTTTCGGTGTGGGTGCCGTGGGCGTGCGGGACGATGTCCAGTCGGTCGGCGTTCACCACCCCGCCCCGCCGCACATCGGCCGGTCCCGTAGCCAGGTCCAGCGCACGGCGGAGGGCGGACGGTGCTGCGAACGGCACCGGGGCTCCGGTGTCGAAGCGCAGGGGTCGGGCGCAGTCGATACCCGCGGCAATCGCCGCCTCGTACCGACGTCCGTCGGCTTCCCAGCTCAAGGACGGGATCGATCGGGTGGGCTCGCGGCTCACGATGCGATGCGCACTTCCTTGGGATGGCACAGGTACGGTCGCACTTCCCCGGCCGCCAGGGCCGAGATCGTCGGCGACTCGTCGCTTTCGATCAGCCCGGTGAGCGTGCCGTCCCGGGCGATGACCGAAATGGGCTCGCGGTAACGGTCATAGGCCGTGTGGCGAGCCTGGTGCACGTTGCAGTAGTACCCGGCATCGGCAGGGGCGTCGGCGGAGCGGCTGATGCCGGCCGAAACGAGCCAGTCGGCGACGCGCTCCCGGACTTCCTCGAGTCCGGAGGCCGGGAGCGGCTCCTCGAGGAAGGCCGTGCGGAGGAAGCGGCGATGCAGGAACCGGGACGAGAGGTCGGCCAGGACGCGGTCCTCGCTGCGGGTCCAGCGCTTGATGGTGAAAAGGATGTCGGCGTCGTCGAGTTCGCAATAGGCACGGCGGACGGCAGGATCGTCCACTGCGCCGGCGGGAAGCGAACGCTCGAGGAAGAAGGCGAAAGCGGGGGCCGCGCCGTCCACGGCGGATGTCGTCCCGTTCCGATAGTGGGTTCGTGCGCGACCGACGATGGACCGGAGTACCTGGTCGCCCGCGAGTACCGTCTTGTGCAGGTACACCTGCCAGTACATGAGCCGCCGGGATACGAGGAAATTCTCGACCGCGTACACGCCCTTCGCTTCTATCGCGAGCCGTTCCGCGCCGTCCATCGGCGCCACCGCCAGGGTCTTGAGGATGCGCTCCACGCCGACCCGTCCCTCCACCACCCCCGTGTAGTACGAATCGCGGCGCAGGTAGTCGAGGCGGTCCATGTCGAGCTGGCTCGACACCAGTTCGTGGAAGAACGGCCGGTCGTAGGTATCGTCGAAAATCGCGATGACCAGGTCGAGCACACCGCCGTACCGGGTACGCAGGTCGGCCAGCAGCGCACGACTCATCGCCTCGTGGTGGAATCCCTCCAGGAGTTCGTGTTCGAGCGTATGGGAGAACGGGCCGTGTCCGACGTCGTGCAGCAGCGCGGCGAGACACGCCGCCGTGTGTTCGTCCGCCGTGATCCGGGTGCCCTTCTCGGACAGGCTCGCCAGCGTATCGTGCATCAGGGCGGTCGCTCCCAGGGCATGCCCGAAACGGGAGTGCTCCGCACCGGGAAAGACCATGTATCCGACCCCCAGCTGCCGGATGCGACGGAGTCGCTGCAGTTCGGGCGTGCCGATCAGCTCCAGCTGGAGATTCCTCGGAATCGAGACGAATCCGTGGACGGGGTCCGAGAAGAGCGTAAAGCGGGTCGGCACGCGCGGATGGGGTGCAGGGTCAGGGAGCCGCCGGCGGGTTCGACACCGGCGCCCAGCGACCCTCGCAATCGCGGCGACGCGAGGAGGCGAGTGGGTGGGCCGGCGCGCTTCCGTCCAGCGGGAAATAGAGCACGTCGAAATTGCCGTGTGACGTCTCGGTACACGAGAGCATCCAGCGCCCGTCCGGAGAGAATCGCGGATACCAGTTCTGCCCACCGAAGAGCGCCGTATCCACCTTCGACGACGCGATGTCGTAGACCAGGATCTCGCTGGTGTGCTCCCGGTCGGCGTAGAACGCGATCCAGCGGCCGTCGGGGGAGATGGCGGGGTCGCCGTAGTACGCGTCGGAATTCGTGATGCGTCGGCCGGACGGTTCCTGGAGCGAGCCGAGGAAGAGGTCGGCCGTTCCGTCGGCGTTCTCGCGGCCGAAAACGAGCGTGCTGCCGTCCGGCGCGAGCCGGGCACCCGTGACGGGTGCGCCGTCCGCGATCCGCAGGCGTTCCTGGTTCGAGCCGTCGGCGTTCATGACGTACGCGTGCTGCGCACGCGACGTGTCGGCCGGCTCCTGCCGCCACGACGTGAAGAGGATGCGACCGTCCGGGGTCCAGGCCGGGACATAATCGTGGTCCTCGTGGGTCGTCAACTGGCGGAGGTCGCTCCCGTCGGCGTTCATGACGAAGACGTCGTACTTGCCGTTGCGGTCGGAGTGGAAGACGATCCGGGAGCCGTCGGGAGACCACTCGGGCCAATTGTCGCTCGCCGGATGGTTGGTCAGGTTGATCCAGGTGGTGTCACCGGGGTTCACGCGGTAGATGTCGGCGTTTCCGTCGCGTGTGGACATGAATACGAGCGGGGCGCGTTCCGGAGACCAGTCGGACGACCCCGGGAACGAGGCGGGATCCGAGAGGAAGTCGCCGCCGACCGTCGAGAGGGCCTCGACCGGTGCGGGCGTCTGTTCGCGGCCGCAGGCGGCCAGCAGGACCATGGCGGCGGCGGAAAGGAAGAATCGGGAGCGCATGTACATTGCGGGAGGTAAACGGGGCAGCGCGCCCCGACGAGGACGTGAATAGACCCAAAATAGGCCACGAACCGTCGAACGTGCCGACGCCGCCGCCGGGCGCCGTGCAGATTCCGTGCGGAATCGCGCTGCCCGATGCGCTGGTTCCGCGAGCGCGCCACGCGCTGGAGGCCCTGCTCGTGCCGCTCGGTCTCGACCCGACCTGGGACGAGACCCCGGCACCGGGGCTCTGGTACGGCCCGCCCGAAGCGGATGCTCCGATCGGCAGGCTGCGCGTCGACGCCACGGGCTGGGATCGTCGCGTCCGGAACACCGCAGCGGACCCGTCGGACCCGGTGTTCGAGGCGTGGTGGTGGCTGTCGGGTGATGCCGAGGCCGAGATCGTGGCCCGCGACGGGGTCGGCCGGTATGCATTCTCCGGTTCGTGGCACGATCGGCTCGGTCTCGGACTTCGCGCGCCCGTCGACGAGGCGCGTGATCGGCTCGCCGGGCGGCTGCGTGCGGCCGGCATGCCCGTCAGGCCCAGGCGTTGGGCCGGCCGACCGTGGGCGCTGTGCCCCACGCACGACGTGGACTACGTACGACGGTTCCGCCCGGGACTGGCGTGGCGGGAGACGGTCGATCACCTCGTCCTCGACCGGCGGGGCCTGCCGGCGGTCGAGCGGATTCGGCGGTGGATCCGATTCGCCGCGGCGGCCCTTCCGTCCGACGATCCGTACCGGCGAGCCTTGCGTCGCATGCTCGACATGGAGACCGGACTCGGCGTGACCGCGACCTGGTTCTTCAAGACGGCGGCCCACGGACCGTACGACGTGGGCTACCGGGTGGGCTCGGCGTTCGTCCGCCGGTTCCTGGCGGCGGCACGGGAGCGGGGGCACGAGATCGGCCTGCACCCTTCGTTCCACTCGTTCGCGCATCCGGACCGCATGGTCGCCGAGAGGGACACGCTGGCTTCCGCGTCGGGCGGACCCGTACCCGCCCTGCGTACCCACTACCTGCGTTGGCACGACGCCGTTACGCCGTCGATTGCCGGTTCGGCCGGATTCGCCGTCGACTCGTCGTTGGGTTTCGCCGACTCGGTGGGATTTCGCCGGGGTACCTGCGTTCCGTTCCGCCTCTGGGACCGGGCGAACGATCGTGCCGCGTCGGCCTGGGAGATCCCGCTCTCGGTCATGGAGTCGAGCCTGTTCAACCGGATGGGCCTGGACGTGGAGGGCGCCATGGAGGCCACGCAGGCCGCGGCCGGGACCGCCCGGCGCCACGGGGGCGCACTCGTCGTGTTGTGGCACAACGTGTTGTGGGAAGAGGACGACGCTCCGGGGTGGGGTGAGCACTTCGAGCGCACGCTGCGATGGGCCGTCTCGGACGGGGCCTCCGTGGCTTCGTTGGGCTCGGCGCTGTCGTCGTGGGCCCCCGGGCCGGCCTGATCCACGGCGTATCTTCGCATCATGCGAAGTCCCCTCGAGACGCTCCTGACCGACGATCCGGAACGGGCCGCCGCGTTCGTCCGGAACGGGCGGTGCGTCGCGTTTCCGACCGAAACCGTGTACGGGCTCGGGGCCGACGCCACCCGGGACGAGGCGGTGAGGGGGATCTACGCCGCCAAGGGCAGGCCCCAGGACAACCCGCTCATCGTACACGTGCCCGACGCCTCGCTCGTGGAGTCGGTCGCGGCCGAGGTCACCGCCACGGCCCGCCGGCTGCTGGAGCGGTTCTCACCGGGTCCCCTCACCGTCATCCTTCCCCGCGGTCCGGCCGTGGCTGCTTCCGTTTCGGCAGGGCTGACGACCGTGGGAATCCGCGTCCCGGCCCACCCGGTGGCGCGGCAGTTCCTCGAGCGGTGCGGGGTCCCGGTGGCCGCCCCTTCGGCAAACCGCTCGGGGCGTCCGAGTCCCACGACGTGGCAGGCGGTCGAGGCCGACCTCGGCGGACGCATCCCGTGCATCCTCCGGGGGGGCCGCTCGCGGGTAGGACTCGAATCCACGGTGGTGGACTGCACGGGAGGAACCGCGATCCTGCTTCGCGCCGGGTCGGTATCGCTGGAAGCCCTGCGGGCGGTCGTGCCCGGCGTGCGCCCGGCCGTCCCGGGCGATTCCCTGGCCGAACGGTCGCCCGGCACGCGGCATCCGCACTACGCGCCGAACGCCCGCGTGGTCGTCGTGGACCGCGACGCGGCTCCGGGGCCCGGGGTGGCGTGGATCGGGCTGGGGCCCGCTCCGGACGGGTATGCCCTCGTTTCGGAGCACGCCGATGCGGCGTCGTACGCGCACGCGCTCTTCGACTTCTTCCGGCTATGCGATGCGGAAGGGGTGACGCGGGTCGAATGTCGTCGCGTGGCTCGTCGGGGGATCGGCAGGGCGCTCATGGACCGGATCGATCGGGCCGCGCACGCCACGGAGGTCCGGTCGCCCGCATCAGAAGCGTAGTTCGAGTCCCACGCTGCCGGGTCCCAGCGTCGGCTGGAGAGTGACACGGCCCGGGGGTCCCTGGTGACGGCGCACGAGCGCCCGGGCCGTGAGGAATCCCACCGCGGAACCGCCCACGACGTCGCTGAACCAGTGGAAATTGGTCGCCATGCGGGAAAACGCGGTGGCCGTCGCGACGACGAGAAGGGCGGCGCCGGGGAGGCCCGGGTAGTACAGGAACCACGGCGTGAGGAACGCGAAGGCGGTGGTCGCATGCCCCGACGGAAAGGACGTGCCGCCCGTGAACGGTTCGAACACCGACGGGCCTTCTCCCTGGTACGGGCGGGCCCTTCCGATCACGGTCTTGAGCAGGTTGGTGACCAGGTTCGAGTACACGACGGCCTGGAGCGAGGTGAACGCGGCATCCTGGAAGCGGTCGTCGCCCGACATGAGCGCTCCGAGGAAAATCACCGCCCCGATCGGCCGGACCACCTTGACGTTGCCGATCTCTTCGACCACCGTTACGTGGGCTCCCTCGGTGATGCCCGCCACGTCCTCGGTGAGTCCCCTGTCGTACCTGGACAGGACGAGAAGTCCGGCCCCGGCGCCCGCCGTCGCGATCCACTCGGAACCCGAAAACCCGGCCACGAGGCCGGCCGCGTCCTCCACGGGCCAGCGGACGAACCGCAGCGGATCGTCCCGACGTTGCGCGGCGGCACCCGGAACGAAAGCCGAAAGCAGGAGAAATGCCGCCAGCGCGTGTCGCATGGAAATCCCGGGCCGGATGCGGGCTAAGCCGCTATATTACGAAGGCGCGGGCTTTGGTGGTTCCCGTCGCGCCGGTCGCAGCCCCGCGTCGAGCCGGCCGGCCCGTTCCGCACGCCGTATGCCCAGACCCTGGATGCTCAAGGAGGCCGCCCTTCCGGATGTGCTTCGGCATCCCTGCGCGGTCGCCGTCCTGCCCTGGGGCGCCACCGAGGCGCACAATCGGCATCTTCCGTACGGCACCGACATCTACGAGTGCGACCACGTGGCCGCCGAGGCCGGGCGCATCGCCTGGGAAGCGGGTGCGCACGTCTCGATCCTTCCGACCGTTCCGTTCGGGGTCAATTCGGGTCAACTCGAGATCCCCATGACGCTGCACGTTTCGCCGGAGACCCAGACGGCGATCCTGGAGGACCTGGTTGCGGGGCTCGAAGCGCACGCGGTGCGCAAGTTCGTCATCCTCAACGGGCATGGCGGGAACGATTTCCGCTCGATCGTGCGCTCGCTGCAGGCGACGTTTCCGGGGGTTTTCGTTTCCGTGGTGAACTGGTACCGGGTCGTCGACGACCGGGCGTTCTTCGACGAGCCGGGAGACCATGCGGGGGAACTGGAAACCAGCCTCATGATGCACGTCGAGCCCGGTCTCGTTCGCCCGTTGGAGACCGCGGGACCGGGAGCCGGGCGCGCGGTCCGGTTGGCGGCACACCGGGAGGGATGGGCCTGGGCGCCGCGCCACTGGCCGTCGGCCACCGACGACACGGGGGTGGGCAATCCGAAAGCAGCCACCTCGGACAAGGGAGCCCGGTATTTCGCCGCGGTGACGGAACGCATCGCGGCCTATCTCGTGGACCTGGCCCGGGCAGACCTGGACGATCTCTATGCCTGACGCCGTCGGCACCCTTCGATCCGGCCGGGTTCCGCCTCCGGCGTCCACCGGTTCGGCTCCCTGCCTGCTGGTGCACGGTGGTGCCTGGGACATTCCCGACGCCTTCGTATCGGACCACCTGGAAGGCATCCAGGGCGCGATCGAGGCCGGGCGCGCCGTGCTGGAGACCGGCGGCTCGGCGGTGGCTGCGGTCACGGCCGCGGTTTCGTTCATGGAAGGGCACGGGGCCTTCGACGCGGGGTGCGGGGCCGTGCTGACGCGCAAGGGCACGGTGGAGCTGGACGCCGGGATCATGGACGGCGAATCGCTCGCCTGGGGCGCGGTGGCCGGCGTACACCGCCTGCGCCATCCCGTCGAGGCGGCGCGGGCATTGCTGGACGACGGGGCCGGCGTGGTCCGTTTCCTCGTCGGCGAGGCCGCCGAACGCTTCGCCGCACACGAGGGGATCCTCCCGTGCGATCCGGCAACGCTCGTTCACGCCCGTGAGCGGCTGCGGTTCGCACACCTGCAGGGAGTGCAGGACTGGCATACGAGCGAGGCTTTCCTTCCGTCGAAGCGAGGGGGTCCGAGGGGCACGGTGGGCTGTGTCGCCCGGGACGCTTCGGGGCGCATGGCCGCCGCCACCTCGACGGGCGGAACGCCTTTCCGTCCACCCGGCCGAGTGGGAGACTCCCCGTTGCCGGGCTGCGGGTACTATGCCGACCGCGCCGGCGCCGCCTCGTCCACCGGCTGGGGAGAGGCGATCGCCTCGGCCAACCTCGCCGGACGGGCGGTGGCGGCGGTCGAGCGGGGCGGGGAGGCCGAAGTCGCGGCCCGGACCGAACTGGAGCGCATGGCCGACCGCGTGCACGGCGTAGCCGGCGAGCCGGCCACGGGTGGGCTCATCGTGCTCTCGGCCGACGGGTCCGGGGCGTGGGCGTTCACGACGCCGCGCATGGCGCGCGGCGGATGGGCCGAGGGCGCGGCGCCGTGGGCGCTGCTCTGAATCCGGAATACCATGGTCCCACGATCGATACTTCATTCGGCCCTGGTCCTGGCGACCGTCGGCGCCGTTCTCGTTGCGGCGCCGGGGTGTGCGGGCAGCCGCGAACTCGTGGGGGACTACACCGTTTCCGTGCCGGCAGGCACGATTCCTTCGGCCGACCGGGAGTTCCGCGCCGCGTGGATCGCGACCGTGGCGAACATCGACTGGCCGTCGCGCCCCGGTCTTCCGATCCGTGACCAGCAGCACGAGTTGCGCGCGATGCTGCAGCAGGCCGCCGCCATGCGGCTCAACGCGGTGGTCCTCCAGGTGCGACCCGCGGCCGACGCGTTCTACCGGGACGGCCTCGAGCCGGTGTCGTACTATCTCACGGGGGTCGAGGGCGCGGATCCCGGCTGGGATCCCCTCGAGTTCGCCGTCGAGGAGGCCCACGGGCTCGGACTCGAGCTGCACGCGTGGTTCAACCCGTACCGGGCCGGCCATCCTACGGGGAAGGACCCCTCCTCCGGCCACGTACGGGTCGCCCACCCGGACTGGGTGGTTCGATACGGAGACCTGTGGTGGCTCGATCCGGGACATCCGGGGGCCCGGGAGCACTCGCTCCGGGTGATCGAGGACGTCGTCCGACGCTACGATCTCGACGGTATCCACGTCGACGACTATTTCTATCCGTACCCGGTGCAGGATTCCACGGGCCGACGCGTGGAATTCCCCGATTCGCTGTCGCGGCGTGCCGCCGTGGCGGCCGGGGAGTCCCGACCCGTCGACGAGTGGCGCCGCCACAACGTGGACGTCTTCATCCGCGCCATGTACGAGCGCACGAAGGCGATCAAACCGTGGGTGAAGGTCGGAATCAGCCCGTTCGGCATCTGGAGGCCGGGCCATCCGGAAGGAATACGCGGATTCGACCAGTACGAAGGGCTGTATGCCGATGCCAGGCTCTGGCTCAGGGAGGGCTGGGTGGACTATTTCACGCCCCAGCTCTATTGGGCGCTCGATTCGTCCGGCCAGCCCTACGAAAAGCTGCTCGCATGGTGGGTCGGCGAGAACGTGGTCGGGCGGCACCTGTGGCCCGGCAATTACGTCAGCCGGGTCATCCCGGCAGGCGGCGGGGACTGGACCCCAGGGGAGATCGTCGGGCAGGTGGAAACGACGCGTCGGTACACCGACGGCAACGTTCACTTCTCGATGCGCGCCCTGATGCCTGGTCCCGGATTGGATGCGGCCCTGTCGCGATCGGTTTACCGTGCGCCGGCCCTCGTTCCGGCCACGGATTGGCTCGGAGGGTCGCCGCCGGGCGTGCCGACCGCGGCCGTCCGCCTGCTGGGCAGCCGTACCGTACTCGACCTGCGCCCCTCGGCCCAAGGCGACGAGCCGTTCGCCTGGCACGTACGACTGCTCCATGGAAAACGCTGGACGATCCGCGTACTGCCCGGCCACGAACGCGCGATCCCGTTGGAGCGCCTGCCGGACCGGGTCGTGGTTTCGGCCGTGAATCGACTGGGGCAGGAGGGTCCGAACGTCGATGTTCGCCCGTAGCCCGACCCTGGTCTTCCTCGCGTCGGTCGTGGCCGTCGGCTGCTCGGGTCCACGGGCCGTGCCGACCCCGCCGGGTGCCGCGGCGGTGGAAGCCGCCGTCCGGGACGCGGTCACGCGCACATTCGTCGAGTGCCGCCCGGACCGGTGCGGCATGCGCCTGGACCGCGCATCGGCGGTCGATTCGGTACGTCTCCGGGACGGACGGGCGCGCGTGTACCTCAACGACGCGTTCGCGCAGGTACCGATCCGCGAGGAGGGTCTCGCCTCGATCCGGGCAGCCATCGGTCGGCACCTGGACCCGGCAATGCACCCCGGTACCGTCGATCTGATCGCGCTCGGACTTCCGGTCGACGAACTCGTCCCGAACCCCTTGCGGCGCTCGCTCCCCGCCGACGAGGCCCGAAGGCCGGACGTACGGCCCGAGCCGCGTCCCGTGGTGCGGCGCGTCACGAACGTCCCCGAGCCCTCCCGTGGCCTTTTCGGCCGCCATATCGCGCTCTGGCAGAGCCACGGGTGGTACTGGGAGCGCCGGCTGGGGCGGTGGGAGTGGCAGCGGGCGAGGCTGTTCCAGACCGTCGAGGACGTGTTTCCGACCGGATTCGTGCTTCCCTATCTCGTTCCGATGCTCGAGAGGGCCGGGGCCGAAGCGTGGACGCCCCGGGAGCGTGACCTGCAGGAACACCTGGTGGTCGTGGACAACGACGGGTCTTCGAATGCGTCGGTGTACGTGGAGGACGGTGCCTGGAGCGACACGCCGGGCGCGGGTTTCGGCGTGGGATCGATGCCGTATCGAGACCGCGAGAATCCCTTCGAGGCCGGGTCGGCCCGCTTCGCCGAGGCGGCGCCCGGCGGCTCGGCCGTCGCGGAGTGGCGTCCGACAATCCCGGAAGACGGAGCCTACGCGGTGTACGTGTCCTGGGCGCCGCACGACCGTGCGGCCGCAGCCGCCCACTACACCGTGCGCCACGCCGGGGGGTCCACGCGGTTCGTCGTCGACCAGCGCATGGCGTCCGGTACCTGGGTCTACCTCGGCACGTTCGACTTCCGGTCGGGCGCGGGACCTGACTCGGCCTCGGTGCGCCTCGACAACACGGGCGACGCCGGGACCGTGGTCACCGCCGACGCCGTGCGATTCGGCGGCGGCATGGGGCTCGTCGAGCGGGGCGGCTCGACGAGCGGACGCCCGCGCTGGACCGAGGCCGCGCGCTACCACCTGCAGTACTCGGGTATGCCCGCCGACCTCGTATACGCCGTGACGGGAGCGGTGGACGACTACGGGGACGACTACCGGGGCCGCGGGGAGTGGGTCAATTATCTGAAGGGCGCGCCCTTCGGACCGAACCGCGACCGCTCGGCACGCGGCCTCGGCATTCCCGTGGACCTCTCGCTCGCGTTCCACACCGACGCCGGGGTCACGCGCACCGACTCGACCGTGGGCACCCTGATGATCTACTCGAGCCCCGGGGCCGACTCCCTGCGAGTCTTCCCGGACGGCATGTCCCGATTCGCGTCGCGGGACTTCGCCGACCTGCTCCAGAGCCAGATCGTCGCCGACATCCGCGCCCTGCACGACCCGGCGTGGAGCCGGCGCGGCCTCTGGGACCGGGATTATTCGGAAGCGTTCCGCCCCAACGTGCCCGCCGCGCTGCTCGAACTGCTGTCGCACCAGAACTTCGCCGACATGCGGTTCGGATTGGACCCCCGCTTCCGCATTACCGTGTCGCGCGCGATCTACAAGGCGATGGCCCGCTTCCTGGCGGCCCAGTACGGGGAGCCGGATCCGGTCATTCAGCCCCTGGCGCCGACACGCCTGCAGGCGCGGCTTTCCGGCGACGGCCGCGTCCGGCTGTCGTGGCGGGCGACGCCGGACCCGCTCGAGCCGTCTGCGATGCCCGACGGATACGTGCTCTACACGCGGAGGGGCGCCGCCGCGTTCGACGACGGCCGATCGGTCGCCGGAGACACCATGTGGGTCCCGATCGACGCGGGCGTCGATTACGCCTTCCGGGTCGAAGCCTGGAATGCCGGCGGGCGCAGCGCACCGTCGGAGACGGTAGCCGCCGCGTGGGTGCCGGGAGCGCCGAAGGCCCTGCTCGTCTCGGCCTTCGACCGGCTGTCGGCCCCGGCCTCGATCGATCTCGGCCCGTGGCGCGGTTTCCTCGACGGGACGGACCATGGGGTGGCCGACCGGGTCGAACTTTCGTTCGTGGGAGCACAGAAGGAATTCGACGCGGACGTTCCGTGGCGGGACGACGACGATCCGGGCCACGGGGCCAGCTACGGCGATCAAGAGGCCACCGTGTCGGCCGGCAACACGTTCGATTACCCCGCAGTGGTGGGACCCTCCGTGCGGCGCGCCGGCTTCTCGGTCGAAACCGCGAGTGACGAGGCGGTCGAGGAGGGCGGAATTCCGACCGGTACGCCGATCGTCGTGCTCCTGCTCGGCGAGGAACGGGAAACGACGCCCGGAGCGGCTTCGGAGCCGGCGTTCGCGCCTTTTCCGGCGTCGATGGTCGACGCGCTGCGTGCACACGCCGATCGCGGAGGAGCGCTGCTGGTTTCCGGGTCCTACGTCGGGACCTCGCTGTACGAGCACCCGTCGACGGCGGCCGATGCCGTGTTCGAGGATTCGTCGTCGGCCGCGCGCGCGGCCTTCGCGCGCGATGTCCTGCACGTGACCTGGCGCACCGGCCGCGCGGTGCGGGAGGGGGGCGTGTTTTCCGTGGACGCGTCCGTGGGTCCCCGGACCTTCGGATTCCACGTGCACCGCAACCCGCACCGGTACGCTGCCGAGTCGCCGGACGCCCTCGATCCCGTCGGGGACGGCGCCCGGACGCTCCTGCGCTACGCCGAGTCGGGCATGAGCGCGGCGGTCGGGTACGAAGGACCCCACAGGGCCGTCTCGGTCGGATTTCCCATCGAAACGATCGTGAGCGACACGGATCGCGACCGGCTCGTAGCTTCCCTCCTGGGCTTCCTGGTTCCCCGCGCGTCCCGCTGAGCCCCGTTCCCTCTCGAGATAACCTTCACAAGCCCATGTCAGAGAACGGCAAGTCTGCCCGCGGCGCCTGGTGGTGGGTCCCCTCGCTGTACTACGCGGAGGGACTTCCGTACGTGGTCGTCATGGTCGTCTCGGTGATCATGTACAAGCGGCTCGGCATCTCGAATGCCGAGATCGCGCTGTACACGAGCTGGCTCTACCTGCCGTGGGTGATCAAGCCGCTGTGGAGCCCGATCGTCGACATCCTGCGCACGCGGCGGTTCTGGATCGTGACGATGCAGCTCGTGATCGGGGGAGGTCTCGCCGGTGTCGCGCTCACGCTCAACGCTCCCGACGCCTTCCGCTGGTCGCTGGCGTTCCTGTGGCTCCTGGCGTTCAGTTCCGCGACCCACGACATCGCGGCCGACGGGTTCTACATGATGGGCCTGTCGCAGCACGACCAGGCCTGGTTCGTCGGCATCCGGTCGACATTCTACCGCGCGGCCATGATCACCGGGCAGGGGCTGCTCGTCATCCTGGCAGGCTACCTGGAGACCTCGACGGGTCTCGACCCCGTGCGGTTCGTGGTGCAGGCCGAGCCCGGGGTCGTTGAAACCCGGTTCGAGCATCCCGATTCCCTGCACGGGCCCGAAGCGGCAGCCGCGCTGCCCTCCCTGTCCGCACCTGCGGAACCGCTGCGCGCCCCGACCGGGGCCGTGGATGCGTCCCGAGCCGATTCGCTGGTGGCGCTGGCCCGGACGTGGAACGAGGAGCACGGGTTCGTCGCGCCGCCCGCGACCTCGTCGACCGCTTCTGCCGACGGCGAATCGTGGTGGACCCGCGCGGTCTCCGGGCCGCTCGGTCGTGTCATCGCCGACCGGTTCGGGGAGGAGCGGACCGCCACGGAAGCGGTTCGACGCGTGGGTGCGGCCGTTCTCGTTCCGGTCGTACTCGACGGCACGAACGCCGACGAAATCGTGCTCAACGTGACCCACGAGGACGGCGACCCCAGCGTACGCCTGCTGCACGGGGAGCGGATCACGTTCGCCCCCGGGCAGGGCCGGCGCACGGCGCTGGCCGTCGTCCAGCTCGACCCGAAGCTCGACGCGGCGACGAGCGCGGCGTTCGTGGGGCGCTCCGGCAACATCCCTCTCGCATGGTCCATCACGTTCTTCGTGCTGGCGGGTCTCTTCGTGGGGTTCTTCGCGTGGCACCGCGCGGTGCTGCCGAGGCCGGCCGAGGACCGACCCGGCGCCGGCCAGGCGGTGGGCGACGTCGTGCGCGAGTTCCTTTCGACGTTCGCGCGCTTCTTCCGCCGCCGTGACATCGGAGTGATCCTGCTGTTCCTGCTCTTCTACCGGTTCGCCGAGGCGCAGCTCGTCAAACTCGCATCCCCTTTCCTGCTCGATACGCGGGAAGCGGGCGGGCTCGCCCTGACGACCGGCGAGGTCGGGTTCGTCTACGGAACCGTGGGCATCATCGCCCTGACCCTGGGGGGAATTCTCGGGGGCTTCCTCGCCGCGCGCGACGGGCTGAAACGGTGGCTCTGGGTCATGGTGGCGGCCATCAACCTTCCGAACCTGGCGTACGTCTGGCTGGCGTACACCACGCCCGAGAGCCTGTGGGCGGTCAACGCGGCCGTCGCGGTCGAACAGTTCGGATACGGATTCGGCTTCACCGCGTACATGCTCTACATGATCTACGTATCCGACGGGCCGCACAAGACGGCGCATTACGCGATCTGCACGGGCTTCATGGCCCTCGGCATGATGATCCCCGGCATGTTCAGCGGCTGGCTCGAAGAGCTGGTGGGCTACCGCCACTTCTTCGTATGGGTCGTGATCGCCACGATCCCCGGATTCCTCGTCGCACGGTTCATTCCGCTCGCCCCGGAATTCGGTCGGAAGCAGCCGGAGGCCTGAGGTGCGGGGCGTGGTTCAGAATCGCACGCCGATACCGGCGGCGAGGTGGCGTCCCGGCGCCGGCTCGTAGAATCGCCCGCCCCGGGCGTTCGGAAGTACCGCAGCCGCACGCTCGAGATCGAGCGCGTTGCGCACCGCGACGAACGGGGTCACGGCCGCGCCGGCGACCGCGAGCGTCCGGGACACCTCGGCGTTGAGGGACGCGGCCGACGGATCCCTCGCCGTCCCGGCGTCGTCGGCCGACAGCGCGGAACGCGCGTCGAGCGAGACTTCAGCGTGCATCGCCCGGGTCGTTCGCGACACGGCCAACCGGAGCACGCGTTCGGGCACGCCGGGAACCGGGATTCCGCTCTCCCGGAATCGGAATCTCGACCACAGCACGACGGCCGTCGCTTGCCAACCGCGCCCCGGGGCCCACGCCACGGACCCGTCGACCCCCCTGGAGGTAGCGCGTCCCGCGTTGCGGTAGACCGTGCGCCCGTCCACCGGGGACTCGAAGGAGGACAACAGGTCGCGGATGGACAGGTCGAACACCGATACGTCGATCGCCCACGCATTCCCTTCCGATCGCACCCCGGCTTCCATTCCCCGGGTCTGCTGCGGTCCGAGGTCCGGGTTGAATCCGGGTCGGCCGTCAGCCCGGTTCACGAGTTCCACGGTCGTGGGCGACTCGAAGGTGGTGGACCACGAGGCGTAGGCGGTCGTCCGTCCCACGGACCACCGGAGGCCCAGGACGGGGCTTGCCTCACCGAGCCGGCGGCTTCCGGACTGGTCCCCGTCGGTAGTGATCCCATCGTCCAGGGCGAGGGTGAGCCGGTCCCAGCGGAATCCCGCCTGACCGGTGAGTCCTCGCGCGACCCGAAGCGATCCGAGAACACTCGCCGAGAGCGCCGTCACGGTCTCGCGCTGCTCGAGTGTGCGCACCGCGCCCTCCTTTCCTCCCTCGTTCGCCGCGTTCACCCGGTCGTCATCCTGCGTGGCCGCATCGATCGCGACGTCGAGCCCGAAGCGATCCGACCCCCGGCGCCAGGCGGCCCGCAGCCCGGCCGCGCGGCGGTCGACCCCGACCCAGGCAAAGGGCAGGGGATTCTCGAGCCGCCGACCCAGCCCCCAACCCGATACCTCGGCGTTTCCGCCGGCTGCGGGCAGGTCCAGGCGGAGCCCGGCGTGGCCCTGCCGCGACACCTTGCCGGATGCGGTCGCCACGTAGCGCGGATCGGCGCCCCTGCGGTCGACGACAAGTTCCGCGGCCGTGAGCGCACCGGGCGCCTCGACGTCCTGGTCCACCGCGCCCGCCGACCAGCGGAGCACCGCGTTCCGGGACACGGAGATGCGTCCCGAGGCGCCGAGCCGCACGAGGCGTCCCCGCGCGTGGTCGCGATACCCCTCGGTGTCGAGAACCGAAGCCCACACCCGGAGCGGGCCGGCGGCGGTCCTTGCGCCGGCCTCGACGAGCCCCGACCGGGTCGCCCACGCCGAACCCGTGAGGGCAGCCCGAACGAAGGGCAACTCGCCGTCACCGGGAGCGGTCTCGAAGGCGAGCACGCCGCCGGACCCGTTTCCCCAGAACCGCGCCGACGGCCCACGGATCGACTCGACCCTACGCACGATGCCCGGGTCGATGGCTTCCGTGACCGCTTGCCCGTCGGGGAGCGTGAGTGGAACGCCGTCCAGTACGACCTGGACGCCGCGCACGCCGAAGCCCGCGCGGGCTCCCTGTCCCCGGACCGCGATCCGGTCGCCCAAGGCGAGGTGCGCGCGGTCCGAAGCGTAGACCCCGGGGATCGCGCGAAGCAGCCCGGCGGCCGATACCTCCTTGGGGGCATCGACTTCGGCGATGCCCCGCACCCTGACGGTCAGCGCGAAGGCCGCGTCGTCGACGCTCGCGACCATGCCGCGGGCGGCTTCCACCCGTACTTCGTCGAGAGTGACGACGCTGGTGTCGGCCGACTGCGCCGAGACCTGGAGCGCGACCGCCGGGAACAGGAACGGGACGAGGAAGCGACGCATCGGGGCCGGGTGTTACGCCCGTCGAAGCCCCATCCCGCCGGGTTTGTTTCGTTTCCCGGGGTCCGGCCTCACCATGCCACGCGGCGCGAGATCACCCGGCCGGTGGAGGAGGCGGTGGAGTCGCGGGCGGGGCCGGACCACCCGGCGGGCCGAGCGGCGTTCCGGGCGGCCGCGTTGGCGCGCAGTGCGGCCGAGGCGCGGCCGGCGGTCGACGTCGGCGCTTCTTCGATCCCGGGTGCGGCGGCCGGGGTCACCGATACGGGATCGGACGAGGACGGGCGCGTCGCTGCGAGCATGGGCCCATCCGCGTTCGAGACGCGTGCCGTTTCGAGCCGGACGTCGCGATAGTAGAAGTCGAGGATCTCCCGGTAGCTCTTCCCGTCGATCGCCATGCCGTGCGCGCCCCACTGCGAGAGGCCGACCCCGTGCCCGTACCCGCGGCCCGAAAACACGTAGCTTCCGGCGTCGGTACGCAGGTCGAACAGGGTCGAACGCAGGGCCGTCGGCCCGAAAGTCCGGATGATCTGCAGGCGGAAGTCCTGGGTGGAAAGCTCCCGGTCGCGTCCGCCGGATCCCCGCAGGCGCAGGGTACGCGCGCGGCCATCCGGGGACCTTTCGCCGATGGCGATCGAGCGCACGTCGGCGCCGAAGGCGTCCCGAAGCACCGCGTGCAGCCGGTCGGCGTCGATCTCCCAGGTCCACGATCGGTGCGGCGAGACGGCGTCCCATGCGTCCTTCCGACCGCGCAGGTACGGAAGTGCCGCCGCCTGCCAGACGTCCTCGTTGTTGGCCGTGTGGCCTCCGCTCGACGAGTAGTAGGTCGCCACGATCAGGTCGCCGCCGTAGGTCAGCACCTCGCCGGCCGTAGCGCGCGCGGCCTCGAGCGCGCGCGCCGTCACGGCCCGGTTTCCCTTGTACACTTGGGACAGCGTGTGGTCGACCTGGTCGTACTCGGCCGATCGAAGGGCCTTCAGAGCGTACGTGCGGGCGATCACCGCCATGGCCTTCGAGCCCTCGACGTCGTCGAGCCCGTACTCCGAGGCCACCACGCTGGCCACGTAGTCTTCGAGCGGAACGTGGTTGACGAGCCGCAGCGCAGACGAGCCGGCCTCGGCGGTGGCGTGGATCGACCCCAGGTAACTGCGCGTGGCCGAGCCGACCTGCAGCGTGACCGCTTCGGTCTCACGCGGCTCGATGCGCACGGCGGGCGCCTGCAGCGTGCCGCGGGCCGACTCCACCCGGATATCCCGGCCGTCCCGGACGAGGGTCATGCGGGCCCCTCCCGGCAGCGAGAATCGCGGGCGCTCGTCGTCGCCCGCGAACACGTCGAGTCCGGACGCGGGAGCGTCCACGACCACCGAGCGGGGCGCCAGCTGTTCCAGGAGGCGCACGCGAAGCACGCCGGGGATCTCCCGGTCGGGGTTCGGAGCGGCGGTCGCCGGGCGCAGCGCCACGAACAGGCACACCACGGCCACGACCCGCAGGGACGGGAAGGGGTTCGAAGACATCGGTCAGGGGGCTTGTCGCGCCCGCCGACCGATCGGCCGGGGTTACCCCCGGAACGTCTGCCAGAACACCGGTCCGCCGCCGGGCTTTCTTCGGGATCGGTCCCGCGCCCGGCGATATTCAGTACTTAAAGTGAAGATATCATGAAGGACTGGGCGCCCGAAGGCACTGCGGCGCGATCACGCTGCCGCTCCCGATTCGTCCAGCAGATCCAGGAGGTGCGCGAGGTGGTTTCGCAGCTCCCGGCGATCGACGATCTGGTCCACGAACCCTTTCTGGACCAGGAATTCCGACCGCTGGAATCCGTCGGGCAGATCCTGGCCCATCGTCTCGCGGATCACGCGCGGTCCGGCGAAACCGATCAATGCTCCGGGTTCCGCAAGCTGCACGTCGCCCAGCATGGCAAACGAGGCCGTGACGCCGCCCGTCGTCGGATTGGTCAGGAGCACGAAGAACGGCAGTTTCGCCTCGTCGAGACGGGCGAGGTGCGCACTGGTCTTCGCGAGCTGCATGAGGCTGAGGGCGCCTTCCATCATGCGGGCGCCGCCGCTCTGCGTGATGACGAGGAACGGGATCCGCTCCGTGTAGGCCCGGCGTATCGCACGGGCCACGATCTCTCCCACGACCGATCCCATGGAACCGCCGATGAACGAAAAGTCCATGGCGGCGACCGAGATGCGGTGACCGCCCACGCGTCCGACCGCTGCCCGCGCCGCGTCCCCGAGTCCGGTCTTCCTCTCGGCTTCGTCCCGGCGTTTCGGGTAGGGCTTCTTGTCGACGAACGAGAGCGGGTCGGCCGAACGCAGGTCGTCGTCGAAGGTCTCGTACCGTCCGTCGTCGAAGAGAAGCCGGAAATACCCGGTGCTGGTCATCAGGAAGTGATGGTCGCACTTGGGGCACACCAGCAGGTTGCGCTCGAGTTCTCGCCGGTTGATCGTTTCGGCGCAGCCCGGGCACTTGACCCACTGGCCCTCGGGGATCTCGTTCTTTTCGGTGACCCCGGTGCGGATACCCGCGGTGGTTCTACGAAACCAGGCCATGCTGGGGAAGGGTTCGGGCGGTGAATTCGCGCAGATAATACGGCTCGAACGTCGCGGCATCCACGGAGGCTCCCGCGGCCAGCAGGGCGATGCCGAGGCGGGCGACCGCGGCGGCACCCGGCAGACTCGTCTCGCGGATCGTGCAGGCGAGACCCCGCCCGCGGGCCGCGGCCGCAAGGACGGGGGCGCCGTTGCCGACCAGGAGCACGGGGCCGCCGCTCGGTGGACCGGCACGTACGAACGCATCCAGGACCGCGTGCCCGTCGCCGGCCGTCGGGCTCAGCACCTCCTCGGGCATCCCGCCACGACCGATCCGGAACGCCGCCGCATACACCTCTCCGCGGCGCGCCGCGAACGCGGGCATGACGATCGATCCCGGGGCGGAGGGGACCGACGAGGCCAGCGCCTGCAGCGACGGTACGGCGACCAGGGGGATCGAAAACGCGAATGCGAGGCCTTTCGCCGTGCTCGCGCCGATGCGCAGCCCGGTGTAGGAACCCGGACCCGCCGAAACCGCCACCGCGGCCAGGTCGGTCGGAACCAGGCCGGCGACCGTCATCGCCTCTCCGATCATGGGCACCAGGCGTTCGGCGTGCAGGCGCGGACGGTCCACGCCCAGCTCGACGACGACGCGCCCGCCGTGGAAGATCGCCACCGAGCAGACGTCGGTCGCGGTTTCGATGGCGAGCAGGGCGGTCATGAAAACGATGAAAAGGCGTTGGCGTGGGCGCTTGAAGGCCTCCGGCCCGGCGGGGTTTCCGATTGAATTGCCGGGGTGGGGGCGTATTTTGTCGCCCCGTTTTTCCACGTGTTCGAGGCGAATGACCATGAACGTATACGAGACCGATCGCATCCGCAACATCGCCCTGGTCGGTCACCAGGGCGCCGGCAAGACCATGCTGGCCGAAGCGATGCTCCGCGCCAGCGGACGCATCCTGCGGATGGGGTCGATCGCAGAAGGAACGACCGTCAGCGACTACCACCCCAGCGAGAAGGAGCGGCAGATGTCGGTCTTCTCGTCGCTGCTCCACGTCGAGTGGAACGGGGTCAAGATCAACATCCTCGACACCCCCGGATATCCCGATTTCGTCGGTGAGGTCGTGGCCTCGCTCCACGTGGCCGACGCGGCGGTCTTCGTGATCAATGCCGCGGAGGGCGTCCAGGTCGGAACCGAACTTGCGTGGCGCACGGCCGAAGAGCTCGGCAAGCCCGCGATGTTCGTGATCAACCACCTGGACAAGAGCGGTACCGATTTCCGCGCGACGGTGGAGCAGATCCGCGAGCGCTTCGGACGCGGCGCGTCGATCGTCCAGCTACCGTACGGCGAGGGATCCCGCACCGTGGTGGACGTGCTCCTGATGAAGCAGATCGCGTTCGAGGCCGAGACGGGGGCGATGGTCGAGGCCGAGATCGACGCGGCGCACAAGGAGGAGGCCGAAACGATCCACAACGAGCTGGTGGAGTCGATCGCCGAGAACGACGAGGGCCTGATGGACCTCTTCTTCGACAAGGGCACCCTGAGCGAGGACGAGATGCGGAAGGGTCTGCACGTGGAGATGATCCACCGGCAGATGTTCCCCATCTTCATCACGAGCGCTACGCAGAACATCGGCGTGAGCCGGCTCATGTCGTTCATCGTGAACGTCTTTCCGAAGCCGCACGAGCTTCCGCCGTTCCGGCTCGAGAACGGGGGAACGATCCCCTGCGATCCCAAGGGCGAGCCGGTCGCGTTCATCTTCCGCACGATGGCCGAACAGCACGTCGGCGATTACTCGTTCTTCAAGGTGTGCTCGGGCGAGATCGCGCAGGGACTCGACCTGGTCAACGACCATACTTCGGCCGCCGAGCGCATCGGGCAGATCTTCTCGATCAACGGACACGACCGCGAGAACGTCACGAAGATGTACGCGGGTGACATCGGTGCGCTGGTCAAGCTGCGAGACTCGCACACCAACGATACCCTGTTCCGGAAGGGCTCTTCGGCCGCCGTGCTGCCGATCGACTTCCCCGAGCCGCGGTACTCGACGGCCGTCGTGGCCGCGCGCGAAGGGGAGGAGGACAAGATCGCCCAGGGGTTGCACCAGCTGGCGAACGAGGATCCTTCGCTCATCCTCGCCCACGACCAGAACCTCGGCCAGATGGTACTGGGCGGGCAGGGGGAGATGCACCTCGAGATCGCGAGGTACCGGCTCAAGAACCGGTTCGGCGTGGACGTCGAGTACGTCAAACCGCGCGTGGCGTACCGGGAGACCGTACAGCAACAGGCGCGCGCCAAGTACCGGCACAAGAAGCAGACCGGCGGAGCCGGCCAGTTCGCCGACATTTCGTTGCTCGTCGAGCCGCTGAACGGCGATTTCGTGCCGCCGGCCGACATCACCGTGCGTGGAGTCAACGACACCACGACCGCCTGGGGTTCGAAGATCCAGTACATCGACGCGATCGTCGGCGGCGTGATCGACATGCGGCGTTTCTTCGGCGCCATCCAGAAAGGCATCTCCGAGGCGCTGCAGAACGGCCCGGTGGCCGGATACCCCGTGGGTGACGTCCGGGTGGTGATCTACGACGGCGGCATGCACGCGGTGGACTCGAACGAGAACGCGTTCAAGACGGCGGCCCGCATGGGCTTCCGCCAGGCGTTCCGCGACGCGTCCCCGATCCTCCTCGAACCGATCCACAATCTCGAGGTGACGGTGCCCGAGGCGTATACCGGCGACGTGATGGGGGACCTGAACAACCGGCGTGCACGCATCCAGGGCATCGAAAGCGAGGGCGTTTTCCAGCGCATCGTTGCCCAGGCTCCCGAGTCGGAGCTGTACCGGTACTCGACGGTGCTGCGCTCCCTCACGCAGGGGCGCGGTCTGCACAAGGCGACGTTCAGCCACTACGAGACCATGCCGCGGCACGTCCAGGACAAGGTCGTGGCCGAGGCCGCTGCGGCCGAGTCGGAGGACTGATCGGGAAGACCGACGTGAAGGGGGTGTCGACGACGGTCGGCACCCCCTTTCATTTTTTGCTACATTCGTACCCCACGTCCCCGATTCATTACTAAATCGTAGTAGTAACGGCCGCCTTGCGGACAGACCGGCTCCATACCACCGACAAGGCCCGGCGGGCCATGCTCGAGGCGGTGGCCGAGGAGAATCGCCGCATGCTCGATGATCGCGCCGGCGCCCGGAGCGCCGTGCGGAGAAGGCGCTACGCGGGAGGGGCGGTTGCGTTGGCGCTGGTCGCCGTAGTCGTCGCCGTCGCGATGGGCGGGTCGCCGGGTCGGCAGCGGGCTACCGTGACGATCCCGACGGAGAGCGATGGGGCCTCGCCGTGGGCCGCCTTCCTCGAGCGGGTCAGCCTGCTCCCCGAAGACACGACGGGGCAGGAGGACGAGTGGATACCGGAGGAGGAATTCAGGGCGCTCTCGGCGCAGGGAACACCGCTGGCGCAACTGTTCGGCCTTCACGTGCGCACGGTGGTGATCGATGCCGGACACGGCGGCGCGGATCCCGGTTCGATAGGGGCCTCCGGGTTGAAGGAAAAGGACGTTACGCTGGATGTGGCGCTCCGGCTGGAGCGTCGCCTGGTCGCAAGAGGCTACGACGTGCGCCTGACCCGCTCGGACGACCGGACGGTCAGCCTCCGCGATCGTGTCGGGTTCACCAACGGGGTCGAGACCGACCTCTTCGTCTCGATCCACGTCAACAGTTTTCCGACCGATTCGGTCAACGTCCTCGAGACGTTCTATTTCGGCGCGGGCGGGGGTGCGGCGGTCGAGCGGGCCGCGGAGGCCGAGAACCGAGGCAGCGATTTTTCCGTGGCCGATTTCGACCGTCTGATTTCGGACGTGGTCACCACCGTGAAACTCCAGGAGTCGCGCCGTCTGGCGCGCTCCATCCAGCGATCCCTCGTGCGCAGCGTGCGCACGGCCGACGGGCCCATCTCGGACTGGGGCACCAAGCCCGGACCGTTCGTCGTCCTGCTCGGCTCCCGGGCCCCCAGCGTCCTGGCCGAAATCGGCGTCATCTCCCACCCCGAAGGCGAGCGCAGGCTCGCCGACGAAGCCTACCGAGAGCGACTGGCGACGTGGCTCGAGGAAGGCATCCTGAACTAC
This sequence comes from Rhodothermales bacterium, assembly GCA_024711125.1. GTDB lineage: Bacteria > Bacteroidota > Rhodothermia > Rhodothermales > UBA10348 > JANJTM01. Next base: position 109,220 of record JANJTM010000077.1, read on the forward strand.
CTCATCAGCCGATCCCGAGAGGAACCCGGCGCAAACCCCGTGGACTGACATGGCCTCCAAGAAGAAGCAGGGCACCGGCGAGGCGCTCTATATCGGCATCGATCTCGGCACGTCGCGCAGCGCGATCGTCGCCTCGAACGGAAAACGCGACTGGATCGACAGCTACGTCGGGTGGCCCCGGGACTTCGTCGCGAAGAAGATGCTCGGCAAGCCCATCCTCTACGGCGCCGACGCTCTCGCGAACCGGCTTTCGCTCCACCTCGTGCGCCCGCTCGAGGCCGGCGTGATCCGCGACGGATCGCAGAGGGCCGAGGAGGCCGTGCGGGAGCTGGTGCATCACCTCATCCGCCAGGTGGACCCCGGAGACGCGACGGAGATCTACGCGGCGGTGGGCGTACCGGCCGAGGCGCTTCGCGTCAACAAGCTCGCGATCCGGAACGCGGTGAAGGAGTATGCCGACTCGCTGATGGTGGTGTCGGAACCCTTTGCCGTCGCCTACGGTCTCGGGACGCTGAACAACGCGCTCGTCATCGATATCGGTGCCGGTACGGCCGACTTCTGCATTCTCCACGGTACCATGCCGGGCGAGGAGGACCAGCGCACGCTCGCGATGGCGGGCGACTGGCTGGATCAGCAGCTCCACGAGCGGCTGGCCGAGCGATTCCCGGAGGCCTCCATCAGCCTCCCGATGGTGAAGTCCTTCAAGGAGGAACACGGGTTCATAGGCAATCACAGGGACCGCGTCAAGGTCAAGGTGCCCGTGAAGGGCGTTCCGACGTCCATCGAAATCACCGCCGACCTGCGACGGACGTGCGAGAGCCTTCTCCCGGTGCTCGCCGAGGCGACGACCGATCTCATCGCCCGCTACGAGCCCGACTTCCAGGAGGAAGTCAAGCAGAACATCTTCCTCGCCGGAGGGGGCAGCCAGATCAAGGGTCTCGCCGAAGGGCTCGGCGAGCAACTGGCCTCCTACGGTCAGTTCACGGTGCGCACGATCCAGGACCCGCTCTTTGCCGGCGCCGAGGGCGCGCTGGCGCTCGCGCAGGACATGCCGGCCGAGTACTGGGTGGAGATGTGACCCCTCGGCAGGTCCTCCGTCAGAAGCGGAGGACCTGCCAGAGGCTGGCGTAGTCGTCGGTCCAGGCAATCGGGGGAGCGGGTGACGGAGCCGCCGTCGCCGCCCGCACGCGTTCGTCGTCGGCGAAGCGTTCGTTGCCCGTGATCACCGCCCACGTGGATTCGTAGACTCCGCGGGCCTCGTCGTCCCGGTTCTCGAACCGGAAAGCCTTCCACCCGAGGTGGGACGCCAGTCCGCGAATCACCGGGTCGAGGTCGAGGAAACGATTGGACGTGTGGAAGACGATGGCGCCGCCGGGCGCCAGGCGATCCCGGTACAGTTCGGCGGCCTCCCGCGTCACGAGATGGATCGGAATCGCGTCCGACGAGAACGCGTCGACGACGAGCACGTCGAACGGAGGCTCGGCGCCGACGGCACGCTCACGCTCCAGCGAAATCCGCGCATCGCCGATCACGACGTCTACGGCGGCCCTGGACTCCCCGAGGAAGGTGAACCGGGTTCCGGCCAGTTCGGCGACCGTGGGGTTGATCTCGTAGAACCGAAGCCTGTCGCCTTCGCGACCGTACGCGGCGATCGTTCCGACCCCGAGGCCCACGACGCCCAACCGCAACGCCGCCGAGGAGTCGTCATCGGACCCGATTGCGCGCATCCGCTCCAACGCCAGTTCCAGCCCGGTCCCCGGTCCGTAGTAGGACGTCGGGTGCGTGCGCAGGCTGTCGTCGAGGTACTGGAATCCGTGATCGATCCGGCCGTGGGTGAGCAGCCGGTACCGACCGTGGAGGGATTCTTCCACGGTAACCGAAAGCACCCCGTAGAAGTCGCGATGCGTGGATTCGCGCTCGACCAGCGCCCCACGCTCGATGGATACGAAACGGAGGGCAAGCAGCAGGACCGCGGCCGCCACGGGGCCCCAGGCGAGGGCCGCCTGGCCTCGGCGCCGGTCGCCGCGACGTTGGGCGCGCACGGCCGCGAGGTCGATGCCGGCGAGGACCACCGCGACGACGAGCACGGCGCGGGTCGCCACCGCATCGGCGAACGCAAGGATCGCCAGGAGCGCGACGAGTCCGGAGTGAAGCAGCCCGACGGTGACGATCCGGCGAATCCTCGGCGTCAGGCGCGATTCCCAGGCCCTGGCCCAGAGGAGTCCGAGGCCGGCGCCGACCCCGCTCCAGCCGAAAACCAGCCAGGGCGCGACGGGCGCGAACGCCGGCTCGTCGATCGTGGATGCGAACGCGTGTACGACCGCACCGTGCAGGATCGTGGAGGCGATCCACACCACGATCGTCGTCCGGTCGCGCTCCCGGGCCCACGCCGTTGCGGTCCACGCGCCAAGGTGCACGACGGAAAGCGCCAACCAGGTCCACACCACGACGGAACGATCCGGAGCCGCGGCATCGGAAGCCTGTCCGGCCGCCGTCTGCGGGGCGAGGACGAAGTCGACGAAACCGAAAATCTGCACGACCGAGACCAGGATCGCGGTCCAGAATCGCGCGCCGCCGGGCGCAACCCATCGCCCGGATCGGGCCAGGGCCGACACGGCGAGCGCGCCGGTGGCCACGAGCGCGACCGGGTACTCCCAGAACCCGTCGAATGCGGCCGGTGCAAGCAGGGCGACGAACAGGCCACCGACGACACCGCCGGCGGCGACCGAGAGGTAGAAACCGGTCAGGTGTCCCGCGCCAGGGCGGATGGCGACGAGCTCTCCGTGAAGCACCATGCAGCCCGAGAAAAGGGCCGCCGACAGGGCGAGGACCAGCCACTCCACCGGGACGTCGGCTCCGCGGGCCAGCATCCATCCCGACGCGGCCGACGAGACCGCGAAAACGGTCACGAACAGCCGCCGATCGTACCACCGGGGATGGTCGAAACAGAGCACGAACGAAAGCAGGTACAGCGCGAGCGGAAGTACCCACAGGAAGGGCACGACCGCCACGTCGATGCAGAGCTGGTTCGTCGTGGCCAGGAGCAGCGCCGACGCGGTCGCGGGCAGTGCGAGCCAGTACATCCGGATGCCCGCCGAAAGCCCGGGTTCGAGTTCCGCAGGCGAGCGCGACGCGGCCGCCGGCGGCCGCGGGTCGACGGCGCGTCGGCCGTGTGCGACCGCGAGGGCGACGGTGAGGACCGCGAACACCCCGTACGCGATCGTCCACGCCAGCGCCTGTCCGTGAAGCGTCGACAGCGGCTCGATGACGAACGGGTACGCGATCAGCGCGAGCAGCGACCCGGCGTTGGACAGCGCGTACAACCGGTACGGTGACGGCCGGCCCGGCTCTCGACTGAACCAGCGCTGCAACAGCGGCGACGTGGAGGCCAGGACGAAGAACGGCGCGCCGATGGACAGAAGCAGGACCTCGAGAATCCGGGCCGTCGGTGAACCTGCTCCCCCGTGGAACGCGGGCGCTTCGGGAAGCAGGGGCAGCGCGAGGAGGGACGCGGCGACGACGACGGCGTGCACGCGGGCCTGCGTTTCCGGCCGCATTCGCTCGCTCGAGGCGTGGGCATACGCGTAGCCCGCGAGCAACGCCGCCTGGAAGAAGAGCATGCACACCGTCCAGACGGCGGGTCCTCCCCCGAACCAGGGCAGAAGGAACCGTGCCACGAGCGGCTGCACCAGGAACAGCAGGAACGCCGCCAGGAATACGATCGCACCGTACCTGAACATCGACGTCATGGATGTCGCCGGGTGGGGTATGCGGAAGGCGCAGCGTCGCGCCCGGAGCCGCACGCGGCGAGATCGAAGCCGGCCGTACGATACGAAAAACGGCCCGGCACAGGGCCGGACCGTGGTGGCGCGGGGCGGACTTGAACCGCCGACCTACGGGTTATGAATCCGTCGCTCTGACCGGCTGAGCTACCGCGCCGAGAAAAGAAAAGTTACCGTCGCGCGCGCTGCGCGTCAACGGCAAGCCCTCGACCCTTCAGTATCTTCACGCCGATCCGCGACTGCGTCCACTTCCGCTCCGGCCCACCCGGGGCGCCGACCGCGCCGACCCGAGCGTTCCGGACTCGACCGGCGAAGCCACAGCAGTTACCTTTACGCAAACGGTACGCCGGTGGGCTGGAATCGAGTCATCGGACAGGAACGGGTGGTGGACACCCTGAAGCGCGCCCTGGCCAGCTCGCGCGTCGCACACGCGTACCTGTTTCATGGGCCCGACGGGTCGGGCAAGCGTGCGGCCGCGCTCGCCTTCGCGCAGGCACTCCAGTGCGAGCACCCCGAGGCCGCTCCGTGCGATGCGTGTTCGTCGTGCCGACGCGCCGCGCGCCTGCAGCACCCGGACATCCAGGTCCTGATGCCCCAGCCCGCCGACGTGCGGCCGGAGGAAATCCGCGAGCGCCTCGATCGGCTCGCCGAAGACCCTTACGCTACGGTCGATTTCGTGCGTCGCTCGTCGCTCGACGATTCGGGATCGACGTCGAATCGCGTCGTGCAGTATTCCGTCGGACGGATCCACGATGACCTGCACCGGGTGATGAGCTTCAAGCCGGTCGAAGGCCGCTGGAAGGTGGCGGTCGTCACCGACGCCGAACTGCTGCGCAAGGAGGCGGCCAACGCGTTCCTGAAGCTGCTCGAGGAGCCGACTCCGCGGACGGTCTTCGTGCTGACGACCTCGAGGGCCGATCGCCTGCTGCCGACCATCGTGTCGCGCTGCCAGCGGATCCGATTCGAGCGCATCGACGACGCCTCGCTGGAGGCGGCTCTCGTCGAAAGGGCCCGGATCGAGCCTCCGATCGCGCTCACGATCGCCCGAATGGCCGACGGTTCGTACGCCCGCGCCCTGGATCTCGCGGGATCGGAGGAGTTGCTCGCGTCCCGGATGGAAGTGGTGGACCTGCTGCGCGCGGCATACCAGGTGTGGTCGCATGCCGATGTCGCGGCCGAGACCGTGGAACGCCTGTCCCGGCGCGGTCGGGAGCACCAGAAGTTCCTCCTGGGTCTCGGTCTGGTATGGCTTCGCGACCTCGTGCTGGTTCGCCACCTGGGAGATCAGGCGCCTATCGTGAACGTCGATCAGCGCGACGAACTGCTGAAGTTCTCGTCGCGCATGACCGCGGCCCGTCCTGAGCGCATGGTGGTTCTCGTCGAGGAGGCCATGGACCTCGTGGACCGCAACATGAACGCGCGCCTTCTGTTCACGGTACTGCTGCAGCGGTTGCACGACGCGATGCACGGAGCGGAATCGGCAGCGCTCGTACCGTCGCTCGTGGAGGGCTGACGCATGGGGTGTGCCGGGTGCGCAACGAAATCGGCCCGTGCGGGCGGGTGCGCTTCGGGGCGGTGCGGAACCGGGGGCTGTCCCTCGATGCACGCGTTCGACTGGCTGGCGGACCTCGGCACGGCCGCTCCCCCCGCTGCGTTCGACGTCGTCGAGGTCGCCTTCAAGGGCGGTCGTCGGGGTTTTTTCGCAAACCGGCCGGGGCTCGACATCCATACCGGCGACGAGGTGATCGTCGAGGCCGACCGGGGCGTGGATTTCGGAACAGTCCACCTGGCCGGTGAAATGGTGCGCCTGCGCCTGCGTTCCAAGGGCATACCGGAGGACGAACCCTTCCCGGCGATTACGCGGCGCGCGACGCTCGAGGACATCGAGCGCTACCGGGCGATGCACGACCTCGATGCCGAGACGTTTCTCGTGGGTCGCCGCACCATCGACCGGATGAGCCTGCCGATGAAGCTCGTGGACGTGGAGTGGCAATTCGACGAGCGCAAGGTCACCTTCTTCTTCACGAGCGAGCAGCGGGTCGATTTCCGCGAACTCGTGCGCCGGCTGGCCAAACGATACCGTACGCGCGTCGAACTGCGGCAGATCGGCGCCCGTGACGAGGCGGCGCGCATCGGGGGAATCGGCTCATGCGGGCGCACGCTGTGCTGCTCGACGTGGCTCCAGGAATTCCGACCGGTGTCGACGCAGGCGGCCAAGACGCAGAACCTTCCGCTGAATCCCGTGCGGCTTTCCGGACAGTGCGGGCGCCTGAAGTGCTGCCTGAATTACGAGTTGGACCAGTACATGGACGCGCTGCGACGATTCCCGCGTGCCGACAGCCCGGTGCATACTCCGAAGGGCATCGGGATCGTGCAGAAGCTCGACATCTTCCGCGAAACGGTCGGGCTCGCGTACGAGGACGGATCGTGGGAGGAGCGCCCGCTCGCCGAAGTCAGGGAGATGCTCGGCTGGGGCGGCTGACGGTCCCTACGGTTCGTCCGTGTCGAGGCCCGCATCGTCGGGCGTGATGTGTTTCAGGATGTCCGCCGGATCCTCGCGGATCAGCGCCAGGATCGCGCCGTGCGAGACGATGAGGTAGTCCCGTCCCTCCCAGCTCAATTCGATCGCCTCCTTGCGCAGGAAAAAGGCGTAATCGCCCGGCCGCGCCTGCATGGGCAGGTACCGGATCACGTCGCGGGACGGTGCCCACGGTTCGCCCTCGGAGTACTCGGGATTCGGAATCACGTAGCCCGGCCCGACGCGTACGACACGCCCCGAACGCACCTTGTCCCGTTCGGCCACCGTCGCCGGCAGGACGAGCCCCGATTCGGTCTGGCGCTCGCCGTCATCCGGCGTGATGAGGACACGGTCACCGACGAGGAGGATCTCGCTCATGGAGTCGCGGACCGGGTTCGGCCGAAGGCCAGTTCGTGGAGCAGGCGGTCGTATTCGTCCAGGATGCGGCCGGCGTCGAAGGCCACGGCTCTCGCGCGGCAGGCCTGCACCCAGGCCGCGAAAACGTCCGGGCGGTTCGGAAGGTCCGCCAGCAAGCCCGGAATCCGCTCGATTTCGCTCCAACGGAAGGCCGGTCCGGCCCCCGACCCGGTCATTTCCCGTCCGAACGGAGTATCCGCGTCACAGACGGCGAGGACCGGCAGCCCGGCCGCCATGGCGGGCAGCAGTTTGCTCGGAATGAACGAGCCCCCGGCGCCTTCGGTCTCGGTCACGACGAGGAGATCGAAGGCGCGGAGCGCCCGGGCAAGATCCGCCTCGTCGGACAGCGGTGCGAACGTGAAGCGCGGGTCGCCCGACCGTTCCACCCATTCGCGTACCGCTGGAGCCGTTCCGCCCGCGCCCTGGATGCGGAAGGCGAACGCGGCGTCCGAAGCGTGCAGCGTCTCGCACAGCCGCAGGAGTTCCTGCTTCGTCCCGAGGTTGCCCGAGTACAGCAGGCGGACCGGGGCTCGGGGCGGTTCGGCGCGGGCCGGCACGTCGGCGATGGCCTGCGCCAGCGATCGGTGCAGCCAGTTCGGCAGGTAGTGCACGGGCTGGCCGCGGTCGCGCAGCGCCACGAGCCGCTCGACCATGGCCGGCGCGATCGTACTCCACGCGTCGGCCTCGTTGAAAAGCGCGCGCTGCACGGCTGCGAACAGCCGGTTGAGCCGCCCGCTGCGCACGATACCCGAGGCCGCGGCCGCGTCGGCCGAAAGGTCCTGTACGGTGAGCCACAACGGGACTCCGACGAGCCGTTTCAGGACCGCCGCCCAGGCCACCGCGCCTACGAGCGGGCAGTACACCATGATCGCGTCGTAGTCGCCGGGCGACGGCAACCTGCGCGAAAGGCTGAGCGGAAAAGACAGTTCGTACAGCAGCCGCTGCACGAGCGAGTTGGGACGGGACGGGATGAACAGGCCGAACCGCTCTACCCGCACCCCGCCTTCGCGGGTTTCCACGATGCCCAGGCCGTTGGCGCCGGTCTTGTCGGTCCACTCCGGGTAGTAGGGCACCGCACAGCGTACGGTCACGTCCCAGCCGCGCTCGACGAGTCCCTCGGCCAGGTCGGCGAACAGTACGCCCCCGCCCAGGTCGGGGCGGTACACGTTGACGAGGACCAGGAGTCGGGGAGCGCGCTTCACGCCGCGTGGGGATGTCGGGTCGGCCGGAAAGGGCGGCCCGCTACCACTCGTTCTCGTCCTTCGACACGTCCATCTCGACCGGAACCGGGTACCGCGAGGTGAAACATGCGTTGCAGTACCCGTACGGGTTCTCGTTGGCCTCGCGAACGGCCGACATCAGCCCGTCGGCCGAGAGGTATGCCAGCGAATCGACGCCGAGCCAATCCCGCATGCGCTCGAGGTCGCCACCGAGCTGGTTGGCGAAGAGTTCGTCGTGGCTCGGAAAGTCCATGCCGTAGAAACACGGCGACACGACGGGAGGGGACGCCACGCGGAAGTGGACCTCGCGCGCCCCGGCCTTCCGCACCATCTGCACGAGCTGGCGCGCCGTCGTTCCGCGCACGATCGAATCGTCCACCATCACGACCACGCGGTCACGGAGTACCCCCTCGACCGTGTTGAACTTCGAGCGGACCTTGGACTCGCGCCGGCTCTGGCCGGGTGCGATGAAGGTGCGGCCGACGTAGTGGTTGCGGATGAGGCCGATCTCGTAACGCGCACGGTAGCCGAGCTTGTTGCACTCGGTCACGTATCCGAGCGTTGCCGTGTTCGACGAGTCGGGAACGGCGATCACGATCGGCGTCGGGTCTCCGTCCGGGACCGTGGGCACGGGGGCGTCGTGCGCGAGCGCCTTTCCGATCTTGCGGCGCACCTTGTCCACCATCTCGCCGAAGATCTTCGAATCGGGCCTCGAAAAGTAGACGTACTCGAATACGCATTGGCTGACCCCGTGGTGCTGCGCCAGTTGGTACGACTCGAACTCGCCTTTTGCGCAGCCCTTGCGGTCGATGACCAGCACCTCCCCGGGGGCGACGTCGCGCACGTACTCGGCCCCGATGAGGTCGAAGGCGCACGTCTCACTGGCGACGCACCACGCGGGGCCGCCTTCCTGACCGGGCTGCTCCAGCTTGCCGAGCGCGAGCGGACGGAATCCGTTCGGGTCCCTCACGGCGATGAGCGCGTCATCGGTCAGGATCACGAGCGAGAACGCGCCCTCGACCTGTCCCAGCGCGTCGAGCACCTTGTCGATCTGTCGCCGGCGTGAACTCTGGGCGATGAGGTGGAGGAACAGCTCCGAGTCGCTCGTCGACTGGAAGATCGTGCCGCGGATCGAGAACGAGTTGCGCAGCTCCCGGGCGTTCGACAGGTTTCCGTTGTGCGCAAGCGCCAGGTTCCCGTCCCGGTAGTTGACGAGCAGCGGCTGGATGTTCGCCCGGTTGTTGGAGGCTCCCGCCGTGGAGTACCGGTTGTGGCCGATGCCCGAGCTGCCGAGGAGCTTGGTCTCGAAAATCGACGGATCCGAGAAGACGTCGAGCACCAGCCCTTCGTCCTTGTGCGCGATCATGACCTGGCGTTTGCGGGTCTCGTCGAACGTCGAGGTGACGATGCCGGCAGACTCCTGGCCCCGATGCTGCAGGGCGTGCAGGCCGAGGTAGATCAGGTTGGAGGCGTTCGTGGCATTGTAGATGCCGAAAACGCCGCAATACTCGCGGATCTGGCGCATGGTCTCGCGGAAGGTCACGCCGCCCATCGGGCGGACGTGCGGGGGTAAAAGGGTTTAATGCCCTCGCACGCCGAAGGTTTTCGACACGCCCCCGCCGTGGCAGGGGGGTACGCGGTCCCCGCGCCCCGTTCCCCGAGTGATCAGAAGTACCGCCCGGTCGAGACGATGAAGCCGAGCACGACGACGATGGCGATCGGAAGGACGAATCGCACGACGATTCCCCACGCCGAGGCAAACGCCATGCGGTGCCCACTGGCCTCCAACGCCTCGATCGCCTTCGGAATGCCCCATTTCCACCCCACGAAAACACAGGTCGCGAGCGCGCCGATCGATAGCGCGTAGTTGCCCCAGATGATGTTCTGGATGTCGAGGAAGCTGGTGTCGAAGAGGAACGAGGTGAAAACGTCGGCTCCGCCCTGGGAGAGGGCCGACGGCACGGCGAGCACGAAGCAGACGCCGCCGAGCACCCAGGCCGCCTTCTCCCGCTTCCACTTGCGTTCGTCGACGAAATAGGCGACCACGACCTCGAGCAGGCTGATGGTCGACGTCAGCGCGGCGATCGCGAGCAGGGCGTAGAAGGCGATGGCGAAGAGCGTGCCCGCCGGAAGGCTGTTGAAGACGGTCGGAAGCACGACGAACACCAGGCCCGGGCCGGCGGCCGGGTCGAGACCCGCGGAGAACAACGCCGGGAACATGATGAGCCCCGCGAGCACCGCGACCGACGTGTCGGCGAGCGCGACGAGCGCTCCGGCCTGCGGCATGTTCTCCTCCTTGGGGAAGTACGAGCCGTAGGTCACCATGGCGCCCATGCCGAGGCTGAGCGAAAAGAGCGCCTGCCCGAGCGCAGCCATGACCGCGCCGGCGGACAGCTCCGAAAAATCGGGTACCAACAGGTACTCGAGCCCGGCCATGCCGCCGGGCAGGGTCAACGCGCGGATCGCGAGGACCAGCAGGATGGCGAATAGCGCCGGCATGAGGATCTTGGACGCCCGTTCGATGCCCGCGCTGACACCGCCGCGCACGATGAGAATCGTGAGCAGCAGGAAGAGCGCCGTGTAGCCTACGGCCTGCAGCGGGTCGCCGATGAGTCCCGTGAAGAGCGCACCCGACGCATCGGCGTCCATGGCCGCTCCGAAGTCGCCCATGAAGGCGTGTCCCAGGTACCCGAGCGTCCATCCGGCGACGACCGAGTAGAAGGCCAGGATGCCGAAACCGGCGGCGATGCCGAGGTATCCCACGGCCGGCCACCAGGAGTTGGGGACCAGCGCGCGGAAGGCGCCGACCGCGTTGCGTTCGGTCTTCCGCCCCATGGCGAGTTCCGAGAAGAGCACCGGGATGCCGATGAGCAGCACGCAGCCCAGATACAGCAGCACGAAGGCGCCGCCCCCGTTCTCGCCCGCCATGTACGGAAAACGCCAGATGTTGCCCAGGCCGATGGCCGAGCCGGCCGCGGCGAGGATGAAGCCGAGGCGGCCGGACCACTGTCCGCGGGAGGCGGTAGACATGACGGGTCGGGGTTGATGTGAAGAGGCGGCGAAGGATACTCGCAACCTCGGCAACCCGAAAGAGCCCCGACAGGCCTTAATCGCCCTTTAATCAGGGGGCGCGGTCGCGCACGGACGCCGCATCGGGTGTCGCGGGTCGTGCGTGCGGAAGCGCGCGTGTGCGGGACCGCGGTCCCGACCCCGATGCGGCGGCTCGGCCCGGGCGCGCACGGCCCGGCCCCTGGAGTGGGCCCGAGAGGAGGGAATCGGGGAGCGGAAGTGGAAAATGGGGCCGGATTCCACTTCCGCGCCCGAAAAACGGCTCCGGAAGTGGAATTCGGGGCTGAATTCCACTTCGCCGCCCCCCTAGGCGCCCACGCTCAGAAGTACTGCCCCGTGAGGACGATGTACCCCAGCACGATCGCGATGGCGATCGGCGAGAGGAAACGCACCACGAAGGCCCACGCCGAGCGCAGCGGCATGACGTGTCCGCTGGCCTCGAGGCTCTCTAGGCCCTTGCCGACGGTCCATTTCCACCCGACGAAGAGGCAGGTGGCCAGCGCGCCGATCGAAAGCGCGTAGTTGCCCCAGATGATGTTCTGGATGTCGAGGAAGCTGGTGTCGAAGAGGAAGGAGGTGAAGACGTCGGCGCCGCCCTGGGAGAGGGCCGACGGCACGGCGATGAGGAAACAGACCGAGCCGAGCACCCATGCCGCCTTCTCCCGCTTCCAGCCGCGTTCGTCGACGAAGTAGGCGACGACGACCTCGAGCAGGCTGATCGTCGAGGTCAGCGCGGCGATCGCGAGCAGGGCGTAGAAGGCAATCGCGAAGAGCGTGCCGGCCGGAAGGCTGTTGAACACGGTCGGAAGCACGACGAAGACGAGGCCGGGACCGGCAGCCGGGTCGAGACCGGCCGAAAACAGCGCCGGAAACATGATGAGACCCGCCAGGATCGCGATCGAGGTATCGGCGACCGCGACCATGGCGCCGGCAAAGGGCATGTTCTCTCGCTTCGGGAAATAGGAGCCGTAGGTCACCATGGCGCCCATGCCGAGGCTGAGCGAGAAGAGCGCCTGCCCCAGCGCGGCCATCACCGAGCCGGCCGTCATCTTCGAGAAGTCGGGCTTGAGCAGGTAGGAGAGGCCTTCCATTCCGCCCGGAAGCGTGACCGAGCGGACGGCGAGCACGATCAGGATGGCCAGCAGGGCGGGCATGAGGATCTTGGCGGCCCGCTCGATGCCGGAGCTGACACCGCCCCTCACGATCAGGATCGTCAACAGCAGGAATCCCGCGGTATAGGCGATGGCCTGCGTCGGCGAGCCGATGAGGCTCGTGAAGAGCGCGTTCGACTGCTCGGCCGTCATCGCGGCGCCGAAATCGCCGAGTACGGCGTGACCCAGGTAGCCGAGCGTCCAGCCGGCGACGACCGAGTAGAAGGCCAGGATGCCGAAGCCGGCGGCGATGCCGAGGTAGCCGACCGCGGGCCACCAGGTGTTCGGAACGAGTGCGCGGAAGGCGCCCACCGCGTTGCGCTCGGTCTTCCGCCCCATGGCGAGCTCACTGAACAGCACCGGGAGTCCGATCAGCAGGACGCAGGCCAGGTACAGCAGCACGAACGCCCCGCCGCCGTTTTCGCCGGCCATGTACGGGAAACGCCAGATGTTGCCGAGGCCGACGGCCGAGCCGGCGGCCGCCAGGATGAAGCCGAGGCGGCCGGACCACTGTCCGCGGGATGCATTCGCCATGGAATATTACAGTCGGATTAAAAGGCGGCGAAGAATACACGGGAAATCGGCGGCCCCGCAAGCGAAATCGGGCGACCGTGCGCGGATGGGGGCTCCCGTGTATATTCGGTGAAGCTACCCTGCGCCGGATGTCCGGCGCGTCTGCCCGGAACCCCGTCCTCGTCGGACCCCTGGTGGGTCCGCCTCGCGATGCACAGGACCCCGTCTCTGTATCTGCTTGCGGCGCTTGTGCTTGCAGCGTCGGCCTGCGGCGTGTCCCATCCACCGGAGATCGAGGAGGCGATGGCCACGATCCCGAAGGAGATCCGCTACAACCGGGACGTGCGGCCGATCCTCTCGGACCGCTGCTTCAAGTGCCACGGCCCCGACGCGGCGGCCCGCGCCACGAACATGCACCTGGATTCGCGCGAGGGCTCGCAGATCGCGCTGGTCGCGGCGGCGAGCAGCGGGCGCGCGATCGACCCCGGCGATCCGTACGGCAGCGAGATGGTGCGGCGCATCCTGTCGCACGACCCGGCCTACCACATGCCTCCGCCCGAGGCGAACCTGACGCTGACCGACGAGGAGAAGGCCATCCTCATCCGCTGGATCGAGCAGGGCGCGGAATACGAGCCGCACTGGGCCTTTTCGCCCCCGGTCGAGCCCGACGCGCCGGACGTGGACGACCGGACGTGGTCCCGGCAGCCGATGGACCGCTTCGTGCTGGCCCGTCTCGAGGCGGAAGGCCTCGCGCCGCAGCCCGAAGCCGACCGCGAGACGCTGCTGCGGCGCGTGACGCTCGACCTGACCGGCCTCGTGCCCACGATCGAGGAAATGGGCGCGTTCCTCGCCGACTCGTCGGAAGGCGCGTACGAGCGGGCGGTCGACCGTCTGCTCGCGTCGCCCGCGTACGGGGAGCGGATGGCGAGCGCCTGGCTGGACCTCGCCCGCTATGCCGATTCGCACGGCTACCAGGACGACGGCATGCGCAACATGTGGCCTTGGCGCGACTGGGTCGTAAAGGCGCACAACGAGAACCTGCCGTGGGACACCTTTGTCACCTGGCAGATGGCCGGCGACCTGCTGCCGGACGCCACGCAGGAGCAGATCCTCGCGACCGGATTCAACCGCAACCACCTGCAGAGCCAGGAGGGCGGCATCGTCGCCGAGGAGTACCGGGTCGACTACGTGGCCGACCGCACCCATACGTTCGGGCGGGCCTTCCTGGGCCTCACGATGGAGTGCGCGCGCTGCCACGCGCACAAGTACGACCCCATCCCGATGGAGGAGTACTACGGGCTCTTCGCCTTCTTCAACTCGATAAACGAGTTCGGAAACATCCCGTATTCGGGCGAGGCGGCGCCCGTCGTCATTCTCACCGACTCGCTGACCGACGCTCGGCTGGCGGAATTGCGCGCGTCGATCGCGCGGCTCGAGAGGGAACTGGCGACCGCGGCCGACGCGTCGTACCCCGGGTGGCTGCGTTCGGCGGGGGAGGGCGCCGCGTTGCGGCTGCCCGTGGCGCCGGCGTCGGTGCGGTCGTCCTCCGGCCGGGCGGCGCCGGGTGGCGCACGGCGCGAGGACCCCGCCCCGACGGGTCTCATCGGCCACTATCCGCTCGAGGGCTTCGTCGAGACGAAGGACCGCCTCGACCTGCCCGACCTCGTCAAGCCGAAGGAACCCGGCTATTTCTGGGGCGACCGCGACCAGCTGCCCGAACTCATCGAGGGCGTCGCCGGGAAGGGCATGCGACTGAAGGGGGACGGTTGGCTCGACATGGGCGGCAAGCGGTTCGTCTTCGAGCGGAACGAGCCCTTCACGCTCTCGCTCTGGGTGCGCCTGGCGAGCGACTCGACGCACGGGCCGCTCATGGGCAAGTCCGGCGGGCTCTTCAACGGCAAGCGTGGCTACCTCGTGATCCTGAACGAGGACGGCACGCTCTCGGCGAGCCTCAACCACGTTTTCCCCGACAACTCGATCGAGATCCGCACGACCGATCGCCTCCCGGCGGGCGCCTGGCGCCACGTCGCGCTGACCTACGACGGTTCGTCGCGGGCCGACGGGATCCGCCTCTTCCTCGATGGCCGCCCGATGGCCTCGCGCGTGGTGGTCGACAACCTGCGCCAGTCGATCCGCTTCTCGATCGACCCGGCGACCGGCGACACGAGCAACTGGGGCGGTTCGGGCAACCTCGCGATCGGTTTCGAGGGCGGAAACCTGCCGACCCTCGACCGGGCCGACGTGGACGAATTCCG
>JANJTM010000012.1 GCA_024711125.1 Rhodothermales bacterium
GTCGCGGCCGAAGAGGCGCTCGATCTTTCCGCCCGCGCGGGAGCCCTGGAAGGTCACCGAGACCTCCTCGCGCTTCACCATCTCGGCCCACGAGACCTGCAGGCTGAGCGCCTGCCCGGACTGGAACGTCACGAACCCGTGTGCGGCCGACTCCACGTCGATCGTGCCACCCTCGACGTCCGGGATGCCCCACGGGCCCTTGAACGACGGGTCGGTGATGAAATCGTCGACCGTGCGCCCGAGCACCCAGGCCGGTTCGGGGCTGCCCATGAGATACATCGCGAGGTCGACCATGTGCAGCAGGTCGATCAGCGGACCTCCGCCCGAAAGCGCCTTGTTCGTGAACCACCCGCCGAAGCCCGGGATGCCGGTACGGCGGATCCAGCGGGCCTGCGCCGTGTGGATCGTTCCGATCGTGCCGTCCTTCACGAAGCCCATCATGGCGCGCGATTCGGGCCGGGCGCGGTTGTTGAAGTTGAACATCAGCTGCCTGCGCGCACGGTCGGCTGCCGCGATCATCTGCCGCACTTCGCCCGCGTTCAGGGCCGGCGGTTTCTCGCAGAAGACGTGCTTGCCGGCCTCGAGCGCCTGGATCGCGAGCGGCGCGTGGTACCGGTTCGGCACGATGATCGAGACGGCGTCGGTCTCGGCGCCCTTCAGCATGGCCCCGACGTCCCCGAAAACGAGCGGAATCCCGTACTTCGCCGCTGCCGCCTGCGCCGCCGCGAGGCTCGTGTCGGCGATCGCCGTGACGTCGGCCCCCGCGTTGCGGAAGCCCTCGATGTGGTACCGGGCCATTCCGCCCGCGCCGATGATGCCGATCTTCGTTGCCATGGTCGTCTGGGGTGGTTGGTTTGCGGACGTCAGGCGAGAAACTTGATCGCCGACGCCGCGACGATGAGAATGAGCAGGCGGTGGATCCAGCGGTCGGCGTTCGGCACGCGCACGACGAAGCGCGCGGCGAGCCAGGCGCCGACGCCCTGGAAAGCGGCCATCAGGAGCCCGTACGCCAGGTGCACCTGGCCCTGCCAGAAGAACACCGCGAGGGTCGGAAGCCCGTACGCGAACACCACGAGCAGCTTGATGCCGTTGGCGGCCGACAACGAGTAGCCGGAGAGCAGCACGCAGCCGGCAAGCAGGAAGATTCCGACCCCCGCCTGGATGAACCCGCCGTAGACGCCGATCGCGAAGAAGGCCGCCATCGTGAGCGGGGACCGGTTGCGGTCGGGGTGGAACGTGCCCGGATGGATCCAGCGCTCGGGGCGGACGGTCAGCACGAACAGCATGAACACCATCAGGAACCCGATGGCCGTGTTCATCGCCTCCTCGTCGAGGTCGGCGGCGATGCGCGACCCGAGCACGGCTCCGACGACGGCCGGAACCACGATCCACGCAGCGCCCGTGAAGTCGGTAGCCTTGAAATTGCGGAAGGACGCCACGCCGACCGCGCTCTGCACCATCACCCCGATCCGGTTGGTGCCGTTGGCGATCGGCGCCGGAAGCCCGCACACGAAGATGAAGATGGGCAGCGTCACCAGCGACCCGCTTCCGGCCAGCGTGTTCACGATGCCGGTACCGACGCCCGCGGCCGCGAACAGCAGGAATTCGAGCGGGGAGAGGTCGATGGGCATCGGGGGCGTCGCTTCGGCTGGCGTACGATACGAAGCGCCGACCGGACCCGTCGACCCGGGAATCCCTCAATCGCTTCGGCGCGCGACGAAGAATTCGTAGGCCACGTGGCGGGAGAGTTCGGGGTACCCGGCCGGCTCCTGCGCGATGGCGTCGAGCACGCCGAGGGCCTCGGAGTCGGCGGCGTACTGCCGCTTCAGTTCGTCGATGCGCAGGCGCATGGGGACGTAGAAGTCCTCTTCCCACGCCTCGTCGGGCAGCGTGAAACGGCCAGCGGGCTCGAATCCGCCGGCCGCGACCAGGGCGTTCACGGTTTCGGCGGTGCCCATCGTGGGGTATTCGACGTCAAACGTGGCACGCACCTCGGCCGGCGGATCGGACGAGCGGTACACGCAGTCGCTGAAGGCCAGCCAGCCTCCGGGCTTCAGGAACCTGCGCGAGGCCTGAAGGGACGGGGGGATGCCGAGGTTGTAGAACGCTCCTTCCGACCAGACCAGGTCGAAGGATTCGGGCTCGAGGCGCAGGTTCGCGATATCGCCGACGAGGCCCGTGACGCGATCCTGCAGGCCCGCCTCGGCCGCGCGTTCGGACAGTCGCTGGACGGCGGCAGGGAGGATGTCGACGGCCGTGACCGTTCCGCCGGTGAGCTCGGCGAGGAGGAAGCTCTGGCCGCCCGTTCCGCACCCGAGATCGAGGATACGCGGGGCGTTCGGAAGGCCCGTGCATAGGCCTAGGGCCTGTTTGGCCGTCGCGCGGTTGCCGGGGCCCTGGCGGGGGAGGGCGAGGAAGACCTCGAGGAAGAGCTCCTGGGAGCGGGCGTCGTCCATGGGCGGAGGGGGCTTGCGGGCAATCTACGGTTCGGGGCTTGGACCGTCACAAGCCCCCGGTTCGCGTCTCTATCTGCCGGACGGAATGAAACCTCCCGGGTCGATGTCTATACAAACATATGCACACTTGCAGTTCGAGTGGGAGGATGAAAAGGCCGAATCGAACCTCCGAAAGCACGGAATCAGCTTCAGGGACGCCGCACGAGCCTTTCCGCAGGGCGTCGTCCTCGAGCGGGTCGACCGATTCGGCGAAGAGCGGTGGCTCGCCGTTTCGATCCACGACGAAAGGGAGATCACGATCATCTTCACCCGCCGGCCGGAATCCATCCGCATCATCTCAGCAAGGAGAGCCAGGACCAGTGAACGAAAACGGTATCACTCGCATAACCTTCGACGAACTCGGTGAGGGGTCCGATTCGGACTGGGCCCGGGTCGACGCCATGACCGAGGAGGAAATCGAGGCCAACGCGCTCTCTGACCCGGACAATCCGCCGTGGTCCGACGAGATGCTGGCGAATGCGCAGCCCGTGATGTTTGCCGACTTCATCAAGAAGCCGGTCTCGATCCGGCTCGACGCCGAGATCGTCGAGTACTTCAAGGCCCAGGGACCGCGGTACCAGACGCGCATCAACGCCGTGCTGAAGGAGTTCGTGCGGGTGGCGAAGCGGGCTGAAAAGCAGGGCTGAGACCCTGGAATGCCTGGCCGGCGGGCAGGGCCCGTCCCGCGGAGGGGACCCTTCCGGCAAAACGGGGCCGTGTCCCGGGGCATTTCCGCATCCCGGCGTATTTGATCTTGCGTGGCCCCCAAAACGCAAAGAGGCGAGACCGCTGGTGCGATCTCGCCTCTTTTGGCTCCCCGGGTAGGATTTGAACCTACAACCCTGCGGTTAACAGCCGCATGCTCTACCGTTGAGCTACCGAGGAGTATCGAGCCCGAAAGATAAGCAGCATCAGTGTTCGGTCGCAAGCCTCCCGGGGGAGCGTACAGGCGTCGGGGCGAGTGAACGCCCAAGCCGGCTCCCACCCGGCGGAACGGCGTGATATGCACCCCGCACTGGAAAATGGGGCGGTTTATCGACGTATTTGCCCGGTTTTGGGGGCAAAAACGTCGAAAAAGGGCCGATTGTCGACATATTCGCCCCCATTTGGGGCCCAATACGTCGACTTTCGGGCGAAATCCCACATCCGGACCCGCGGCATGGTCCAAGCTACCCGCAGGAATGGCCGCAAGCGACCCGGAGGCACGGCTGCGAGCGATATCCGCCGGTCGAACGGATCGGCCACTCCCCGCCGCCTCAGTCCTTCTTCTTCGACTTCTTGCCCGGCGACAGGTCGATCAGCACCGCGATCACCATGCCGACGATCTGCAGCGTGCCCCATTCGCCTCCGTACGCGCGCTGCACGACGGTCCACCAGAGCAGCGTCGTCGGCGCGAACACGAGGCCCAGGATCGGCCACATCAGGGTGTCGAAGAGGCCCTCGAACCAGTGCGTGAAGAACCACAGGTAGGCGAGGAGCAGGCGCGGAACGGCAAGCGCGATCGCGACGAAGAGGCAGGGCATGGCGTCACCGGCTGGTACTCGTGCAAGGTACGGTCGCGGGATTCCCCGGTTGCGCCCGACCGGCCCGGTGGTTACGATCCCGGGGACCACGCGCCCGCTCCCATGCACCGCCTTGCGGCCTTCGATCCCGTCCATCTCGCCCTCCTCGCCGGGCTGTTCACGTGGGCCGTGACCGCGCTCGGCGCCGCGGTCGTCGTGCTCGTGCGCCGCATGTCACTGCGCCTCCTCGACGTGATGCTCGGATTCGCGGCCGGCGTCATGATCGCGGCGAGCGTCTGGTCGCTGCTGATTCCGTCCATCGAAGTCGCGGGCGAGCTGGGCCTCATTCCATGGCTCCCCGCCGCGGTGGGATTCGCGCTGGGCGGAATCTTCCTTCGCGGCGCCGACGCGCTGCTTCCGCACCTGCACCCGGGGCTCGATCCGTCGCGGGCCGAGGGCATGCCCGTCCGCTGGCGACGCAGCACGCTCCTGGTAATGGCGATCACCCTGCACAACATCCCCGAAGGCCTTGCGATCGGCGTGGCGTTCGGCGCGGCGTCCCACGGCGTCGAGGGCGCGGGCCTGGCGGCCGCGGTCGCCCTGACGCTCGGCATCGGCCTGCAGAACCTCCCCGAGGGCGCGGCCGTCGCGATGCCGCTGCGGGGAGAGGGCATGTCGCGCGGAAAGGCGTTCTGGTACGGCCAGCTGTCGGCGGCCGTCGAGCCCGTCGCGGCGGTCCTGGGAGCCGCGTTCGTGGAGATGTCGCGTCCGCTCCTTCCGTACGCGCTCGCGTTCGCGGCGGGCGCGATGATATTCGTCGTCGTGGAGGAGCTCATTCCCGAGTCGCAAGGGCGCGGAAACGCCGACCTCGCGACGATCGGCACGCTCGGCGGGTTTCTCGTGATGATGATCCTGGACGTGGCGCTGGGGTGATCCGGCCGGCGCCACGCCGATCGGGAGGGCGCCGTTAGCAGTCCTGCGAGGTACCCCCCCATGTGAGCGCGGGGTTTCCCTCCACAATTCGGAGTCGCAATGCGCTACTCTGTCGTTCCGGATGAATAGCCGGATGAATGGTTCATTTCCTCATGAAGCCACTTCTACTCATCGCCGCCCTGGTTCTGCTGTTCACGGCATGTGACAGTTCGACCCCGCCGGATCTCGTTCCGCCCGGCGACGAGCCCGTCGCCCTGACGCCGCAGCCGGCCGTGACTCTGTCAAATGGGAGAGTCTCCGTGCAGCTCAACCGACACCGAATCGGCGGGCTCTCGCGGTCCACCTGGATCCCCGATCCGCTTCGACCCGAAGTGCGCGAAGACCGCGTCTACGATTCGGGGCTGTGGATCACGGCCGACGCCGACAGGGCGAATGCGACGACCGAAATTCCGAGCACCGTGAGCGGGTTTGGGTTCGAGTTTGCCGGCGACGCCCCAGCGGGCATCTTCACACTCACGCAGGACAGTCTCGAGGCGGAAATCCTGAACTGGCCGGTCGCCCAGGGGGCGCCAGTCGGGTCGGACGGCGCGCCGAAGTTGTACGGCGACCGCATGGCCTGGGCAGCGTACCGATCGCCGGCGAGTCCGGACGTCGAGGAGACGTCGATTCCGGGCCTGCGGGTGGGAGTCACGGTGTTCCTTTTCGATGAGGAGCCGCTGTCGAACGTGTTGTTCGTCCGGTACGACCTCCACAACACGTCGAGTACATCGCTCTCGAACGTGCACGCCGGGTACTTCGTGGACACCGACCTTCGTCGAACCGGGGATTGCGCCGGGATCCAGAGCGGCTACAATCGGACCGGGTACGACCTCGGCAGGCACCTGTCGTATACCTATGTGTCGCCGCGGCCCGAAGATGGCGCGATTCCGGCCGCTTGCTACGGCACGATCAGCGGCATGACGATTCTCGATATGACCAGCGCAAGCGGGCTCGGACACACCAAGCTGGCCCACAGGGTCGTTCGAAAGGTCAAGTCGGGGCCGTTCGCCGCATTCGCTGAAGAAGACATCCGGGATCCGAACCACGTCCGGCTGGCCCTCGAAGGCCTCTCGCCGACGGGCGCCGCGATGATCGATCCCTCGACCTTGCTCGAGACGCGGTTCGCGTATACGGGAGATCCGATCGGCGGGACGGGTTGGGTGGACGACCCCTACGACGTACGCAGCCTTCAGTCGATCGCGCCCTTCGACCTCGCGCCCGGCGAGACGAAGTCGGTGACGGTGGCGTGGCTGAACGTGGTCGGAAGCGACCTGGCCGATGGGCTGAATCGCATCAGGGCGCAGTTCGATGTGGTGATGGGGCGGCGGGAATCGTGGGATCGGTAGGGCCGCAGGGGTGAGATAAGCACCGGCTGACGGAGGATTGTCCGATGCGAATCGCACAAAGGGATCGAATTGACTTCACGTTGATCGTTCCATATTCTGGAATATGGAACAACGAGAATGATCATGCTCCAGCCGATCGATGTCTTTGTGGCTCTGAAGCTAGTAGTCTCGGGGCCGGGCGTCACGTACGCGGCGTTGGCCGGCGATCTAGGCTTGAGCACTTCCCAGGTGCACCGTGCCGTCCGCAAGTGCGAGGAGTCGGGCCTTGTCGGGAGTGGCACGCTCAAGCCAAATGTCCCGGCGCTGCTCGAATTCTCGGTCCACGGGCTTCGTTATGTGTATCCGGCGCGGCCAGGAGCGCTGACACGGGGAGTTCCGACGGCCCATTCGGCCCCACCTCTTTCCGACGAAATTGCCGCATCCGGAACGGTATTCGTCTGGCCTGACCCGAACGGCGCGTTGCGGGGCGAAGCGATCGAGCCTCTATGCAGGCAGGTCCCGTTCGCCGCGATGCGGGACCGACGCTTGTACGAACTGCTGACGCTGGTGGACGCCCTTCGGGTGGGCCGCGCGCGCGAGCGGGAGATAGCGGCGAGATTCCTCCGGGACCGGTTGCATGCAGAAAGCAGTTGATCCGAATCGGGTTTCGATGCAACCGTCTGATTCAGTGCGACGTGGGGAAACGTGCTGTCCCGGGCTCGCGAGGGCCGCTCACCCCCCGACCCCCCACACCGTATCGATCACCGTCCCGTCGACCCACTTGACGACCGCCACGGCCCGATCGGTGAGCCGCGG
>JANJTM010000052.1 GCA_024711125.1 Rhodothermales bacterium
CCGCGGCGCGCCCACCCGGGCGGTGGTGGCAGCCGGGTTGGCGAGGGGGGGTTGAGGGGGGGGGGGGGCGGGCCCCCCGCCCCCGCCCCCCACTTCCGTGTTTCACCCCATCATGATCGTCATGCCCCCGCCGCCTCCTCCTCCGAAGCGCGGGTTGACGACGTTGTTGAAGATCGAGCCGAACCGGTAGCTGAACCCGACGGTGAAGAAGTAGTCATATCCCGTCTTCAGTCGGCGGCTCTGGAGCAGGACCTCCTCGTCGGTCGCACCGGACAGTGGTAGCGAGAACTGGTCGCGGATGAGCGAATAGCTGCCCATCAGGTTGAGCGAGAGGCCGCGCACGAGGCGCACGTCGCCGCCCGCGAATACGGAAAGGTTGTACGTGTCGGTCAGCGAACGGTCGAAGTTCGTCCAGTGGTGCGTGCCGCGGGTCGACAGGTTGATCGATCCCCACGGCTGCTTGATGTCGGCGGCGACCGACAGGTACTGCCCGAGGATCGTCTCACGCTCGAGGTTGAAGATCGTCTCTTCCTTGTAATCGAGCGCCTCCATCTCGATGCCGTACTGGATGCGCACCTCGCGGCGGGTCGATTCGGAGTACGGGAACAGGTTGTACTCGATCGCCGGACCGATCTCGATCGAGCCGTCGGTATTCGTGAACGTCGAGGTGCTCGCTTCCATCTGCACGCCGGCCGACCAGTTCGACCCGATCGACTTCACCACGAGGCCGCTCAGTTCGGCGTGGTTGCGCTCGTTCCGGTAGTTGGTGCCGCTGTACTCGAAGTTCTGCACCGACGTGCTCCCCGAGAACCCCAGGCGCACCTTCAGGTCCTCGGTCGTCCGGTTGGCCGAGACGTTCCCGAAGAGGTCGCGCGAATTGGACGATTCCTGACCGTTGAACATGCCGTTCGCGCCGAACGAGAAGACCCAGTAGTTCCACGGATCCTTCTCGTTGGACGAGGCTTCGGCGGCGCGCGGACGGTTGAACGTGATGCCGACGTCGGCCGTGAGCCCGGCACGCACGAGGTACGGCGCGAGGCCGAGCTGGATCGCCTTCGTCAGCGCCCGGCGCTGCTGGTCGGGCGAATCGGTGGCGCCCAGCGCGACCGAAAGGGTGTCCGAAACGCCGGCGAACCGCCGCTGGCCGAGAAACGCGAGCGTTTCCACCGTTCCGCCCGAACCCGTCGACTGGCTCGTCACCAGGAGATGGATGTCGGCCAACGTGCGCTCGTTGACGAAATCCACGACCGGGATCTCGGTCTTGATGAAGTCGGAATCGCACGAAAACCCGCAATCCAGGTACAGGCGGATCGTGTTCGATTCCTGCGCGCTCACGGCGAGCGGCGCGAAACACAGGATCAGGGCGGCGGCCAGGCGTCGCATGGGCGGGGTCCTCCGGTGGGCTGTGCGGAGGGTAAACCCGCCGCGTGGGTGTCGCAACGCCCTACGTAACGCGCGGGCCGACGTTTCATTGCCCGGCGCCCCGTCAATAACTGAATTCGTCCAGCTTCACTTTCCCACGGAATGTCCAGTACACCACCGACGTATAGGCGATCACCATCGGCATGCCGATCGCGGCCATCAGCGACATGATCTTCAGTGTCTTGAGCGACGAGGCCGCGTTTTCCGTCGTCAGGCTCCATGCCGGGTCGAGCGACGACGGAACGAGCGCCGGCGCGATCGCCGCCCCGAAGAGCACGACCAGCGTGCCGATCAGCACGGTCGTCGAGACGAACGCCTGCCCCCAGCGGTCCGAGAACAGCGCGCGCGGAACGTTGCCGAGCGCCAGCACGAGCGCCACCACCACGCCGTAGCCCCAGGCCCCCTCCGACACGAAATGGGCTACCCGGGGACGCTCGATGAGCGCGACGATGGTCACCAGCACGAACAGCACGACGAAGATGCCGAAGAAGCGCCACGCCCACGGCGTCATCCGCGCCTGCAGTTCGTCCTCGGTCTTCAGGCGCAGGTACACCGCCCCGTGGAGGCCGAAGAGCGCCGTCGCCATCGCTCCGACGAGCAGCGAAAACGGGTGTACGATGTCGAACAACCCTCCGGCGAACCGGCCCTGCGCATCGATCGGAAGGCCCCACACGATGCTTCCGACCGCCGTGCCCATCAGCAGCGCCGCCCCGAAGGAAGCGACCGCGAACGCACCGTCGAACACGGACCGCCACCGGGGCGAGGCATTCTTGCTGCGGAACTCGATCGCCACCGCGCGGAAGATCAGCGCGAAGAGCAGCAGCATGAACGGAAGATACAGCCCCGAGAACACCGCCGCATACACCGGGGGAAACGCCGCGAAAAGCGCCCCTCCGAACGTGACCAGCCACACCTCGTTGCCGTCCCAGAGCGGACCGATCGCGTTGATCAGGATGCGGCGCTCGTGGTCTGTCTTCGCCGTGAAGAGGTGCACGATGCCCGTGCCGAGGTCGAATCCGTCGAGTACCGCGTACCCGAAGAGCAGCGCGCCGAGCAGCAGGAACCAGAGCGTCGCGTAGTCCATCGTCAGGCCTCCGGTCCGTGCTGGATCTTGTCGTTCATGATGTAGAGCCAGACGGCGAACAGCATGGCGTAAATCAGTCCGAACAGCACGATCGACGACGCCACCATGGGCGCCGTGACCGCTTCGCTGAACGCGTTCTCCGTGCGCATGAGCCCCCAGACGATCCACGGCTGGCGGCCCGCCTCGGCGGTGACCCAGCCGAGCTGGTTGGCCGCGTACGCCGCGAGTACGACGAACACGAACGTCCACAGCAGCCAGCGGGTCTCGAACAGCCGCCCGCGCCGCCAGGTCCACAGCCCGACGAGACTCAGCGCGATGAACAGCATTCCGAGCGCCACCATCGCGTGGTATGTCTGGAACACGAGCTGCACGTTGGGCCAGTCCTCGCGCGGAACGGCGTCGAGCCCAGGCACGACCGCGTCGAACGTGCGGTGCACGAGGAACGAAAGGCCCCCGGGCAGCGCGATGCCGAGCACCCGGCCCTCCTCGACATCCACCCAGCCGAGCGCGTACAGGTCGGCCGGCCCCGTCTCGAAATGCCCCTCGAACGCCGCCAGCTTGGCCGGCTGGTGCTCGGCCACCACCTCGGCCTGCAGGTGGCCGGTGAAGAGCGCCGCGACCGAACCGATCGCCGCGACGACGAGGCCGACCTTCAGGCTGACCCGGGAGAACTCCCGATGCTTGCCGTGCAGCACGTACCAGGCCGAGATCGATGTCACGAAGAACCCGCCGAGGATGAACGCGCCGACCCACACGTGCAGCAGCCGGGCCACCGACGAGGGGTTGAACACCATCGCCCAGAAGTCGACGATCTCGGCGCGGGGCCCGAGCGCCGACTCCACCACGTGGAAGCCGGCCGGCGTCTGCATCCACGAGTTCGCCACCACGATCCAGATGGACGAGAACACGCTGCCAAGGAATACCATCACCGTGGCGAAGAAATGCATTCCGGGCTTCACCTTGTCCCATCCGAACACGAGGAGCGAGAGGAACCCCGACTCCAGGAAGAACGCGAAGACCCCCTCGGCCGCCAGCGCCGACCCGAACACGTCGCCCACGAATTGCGAGTAGCGGGCCCAGTTCGTTCCGAACTCGAACTCCATCACGATGCCCGTCGCCACCCCCATCGCGAAGTTCACCGCGAAGATCTTCGTCCAGAACTTGGCCGCCTTCAGGTAGAGCGGGTTCCGCGTCGCGAGGTGCATGCCCTCCATGCCCACCATCACCGCCCCCAGCCCGATCGTGAGGGGCGGAAACAGATAGTGGAACATGATGGTGAACGCGAACTGCAGCCGGGAGAGGTCGAGGACGTCCATCACGCATCCGTTCGGGTGTACCTCCTTTCCCTACGACGGGTCGATCCCGGGGTTCGGGATGTCGGCAACATTATCCGGACCGTTCGTACCATTCGGCACCAGCCCGGCAATCCCATGTCCCCGTCCCGCCGCACCTTCCTCCGCTCGGCCGCCGTCGCCGGCGCGGGTCTCGCGTTGCCGCTCTCCGCAACGGCTTCGGTCGCAACGCCCCGGCTTCCCGGCGCGCGATCCGCCCAATCCTCCCCGAAGGCCCGGCGATCCCTGAAGGCCCTCGTCCTGGGCGGAACGGGCCTCATCGGCCCGCCGATGGTCGAGTACCTGCTCGCACGCGGCCACGAGGTCACCATCTTCAACCGCGGACGCACGCACGCCGAACTCTTCCCCGAGGTCGAGCGCCTGCTCGGCGACCGCAACGACAACCTCGCGTCGATCGAGGCCGAGGTCGCGAAAGGGCGCACGTGGGACGTCGTCTTCGACAACAACGCCACGCTGCCCCGGTGGGTGCGCCAGACCGCGCAGCTGCTCAAGGGTTCGGTCGGGCGGTACGTGCACGTCTCCACGATCAGCGTCTACGCCGAAACCACGTACGAACGGCTCGCGGGACGTCCCGTCGATCCGGGCTCGGATGACGAGGAGCGTTTCCGCATCGACGAGGACGCACCCCTCGCGCAGATGCCGGCGGACTACGACGGCACCGAGCGCATCACCGGATACACCTACGGCCCCTTCAAGTGGATGGCCGAGGACGAGGCCCGGGAGGCCTTTCCGAATGCGTGCACGGTGGTGCGGCCCGGGCTGATCGTCGGCCCGGGCGACACCAGCGACCGGTTCACCTACTGGCCGTGGCGCATCGCGCGGGGCGGAGAGGTGCTCGTGCCCGGCGACGGACGCGACTCGGTCCAGTTCATCGACGCGCGGGACCTCGCTCCCTTCATCGTCCGACTGGCGGAAGGCGGGGTCTCGGGCACGTTCAACGGAACGGGACCCGAGTCGCGGCTCTCCATGGCCGAAATGGTCGCGGGCA
>JANJTM010000002.1 GCA_024711125.1 Rhodothermales bacterium
GCGTCGTGAGGCCGAGGAGGTCGAGGACGTCTACGTGGTGTTCGTCGTCGATGCGGACGACCGGTTGCTCGGCCTCGTCTCGCTCAAGAAACTCCTCCTTTCGCGCGGAAATACGCTGATCTCGAGCATCACCGACGACGACATCGTGACGGTGACGGCCGACACCGACCAGGAGGAGGTCGCGCGGCTGATGGAGCGCTACGACCTGGTTTCGCTTCCGGTCGTGGATGCGGAGGGGCGCCTGATCGGGCGCGTCACGATCGACGACGTGGTCGACGTCATCCGCGAGGAGGCCGAGGAGGACATCCAGCGCATGAGCGGCGTGGCCGGCGGCGAGGTGCCCACCGACTCGATCCTGCGGATCTCCCGCGGCCGGTTGCCCTGGCTGCTTCTGGGTCTGGCCGTGTCCGGGCTGGCCGCTTTCGTGATCTCGCAGTTCCACGAAGCCCTGCAGGCGGCGACCGTGCTGGCCAGTTTCATCCCGGTCGTCATGGCGACCGCGGGCAACGCAGGCATCCAGAGCGCGACCATCGCGGTGCGAGGCCTCGCGTCGGGGGACATCTGGGCTTCGGATTGGCTGCGTCGACTGGGCAAGGAGATGGCCGTCGCGCTGATCAACGGCGTCGCGGCGGCCCTGCTTCTGGGCGCTGCCATCTGGGGGCTCGACCTGCTAGCCCCTGCTTTGTTCGTGGACGCCCCCCGGCTGGCGCTCACGTCGGGCCTTTCGCTTGCGGCCGTAATCGTGTTGGCGACCACCATCGGGGCGACCATGCCGGTGGTGCTGGACCGGCTCGGCATCGACCCCGCACTCGCCACGGGCCCCTTCATCACCGCCAGCAACGACGTGCTGGGGATCCTGGTGTTCTTCCTGCTCGCCCAGGCCCTGTACCTGTAGCGCGGGCCGGCTCCTACGACCCCATCGGGGTCTGCTGGAGTCCACGCTCGTCGTTGTACTTCGAGGGGCACTTGACGAGGATGTTCTCGGCGACGAACTCGTTGCCGTCGGCGTAGCCCTCGATCACGAGCTTCTCGGCGTCCTCGAAGTTGGCCGGCTTCGGATTCGCGTAGCGCACACGACGCACGTTGCCCGCGTCGTCCTTCATGGTGAACGAGAAGACGTTGCGCTGGGCGTCGTACTGGAACGGGGCGTCGGCCACCCACATGCCCACGACGTGGGCCTTGGAGCCGGTTTCGGCAGCCTGCTCGAAGTTCATGTACCCTCCGACCTGCTGGCCGAAGTTCATGAACAGCACCGAGGAGAATCCCACGAGGAGAACGAGGCCGATGATGGTCTTCTTGTTCATGGCACGAAGCGCGCTGCGCGTGTTCGAGGGTCGTCAGGGATCGCGGAAATCGGGCCGCGACCGGTTTCAGAGTGCGTCGTCGTCTTCCGGTATGCGCTCGGCGACCGCGCGTTCCAGCGCGTCGAGCTTGCGGTCCGTTCTCAACAGGAAAATCGAGATTCCGATCCAGATGAGCAGAACCACGACGAGTACCACGAAGATCTTGTCGTCGGCGAGCATGACGCGTTCGAGGGCTGAGGGGGCCTGGGTGGGGATGCCGGCGGCGCCGGGCCAGATCGAGTCGTAGGCGGTCGTTCCGGCGGGAGTGCGCAGGGAATCGACGGCCTGCTGCAGGGTATCCTGGGGGAGAAGGGTCATGGAATCGTCCTCAGAGTTCGGGGTCCTGCGTCACGCGCAGCTTGGCTGCCGCGAGCCGCACGCGCTGCGTGTACAGGACCCAGAAGAGCCCGATGAACCCGATCACGGCGGGGTAGAAGACGAGCCGCATGACCGGCGCGGTGATCTCGCTGAACGCCGGGTTGCCGTCGGCGCCCGGGTGCAGGCTCTGCAGCTGGCGGGGCAGCACGTACAGCAGGAACGGCACGGTCACCGCGGCGAAGATGTTGTAGACCGCCGCCACCCGGGCGCGTCGCACGGGCTCGTCGACCGCCGAGCGCAGCACGAAATAGGCGCCGTAGATCAGGAGCTGCAGCGCCGCCATGGTCTGCCGGGGGTCGAAGTTCCACCACACGTCGGTTCCGACGTACCACGTGAACTTGGACCACCAGATGCCGGTCACGAGGCCCATGAGGCCGAACGCGGTGCCGACGCGGGCCGCCTGCAGCGCGCGGATGTCGCTCAGCAGGCTTCCGCCCCGGAGGACCTGGATCGAGTGGGCGGCCGAGACGAACACGGCGGCCATCATCGTGAACCACATCGGCACGTGGAAATAGAGATTCCGCGCGGTGTGCTCCAGGATGTTGATCTTCGGAATGTCGAGCAGGAACGCCGCCAGGATCATGGCGGTGAGCCAGGCGAGCACGACGTTGCGCACGATGCGGTACCGGCGCACGTCGACCGCACGGGCGGTCGGCTTCATGGACGGGACGGGCTGGTTCCGGGGGTTGGGGGAGGGATACACGCCGGAGGCGCGCCTACGTTTCAGTCTTCCCAGACGTAATCGAACAGCAGGATCGCCGTCGTGATCAGCACACCGGCGAACCCGGCGAGCGTCGCCAGCGATTCCATCGCCGCCGGCCACCCGTCGCGCACGTCGAGCGCCGCCTCGCTTCCGGTGACCACCGAGAGCAGGAGCGGCACGAGGATCGGAAACAGCAGCACCGGCAGCAGCGGACCACGGTTCGAGGTGCGCGCGATGATGGCCGAGAGCAGCGTCGTGGCGCCCGCGAGTCCGAGCGAGCCCAGCGCAAGGACTGCGGCGAGCAGTCCGGGATAGACGATGTCCATGTCGAGGAACACCGTCACGACAAGGGTGGCGATGACGTCGACGCCGAGCAGGAGGAGGTAGTTGAACACCAGCTTGCCCGTGTACACCATCGACCCACGCACGTTGAGGCGCAGGAGCAGCACCGTTCCGCGCTCGTCTTCGGCCACGAAGGCGCGGCCCAGCCCGATGGACGCAGCGAACAGGATCACGATCCAGAGCAGGGCCACCTGCAGTCGCGGCGCGATCTCGGTCTGTCCGACGGCATACGCGATCAGCACGAGCGACGACACCACGAACATGACGAGCATGTTCACGGCGTAGCGGCTGCGCATCTCGAGGCGCAGCTCCTTCTGCAGGACCGCCCAGGTGCCGTGGAGCCAGTTCATGGGGTGTGGGATTCGCGACGGGCGCCGAAAGAAACGGCCGTCAGAACTCGCCGACAAACCCGATCTCGGTTTCGAGGCGGTAGCCGGTCTCCTTTTCGACCGTCTCCCGGGCGTATTCGATCAGTCTTCGTACGTCGTCGGCCGTCGCGCCGCCCGTATTGACCAGGAAATTCGCGTGGCGGGGCGAAATCATCGCGCCGCCGATGCGGAATCCCTTGAGCCCGCACTGGTCGATCAGCCGCCCGGCGCCGATGCCCTCGATCTTCTGGAAGACCGACCCGGCGCTGGGCTCGGTGTCGAGCGGAGGGTGCCGTTCCCTGCGCCACGCGAGGTTCTCCTCCACGGTGCGCCGCAGCTCTTCGACCGGAGTCGGTTGCAGGCGGAAGGTCGCCGACAGCACGACGTCCCGCCGGCGGTGCAGGATCGACTGGTCATACCCGAACTCGAAGTACGACACCCCGACCGTGCGCCTCGCACCCTCCTCCGTCAGGATCTCGGCCTGCGACAGCACCTCCTCGATGAACATCGTGCGTTCGCGCGCCGGGGCGGGCGAGAGGAAATGCAGGTTCTGCCACAGCGCCCCTCCGACCGTCGACGGGATGCCCGCGTAATGTTGCAGGCCCCCGAATCCCGCCTCGACCGTGCGGTCGACGAGATCGGGCCACACGACGCACCCGCTCTCGGCCGTCAGGAGCCCGTGCACCCGGTCGAGCGCGTACCCGCTTGCCCGGTTGCGGATCACGAGCCCCCGGAACCCCTTGTCGCCGATCAGGATGTTGGCGCCCATGCCCAACAGGAACCACGGGGTGCCGGTCTCCCGGGCGGCCGTCACGGCCCTGGCCAACTCGTCGGCCGAACGGGCCTCGAAATACCGGTCGGCCGGCCCGCCGATCCGGTACGTCGTGAACGGTGCGAGCGGTACGTCGGCCAGCAGCCGGTCCGGCGGGAAGTGCCTGTCGAGACGGTCGAAACGGGGCATCGGGGGGACCTGGGACGTCGGAAGATAGTCCAGCCCCGTCGCCCGACGCAGCGGGTCCGGCCCCCGCCCCGTGGCCCGGCGCAGTGGGCCCGCGCCTCCCCGTCGCCCGGCGCAGCGGGTTCGTCCCCGCCCCGTGACCGGCATGGCCGGCCCGAAATTGGAAAAAGGCCCCCCTAGTCGATGTATTTGACCCATTTTCAAGCCAAAAACATCGAAAAGCGGCCCTCTGTCGATGTATTTGCCCGCTTTTCGGGCCCAAAACATCGCAAAGGGGCCCGAAATTCCAGTCAGGCCCCCATATGGCGCCCGGAACGTGACGAATACGACGCCATTTCGACCCGAAGTGACCTTAGCAGGCCTCCGCGGGGGATCGTCTCAGCGTGCGCCGCGCGCGATGAGACGCGTGGTCGCTCCGACCGGCTCTCCGAAAGGGGTCCCGACGGTCACCGTGGAGACGTTTACCTCGAAATGGGCCGCGTCGGGAATTCCGCTCCCGCCCCCTGGCGCGACGACGATCCAGTAGATGATCCGGTCGGAGAGTTCCTCCCGCGCTTCGGAGGAGGCCCACCTGTCCGGCATGCACGCCAACACCTTGCCCGCGAGATCCCGGGCCGAGGCTTCGGCTTCGGCGCGCCGCTCGACGGGCATTCGGGAAAGCACTGCCGATAGCTCGGCGCGCTCGGCCCCGGCACCCGACGGGGTCATGACGCGCCCCCAAAGCGTTGCGTTCGTCGCGGGCGGGTTCGATGCCACCTCGACCAGGACCTGCGCCGACCAATCGCAGAGATACGTCGTGAACGCGGCCGCGTACCGCTGTTGCCACTCCCCACGGGCGATACGGTACGCCCCGTACAGCCGGTTGACGTGCGCGAGGTACCGCCTGATCATCGCTTCCACGCGGGGAACCTCCTTGTCGTGGTTCCAGATCGCCCGCAGCGAATCGGCGACGGGTTGCGCTTCCGCACGATACCCGTCCAGGAAGGCGCCGACCGCCGTGGTCAGGGCGACATCACCGCGGAAGCCCGGTGTGCTTGAATGGACCGTGCTCAGCCCGGCCAACCGGGGGTCGATCTCGCGGTAGACCCGGTCGAGAAATCCCCCGTTACCCTCGTCCCACGGCACCCGCTGGAACAGCCCGGCGGCGGCCAGCAGGTCGTTCACGGCCGCGTCGAATACGAACGCGTGCTCGGCCGCATTCACGGTGTGGAACTGGGCGCGCGCCGGCGCCGAGCAGAGCAGAACCGCGGCGAGAAGCCCGGCGGATAGGCCCCGTGGTCGATTCATCGGATTGCACCTCGAAAGCGCACGAGTCTCGTATCTGTCCCGTCGGCCGCCGTGCGGGTCTCGAGCCGCACGTGCGCCCCGGTCGGCCCGTCGCGGCCGGTCGGGGCGGAGAGTCCGGCCGGGTCCAGGTCAAACCCCGCGATCCGTGTCGTGCCGTCGCGCTCGGCGACTCCGCGGCGTGCCCATCGGACCCCGGACGTGGTGCAGGCCGAGAGTTCGGTATCGACCCGGTTCGTTTCCGGGAGCCCACCGGTCAGCACGGCTACCCATTCCGGGCGCGTGCCCGCCGGCGCCTGTGTCAGCACATGCCCGCGGAAGGACTCGCCCGGGGCCACCGTTCCGTCGTCGACCGCCCGGAGCAGCGCGGCGGCCCGGACACAGGCGTGATCTGCGAAGCGCTCGGCAAACCGCTCGCTGAAAGCCCGGTTCGCGGAGGCAAGCCGCTCCTCGGCCGGTTGGACGATGGCCCGGAAGGCCCGGAATCGCTCGCGGGCCGGCACCCCGGCGCCCGCATCGGCCTCGATAGCCGCCGACAGCGAACCATGGAACGCGCGGAAGGCCGCCACCAGCGTGGTGTCTCTCGCGGTCCGGACCGCACCGAGCCGTGTCTGCAACTCGCCGCGCAGCGCCCGGGCCGCGTCGAGGAAGGCTCCGAAGTCCGGGTCACTCGATCCCGGCGCGGCGGGCTGCGACCAGGCCACGCTGGAACCGAAAACGGCACCGTTGAACGACGTCAACGGAGCCAACAGGTAATGCCCGTGTTCGGCTGCGTTGGAAAGATAGCCCTGGCCGTGCGAGACCGAAGCGGAGAA
>JANJTM010000007.1 GCA_024711125.1 Rhodothermales bacterium
GCCGATTCGAGCCGCCACCAGCTCGGCCTCGGAAACGAGCACATCGGTCGTCGAACGGCCCGAATCAGTGCGAGCGACGCCTTCAGCGAGCACTGACGCGGCGATCGGGCCTGGTGGAGCCCCCGCCGGCTCGAATCGTCACGGCAGACCGGTCGCGCCACTGAGGCTGGCAAATCGGCCTGAATCAGCACGGCGCTCAGGCGGTCGATAACAGTCTTATGTCCCGCCCACCCAGCCACGAACAAGCGCCACATCAACCCGGGCGTCACCCCAAGTGTATCTCCCGCAACCCCTTGGCGCAAGACCGGCGAACGATGGGCGACTTGAATTCGCGATTCCGCTGATTCACATATCGCCAGCCGGCACATGACGCTGAGCCTGGCAATACCAAGGAAGGAAACGCCAATCGGCCCGGAGACGCGTCACCAACGACCGCCCACCGCGGGGCTTCACCCCTGCCTTACCGCCGCCGGCACCCCGCGCACGAACGCGATGAGGTCCGTCGCCGCCGGCTCCGCGCCGGCGTCGCGCAGCAGTAGCGCCACCTGCCCCCGGTGGTAGCATCCGTGGGTGGCGACCTGGAGCAGCATCTCGACGACTCGCGATTCGAAGGCCTGGCCGGCGCTGTTCCGATAGGCGACCCGGCGTTCGAGGCCTTCCGCATCCAGGGAATCGAGCAGGGCCGAGAAGCCGTCGGCGTTGGCGCCCGCCAAGGCAGTGCACGCCGGGAGGTCCAGCGACGGCCAGACGGGTAGCGCGGGCTCCTCGCCACGGATCCGCGAGAGCCACACGTGTTCGGCCGCAAGGACGTGGGCGAAGAGGCCGACGGCCCGTTCGGGTACTTCCGGGGCCGATTCGAGGGCGCCGAGCGTGCGTCGGTCGGCCCAGGCGAGGTGGTCGAAGAGGAGGCGGACGGGGGCAGTCATGGGCAGGCCCGGCAATTCCCTGAGGGTGGGTTCCGGGCGAAATGTACCTCTACGGAAGGTCCTGGTGAGTGGGTGCGACGGAGTCGCCGCCCGGCCGCGGGTGCTGATCCGGCCACGAATCGACGAAATCCAGGCGCGAAAACAACATTAATGGCGCGCAAACCATTATAATGGCGCGCAAAGACGCTATGTGGCGCGTAAATGCTTATAATGGCGCGAAACGGCCGATACTGGCGCGGAAGCAAGGGGTCCTATCACGAATCAGATCTCGCCGGCGCCGAGGTCGTGCAGGAGTCCACGCTACCGGAACAGACGACAGGGAGCCATGTCGCGAACCATTGACAAACGCGTGCGGGATGCTGTCCTGGACGTCCTGGGTGAGTCTGACGACGATCTCGCCACCCCGCAAATCCAGTCGCGGATCGAGGAGCGTACCGGGCGGTCGATTGCTCGCCGCACGCTGCAACGCCGGCTGACGGAAATGGTCGACGAGGGGCTGGTACAGGCGCGGGGGGGAGGCCGCGGGGTGCGATACGGTCGAGCTGATGGCGGGTCACAGCCACCCGTGGACACAGCGACGGAAGAGGCGATTCCGCTTTCGACGGCGGCGGAAGAGGTCCGGACGCTGGTGCGGCGCCCGATCACTCAACGTCAGCCGGTCGGCCACCACCCGGAGTTTCTCGAGGATTACGTGCCGGGCACCACGTGGTATCTGACGGTCGCGGAACGCGCCGGGCTTCATGAATTGGGTAGAACGCCGGTGGGTGAGCGTCCGGCGGGCACTTACGCACGCGAGATCCTCGATCGACTCCTGATTGATCTGTCGTGGGCTTCCAGTCGCCTCGAGGGCAACACCTATTCCCGACTCGATACCCGGAATCTCATCGAGTTCGGACAGCGGGCCGAGGGCAAGGATGCGTTCGAAGCGCAGATGATCCTTAACCATAAGGCCGCCATCGAGATGCTCGTCGATCAGGCGGATGGGATCGGGTTCAATCTGCTGACGTTTCGGAACCTGCACGCCCTCCTGGCAGAAAATCTCCTTGCCGATGCGGGCAACGAAGGGCGCATGCGGAGGCGAGGAGTGCAGATCTCCGGTTCGGTGTTCACCCCGCTTGCCATTCCGCAACGGATCGAAGAGTCCTTCTCCTCGTTGTTGGTGAAGGCGGAAGCTATCCCCGACCCCTTCGAGCAGTCGCTCTTTCTCCTGGCGCAGATCGCCTACCTGCAGCCATTCGTGGACGTGAACAAGCGGGTATCGAGGCTGGGCGCCAATCTTCCGCTCATCAAGGCCAACCTCTGCCCGCTGTCCTTCGTCGATGTCCCGTTCCAAGCCTACGTGGACGGATTGCTCGGGGTGTACGAATTGAACCGGGTCGACCTCCTGAAATCGGTCTTCCTGTGGGCCTACGAGCGGTCCAGTCGGCACTACGGAGCCGTGCGGCAATCCATCGTCGAACCGGATCCGTTTCGCCTTCGGTACAAGACCGTGCTCTCGGAAGTCCTGGGCTCGATCGTCAGGGACGGCGCCGCGCCAATGGAGTCCACGATACGGGATGCTTCGCGAGCCCACGTCCCGCCGGCGGACCTGGAGCGGTTCGTGGAGCTCGCGTTGGGGGAGTTGCTCAACCTGCACGACGGAAACATCGCCCGCTACCGGCTGCGGCCCGGCGAATTCCGGGCGTGGAATGACCGGTGGCGGGTCTCCTGACGATGCTTTGGAAGAACGGACGATTCGCCGGTTCGCGGGAGGCGCGCCCGCTGTCACCGCCCCACCACCATGGTGCGCGCCCGCCCACCGTCGACGTGCACGAAATAGACCCCCGGGACAAGGCCGGAAACGTCGAAAACCGCCGTTTCCGGGCCGCCGACGAGGTTCTTCCGCTCGATCACGCGTCCGAGCACATCCGCCAAAAGCACCGACCGTGCCCCCGGGCCGATCGCCACGTTAACGGTCGATACGGCCGGATTCGGCCATGGGGCACCGATCGATGCGTGGACCGGCAGGTCCGGCGGCCCATCAACCCCGGTCGAAGCGAGAAGCTCGAATACGAACATGCCCAGCCTTCCGTCCGCCTGGAACGGGGGCTCGGTGAGGGGGGCGATGAGGCCCCGCGGAACGGTTTCGACGTCCGGCGCCGTGTAGGCCGCGCCGGAGTCGGTGCCGGCGTCGTAGACGTGCAGTTCGGCCTCGACCCTCGTTTTCCACCCGGCGCCGTCGCGCAGGTCGAGGTCCATGACGCCGACGAACCAGTCGGGGCTCGGGGCGACCATGGACACCAGGGTCACGAGCGGGCGCTCCCGGGTGATGTCGAACGACAGGTCGACGGAACCGGGGGATAGGGCGATGCCTCCGCCCGACAACGCAGTGCCGACAGCGCTGCCGGCGGCCGCGATTTCGGCGAGCAGGGCGGTCTTGACGCCGCGCTCGGCCATGGCC
>JANJTM010000043.1 GCA_024711125.1 Rhodothermales bacterium
TGGGGCTATGTGGGGCGGACCACCGTTTTGCCCCGCGGTCTGGCGCCCGGACCGTCCGGTATCGTCCTGCGATGGGGCGGGTAGAGGGTTTCGGTAGCCTGGGTGGGGGCGGGGGGGGGGTCACGGGGTCGGCGCCCGACTCCGCGCGCGGAGATCGGCCGCCGGGCCCCTGAATAGCCACGGGTCGTGCGCCCCATCCGCATATTGGGCCACGAACGTGGAATAGGAGCCGAAATACCATGTTTTCACCCTGTTTTGGGGGTCAAAACATCGAAAAAGGGCGGAAAGTCGACGTTTTCACCCGGTTTTAGGGCCAAATACATCGCATTTGGGCCAGAATTCCACGTCCGCACCCTTATGTGCCCCTGGAGGAGCGAGTGGAGGCCTTGCGCCCTGCCGACGATGGCCCGAAGCCCGTCGTGACACGCGGCGGGCACGATTCCTTCCCGGGAACGCGGCGGGACCGTCTTGGGAGAGTGAACGGGTTCGCGTCGAATGCCGCCGCTCACGCCACCTGCGCCACCTCCTGGTCGAACCGCACCCCCACGAGCCGCGACACCCCCTGTTCCTGCATCGTGATGCCGTACATGCGGTCGGCGCCCTCCATCGTGCGCTTGTTGTGCGTCACGAGGATGAACTGCGTCGTGTCGGCGAACGTGCGGATCAGGTTCATGAACCGGTCGACGTTGGCGTCGTCGAGCGGGGCG
Organism: Rhodothermales bacterium; assembly: GCA_024711125.1. Classification (GTDB taxonomy): domain Bacteria; phylum Bacteroidota; class Rhodothermia; order Rhodothermales; family UBA10348; genus JANJTM01. The sequence goes on from JANJTM010000043.1 coordinate 708, forward strand.
TCGACCTCGTCCAGGATGCAGAACGGCGAGGGCTTGACGAGGTAGATCGCGAAGAGAAGCGCGATCGCGGTCAGCGTCTTCTCGCCGCCCGAGAGCTGGGCCAGCACGCTCGGACGCTTTCCGCGCGGCTTGGCCATGATCTCGATCGTCGATTCGAGCGGGTCGTCGGGAGCCTCGAGTACCACGTCGGCGCTCGCCTCCTCTCCGAAGAGCGTCGTGAACAGCCCCGTGAAGTTCGACCGGATGGCCTCGAAGGTCTCGCGGAAGCGCTCGCTGGCGGTGGTGTTGATCTCGTGGATCGTCTCGAGCAGCGTGGCTTCGGCCGATTCGAGGTCCTTGAGCTGCGTGCGCAGGAAGTCGAGCCGCTCGCGTTCCTCGTCGTAGGCCTCGAGCGCGAGTTCGTTGACGGGGCCGAGGTTGCGTAGCTTCGAGCGCAGATCCTGGACCTGCGCTCGCGCCGCCTCGGGATCCAGGTCGGGCGGAACCTCGATGCGCACGGCGGCGAGGTCGACGTCGAAGTCGAGGGCGATCGTGGAGACGAGGTTCTCGGTTCGCGTCTGCAGTTCGGCCTCGCGCACGGCGAGCAGGTTCTCGTCGCGAAGGGTCTGCTCGCGGCGCCGGCGCAGCTCCCGCAGGTTGGCCTCGATCTCCGAGATGGCGACCTTGGTCTCGGAGAGCCGGTCCTTGGCCTCGACGACCGCGCGCTCGAGGCCCACGGCATCGGTGCGACGGGTTTCGAGTTCGGCGACGAGCCCTCGGATGCGATCCGTGCTCTCGTCCCGGTCGCGGGCCGCGCGCTCGTGGGCCGCGTCGCGCTCGGTCTTCTGGCGCTCGAGCAGGGCGAGCGCCTCGACGGCGCGCGACAGCTCCCGCTCGAGGTTCTCGAGCCGGTTGCGGGCCTGCACGGCGGCAATGCGGGCGTCGCCGAAGCGGGTCGAGGCCGCGTGGCTCTCGGCTTCGGCCTCCGCGTATCGCAGCTCCTCCTCGGCGCGGGAGGCGCGGCGCCCCTCGTGGAGTTCCGAAGCCTCGGCGTGGGCGGCGGTGCGGGCGGCGATGTCCTCGCCCGCGCCCGCGAGCGAGCCGGAGAGCTGGGCCACGCGGGCCTCGAGCTCGCCGAGGCGCCGCTTCACCCCGTCGAAGCCCACGCGGGCGCGGGCCTCTTCGGTCTGCGCCGCCGCGACGGCCTGCTCGGCCTGCCGCAGCGCCTGTTCGAGGGCCGCGACCCCGAGCGCTTCGAGGGCCTGTTGGGCGGCCGTGACGGCGGCTTCGGCCCCGGCTACGCCACGGGCGGCTGCGTCGCGGCGCGCCGCGGCTTCGGCCAGCTGCTCGCGGCGGCCGATGCGGCCGGCGGCGGGACTCGCGCCGGACTGCTCGCTTCCGCCCCGGACGACACCCGACGGGGACACCCACTCGCCCGAGGGGGCGAACCAGCGGCCGGAGCCTCCGGACGCGGCGGCCCGGGCGAGGGCCTCGTCGAGCGAATCGACGAGGTGGCAATCGCCGAGCAGGACGCCGGCGAGGGGTTCGAGCGCGGCCTCGGGAACGCGCACGCGCTCGGCCAGCGAGCCGGCCTGGCGGGCGCCGGCGCCCGCGGGCAGGCGCTCGAGCACGAGGAAGGTCGCGCGGCCCTTGCGGTCGCGCCGCAGGCCTGCAATGGCCCGGCGCGCCTCGTCCTCGGTGGCGACCACGAGGCACTCGGCGTAGTCGCCGAGCGCAGCCTCCAGTGCGGGGCGCACGGCGTCGTCGCAGGAGAAGCAGTCGGCTACGGTGCGCAGCTCGGCCTTGGTCCATTCGCGGGACGACGCGAGGTACTGGACGGGCTCGGCGAATTCGTCGTACGACGACAAGAGGCTCTCGAGCAGCGCCACCTCGCTGGCTGCGGCGTCAAGGCCGCGCTGGGTCTCGCGCAGGGCGGCGCGCTGCCGTTCGAGCGTCTCGGTCCGTAGGGAGCGCTCGGCGAGGGCCGTCTCGACGGCCTCGCGGGCGCGGTCGCGGGCGGTGCGGGCGGCCTCCAGGCGCTCGAGGGCGGCCGACGCCTGGCGTTCGCCATCCGCCAGCGCGTCGCGCGCCGGTTCGAGTTCGGCCTCGGCCCGGGCCAGGTCCTCGCGCAGCATGTCCTGCCGCGCGACGGTGCGGTCGAGGATGCGCTGGGTCTCGGAAAGGCGATCGGCCGACTGGCGCTCGGCGGACCGGGCGGCCTCGAGGGCGCGGCGGCGCTCGTCGGCGCGGCCGGAGGCGGCGTCCCGCCCCGCGAGCGCGTCCGCGTGCACCCGGTCGGCGTCGGCGGCGGCGGGCCGGGCCAGTTCGAGCTCGTCGACGAAGGTGGTGCGGCTCTCCTCGAGCTGTACCCGCCGCGCGGCCGCCGAGGCGGCCTCCTCGGCCAGGCGCACGAGGTCGCGCTCGGCCGCGCCGAGCCGCTCCCGCGTCACCCGCTCGTCGGCCTCGAGCCGGCGCAGCGCCTCGACGTGGCCCGCGTGGGCCTGCTGGGCCGCGACGAGCGCCTGCTCGCGCTCGATGTGCTCGGTCCGCCGCACCTCGTAACCGGCCTCGGCGGTCGCCAGCGCGGCGCTCTCGCCCTCCAGCCGGTCGCCGAGAATCACGCGCTCGCGGTGCACTTCCTCGCGCTGCGCGCGCATGCGATCGAATTCGAACTGGGCGAGGGCGAGCTCGACGGTGCTCAACTCCTCGCGGTAGCTCTTCCACCGCGCGGCCTTCTGCGCCTGGCGCTCGAGCGAGCGCACGCGCCGGTCGAGCTCCTCGACGAGGTCACGCACGCGCGTCAGGTCGACCTGGGTCGAGTCGAGCTTCCGCAGGGTCTGCGCGCGGCGCATCTTGTATTTCGTGATGCCCGCCGCCTCCTCGAACAGGTGTCGCCGGTCCTCCGCGTTCTCGCTCAGGAGGTCCTCGATCATCTTCAGCTCGATCACCGAGTAGGCGCCGGCGCCCATGCCGGTGTCCATGAAGAGGTCGGTGATGTCCTTCAGGCGGCACTGCACGCCGTTCAGGAGGTATTCCGACTCGCCGGACCGGTAGAGGCGCCTTCCGATCGTGACCTCGGTGTACTCGGTCGGAAGGATGCCGCGCGTATTCTCGATCGTCAGCAGGACCTCGGACATGCCGAGCGGACGCCGTCCCGCGGTGCCGTTGAAGATGACGTTGTCCATCTTCTCGGAGCGCAGGATCCGGGCGCGCTGCTCGCCGATGACCCAGCGCACGGCGTCGACGATGTTGGACTTTCCGCACCCGTTCGGGCCGACGACGACCGTCACACCCGGTGCGAAATGCACGGTCGTGCGGTCGGCGAAACTCTTGAATCCGTGCAGTTCGAGCTTGCTGAGATACATCGGGCCGGATAACGGACGCAATCGGGGCGTCGCCCCGCGTCGATCGAAAGGCGCGGGAAGGACCGCGCAGCGAAACCCCCCATGAAACGGACGCCACGGGCCGATTGCAACGCGGGTTTTCCACAAGTTGCGCCCCGCGGCCGCCGGGCCGACGGCGCGATGGGAGGGTGCCCGGGACCGCCGGGGCGTCGGCGCGCGGCCCCGCGGTCAAAAAGACCCGGCCGTTCGTGGCAATCCACGTGCGATTTCGTTTTCTTCCGGCTCGCCCGGGCGACCTCGTCCCCTTCCGAGGATTTCCCACCCATGGCCGATTCGCACGTCGTGACCCAACTCCTCATCGCCCATCGCTCGGGCGACGAGGGCGCGTCGGACCGTCTTTTCTCGATGGTCTACGACGAGTTGCGTGGCATCGCGCACCGGCAGCTGTCCTTCCGGCGCCCGGGAGACACGATCAATACCACCGGGCTGGTGCACGAGGCGTACCTGAAGCTCTTCGACCGGAACGACGCAGACTGGAACGACCGCGTGCATTTCTTCGCCGTTACGGCGCGGGCGATGCGGCAGATCCTCGTGGACCAGTCCCGTGCACAGAAGGCGCAGAAGCGGGGAGGAACCAACCATCGCACCGAGCTGTCGTCCGGCGTGCTGGTGGCAGACGAGAGCGCCGTGGATCTTCTCGACCTCGAGGACGCGCTCGAGAAGCTCAACCAGCTCAACCCCCGGCTGGCGAAGATCGTCGAGATGCGGTATTTCGGAGGTATGGAGATCCAGGAGATCGCCGCCGTGCTCGACGTCAGCTCGCGGACGGTCGATCGGGACTGGCACAAGGCGCGTTCCTTCCTCTATCTCGCGATTTCGGGCCGTTCCGAGGCCCCGGGGGGTCGATGAGGGACTTCTCTCCCGGCCGATGGGAGCGCGTGGAGGCGCTCTACGACGAGGCGCTGGAACGGCCGGCCGAGGAGCGCGAGGCTTTTCTCGACGAGGCGTGCGCAGGGAACGCCGAGCTCAAGAGCGAGGTGCTGGCCCTGCTGCGGGCAGGGGACGAAGCCGGAAGTTTTCTCGAGGGCGAGAAGCCGGCCCCGGTCGCCGCGGTGCGCGAAGCGCTGCACCGCGAGCCGCCGCCCGGATCGGACCTCGTGGGTCGCCACGTGGGCCCCTACCGGATCGAACGTCCGATCGGACGGGGCGGCATGGGGCAGGTCTACCTCGCCGTGCGGGACGACGACGTGTTCATGCGCTGGGTCGCGGTGAAGGTGATCCGGCGCGGGATGGACTCCGAGGAAATCCTGCACCGGTTCCGGACGGAACAGCGCATCCTGGCGAGCCTGGCGCATCCGAACATCGCGCGGCTTCTCGACGGCGGAGTAACCGACGACGGCCTGTCCTACCTCGTGATGGAATACGTCGACGGGCAGACCATAACCGAGTGGTGCCGGTCGCAGAACCCGCCGCTGCGCGCGCGGCTGGAGGTGTTCCGCACGATCTGTTCGGCGGTGCAGTACGCGCACCAGAACCTCGTCGTGCACCGGGATCTCAAGCCGACGAATATCCTGGTCACGGCCGACGACCGGCCGATCCTGCTCGACTTCGGCATCGCGAAGGTGCTCAATCCGAACCTGCCGGGGTACCAGGTGCCGATGACCCGCACCGAGCTGCGGGTCATGACGCCGGAATACGCATCGCCCGAACAGGTGCGGGGTCTGTCGGTCACCACGGCGAGCGATATCTATCAGCTCGGGGTGCTGCTCTACGAGTTGCTGACGGGTGTGCGTCCGCACGAAACCGAGGGGCGTACCCGGGCCGAGATCGAGCGGCTCGTGCTCGAGCGGGAGCCGGAGAAGCCATCGACGGCGCTCTCGCGCGCCGCGACCGTGGCGACAGTGCCGGGCGGAGGCGAACCCGGATCGGTCGCGCGGCTTCGCCGCCTCCTGGCCGGCGACCTGGACCGCATCGTGCTGATGGCGTTGCGCAAGGAGCCGTCCCGCCGCTACGCGTCGGCCGACCGGCTCCAGGAGGACATCCGCCGTTACCTTGCGGGGCTGCCGGTCGAGGCGCAGTCAGACACGTGGGCCTACCGCTCGGCGAAGTTCGTGCGACGGCACCCCGCGGGTGTCGTCGCGGCCGTGGCGCTGACGATGCTGCTCGTGGCGGTAGCCGTGCTCTCGATCCGGTTCGCCGTCGTGACGGGCGCGCAGGCCGACCGCGTCGCGCAGGCCGCCCGTCGCACCGAGGAGGTGCGTCAGTTCCTCGTGAACCTGTTCGAGGCGGCCGACCCGGCGATCGCCCGGGGCCGCCCGATCACCGTGCTGGAGCTGCTACAGGAGGGTGCCGCCACGGTGGAGAACGATCTCGCCGGCCAGCCCGACGTGCAGGCCGAGATGCTCGGAACGATCGGAGCGGTGTACCGGCGCATGAACCTGCTCGCCGACGCCGAGCCGTTCCTCGAACGCGCACTCGCGATGCGACGCTCGCTCTACGGCGAACGACATGAACTGGTGGCGGCGAGCCTGGTCGATCTCGCCGAGTTGCGTGCGCTGCAAAGTCGGTCGGAAGAAGCCGAGGGGCTGCACCGCGAGGCGCTGGCCGTGCTGAGGGAGACGGTGCCGGAAGGGGCCTCCGAGATAGGGTCCAGCCTCAACAACCTCGGCGTGGTGGTATATGAGCAGGGCCGTTTCGACGAGGCGGTTCCCCTGTTCGAGGAGGCGCTCGCGATTCGCGAGAAGGCGTTCGGCGAATCGAGCCGCGAGGTGGCCGAGACGCTGGCGAACCTGGCGTATGCGCGCGAGGACCGCGGCGACCTGGAGGGGGCCGAGCGGGAATACCGCCGGGCGATCTCGATCCAGGTGCGCCTGCTGGGCGACGACCACCCGGACGTGCTGGTCACCCGGCAGAACCTGGGTGTGCTGCTGATGAACCGCGGTGACCTTGCGGCGGCCGAGACGATCTTCCGCCAGGTCCTCGACGCGCGGCGGCGGCTCTTCGGCGAGCATTCGGCGCCGGCGCAGACCACGCTGAACCTGCTCGGACGCGTGCTGCAGGCCGAGGGGCAGCTCGACGAGGCCGAGGCCATCTTCCGCTCGGTCCTCGCGGCCCACCGGGCCGACCTCGGGGACCGGCACTACTATGTCGGGCGCGACCTCGACGTCCTGGCCGGGCTCCTGGTCGAGCGGCAGCGCTGGGAGGAGGCCGAGGCGGCGTACATCGAGGCCCTGTCGATTTACCGGGAGACGCTGGACGGGGCCGACCACCCGCGCATCGTCGAGGCCCGGAGCGCACTCTCGAAGCTGTACGCGTCGTGGGGCCGGCCCGATCGGTCGGCGGCCTTCTGAGGCTCAGTCTGCCTTCAGGGTCTCGAAGGTCAGGCCGGATCCGTCGGAAGCGAGGTCGATGCGCAGCGTTTCGCCCGCCTGGATCCACCCGCTCAGCAGCTCCTCGGCGAGCTTGTTGGTGATCTCCTTCTGGATCACGCGCTTGAGCGGCCGGGCGCCGAACACCGGGTCGAAGCCCTTCTCCGCGAGCCAGGCCCGTGCGCGGGCCGTCAGGTCGAGCTCGACGTCGGCGCTGCGGGCGGCCAGGGCCCGCACGTGCTCGAACTGGATGTCGACGATGCGCGCGATCTCCTTCCGACCGAGCGGATGGAAGACGGTGACCTCGTCGATACGGTTGAGGAATTCGGGCCGCAGGCGCTGCTTGAGCAGGTCCATGAGGTCGTCGCGTAGCCGCTCCTCGGCCCGGGAGTCCAGTTCGCCGTCCAGCGCGTCGATGCGCTCGCGGATGACGTCGGACCCCAGGTTCGAGGTCATGATGATGATCGTGTTCTTGAAATCGGCCGTTCGCCCCTTGTTGTCGGTGAGGCGTCCGTCGTCGAGCACCTGGAGCAGGATGTTGAAGACCTCGGGGTGGGCCTTCTCGATCTCGTCGAGCAGCACGACCGCGTACGGGTGCCGGCGGACCTGCTCGGTGAGCTGCCCGCCTTCCTCGTAGCCGACGTACCCGGGCGGCGCGCCCACGAGGCGGCTGACCGTGTGCCGCTCCTGGTATTCGCTCATGTCGATGCGTACCAGGGCGTTCTCGTCGTTGAAGAGGAAGCCGGCGAGGGCCTTGGCGAGTTCGGTCTTTCCGACCCCGGTCGTTCCGAGGAAGATGAAGGAACCGATGGGGCGGTGCGCCTCCTGCAGGCCGGCGCGGCCGCGGCGCACGGCGTTGGAGACGGCGGCGATGGCCTCGGGCTGTCCGACGACACGCTTCGCGAGCTCGTCCTCCATGCGCAGCAGCTTGGCGCGCTCCGACTCCAGCATGCGGGAGACCGGGATGCCGGTCCACCGGGCGACGATCTGCGCGATGTCCTCGGCGTCGACCTCCTCCTTGAGCAGGGCGCCGTTGCGCTGGCTTTCCAGCAGCCTCCGCTTGGTATCCTCGATCTCCTGTTCGAGCTGCGGAATCTTCCCGTACCGGATTTCGGCGACTTCCCCGTAGCGGCCCTCGCGCTCGAGCCCGTCGGCTTCGAGCCGAAGCGCCTCGATGCGTTCCTTTCCGTCGCGCAGGCCCTGGATGAGCCGCTTTTCCTGGTCCCAGCGCGTGCGCAGGGCGGTGCGCTTCTCCTCGAGGTTGGCGAGGTGCTCCGAGAGCTGGGCGATCTTGGCCTCGTCGCGCTCGCGCTTGACGGCCTCGCGCTCGATCTCGAACTGGCGGATCTGCCGCTCGAGCTGGTCCAGTTCCTCGGGCATCGAGTCGATCTCGATGCGCAGCCTCGAGGCCGCTTCGTCCACGAGGTCGATGGCCTTGTCCGGCAGGAACCGGTCACTGATGTACCGGTGGCTCAACTCGGCCGCCGCCACGATGGCCGCGTCGGTGATGCGCACGCCGTGGTGCACCTCGTAGCGCTCCTTGATTCCGCGCAGGATCGACACGGTGTCGTCCACGCTGGGCTCGTCGACCGTAACGACCTGGAACCGTCGCTCGAGGGCCTTGTCCTTCTCGAGGTACTTGCGGTACTCGTCGAGCGTGGTCGCGCCGATCGCGCGCAGCTCGCCGCGGGCAAGGGCGGGCTTGAGGATGTTGGCCGCGTCCATCGCCCCTTCCGACGCGCCGGCGCCGACGAGGGTGTGGATCTCGTCGATGAAGAGCACGATGCGTCCCTCGGCCTCGACGACTTCCTTGACCACGGCCTTGAGCCGGTCCTCGAACTCGCCCCGGTACTTGGCGCCGGCGATGAGCGCGCCCATGTCGAGCGCGAGGATCTTGCGGTTCTTCAGGCCCTCGGGCACGTCGCCCTGCACGATGCGGATGGCGAGGCCCTCGGCGATGGCGGTCTTGCCGACACCGGGCTCGCCGACCAGGACCGGGTTGTTCTTCGTGCGGCGGGACAGGATCTGGAGCACGCGGCGGATCTCGTCGTCGCGGCCGATGACCGGGTCGACCTTGCCGCGCGAGGCGAGGTCGTTGAGGTCGCGCGTGTACCGGGCGAGCGCCTGGTAGCGGCTCTCGGCGTGCTGATCCTGTACGCGCTGGCTTCCGCGCACGTCCTTCAGCACCGACAGGATGCGTTCGCGGTTGACGCCCTGGGCCTGGAGCGCTTTCGAGACCGGGTCCTTCGCTTCGGCGAGGCCGATCAGCACGTGCTCGCTGGCGACGTACTCGTCCTTGAGCAGCTCGGCCTCGGCGAGGGCGCGGTCGAAGACGTTCTTGGCGTCCTGGCCCACGTACTGGCCCGAGACGCTCGAGCCCGTGACGACGGGCAGGCGACCCAGCGCCTCCTCGGCGCGGGCCTTGAGCGTGTCGGGGGAGGCTCCGAGCCGCGTCAGCAGGGACGTCACGACGCCGCCTTCCTCGGCCAGGAACGCCAGCAGGAGGTGCGGCGGCTCGAGGCCCTGGTGGTTGCGCGACGCCGCGATCTCGACGGCCTTCTGTACGGCCTCCTGGGCCTTGACGGTGAACTTCTGCAGGTTCATGCGGGGAGCCTGGGTCTACTCGGTGCGTTCCCCCGGCCGGACGCCAACGCCATGCCAAAGGGGGCGACCTGACGGGTTGTCAGGCCCCGGGGTCCGTCTGCGGGGCGCGGCCGCCCGAACGGCCGGGCACGGCCGCATCAGGTGCGCCGGAAAAGCGACCAGGCGAACTCCTGCCGAATGCCTCCGGGGCTCACGTGGGTCTCCCGCTGCTCGTGGACGAGCTCGAAGGCAGGGCCGAACTCGGCCTGAAGGGAGGCGGCATCGTGACGGACGACCGACAGACCGCTGCACCGGTCGGGGCCTTCCGGAGCGAAGGTCCCGATGGCGGCGAACCCGCCGGGTTCCAGCGCCTCGTACAGCACGGCGGCGTAGAGGGCCCGGTCCACGGGGTCGGTCAGGAAGTGGAACACGGCGCGGTCGTGCCAGAAGCGGAACGTTCGATCCGGGATCCACGCCGTGATGTCCTCGCACAGCCAGGTTACCGACTCGGCGGCGGGTCCGAGGCGCTCCTTGACGAAGCCGATCGCCCGCGAGGACACGTCGAGCACCGTCAGGTCGGTGAAACCGGACGAGAGCAGGCGATCCACGAAGAGGGACGCCCCCGCGCCGACGTCGATCACCCCGGCGGTGGGTTCCAGGTCGGCCCGCTCGACGAGTTCGAGCGAGACGGCGGGATCGGGCTGGTACCAGGTGACCTGGTCCGGATCCTTCTTCGACCAGACCCGCTGCCAGTGGATTTCGAGCGAATCGTCGTCCATGGTTCGGCTCAGAGACTGTCGACGACCCGGCGGAGGCGCTCCCGCACTTCGCCCGCGATGGAGCCCAGGGACTCGTTCTCGATCGCTCTCATCGATGCGACCGGGTCGACCGCGGCCACCTCGATGTGACCCGAGCCGAGGTCCTGCACGATCACGTTGCAGGGCAGCATCGTGCCGATCTTGTCCTCGGCGAGCAGGGCCTTGTGCGCAAAGTGCGGGTTGCACGCGCCCAGGATCCGGTACGGGCGAAAATCGACGTCGATCTTGTTCTTGAGCGTCGCCGATACGTCGATGGTGGTGAGGACTCCGAAGCCCTCGGTCTTGAGCGCCGCGGTGACGCGCTCGACGGCGTCGTCGAGCGTGCCCTCGACGGTGCGCGCGAAATAGTAGGCTGACATGGCCGATTCAGGGGACGTGAAGGGCTTATACCCCCCACGTCCCCTGATGTTACCGGCCGCCGGGCTATGCGCCGTCGTTTCGCTTTCCGAGCGTTCCGCGCTTCATGCGTGCCCGGTAGTAGATCGTATAGAGGGCGGGAATCACGACGAGTGTCAGCAGCGTGGACGAGATCAGGCCTCCCCACATCGGTGCCGCGATGCGTTTCATGATCTCGGATCCGGTGGTCGTGCCGAGCATGACCGGGAGCAGTCCGATGATGTCGGTGAGCACGGTCATGAGCTTCGGACGGACGCGGTCGACCGCGCCCTCCTCGAGCGCCTCGAGCAGGTCGCCGTCTCCCGACAGCGTGCCCGCCTGCAGCCGCCGCTGCACCGCCTGTCCGAGGTAGACCTGCATGACGATGCCCGTTTCGGCCGCGAGTCCGGCCACCGCGATGAGGCCTACCCCCACGGCCAGGCTCCACTTGTAGCCGAGCAGGAGCAGGATCCAGAGCGCGCCCACGACCGCGAAGGGCAGGGTGCCCATCAGCAGGGTCGCCTCGGTCAGGTTCCGGAAGTGCACCACGAGGAGCAGCAGGATGATGCCGAGGGCGAGCGGGACCAGGATCTGCAGTCGCCGGTTGGCCCTTTCCACGTACTCGTACTGGCCGCTCCAGCGCAGCGAGGTGCCCGCCGGCAGCGTGACGGCCGACGCCACGGCCGCCTTGGCGGCATCCACGTAGCTGCCGAGGTCCGTTCCCTCGTCCAGGTCCACGTAGACCCAGGCGTTCGGACGCGCGTTCTCGCTCTTGATCATCGACGGCCCTTCCACGAGGCGCAGGTCGGCGATCTGTCCGAGCGGAATCTGGGCGCCTCCGGGAGTCGGAACGAGCACGCGCTGCAGCGCGGGGATGTCCTCGCGCAGGGCCCGCGGGTAGCGCACGTTCACGGCGTAGCGCTCCAGACCCTCGACGGTCGTGGTGACGTTCATTCCGCCGACGGCCGAGGCGATGACGTCGAGCACGTCGCCCGTGGTGAGGCCGTAGCGGGCGGCCTCGCGCCGGTTGATCTCGATGTCCACGTACGACCCTCCGAGCACGCGCTCGGCGTAGACCGAGCGGGTGCCGGGCAGGGCGCGCAGCACGGCCTCGACCTCGCGCCCGAGTTCGCCGAGCACCGACAGGTCGGCCCCGGCGAGCTTCACGCCGACCGGCGTGCGGATGCCCGTGGCGAGCATGTCGATGCGGGCCCGGATCGGCATGGTCCAGGCGTTCGTCAGGCCCGGGATGCGGATCGCCGCGTCCATCTCGGCCGTCAGCTTCTCGACCGTCATGCCCTCGCGCCACTGGTCCCTGGGCTTGAGCACGATGACGGTCTCGATCATGTCGAGCGGGGCGGGGTCGGTCGCCGTTTCGGCGCGGCCGACCTTTCCGAACACGCTCTGCACCTCGGGGAAACCGCGGATGATGCGGTCGGTCTGCTGGAGGAGTTCGCGGGCCTTCTGCGGCGAGATGCCCGGCAGCGTCGTCGGCATGTAGAGCAGGTCGCCCTCGTCGAGGGGCGGCATGAACTCGGAGCCGAGCTGCGGGAACGGGATCTTCACCTCCCCGAAGAGCATGCGCTGGATCGGAAGCAGCGAGCCCGCCACCACGACGGCCGACATCAGGACGACCGGAAGGGGATGGCGGAGCACCCAACGCAGGGTCGGGCGGTACGCCCGGATGAAGAAGCGGGACAACGGGTTCTCGGCTTCGCTGCGGATGCGTCCCTTGACGAAGAGCACCATGAGCGCCGGAACCAGCGTGATCGCCAGGATCGACGCGGCGGCCATGGCGAACGTCTTCGTCAGCGCGAGCGGGCGGAATAGGCGCCCCTCCACCTGTCCGAGCGCGAACACGGGCAGGAAGCTGATCGTGACGATGAGCAGGCTGAAGAAGAGGCTCGGGCCTACCTCGCGCGCCGCCGCGAGCACGGCCTCGAACCGCCGGCGGTCGGCGGCGGCGGGGTCTCCGCCCGGCGCGAGCCGTTCGAGGTGCTTGTGCGCGTTCTCGACCATCACGAGCGACGCGTCCACCATGACGCCGATGGCGATGGCGATGCCGCCCAGGCTCATGATGTTCGCGTTGATGCCGAGCAGGTTCATCACCAGGAGCGCGATCAGGATGCCCACGGGCACCGAGATGATGGCCACGAACGCGCTGCGGGCGTGCAGCAGGAAGAGCGCGCAGATGAGCGCGACCACCAGCAGCTCCTGCCAGATCGTGTCGCGCAGCGTGACGACGGCCCGGTCGATGAGGGCCGACCGGTCATACTCGGTGACGATGCGCACGCCGGCCGGCAGGCTCTTCGACAGCTCGGCGAGGCGCTCCTTCACGGCCGCGATGACCTCGCGGGCGTTCTCGGCGTGCCGCATGACGACGATTCCGCCCACGACCTCGCCTTCACCGTTCTTCTCGGCGATGCCGCGGCGGATCTCGGGGCCCACCTGGACGGTGGCTACGTCGCCGACGGTGACCGCCGTGCCGGTGGACCGCTTGACGGGTACCGAGCGGATGTCGTCGAGCGAACGCAGGTAGCCGCGGCCGCGCACGAGGAACTCGCGCTCGCCGAGCTCGAGGATGCGGCCCCCGACGTCCTTGTTGGAGCGTCCGAGCGCGTCCATCACGTCGGCCACCGCGATGCCGTAGGCCGCGAGTTTCTGCGGATCGACCACGACCTGGTACTGCCGCTCGAATCCGCCGACGGTCGCGATCTCGGCCACCCCGTCGAGCGACTGCAGTTCGAACTTCAGGAAGTAGTCCTGGAGCGTTCGCAGCTGCGCGAGGTCCAGGTTGCCGGTCGTATCGACGAGCGAGTATTCGTAGACCCAGCCCACGCCGGTCGCGTCGGGTCCCAGCGCCGGCGAGACCCCCTCGGGCAGGCGGCCCGCGACTTGGCTCAGGTACTCGAGGACGCGGCTTCGGGCCCAGTACAGGTCGGTTCCGTCCTCGAAGAGCACGTAGACGAACGAACCGCCGAACATGGAGTAGCCGCGCACCGTACTCGCGTGCGGCACCGCCATCATGGCGGTCGACAAGGGGTAGGTCACCTGCTCCTCGACCGTCTGCGGGCTCTGGCCGGGCCACTCGGTGCGGATGATGACCTGGACGTCCGAGAGGTCGGGGATGGCGTCGACGGGGGTCTGGAAGGTGGCCCACGCGCTGACGGCCGTGACGAACCCGACCGTCAGCAGCACGAGGAGCCGGTTGGCCGCGCTCCAGCTGATGATGCGTTCGATCATGGCCGGTCCTCGTGCTTGTGCCCGGCGTGGGGGTCCACGGCCGGCGGGGGCGCCGGGCGCGGCGTCTCGACGGGGGTCGTCGGCCGGGCCGACGGTGCAGGCGGGCTGTCGTCCAGCAATTCGTCGTGCCGGTGCGTTCCGATCATCGCGCCCACCGCGCTCTTCAGCCGTGCCTCGGAATCGATGAGGAACTGGGCACTTACGACGACCTGCTCCCCGCCCACGAGTCCTTCCAGGACCTGCACGAAGCCGTCGGACTGCACCCCCGTCATGACCGAGACGGGTCGGAAACGGCCCGCACCCAGCGAGAGGATGAGGATGGACTGCTCGCCGGTCCAGAGCACCGCTTCCTCGGGCACCACCGGCGAGGGCTCGGTCGCCGTGCCCTCCAGTTCCACCACCGCGTACATGCCCGGGCGCAGTATCGACCCGGTGCGCCGGAGGGAAATCCGGGCCTCGGCCGAGCGCGTCTCGGTGTTCAGCATGTAGTACAGGTGATCCACCCGGCCCGAAAGCCGCTGGTCGGGGGCGTACGGGATCTGGATGAAGGCCGGCGATCCGACCTTGATCCACGGCAGGTCCTGCTCGTAGACGTCGGCGACCAGCCAGATCGACGACGTGTCGAAGATCTGCAGGAGCGGCTGTCCGGCCTCGATCTTCTGGCCCTCCACCACCGACTTGTTCATCACCTCGCCGGAGGCGGGGACGGCGAACGGGATGGTGCGGACGGGCTTGCGCTCGGTCTCGAGCCGGCGCACGAGGTCGGCCGGCATCTCGTAGAAGTCGAGACGGCGGCGCGCGGCTTCGACCAGGCGCCGGGCGTCCTCCTGCCCCTCGGCGCTGCCGGAGGCTGCCATGCGGTCGGCCGCGGCCAGGGCCAGCAGGAATTCCTCCTGCGTCGTCACGAGCTCGGGCGAGTAGAGGTCGAGCATCGGCTGGCCCTCGCGCACGAGGGCGCCCTCGAAGTCGACGTACAGGCGCTCGACCCAGCCGCCGATCTTGAGGGTCACCGTGCGCGCGCCCTGCTCGTCCATGACGAACCGGCCCGTGGTGCGCACGGTGCGGCGCAGCGGGGCCACCCCGACCTCGGCCGTACGCACACCGATGGTCTGCACGGTGCCCGGATCGATCTCGATCACGTCGCCGTCGGTCTGGGTCGGGTTGACGGGCACCAGGTTCATCCCGCAGATCGGACAGGTGCCGGGTCCTTCCTGGACCACGTTGGGGTGCATCCCGCACGTGTAGAGCTGCGGCCCGGCCGACAGCTCGGGGGTCCCGGCCGTGAGATCGGGCGTGGCGGCGTGGTCGTGCGCGGCATCGGTCCCGGGGTCGGATCCGCAGGCGGCGGTCGCGAGGAGGAGGGCGACCAGGAGGGAAAGGGGAGTCTTCATGGCAGGATACCGGGTTCAGGGACGCGGCCCCTCGAGGGGGGCGTCGTAGCGGCGCACCTCGGCGGCGTCGCGCGCGAGGGCGACGAGGCGGTCGATGCGGGACAGTTCCAGCTCGAGCAGCATGCGCTCGGCGTCGAGCAGCTCGAGGTAGTCGGCGAGCCCGTTCGTGTAGGCCGAGACGGTCGCCAGGTGGGTGGCTTCGGCCTGGGGCAGCAGCGTGCGGTCGACCAGGTCCAGCTGCCGCCGGCCGAACCCTATGCGGGCGAGCGCGGCGGCACGACCGGTCGCGATGCGCTGTCGCTCCTCCTCGAGCATGGCTTCGGCCCGCCGGACTTCGAGCCGCGCGGCTTCCAGCGCGGCCGTACGGGGCGCGCGCCACAGGGGAATCGACACGGCGGCCCCGAGCGTCACGGCGTCCCGGTTTCCCCGCATGATCGAGCCCTCGGTGAATCCCGCGCGCGCCGCGAGCATCGGGCGGAACTCGAGACGGGCCATGGCGCGCTCGGCCTCGGCCCGCGCCGAATCGGCGGCGGGCACGGCGAGGTCCACCGGCCGGTGGACTCCCGTCGGCGCCGGCGCCTCGAACCGGGGCAGGAGGAGCGTCGGGTCGGCCGGGCGTTCGCCCCCGGCGAGGCGGGCGAGCCGTTCCAGGCGGTCGGCGAGCTCGGCCTCGAGCATCCAGCGCTTCTCGTCGACCATGTTCTTCTCCAGCTGCACGCGCAGCACGGCCTGCTGGGAGCCCGTTCCGCTACCGTATCGCGACACGGCGGCCTGTTCGAAGCCCTCGATGCCGCTGCGGTACCGGTCGAGACGTTCGATCTTCTGCTGGAGCCCGGCCGCCTCCACGTAGGCGACGGTGGCCTCCATCCGGAGGTCGGCCGCGAGCACGGCGGCGGACGCCGCCACTCCGGAGGCCTCCGCTTCGGCCGCCCGTCGGCGGGCCGCGAGCGTGCCCGGCCACGGGAAGGCCTGTTCCGCCATCCACTCGGATCGTGCCATACGGCCCTGCCCGGCCATGACGTCGGCCGTCAGCATGGGGTCGGGAAGCGCCGACGCGCGGTCGGGCAGCGTTCCGGCGGCGCGGGCCGAGAGCCGGGCGGCCCGCAGCCCGGGATGCCGGTCCTCCACCTGCGCCAGGACCTCCTCGAGCGTCCACACGGGTCCGTGGCGGAGGGTGTCAGGCCGCGTACCGGGGGTCGCGGCGTTCGCCGGCGGGGGCGGTGCGTGGTGGGAGTGGTCGTGCTGCCGGGCAAGGGCCGGCGAGGCCGTGCAAACGGCCAGGGATAGGCAGGCGACTCGCAGTCGACTGCGGGCTGCGGACGGCAGCCGGACGGGAGATCGGGGCATGGCGATTCTGCGGACGGAGGAAGACGACGGGCCGGAGGGCCCGCGGATCGACGCGTCCGGGAATCAGAGCCGCAGCGAGGCGTACAGGAGCCGGCGGGGGGCCGCCGGCGGCGGAAGGTCACCCCTTCCGGATCGTGCGGGCCGGAACTCGGCGGCGGACGGGGTCGGCGGGGACTGGGCGAGAGAGTGCTCGTCCCGGTCGCGCAGGCTCCCGCCGACAACCGGCAGGGCGCTCGCGGGAAGGTTCGACGGCGCCTCGAAGCAGCAGCCTCCGCAGTCGCCGAGGCAGCACCCGGTGGTGGCGAAGGTGCCCGGCGCCGGCGGCGCGGGCTCGGCGGCGGGTACTTCCGACACCTGTTCGTTCGCCGGCTCGGCCGCCGCGGTGCGGTCGGCGCAATGCCCCGTCGCCACGGCCCCGCGATCGGCCTCGATGTCGTGTTCCTCGTGACCGGACGCCGCGGCAACGCCCGGCAGGGCGGCGACGGCGGCCAGCAGGAAAGCGGCGAGGGACGCTATGCGGGCGATTCGGTGCATTCGGCGGGGCACCCGTGCACGGGCTGCACGGAAGGTATGAAACCTGCCGCAAGCCGTTCGGTTCGGATTCGGCGAACAAAACCGACGAGGCGTGGCATGTCCGGATCCGGAACGCACCGGGGATCGACGGATTGGGCCCGGTTCCAGGCCCTGCTGGACGAGCAGAACGCGTGGCCGGCCGAGTACGTGTTCAAGTTCATCGTTCCCGTGGCCAAGCTGACGGATGCACGGCTGCTGTTCGGTCGCGTGCCGGTGCACGAAAGGCCGTCCCGGAACGGAAACTTCGTCAGCGTCACGGCGACGCTCGTCATCCACTCGTCGGACGAGGTGGTGGCGATGTACGAGGCGGCCTCCACGATCGAGGGCCTGATCGCCCTCTGAACTCACTTCATCTGCGCCACGCGGTGCAGGTTTTCGCGGGTGCCCGCGACGATCAGGGTATCCGACTCCTTGAGCACCACGTCCGGATCGGGCGGAACGCTCATGCGGTCGGTGAGCACGTCGTGTACCCCGACGACCGAAATACGGAAGTTGATCGGCAGCGCCAGGTCCCTGAGGGTGCGTCCTTCCCACGCGTCCGGCACGATCATCTCCTGGATCGAAAACCCGCCGCCCAATCGCATGTAGTTGAGCACCGCCGTGTCGGAGAGCTTGGCGGCGAGGTCCATGGCAGAGTCGTGCTCGGGAAAAACGGTGTCCGAGGCGCCGAGCCGGCGCATGATGCGTGCGTGTTCGAGCGAAATCGTCTTGACCACCACCTCCTTCACGCCGGCGTCCAGCAGCGCCAGCGTGGCCAGCACGCACGCCGAGATGTCGTCGCCGGTCGAGACGATACCGACGTCGGCGTCGGCCGCGCCGATGCGTTTCAGCGTATCGAGCACCGTGCCGTCGGCCACGGCCGCCCGGTCGACATGATCGGCGATCGCGTCGACCGGCTCCCGGCGCCGATCCACGGCGACGACCTCGTGGCCCTGGCGGTGCAGTTCGCGGGCGACGGTGGATCCGAAGTTGCCCAGTCCTACGATGACGAATCGTTTCATGGCGGCGTCAGCCGATGAGGACGTCCTGCTCGGCGAGCCGGACGTCGTGCCTGGAACGGGAAGTGCGGGCGAGCGAGGCCGCGAACGTCATGGGCCCGACACGTCCCACGAACATGAGGAGCATGGTGATCCAACGGCCCGTGGTCGAGAGATCGGCGGTGATACCCATCGACAGGCCGACCGTATTGAGCGCGCTGACCGCCTCGAACAGCACCGCCAGGAAGGATGCCCGGCTCGTTCCGTGCGGAACGGCGCCGATCTCGACGGCCGAGAGCAGGAACACCGAGACCGTGAGCACGAAGAAGACGAGCACCAGGAGCCCGACCGCGCGCTGCACCGTGCGCTCCGGAACCGTCCGCCCGGCGACCTCGACGGTGTCGCGACCCCGGAGACGGGCCAACGCCACGAGGACGATGAGCGCGAACGTCGTGGTCTTGATGCCTCCGGCCGTGGACCCGGGCGAACCGCCGACCATCATGAGGAGCAGGGTCAGGAAATTACCGCCGTCCGAGGCTGCGCCGTAGTCGACGCTGTTGAACCCGGCCGTGCGGGCGGTGACGCTCATGAACAGCGCGTTCGCGAGCCGGTCCGGGAACGACAGGCCGTCCAGGGCGACCGGCCACTCGAGGAGGAGGTAGAGCGCCGCGCCGGCAACGATCAGGGCGCCGCTCGTGGCCAACACGACGCGCGAATGCACGGAGAGGCGCGGTGGCCGGGGCGGCAGATCGATCGCACCCGAGGCGAGCCGGAGTCGGCGATGGGCGACGGCCGAGAGACGGAGTTCCGACATCGTGAGGAACCCCAGGCCCCCCACCACGATGAGGGCGGCGACGACGAGAAGCACGGCCGGATGCGTGGCGTGACCGACGAGCGACGTCGAGAACGTCGAGAACCCCGCGTTGCAGAAGGCGCTGACGGCGTGGAAGACGGCGTGCCAGGCCGCCGCGCCGGGACCGTGGTCCGGGAGAAAGAGCAGCCAGAGGATCGCCGCGCCCACGGCCTCGATGACGAACGTGAACCGCAGCACGTCGCGTATGAGTTCCGCGGGCTCCACCCGGGTCGAGATGCCCGAGTCCAGGCTGAGATCGGCCTGGCGCAGCGACATCCGCTGCCCGAGCGTCAGCATGATCCACGTTGCGAACGTGATGATGCCCAACCCGCCCATCTGGATCAGGAGCAGCACGTAGGCCTGCCCCAGCGGCGTGAAGTAGGTGGCCGTGTCGACGACGGTCAATCCGGTCACGCACACGGCGCTGGCCGACGTGAAGAAGCTGTCGACCCAGGAGAGCGGCCGCCCGGTATACAGGCCGGGCAGTACGCGGAAACCCACGGCGCCCAACGTGACGAGCCCGAGGAAGGAAAGGGAGAAGAGCCGGGCAGGCTCCAGGTGCCGCCACGCGTCGCGGATTCGCCGCGGAAGGGCCGCGAGGCGTCCCGGGAGCCCGGGATTGTCGGTCTTCACACGCGCGATCCGGGTTCCGAAAGCACCTCGACCAGGCGGTCGATCTCCTGCACGGTGTTGTAGTGCGCCAATCCGACGCGGTTCAAACCGCCGGATCCCTCGAAACCGAGGGTCTTCGTCACCTCCAGGGCGTAGTAATTGCCGTCCCAGGCATGGATTCCCGCGTGGGCCAGCCTACGGTTCACGTCGGCGGGGTCTGCGCCGTCGATGCGGAAAACGACCGTGGGAACGCGTTCGTGGAGTCGGCTGCGGTCGGTGATTCCGAAAATGCGCAGACCGGGTACGCTTTCGAGACCGGACAGCAGGTGGGCGCAGAGTCCCTGCTCGTAGCGTACGATCGCATCCATGGCGGCCGTCAGCGCTTCCCGCCTCTCGGTGACGCCCGGAACCGCGGCCCGGCCCAGTTCCTCGAGGTACTCGACCGCCCCGAGCGTACCCGCGATGCCCTCGTGCGACAACGTACCCGTCTCGTGCCGGTGCGGAAGTTCGTCCGAGGCCGGCCGCACCTTGTAGGCATCGATCGTTTCGAGCAGGTGGCGCCGTCCCCAGAGAATGCCCTGGTGCGGACCGAAGAACTTGTACGCCGAACACGCGAGGAAATCGCATCCCAGCGCCTTCACGTCGGTCGGGGCGTGCGGCACGTACTGCACGGCGTCGACGTAGACCAGGCCATTGACCGCGTGTACCGCCCTCGTGATCGCGGCCACGTCGTTGATCGTTCCGAGAGCATTCGAGGCGTAGTTGACGGCCGCCAGGACCGTCCGCCCGGTCACCAGCGAATCGAGCCGGTCCAGTTCGTAGCGGAAGGTCTCGGTCGAGAACGGGAGGAAATCGACCTCGAGCCCGAGGTCGCGCGCCAGCAGCAGCCACGGCGAAACGTTGGCGTCATGGTCCATGCGCGTGACGAGGATCCGGTCGCCCCTGCGAAAACCGCGTCCCAGTGCCCGGGAGACCGCGAACGTCAGCGTCGTCATGTTCTGTCCGAACACGATCTCCTCGGGACCGGCCGCACCGAGCAGGTCGGCCATCGCCCGGTGGGCCTCGTCGAGCAGCCGGTCCGTGTCGACCGAGGTGCGGAAGGGACCGCCGGAGTTCGCGTTGTGCCGCGTGAAATACTCGACCGTGCGGTCGATGACGCGGAGCGGGACCTGCGTGCCGCCCGGGTTGTCGAAGTAGATGCGCTGCTTGCCGTCGTCGCGCACGGACAGGGAGGGGAAATGCGCGCGGACGGCTGAGGGATCGAGCGGCATGGCAACGACCGAAATGTGGCGAGCCCGAAACTAACGCAGGCGCACTTGGCGTTGCACGGGAATTCCGGCCCGAATTCGTCCCGTGATCGCCATGGTCCCACGCAATCTGCTTCCGGTCCTCGGCACGGTCCTGCTCCTGGCCGCGGCCGCGCTGCGTCCCGCGGCGGCGCAGTCGACCCTGTTGGTGCCCGACAGGGTCTTCGACGGCCTCCGGATGCATGACGGATGGGTCGTGCTCGTCGAAGGCGGGCGGATCGCGGCGGTCGGCCCCGCGGCGGGATTCGCCGGGGCGGGCGCGGCGACCCGCGTCGAGCTTCCGGGAACCACCCTGCTTCCGGGGCTCATCGAAGGGCACTCGCACCTGCTCCTGCATCCGTACGACGAGACGCCGTGGAACGACCAGGTACTCAAGGAGTCGCGCGCCGAGCGGGTGGCCCGCGCCACCGTGCACGCACGCAGGACGCTCGAGGCGGGCTTCACGACCGTGCGCGACCTCGGGACGGAGGGAGCGGCCTACGACGACGTCGGGCTGAAGCAGGCCGTCGAGCGAGGCGTGATCCCGGGGCCTCGCATGGCCGTGGCAGGTCGGGCGATCGTCGCGACCGGGTCCTACGGTCCCAAGGGATTCAGTCCCGATTTCGACGTGCCCCTGGGCGCGGAACCGGCCGACGGCGTGGATCTCGTTCGCGTGACGCGGGACCAGATCGGACGCGGCGTCGACGTCGTCAAGGTATACGCCGATTACCGATGGGGCCCGTCCGGGGAAGCGGCGCCGACCTTCTCCGAGGAGGAATTGCGTGCGATCGTGGAGACGGCGGCATCGAGCGGACGGCCCGTAGCGGCCCACGCCTCTACGCCCGAGGCCATGCGAAGGGCGGTGGCGGCCGGAGTGCGTACGATCGAGCACGGGGACGAGGCGACTCCCGAGACGTTCGCGAGGATGCGGGACGCCGGGGTGGCCTGGTTTCCGACCCTGGCGGCGGGCGACGCGATCCTGCAGTACGGCGGGTGGAAGAAGGGTGTGGACCCGGAGCCGGAGCGCATCGTGCGCAAGCGACGCACCTTTGCGCTGGCCCTGGCGGCCGGCGTCACGATCGGCATGGGCGGCGACGTCGGGGTGTACGACCACGGCGACAACGCGGTGGAAATGGAACTCATGGTCGATTACGGCATGGCGCCGATCGACGTGCTGCGCGCGGCGACGTCGGTCAATGCCGAGGTACTCGGGTTCCGGGATCGCGGTCGCATCGAGCCGGGGCTCCTGGCCGACCTGGTTGCGGTTCGCGGACGGCCCGACGAGCGCATTGGCGCCGTTCGTGACGTCGTACTGGTCATGAAAGGGGGCGACGTCGTGCGTCGGGCCGGCGAATGAACGGATTCCTCGCGCACCGGGCGTTCGCGGTGGTGGCCGTGCTTTCGCTCGCCGCGGCCCCGGCCAGGGCCCGACAGGACGGCGTGCTTCCGATCAACGATCCGATCCAGCTCTTCCTGGAAAGGCAGCAGGCCGCGGGTCGTCTGCATGCGCCGGAGTTGAGCCAGCTTCCGCTCTCGGGTGCCCTGGCCGCGGCCCTGCTCGACTCGCTCGAGGCCTCGTGGGGAGCGCTGTCGGCCGCCGACCAACGGCGCCTCGACCGGTTTCGCGCGCGCCTCGATCATCCCGGAGCGGCGGCGCTGGGCCGGCTCGTTCCGGGGGTGTACCGCAATGGACGGGATCTCGTGTCGGCCGAGACCGAAGAGTGGGCGATCAGGGTCAACCCCATCGCGATCGCGGCGTGGGGACAGGGGGTGCGGACGTCGGGCCGGGGGGCGGACGACACGCCGTCGGTCATGCAGAACCGGCGCGGACTTCGCGTAAGCGGCCACGTCGACCCCGGCCTCTTTTTCGAGGCACGCTTCACGGAGGGCCAGGAACGGGTGGTCGAACCCGCGTTCAGGAACGGCTCGGCTCCCCGGTACGGCATGGTGACGCTCGAGAAAGGCGGTACGTACGACGCGTTCCAGGCCATGGGCGTCCTGGGTTTCCGCACCCGATACCTCGAGGTCCGGGCCGGTCGGGACCACGCGCGCTGGGGGCCCGCGATGTCGAGCGTTTCGCTCTCGAACTACGCGGCCCCGTACGACCAGGTCCAGCTTCGGGCGAGGTTTTGGAGGCTGTCGTACACCAGCCTGTTCGCGGGCTTTTCGTCCACCAAGGCGCCGGGGGCGGGCGCGGGGGACCAGGTACGCCGACGCAAGTACGGGTCCCTGCACCGGCTTGACCTCGCGCTGCCCGGCAGGGTGCAGTTCGGCCTGTTCGAAAGCGTCGTTTTCGCCACGGACACGATGGAGGTGCGCGAGCGGTTCGACTGGACCTACGCGAACCCGCTGATCTTCCTGCGTGCCGCCGAGCGCGATCGCGGCAGCCCCGACAACGCGATGCTGGGATCCAGCCTGTCCTGGGTTCCGGTTGCCGGCCTGCGACTGTACGGCGAACTGCTGCTCGACGAACTCAGTCTCGGGCAGGTCGGCAAGCAGTGGTGGGGCAACAAGTTCGCGTGGGTGGCCGGCGCACATGTCGCCGATCTTCCCGTCACGGGCTTCCAGGCGCGGTACGAGTTCTCCCGGGTGCGGCCATATACGTATGCGCACGAGGAGGAGATCGACGCTTTCACCCATTTCGGGGATCCGCTGGGCTTCCCCGGGGGAGCCAACGCGATCGAACACGGGATCTGGATCGAGTGGCTGCCCTCGGAGCGTATCTCGACCTCGCTGGCGGCGGTGCTGTCGCGGCAGGGGCGTGATGCCGGGGGGGTCAACTACGGGGCCGACCCGACACGTTCCTACGATCAACGCGCGGGCAGCTACGACCAGGCGATTCTCCAGGGCGTGCTGGTGAAACGCACGCTGCTCGAAGGGCAGATCGGCTACGAGGCGCTGCCGGGTCTCGTTCTCGAGGGGGCAATCCGAGTGTCGTCCACCGCCGACGAGGAGACCGGGACGGACCGTTGGGTCACGCCGTTCGTTCAGCTCCGCTGGGGTTTGCCTTTCCCCTGGACGCGGTACTGAGGCCGAGGTCAGATCTGCTTGAAGACCCTGACCTCGAGGTACGTCACCTTCTCGGCGCCCTGCGCGTCGAATCGGGTCGCTTCGGTTTCTATGCGCAGCTTCTGACGCTGGGCCTGGACGAAAAGCTGGTTCAGTTCGTCCACCTTGCGACGGATCTCCCGTGCGAGCAGGAAGTCCTGGTCGCGCAGGAGGTGGTCGACGAGGTCGTCGACGCGGGGTGACTTCTCTTCGGGCTCCACGTCGGGGGATGCGGCGGGTTCTCGCATTCTGAAACGCTCCAGAACGGAGGATTCGTTTCCGCCGTCAACGAAAAAGGCCCCGGCGATCGCTCACCGGGGCCCTCGTCGAATGTCCTGCCGTCGAGATCACTTCAGCTTGAAGGTGATCGGAAGCGACATCTTGACCTTCACCGGCTTGCCACGCTGCTTGCCCGGCGTGAAGCGGGCGGTCTGAACGGCGCGGATGGCTTCCTCGTCGCAACCGGCACCGATGCCGCGCACCACGACGGGGTCGGCGACCGTACCCTGCTCGGTCACGACGAACTGCACGATCACGCGACCCTCAACCCCGGCCTTCTTGGCGATTTCCGGATAGTTGATCTTCTTCTGCAGTTCGGGCAGACCGCCGATGAGTTCCGGCATCTGCTCCACGATCACGAAGATTTCGGGCTCGGGCTCCTCCTCGACCTGCGACGGGGGGGGCGGCGGAGGCGGCGGGAGGTTCTCCAGCGGAGCGTCGAGGTCGAGCGAGGCGTCGAGATCGAGGTCGTCGTCCTCGAGGATCTCGTCGTTCGGGACTTCGACGGGCACCGGCGGGCGCGGGGGCGGCGGGGGCTTCTGCTCCTGCTGCGTCTGCACGATCTCTTCCATCTGCACGACTTCCTGCTCCTGCATGGTCACCTCGAAACCGCCCTCAGGGCGCATGTCGAGGCGGAACGCGACGATGAGCAGCGTGATGGTGGCCACGAGGCCGATCTCGACGTACAGCGGGTACCGGGTCCGGAGGTCGGCTTTCTCGGTTTTTCGGAGCGCCATGGCAGGAGCGGTGAGGTGTCGTGGAAAGGGGCGTCGAATATACAACGCCGCGACTTCCGGGGATATTGTCCCGGGAATTTCGTGTTAATCAACCCCCGGCTCGCGGGCGTGGTTCCGCCGCCCGAAGGGTCAGTAACGCGTGCCCCTCGAACGGCTACGCCCGTGCCGGGCGGCGAAGAGCAGGCCGAGAACGAGCCCGGTGACGTCGGCCAACGCGTCGTACGGATCGCCGAACCGTTCGTCCGGCAGCCAGGTCTGCAGCAGTTCGGTTCCGACGCTGTACACGACGCCGGTCACGAGAACCCAGAGCCAAGGGCGGCGCACGCGCGGGCGAAGTGCCCGCACCCACAACACCGCGTATCCGAAAAACATCGCGAAGTGAACGAGTTTGTCCACGTCCAGGCCGGTGCCGGGAATGTAGGATCCGGGCAGGACGACCGCGATGCCGATCCCGAGGGTCCAGAGCGCGGCGGCGACCAGGTCACGGTGCGGAGAAGGCGTGGAGGGGCTCGTCACCGGTCAGTCGAAGCGTTCATGCAGAACCGGGCCCAGTTCGGCGAGGAGGTCGGTGGCGGTCATCGATGCCCGACCGCAGCGGGATGCGTACCGATCGGCCGCGGCACCGCCCAGGTGCACGGCGACCGCGGCCGCCTCGGCGGGTGCGAGGGATCGGGCCAGCAATCCGACCGAAAGACCGGCCAGCACGTCGCCGGTTCCCGCCGTGGCCAGGGCGGGGTTGCCGGTTGCCCCCACGTACGGCGCCGACCCCGGGGGAGCCACGACCGTCGGAAAGCCCTTGAGCACGACCACGGACCGCCACGCGTCGGATGCCGCCGCGGCCCGGGCGGTGGGCGGAACCGCCGCCTCCGTCGATCCGCCGAGCCGTTCGAACTCGGCCGCGTGGGGAGTCAGCACCCAGCGTCCGTCGGCATGCCTGGCGGCGAAGGCCCCGTCGATCGCGTTGAGCGCGTCCGCATCGACGACCGCCGGGCCGCGCCAGCGCTCGAGGAGCGAACGCACGAACGTCGTGACCGTCGGTCCACGCCCGAGGCCGGGCCCGACGAGCAGGGTCCGAACCCGGTCGGCCCGCTCGAGGACCGCGTCGGCGGCCGTGACGCCGTCCGCGTATCCGTCCTCCGTCTGCGGAAGGCCCACGAACGGAACGTCCGGGATGGAGGGCGCAATCCGGTCGCCGGCGCGCTCGGGTGCCGCGCAGAGGACATACCCGGCGCCGGCCCTCGCGGCGGCGCGAGCGGCCAGCACCGGCGCACCCGTATAGCGGAGCGATCCGCCGACGACCAGCGCGGGCCCCGAGGCGTACTTGTGATCGCGTCGCGGCATGGCCCGCAGCAGGGCTCGTACGGCCGCGTCCGTCGTGCGCCAGGCGACGGCCTCCCCGGCGGCCACGGACGCGGGGATGCCGATTTCCACGGAAACCGTGTCGCCGCAGACCGACGGACCGTCGGCCAGGAACATGCCTACCTTCGCCGCGCCCATGGTGACCGTCAGCGTGGCCCGTACGCACGGGTCGAAAGCGACGCCCGTGTCCGAGTCGAGCCCGGTGGGTACGTCCACGGCCACGATCGGGCGTCCGGAGGCGTTCATGCGCCCCACGAGGTCGGCCACCGCACCGCGCGGCGCCGAGCTCTGCCCGATGCCGAGCAGCGCGTCGACCACGAGGTCTGCACGGTCGAAACCGGTCGATCCGAGGGCCTCGGTCGCGGAAACGACCGTAAGGTGGGCGGGGTCTTCCTCGGCAAGTCGGCGCAGGGCGCGGTGGTGCACCCCCGATTCGACGGAATACCGCTCCGGATCGCCGGCGACCACCACGGTCACCGAGGCCCCGCGTGCGTGCAGCACACGGCCAACGACAAATCCGTCCCCGCCGTTGTTTCCCGGGCCGCACGCCACCGTCACCCGCGTTCCCGGTCCCACGGTCCAACGCTCCGACAGGGCCCGGGCCGCCGCCCGTCCGGCCGATTCCATGAGCACGAGGCCCGGAATTCCGTACTCCCCGATCGTTCGGCGATCGGCCGACCGCATGGCCGCGGAGCTGAGCAGCGGGTCACATCCGGGAATCGGGACCATCGCGGCGAAGGGTTTCGGTGCGTTCGGCCGGCGGCGGCGCCCCGAATCGCAGCGTGTCCGGGACCACCGTATCCCAACGGGCACGCACCGCCGGGGTTTCGGGACCCCATCCGAGCGGCTCGGGTCTCACCCAGGGCGATACGGTACCCGGGCTCCACCGTCCGTCCCCGTCGAGGTCGGCGAAAATGCGAAGGCGGTACCGCC
The DNA here is from genome assembly GCA_024711125.1 of Rhodothermales bacterium. Lineage (GTDB taxonomy): Bacteria > Bacteroidota > Rhodothermia > Rhodothermales > UBA10348 > JANJTM01. The sequence goes on from JANJTM010000043.1 coordinate 27,813, forward strand.
CGCCGCCGGGAAGCCGCCGGAACGTGAAGGCGCCGGCTCGATCCGGTCTGACCGTACGTATCGGCTCTCGGGTCGAGACCCCGGGCACGAGGTGTACCACGACGCTGTCGGGGGCCGCGACGACACCGGACAGTTCGCCGAGGTCGGTTTCGTCGGCCGGGACATAGCGGTGCAGGGAGTCGGGCCCCAGCAGAATGTCCGTGGAATCGCGCCAGGCCAGTCGCCAGCCCCCCGGGATGTCGGTGCGGATGCGCCACGCGGTGCCGTCGTCGCTCTCGACGTCGAACGGGACCGTGGATCCGGCCTCGTCGGTGACACGCAGCGCCGAGCGCAGAAGTCCGGGATCCGGGCCGTGGTCGAAACGCAGCGTGGGCACGGAGCCAGGGGCCAGGCGGAGCGCACCCTCCACACGCGCCGATCCGTCCACGACGAGGCTGTCCGCATCGACGCGAACGAGACGCACGACGAACGTGTCGGGATCCGCCGAGGGCACGAAAAGTCCGTTCCAGGCGGCAAGCAGGGTTCCGGCCGAGTCGACGGCCGCGCGGTCGGCCTCGAGCCGCAGCGGAATTCGCGGCATCGGATCGGTCACGAGGTGAAGCGTCCGCGGATCGGACTCCGTACGGTAGACACGCCGCACGGCCACGGGATTCGAGCCGGTGGTGTCGGCCAGGGTCCAGCCCCCTCCCGACACGACCGTCGGCACCACGGGTTCGGTGAACCGGACGGCAAGGCGTCGGTCAGACAGCGCGTCGACGCGACGCACGGACGGGGGCGTCTCGTCCCGGGGCGCGAGGACCCAGGGCTCGTCGACGGGAGCGGCGGCGGTATCGGCGGTCACGGTCCCGGTGGGCGAGACTCCGACCCACTCGCCGGGATCGATCCGGCGATTGCGGTTGGCGTCCCGGACCGCGACTATCGAAAACGGTCGGCCAGGCAGGTACGCGAACGCGAACGCCCCGTCCCGATCCGTCTGCGTGCGGTACGCCGGGTCCGCGTCGGTCGGCACGGTGCCGCCTTCGTGGGCGAACACGTCGATGCCGGCGGCCGGGGCACCGCGATCCCACTCCACCACGCGTCCGGCGATGCGTGCCCGGTCGATGGTGTCGCCCGTGGAAAAGGCGATGCGCAGGGGAGCCTCGAGCGCTACGCCGTGCGCGTCGCGGAAGGCGGTGTCGATCGTCAGGATATACGTGGTCGAATCGCGAAGCGGCTCCCGGAAACGCAGTTCAACCTCCCGCCCGCCGAACCGTACGTCCGGGGGTCTGGACGGCGCGGGGGTTACGGACAGGGCGCCCGGGATCGAACGCTCGTCCACGTACTCGTCGAACCGCAGGACGACCCGATCCGTGCGTACGCCGACCGCCCCGTCGGCCGGCTCGCTGGAAACCAGGCCGGGCGGGTCGGTATCCGGCGGTCCCCCGGAAGGCGGTACGGGGACGGCGCAGGCGGCGATCCAGCCGGCCAGGAGCAGGATCCGGGCGCAGGGTCGCCGCTGCTTCATGATCCGTCGTTCGCCCGGCGGCTTCGCAGCGAGAAAAACAGGAATACCCCCGCGGCCGAGGCGGCGACCACTACGGCCGGGCGCAGGATCCTTCCCACGAACCCCGAGGGTGCCGCTTCGGCCCGGGTCGACGGGAACGCCGGGTCCTCGAGGGAGGGCAGCGCCGAGCGCGGAACCACGTCCTGGACCGAGCGCTCGCAGGGCTCGTCACGCACGATCCGACCGTCCTCGGCCGTCACGACGGTGCGCAGCCGCAGGGTCAGCGTCCGACGCACGGAGCCGCGACCGACGGCAGCGTACGCCGTTTCCACGTGCTCGGCGACGGTCGATACCCGGGGCCCGACACCGTTCTCCGCATCCGCGGCCCAGACCGTGACACCCGCCTCACGGAATGCGTCGTACGCGGCCGATCGAAGGAACGGGTAGGCGTCGAGGCCCTCGAAACGGATCGATGCGGCATCGCCCGCGACCGGGGAGAGACACTCGGCGACGAGCGCGCCCAGGACCCCTGCGTTCGACTCCTGGGCATTCGCCGGGGCCGCACAGGCCGCGGCGATCAGGAGCGCGATTCGAGCCGGGCGGGTGACGCACATGCCGGGATCAGGCGTAGATGCCGCGCAGGCGAAGCGCGTCGGCCACCTTCCGGATCGAGTCCACGTAGGCGGCGATTCGCAGGGAGACGTCGTGTTTCTGCGCGACGTCGAAGACCTGGTCGAAGGCGGTCCGCATCATGCGGTCCAGACGGCTGTTGACGCGTTCGGTCGTCCAGAAGTACCCCTGGCGATCCTGCACCCACTCGAAATACGACACCGTCACGCCGCCGGCGTTGGCGAGGATGTCCGGGATGACCATGATGCCCCGTTCGTTGAGGATGTCGTCGGCGCGGGGCGTGGTCGGGCCGTTGGCGCCCTCGGCGATGATCTTCGCCTGGATGTTCGGCGCGTTGTGACGCGTTACCTGGTCCTCCTTGGCGGCGGGCACCAGCACGTCGCACGCGCACGTGATCAGCTCGTCGTTGGTGATGGGCTCGGCGCCGGGAAATCCCTCGAGCGTGTTTCCGTGGGCAGCGGCGTACGCGATCGCCGCGTCAATGTCGATGCCGCCCGCGTTGTGGTATCCGCCCGTGACGTCCGAGATCGCCACGATGCGGCAGCCCTGGTCGCGCAGGAGCTGGGCCGCGATCGAGCCGACGTTTCCGAATCCCTGGACCGCCACCGTAGAGTCGCCGGGACGCATTCCGAGGCGTTCCATCGCGGCGAGCGTCACGGTCATCACGCCCCGGCCGGTGGCTTCGCGTCGTCCGCGGGATCCCCCGAGAATGATGGGCTTGCCGGTGACCACCGCGTTCTCGGTACGCCTCGAGTGCATCGAGTACGTGTCGAGAATCCATGCCATGATCTGCTCGTTCGTATTCATGTCCGGGGCCGGGATGTCCTTGTCCGGTCCGAACACGTCGATCATGTTGGCGGTGTAGCGACGGGTGAGCCGCTCCAGTTCGCCCGGGCTCATTTCCTTCGGATTGCAGATCACTCCGCCCTTCGCGCCGCCGAACGGCACGTTGACGAGCGCGCATTTCCACGTCATCCACGCCGCGAGGGCTTTCACTTCCTCCAGGTGCACGTCGGGCGCGTAGCGGATTCCGCCCTTCGACGGGCCCAGGATTTCGTTGTGGATGACCCGGTAGCCCTCGAATACCCGCAGGCGACCGTCGTCCATCACGACCGGAATGGCCGTGATGTGGATACGCGACGGGGTGACGAGGTATTCGTACAGCCCGGGATCCAGCCCGAGGATCTTCGCCGCCACGTCGAAGCGCTCGACCATCGCCTCGAACGGGTTCTCGTTGTCGCGGATGGGTGCGGGTTCCTGGTAGACGGCGCGTTCGTATACGTTGCGCTTGAACGTGGTCATCGGGGGCTGCGGCCGCGAAGGCCGCGCGACGGGTGGATCACTGGAGACGGGGAGGTTCCCGGAGGGCCGACACGGCCGTCTTCGACGGGCGCGTATCTTGCGCCCCGTGGTCGGAAAGTACCGCCTCCCGGCGTCGGGCGCGAGGGGGCGCGATTCGAATCTTCGCCTGCCGGGCACCCCCATGAACCCGCTGACCGATCGACGTCGCAAGGAGATCGCCTCCCTGGCGCGCCGCAAGGGCCGCGACGAACTGGGACAGTTCGTGCTCGAGGGCGTGCGCGCGGTCGATGCGGCGCTGCAGGCCGGAGCGCCCCTCGTGGACTGCGTCGTGGACGCGGACCGGGTCGTGGAACCGGCGATCGCGGGCCTGCTGCGGCGCCTGGGATGCCCCGTATACGCGGTCCCGGGACACGTGCTCGCGCGGCTGGCCGACGTCGAACAGCCCCAGGGCGTGCTCGCGGCGTGTCCCATTCCGCCCGGGGTCGATGGACCGGTTCCGGGCGGCGTCCCGGTGCTGGCGCTCGACGGGGTGCAGGATCCGGGCAACGTGGGCACCATCCTGCGGAGCGCGGCCTGGTTCGGCTGCCGCACCGTGGTCGCGGGGGGCGGAACGGCCGACGTCTACGGGCCGAAGGTCGTGCGGTCGAGCATGGGCGCCCTGTTCGACCTGGACGTGCGCCGCGCGGCCGACCTGGCGGCCGCCGTGTCGGCGTTCCGGGACGAAGGACGCCCGGTATGGATTGCCGACCTCGATGGCGAACCGCTCGCGCGTTGGTCGCCCGGTTCCGGAGCCGTGCTCGTACTCGGATCCGAAGCGAACGGCGTTTCCGCCGGCGTGTCGCGCGCGTCCACCGGCCGGGTGACGATTCCGGGAGCGGTCGGCGTGCGCGGTACCGAGTCGCTGAACGTATCGGCCGCCGCCGCCGTTCTCCTGTACGCCTGGCTCGGCGGCGGGGCGGCGTGACGGGAGCCGCCGTCCGGGTACCGTACGCTTTCCTGCGTCGCGGGGTGGCTTGACAGGCCGGTTTTTCTGAACTTGCCCGCTCGCGCCGATCGGGCGCGCACGGAACAAGACGAGATCTCGGCATGGAAGTGCCGGCCCTGCAGGGAACCGCCATCGAGCGTGGGCTGCTCACGATGGAAAAGCGAGCCCTCGTGGGCGAGCGTCACCGCTCGTTCCGCATCGGCGTGCCCCGCGAACTGTCGAACGAGGAGCGCCGCGTCGCGCTCTCCCCGGCAGGCGTGCAGACGCTGGTGGCCAACGGGCACGAGGTGTTCGTGGAGGCCACCGCCGGCGAGCAGGCCAACTTCCAGGACCGCGAGTATTCCGACGTGGGAGCGGGCATCGTCGCCGACGCCGCCGACCTGTATTCCCGCAGCGAGCTCGTGGTCAAGGTCGGACCGCCGTCGGAGGAGGAGTGGCCGTTCCTGCAGGAGAAGCAGACCCTCGTGTCGGCCCTCCACCTGGGCGGCACGCGACCGGATTTCCTGCGTCGGCTGATGGACCTCGGCATCACGGGCATCGGCTTCGAGTTCATCCGCGACTCGGACGGCTCGCTGCCCATCGTGCGCATGATGCACGAGATCATGGGGTCCATGGCCGTCCAGATCGCGGCACGCTACCTCGAGTCGGGCGCGGGCGGAAAGGGGGTCATGCTGGGCGGAATCTCCGGCGTGCCGCCCTCGACGGTCGTCATCCTGGGCGCCGGCGTCGTCGGGGAATGGGCGGCCCGCACGGCGCTGGGCTTCGGCGCGCACGTCATCGTGCTGGACAACGACCTCGGTGCGCTGCGCGTCATGGAACACTACCTCGATCGCCGCATCACGACCGCGATGGCGACCGAGCAGTACATCCGGCAGGCCGTGAGCCGCGCCGACGTGGTCATCGGGGCCATGATGGCCGCCGGCCAGCGGGCGCCCGTGATGGTGACCGAGGACATGGTGATGGCCATGCGCGCCGGCTCGGTGATCGTGGACGCGGTCATCGACCAGGGCGGCTGTATCGAGACGAGCCGGGCGACGACCCATTCCGAACCGACGTTCGTCGCGCACGGCGTAATCCACTACTGCATCCCGAACATGCCGTCCAACGCGGCGCGCACGGCGACCTTCGCGCTCACGAACGTGCTCGTGCCGTACCTGCTGAAGATCGGCGAGGCCGGCTCGATCAACGAGGCGCTCTGGCGCGACGTGGGGCTACGAAGCGGCACGTACGTCTACCGGCGTCACCTCACGAAGAAGAGCCTTGCCACGATGTTCGGAATGCCGCACCGCGACATCGAGTTGCTCATCGCGTCGGGAATCTGAACGTCAGCCGGCCCCGTGCGGCGCGTATTTTCCGGGACGGGCCCGATGCGATGGAAGCCGGGCCCGGATCCGCCCTGTCCCACCTGCCGTCGTGACGATGGAACTCACGTTCGAAGAAATCCGCGTCCTGGGAGCGCTCGTCGAGAAGGAACTCGCGACGCCCGAATACTACCCGATGACGGTGAACGGCCTGGTGGCGGCGTGCAACCAGAAGACCGGCCGCGACCCGGTCACCGAATTCGACGACGAGACCGTGCAGGCGGCCCTGGACGGCCTGTACCGGAAACGGCTGGTAGGCCAGGTGACCGGCTCCGGCTCCCGGGCGGTGAAGTACCGGCACACGCTGGCCGAGACGCTCCAGCTCGACCGCCCCCGCCGCGCGGTGCTAGGCCTGCTCATGCTGCGGGGCCCGCAGACCGCCGGCGAGTTGCGGTCCCGCTCGGGCCGCCTGTTCGAGTTCGAGTCCGTCGAGTCGGTCGAGGCCGTGCTCGCCGATCTCGCGGCCCGCGAGGAACCGCTGGCCATCCAGCTCGAGCGCCGCCCCGGCCAGAAGGAAGCCCGGTGCGCGCACCTGTTCGCCGGGGTGCCGGAACCCGGCGAGGAGCCGCCCGCGCCCGTGGAGCGCGCCGGTCGCCTGGAATCGGAGATCGAGGCGCTTCGCGCCGAACTGGCGGCACTGAGGAGCGAATTCGAGGCCTTCAAGGCCACTTTCGAGTGATCCGATGGAACCCCTGACCCGCGCGCCGATCCACGCACCGACCGGTACGACCCTGTCCTGCCGGGGCTGGCACCAGGAGGCCGCGCTGCGCCTGTTGATGAACAACCTCGATCCGGCGGTGGCCGAACGCCCGGACGAGCTGATCGTGTACGGCGGGGGCGGGAAGGCGGCCCGCGACTGGAACGCCTACGCGAAAATCGTCGAGACGCTGCGCCGGCTCGGCAACGACGAGACCCTGCTCGTGCAGAGCGGAAAGCCCGTGGGCGTCTTCCGCACGCACGAGGAAGCCCCGCGGGTGCTCATCGCGAACGCGCACCTCGTGCCCCGTTGGGCCACGATCGACGAATTCCGGCGGCTCGACGCGCTCGGGCTCACGATGTACGGCCAGATGACGGCCGGTTCGTGGATCTACATCGGAACGCAGGGCATCCTGCAGGGCACCTACGAGACCTTCGCCGAATGCGCGAACCAGCATTTCGGCGGTTCGATGGAAGGGCGCCTGGTCGTCACGGCCGGGCTCGGGGGCATGGGCGGCGCCCAGCCGCTCGCGGTGACGCTCAACGGGGGCGTCGTGCTGGCGGTCGAGGTCGACCCCGCCCGCATCCGGCGCCGCGTCGACACCGGGTACTGCGACGAATACTGTGACGACCTCGACGACGCGATCGAGCGGGTGATGGGGGCGAAGGAACGTCGGGAAGCCCTCTCGGTGGGGCTGGTCGGAAACATCGCCGACGTGCTGCCCGAGATCGTTCGCCGCGGCATCGTGCCCGACGCGCTCACCGACCAGACGTCGGCCCACGACCTCCGCCTCGGGTACGTACCTGCCGGCCACGACGTGGAAACGGCCGCCGCCTTCCGCCGTCGGGATCCCGGCGGGTATGACGAGGCCGTGCTGGACTCCATGGTCGTCCACGTGGAAGCGATGATGGAACTGCAGCGCAGGGGAGCCGTGACGTTCGATTACGGCAACAACCTGCGCGGACAGGTCGCCGACCGCCGGGGCATGCACGAGGCGTTCGACATCCCGGGGTTTGTACCCGAATTCATCCGCCCGTTGTTCTGCAAGGGCTCGGGGCCGTTCCGCTGGGTCGCCCTTTCGGGGGATCCGAACGACATCGCGGTGACCGACCGGGCGGTACTCGAGACGTTTCCGCACAAGGAAGCGCTCGCGCGCTGGATCCGGAAGGCCGGAGAGAAGGTCCAGTTCCAGGGACTCCCGGCCCGCATCTGCTGGCTCGAGTACGGCGAGCGGGCAGAAATGGGGCTGAAGTTCAATTGGCTGGTCAAACACGGCAAGGTCAAGGCGCCCGTCGTGATAGGACGCGATCACCTGGATTCCGGATCGGTCGCTTCGCCGAACCGGGAGACCGAGGGCATGAAGGACGGTTCGGACGCCATCGCCGACTGGCCGCTGCTCAACGCCATGCTCAACACGGCCTGCGGCGCCTCGTGGGTGTCGCTGCACCACGGAGGCGGCGTCGGCATCGGGTACTCCATCCACGCGGGCATGGTCTGCGTGGCCGACGGGACCGACATGGCCGACCGCCGCCTCGAGCGGGTCCTGACCGCGGACCCGGGCACGGGCGTCATGCGGCATGCCGATGCCGGGTACCCCGACGCGATCGCCACCGCGCGCGAGCGCGACGTCGATCTGCCCATGATCACGGGGTGAGCCGTTGAACCGCATCCGCATCGCGCACCTGTACGCCGACCTGGCGGCCAGCGCCGCCGCGCTCCGCTCGGACCCCTCCCGCGTCGAAGCGTCCCGCGCCGCGCTCGAGCGGGCGCTGGCGACCGGGGGCACCTTCTACGGAATCAACACGGGGTTCGGAAAGCTGGCCAACCGCCAGATCGCGCCCGAACGGCAGAAGGACCTGCAGCGCAACCTCGTGCTCTCCCACGCGGTGGGGGTCGGAGATCCGGTTCCGCGCGACATCACCCGGGTCATGCTCGGCCTGAAGCTGCATGCGCTCGGCCTCGGGTATTCGGCGGTGTCGGTGTCGACGTTCGATCGCCTGCTGACCTTCTTCGAGCGCGATCTCGTGCCCGTCGTGCCGTCCCGCGGCAGCGTCGGGGCGTCGGGCGACCTCGCGCCGCTCGCCCATCTGTCGCTTCCGCTGCTCGGCCACGGCACGTTCTGGACCGACGGCGGACCCCGTCCGGCCGCCGAGGTGCTCGAGGCCGAGGGGCTCGGGCCCATCGACCTGCAGGCCAAGGACGGGCTCGCGCTGCTCAACGGCACGCAGCTCATGGCCGCCTACGGCGCCTGGGTGCTCTGGAAGGCGCTGCGGCTCGAGAAGATCGCCGACCTCCTGGCCGCGATGAGCCTCGAGGCGCTCCAGGGCAGCATCCGGCCCTTCGATCCCCGGGTCCACGCCGTGCGCCCCCACCCGGGCCAGTCGACGGTCGCCGGCAACGTGCGCTCGCTGCTCGCCGACTCGGAGATCCTCGAGTCGCACCGCAACTGCGGCAAGGTACAGGATCCCTATTGCCTGCGCTGCGTGCCGCAGGTACACGGCGCGAGCCGGGACGCGCTGGCCTATGCGCGAGGCGTCATGGAAACCGAGGTCAACTCGGTGACCGACAACCCGCTGGTGTTCGAGGACGAGGTCATCTCGGGCGGAAACTTCCACGGGCAGCCGCTGGCGCTGGCCCTGGATTTCGCGGCCATCGCGCTCGCCGAGTTCGCGAGCATCTCGGAACGAAGGATCTACCTGCTGCTGGAGGGACACGACGGGCTGCCCGAGCTCCTGATGCGCGAAACGGGGCTGAACTCGGGGTTCATGATCCCGCAGTACACGGCCGCGGCCCTGGTCTCGGAGAACAAGGTGCTGTGCCACCCGGCCTCGGTCGACTCGATCCCGACGAGTCTCGGCCAGGAGGATCACGTCTCGATGGGAGCCATCGGGGCCGTGAAGCTGCTCCAGGTGCTGTCGAACGTCGAACACGTCCTGGCGATCGAACTGATCGCCGCGGCGCAGGCGCTCGACTACCGGGCGCCGCTGCGGCCCGGACGGGGCGTCGAAGCGGCCCACGGCCGCATCCGGGAACGCATTCCGCACCGGGAGCAGGACTACTTCTTCCAGGAGGATCTCGTGCCCGCACTGACCCTGGTTCAGGACGGCGGCCTGCTCGACGCCGTTCCCGAAATAGACTGACCGGCCGTGCCCGTCCTTCGCCGCATCCCGCGACTCGTCACGTGCGCCGACCCGGTCGGCCAGGCCGAACTCGGCGAGATGCGGGATGCCGCAGTGGCGTGGCGCCACGGGGTCATCTCGTGGATCGGGCCGGACCGCGCCCTTCCCGCGGACTTCGCGGGGGAGACGGAATTCGAATGCGACGGAGGGCTCGTGATCCCCGGGCTGGTCGACTGCCACACGCACCTGGCGTTCGGCGGATGGAGAGCCGACGAATTCGCCCTCCGGTCCCGGGGCGCGACCTACCAGGAGATCGCGGCCGCCGGCGGGGGCATCCGCAGCACGATGCGTCGCACGCGGGAGGCCACGGAAACCGAGCTCGAAGCCCGGTCTCGCTCGTTCCTCGAAGGCATGCTCCGACTCGGCGTGACGACCGTGGAGGCAAAGTCGGGATACGGGCTGAGCCTCGCCGACGAGCTGAAGCTGCTCCGGGTGTACCGCACCCTGGACGCCGACGGACCGGTGCCGGTCGTTCCGACGCTCCTGGCGGCGCACGTCGTGCCGCCGGAATACGCGGCCGACCGGCGGGGTTACGTGGACCTGGTGTGCGGTTCGATCGTGCCGGCGGCGGCCGCAGGAGGCCTGGCCCGATTCTGCGACGTGTTCGTCGAGGAGGGCGCCTTCACGGCAGACGAGGCCCGGCGCATGCTGCGGGCTGCCGCCAGCCTGGGGCTGCGGCCCAAGCTGCACGTGGATCAGCTCGCCGACGGAGGCGGTGCCCGGCTGGCGGCCGAGCTCGGCGCGATCAGCGCCGACCACCTGGAGTACACGGGAGAGGACGGGGCGCGGGCCCTGTCGGCGGCCGGGACCGTCGCCGTGGCCCTTCCGATCGCCTCCCTGTACCTTCGCCAACCTCCCATGCGGGCACGTACGTTCGTGGATGCCGGGTGTGCCGTGGCGGTCGCGACGGACTTCAACCCCGGTTCGGCCCCGTCGTGGCACCTGCCCCTCGCGTTGACCCTCGCCTGCACGATGAACGGGCTGACCCCGGCCGAGGCGCTCAAGGGTGCCACCCGGTACGCGGCGCGAGCGATCGGCCTGGAGGACTCCCGCGGGGCGCTGGAGGTCGGCAAGCGCGCCGACCTCGTGGTACTCGACGCGGATTCGCCGGACGAGTGGTGCTACCACTTCCGCCCGAACGCGGCGCGCGAGGTCTTCGTCGGCGGCTCGCCCGTGCACGACGCGAACCTCGCGGCAACTCGGGCGTGATCTCCCCAAACGTGGGCAGACATGGCGATCCGGATCTTCACGACGGGCGGAACGATCGACAAGGTGTACTTCGACGCGCGCAGCGAGTACGAGGTGGGGGAGCCGACGATCTCGGGCATCCTGCGCGCCTGCGGAGTGACCGCCGAGTACCGCGTGGAGACGCTGCTGCGCAAGGATTCCCTCGATATGACCGACGAGGACCGGCGCTTCGTGGCCGACCGTGTCGCCACGTGCGGCGAACCGCGCGTCCTGATCACGCACGGAACCGATACCATGGTGGAGACGGCGCTGGCGCTGCGTGGACTCGCGGGCCGCACGATCGTGCTCGTCGGTTCGTTGAGCCCGGCCGTATTCCGCCATACGGACGCCGAGTTCAACATCGGCTTCGCGTTCGCCGCGGTTCAGACGCTGCCCGAAGGCGTCTGGCTCGCCATGAACGGCCGCATCTTCGAACCGGAGCGGGTCGTGAAGAACCGCGAGGCGAACCGGTTCGAGAGCACGGGCTGATCCGTGCGCGGCGCCACGACTTCGGCGGTGCTGGCGGCCCTCGTCGCGTTCTCCGGAGCGCCCGACCGCCGGACGACGGAAGGCGTCGGCTATGCGTATCCCGAGGACCCGAGCCACGGAACCCACGAAGAGGTGGCCCTGGTCGGACTGCACGGCGACGGTCTGCGGCTCGACGGTCGGTACGTGCGTGTGCGCAGTACACGGATCGAGCCGGGCGCGCCCCTGGCGGCCGTCGGCTCCACCCCCGACTTCCGGCACGCACCGGGTCCCGAGGGCCCCGAGCGCTGCACCCTGTCGCTCGAGTTCTGCGACCGCTTCGACGCGGTCAACGTTTACTGGCACGTGGATCGCGTCGCGCGGCGCTTCTGGAGGGACCGGATGGGCATAGACCCGGATTTCCAGGCCGACGCGGCGGTCCACCTGGCGGGCAACGGTGCGCTCGCCGATCCGGCCCGGCACCTGCTGCAGTTCCGCCTGGGCGATACCTATACGCGCAACGCGGCCCGCGAGGACGATATCATCTACCACGAATATGCCCACCTGGTGGCTGCGCAGCTGGGCTTCGTCGTGGATACGACGTCCACGATTCCGGCGCGTGCCGTCAGCGAGGGGTTCGCCGATTACTTCGCCGCCACGTTTACCGACGACCCGGGTATCGGAGAGTACTGGAAGGCCTGCACCCCGCGATACGAGTGCGTCGGTCCGAGGGACGATCCCGACGTGCGCACCCTGGCGACCGACCCGGTGACCTGGAATTGGCGGGACGGACAGCCGCAGCAGGAGCTCAAGTACGGCGTCTGCACGCGGTTCGTGGAGACGGACGGCAAGTGCAAGACCATATGGCTCAACACGGCGGCCGTCTACGTGTGGGGCATGATCTGGGGCTCCACGTTGTGGGACGTGCGCACGGAACTCGGGGCCGACGTCGCCGACCGACTGGCGGCCGATGCCGTGCGCCGGCTGCGGCCGGCGCGCGCGACGCTCGAAACCGCGGCAGGGGCCGTGCTCGCCGCCGATCTCGACCGATACGGAGGAGCCTATCGGGCCGCCCTCGAGCGGGCGTTCGCGGCGCGCGGCATCCTGCCCGACCGGGCAGGCTCCGTGGGAGTCGATGTCGGGCCGGATCCGGTCCCGGTGGAGATCCATCCCGATCCCGCGAGCGGTTTCGTCCGGGTCCGGGCCGAGGGTGTGCGCAGGGCCGAAGCCGTGGACGTCCTGGGACGGGCGCGGGCACTCGTTTTCGAAGCGGAAGGAGCCTTCCTGACTCTCGACGTCTCGTCGCTGCCGGTCGGCCGGTGGTGGATCCGGCTCTCGGGCGAGGGTGGCATCCCCGTGGCGCCGGCCCGTCCGGTCGTCGTCGTGCGCTGACCGGCGTATCTTCGACGACCGACCGAAACCGACCGACTGCGCGTGGCCGTTCTTCCGTACAGTATCCGGGAAGGCCTCAAGGGGCTGGCGAGGGCGCGGTTCGCCGCGTTCGCGTCGACCAGCGCCATGGCGGTCTCTCTCCTGCTCGTCGGAACCGTGCTCGTGATCGGGTTCGAGGCTGCCCAGGTCGCGCAGTGGCTGCGCGAACGCGTGGGCGAGGCCGAGATCTTTCTCGAGGTGGATACCGACGACATGACCGGCCAGTCGCTGGAACGCCGGTTGGCGCTTCACCCGGCCGTCGTCTCCACCCGGTACGTTTCGAAGGCCGAGGCAGTGGAGATCTTCCGGCGGGAGTTCGGCGAAGGTGCGGAGGCCTTCTTCGACCGCCCGTTCCTGCCGCCGTCCATCCGCGTCCAGTTCCGGCAGGCGTGGGCCAACCCCGACAGCCTCTCCGCTCTCAAGGATCGACTGGAACGGATTCCGCGGGTCGACGAAGTGCAGTACAACCAGGCCCTGCTCGTCGCCGTGCAGCGCAACCTGCGCCTGATCACCTTCTTCGGCGCGGGCATCGGTTTCGTCGTGCTCCTCGCGTCGATATTCCTCGTCGCCAACACGATCCGGCTTACCATCTACGCCCGGCGGTTGCTGATCCGCACGATGAAACTGGTCGGCGCGACGGACGCCTTCATACGCAGACCCTTCCTCGTGGAGGGCGCGGCGCAGGGATTCGTCGCGGGCCTGATCGCCGCCGGCCTGCTCTGGGGTGCGGTCGAGTCGATCGTCGCCTGGGTGCCTGAGCTTCACCTCGGGGATGCGTTCCTCCCCGTCGCGATGGGAACGGTCGTGGGGGCCGGCGTCGCGCTCGGATGGCTCGGATCCCTGCTCTCGGTTCGGCGCTTCATCCGCAACGTGGCGGTAGCCTGAGCCGGCTCAGGGCACGACCGCCACGATGCGGAGCGGCCCTCCCGACCCGCCCGCGATCTTCATCGGCAGGGCGATGACGTGAAACCCGGTTTCGGGCAAGTCGCCCAGGTTGGCCACGTTCTCGAAGGCCGGGATCTCCGCATCGAACAGGATGCGATGCGATTCGAAGCCCTTCGACTGCCCGTGATCGATCGACGGAGTGTCGATGCCGACGGAGGCGATGCGCCGGTTCGCGACGATCCACTCGGCGGCTTCGGGCGAAAGACCCGGGAAATGCAGCTTCGTGACCGCCTCGGGACCCCTCTCGTCGGTGCCCATGTACGACGCCCGGTCGGGCCAGCGCTCGTGGAAACCCGTGCGCAGGATCAGGATCGATCCGTCGGGCAGTTGCCCGTTGCGCTCTTCCCACGCAACCAGGTCGGCGACCGATACCAGGTAGTCCGGGTCGGCACCGGCCGCGGAGGACACGTCGAGCAGCACCGCCGGAGCGACGAGGCGCTCGAGGGCGATCTCGTCGGCCGTGGAGCGACCTTCCGCGAAATGGATCGGTGCGTCCAGATGGGTACCGCCGTGTTCGGCCGAACGGAAGGTATTGGCCTCGTAATACCAGCCGCCCTCGGTCATGCCGTGGAAATCGGCGGTGAGCTCGAAGCCCGAGGCGGTCGGCCAGTAGACCGTCGTGGAGTCGTAGGCGTGGCTCAGGTCCACGAGGCGGCCGCCGGGAAACGGGACGGGTTCCGGTGTGCGGGCGCACGCGGAAACGAGGGCGACGGCAAACAGGAAGACGAGGGATCGGGACATGGCACCGGGGCGTTGCAGGCGCCCCATGATACCGCACGCGACGATACCCCGCGGCCCGAGATGCGCGTAGGCCTCGTATTCGACCTTTTCGATGCCTGGCCCTGGCGGCCGGGCGATCCCTTCGACGCCGACGCCGAGAACGAACCGGAGGACACGGTCGTGGCGCTGGAGGAGGCCCTGCGGTGGTTGGGCCACGTCCCCGTGCGCGTCGGCACGCCGCACGACCTCTGGCGCCTGGGCGCCGACACCGGCCTGGACGCCGCAGTCAACATTGCCGAAGGCTTCCGATCGCGCAACCGGGAAGGCTGGGCGCCCACCCTGCTCGAGATGGCGGGTATACCGTTCGTCGGCTCCGATGCCGTCACGCTCTCGCTGAGCCTCGACAAGGCGTGGACCAAGGACCTGGCCGTCGCGGCCGGCGTGCCGACGCCCCCCTACCGGATCTACGGGACGGCGTCGCAGATCGAATACGACGATCTACCGGGGCCCTTTCCGCTCTTCGTGAAACCGAGGTACGAAGGTTCGGCGAAGGGCATCGACGGACGCAACCGCGTCGAGGATCCGGCGGCGCTCCGGGAGGCGGTGGACCGCCTTGCCGGCGTCTACGAGCAGGATGTGCTGGTGGAACCGTTCATCGGCGGGGGCGGAGAATTCACGGTCGCCGTCGTCGGGCACCGCCCGCCGCGCGCGCTCCCCGTGCTCCAGCGGGCGGTGGACGAAGCGACGGGAATCGGGCTTCACGCGCTCGATCGACGGGGTCTGGAGTGCCCGTCGGGTCCCTGGTCGCTTGCCGGGAGCCTCGATTCCGTCCTGGAACGAACCCTCGAGCGGTTCGCGCTGCGGATCTTTGCCAAGCTGGAGTGCCGCGATTTCGCCCGCGTCGACTTCCGGGTCGACCGGGAGGGCCGGCCCTGGTTCCTGGAGATCAATCCGCTTCCGACGTTCGACCCGGAGGGCACGTTCGCGATCCTGGCCGAGCTGTCGGGCCGCACGTATCCCGACTTCCTGGCCGACGTGCTCGGCGAGGCCCTCGCGCGGATCGCGCCCGGCGCCTGAGGCGTACGCATTCTTCCCGAGACTCGAGATGTCTGCACCAGACCCCAGCCGTACCGACCGCCCGGCCGAATGGACCGACTGGCGATGGCAGATGCGCAACCGCATCGACTCGCTGGAAGCGTTGGAGCGTGTCGTGCATCCGACCGAGGACGAGCGACGGGCGGTGCACGAGACCCGAAGCGTGTTCCGCTGGAACGTCACGCCGTATTACGCTTCGCTGATGGATCCGGACGACCCGGCCTGCCCGGTTCGGCGCCAGGTCGTTCCCACGATGTCGGAACTGGATGCCGACATCGTCGGCGTGGTCGACCCGCTGGAGGAGGTTGCGCACTCGCCCGTGCGCAACCTGATCCACAACTATCCCGACCGCGTGGCCTTCTGCGTCACCACCGAGTGCGCGATCTACTGCCGGTACTGCCTGCGCAAGCGGCTCGTCGGGGACGCCGAGCAGATGATGAACCGCCGCGAGCTCCAGGAGGCGGTCGACTACATCGCGGCGCACCCGGAGATCCGCGACGTGCTGCTCACGGGCGGGGATCCGCTCACCTACGGCGACCGGCAGATCGAGTGGCTGCTGTCGAGGCTGCGCGCCATCGACCACGTGGAGATCGTGCGCCTCGGCTCCCGCATGCCGGTCAAACTGCCGTACCGGATCACGCCCGAGCTCTGCGAGGTGCTCTCGCGCTATCACCCGGTGTGGCTGAACACCCACTTCAACCACCCGAAGGAAGTCACGCCCGACGCCGCGGCGGCCGTCGACCGGCTGCTCCGGGCCGGTGTGCCCGTCGGCAACCAGACGGTGCTGCTGAAGGGTGTCAACGACGACCGGGAGACCCTTCGCGGCCTGTTCGCCGCGCTCGTGAGGGCGCGCGTGCGGCCGTACTACCTGTACCAGGCCCAGCTGATCGGGGGCACGGCGCCCTTCCGCACGTCCATCGAGAAAGGCATGGCACTGATGGCTTCGATCCGCGGGTACGCGACCGGGTTCTCGATCCCGACGTACGTGCTCGATACGCCGTTCGGAAAGGTGCCGCTCGATCGCTCGTGGGTCCTCGGGCGGTCCGGGGACCACGTCGTGATGCGCACGACGCGCGGAACGACCTGGGCGGAACCCAATCCCATGCCTCCGGACGAGGTCGGGTACGCCGGCGTGCTCGAGACCATCCCGATGCCGGATGACGCCGTCACGATCAAGACCGGAGCCCGAACATTCGAGGGGTTCCGGCCGGAATCGTGGCTCGTGCCGGCTATTTGACCAGGGTCACGGTGCGCGTCGTGACGACGGAGCCGGCGGACAGGCGCACCAGGTAGATTCCGCTGGGCAGTCCCGACGCCTCGAACACCGTTTCGTGCCGGCCCGCCGGCAGCGTGCCGTCGGCAAGGATCCGGACCTCGCGGCCGAGCAGGTCGTGGACCGTCAGCCGCAGTTCCGAAGCGGTAGGCAGCGAGAAGGCGATGCGGGTCGTCGGGTTGAAAGGGTTGGGCCACGCCGGGGCCAGCGTCACCGCGTGGGGAAGCGCCGACACTTCCGTGCTCGTGGCCGAGGCCATGGCCGGCAACTCGACCTCGGCCGATTCTCCGAAGCCCGTCACGCGGAGCGGAGTGACCGAGATCCGGTCGGGCACGCTGCCGCGCAGCGTGGCTACCAGGAAGTTGCCGTTCGAAACGGTCACGAAGCGCGCGACTCCGGACGCGTCGGGGGCGCCGTGCTGCAGGAGCACGTCACGGTCGGAACGGAGCAGGCCGTCGCCGTCGACGTCGCGATAGAGGCCGACCGTGAGATCCTGGTCGTGTCCCGGGGTCGCCACGCGGCCGGCGATCGTGTTGGGCTGGTTCGTCAGGCAATCGATCGACTCGTAGTCGCGGGTTCCCGAGGCGCCGAGGTCGGTTCGCAGCGAGGTCCGCCCGGTCTGCCGGTCGATGCGCACGATCGCGCGGCCGTAGCTCCCCAGCGATCCGATCAGCGTGCCGTCGCCATCGAAGGTCAGACCTTCCACGTCGTCGAGGTCCAGGGTCACGGTACGGGTTACGATGCCGGTCGCGCGGTCGATCGACGCGAGGAACGAAGGCCTGTCGCGTTCCGAGACGATCCCGATCAGCGATCCGTCCACCGGATCGATGGCGATATCGTCGATGTGCAACCCGGTATCTCCGGTCAGGGACAGGTAATCGATCCCCGGGCCGAACGCGTCGGGCCAGACCCGTCCGGTGGCGGGGTCGAGCCGGAGGAGCACGTCGGCTCCGCCCGAACGTCGCGCCATGCCGTACAGGTGGCCGGTCTGCGGGTCGAACCGGATGCCGTCGATGTCGCCGACCGGGAGCGAACCCGCCGGGCCGCGCGCGGTGCCGGCTGCGCCGATCGGCGTGTCCACGCCGGTGGCCGTGTCGACGAGCCCCAGCACGGCGCCGTCGACGACGTAGAGCCGCCGGGTGAAGGGGTCGAACGCCATCGCCTCGACGTCGAGCGTGCCGGTGGGGCCGATGACGACCTCCAGGTTCGTCTGCTTCGTGACGGCGACGAGGACGTCCACGCTGGTGCCCAGGCGGCTTTCGTCGGCCACGAGATAACACACGTCGGCAGGGGGCGGAGGAGGTTCGCCCGGATCGCCGGGGTCGGTTTCGCCGGTTCCGGGGTCGGTTTCGCCGGCTCCCGGGTCCGTTTCGCCCGTCCCGGGGTCGGTGGTGCCGCTTCCGGAGCCGTTTCCGGCCGGTCGCACGCGGCAATCCAGCGCTTCGTAGTCCTGGTTGGGGCCTGCCCCCACCCGGGCGACCAACGTTGCGACACCGGTCGACGGTACGATCTCCCATACCCGGCTGCCGTCTCCGCCCTCGGAAGCCAGGAGGCGTCCGTCCTCCGTGAAGCCCATGCCCTCGAGGTCGTCGACGGCAACCGTCACCGAAGCCGTTACCGTTCCGGAGGTCCTGTCCACGGTCGACAGGATCGAGGTGTCGCGCCCCGGCGAGAGCACGTACAGCGTGCCCGACGCCGGGTGAATGGCGAGATCGTCCACGCCGGTGAGCCCCTGGAGGCGCAGATAGTCACCGCCGCCGCCGAACGCGCCGCGAACGACCGTGCCGGTGGCGGGATCGAGGCGCACGAGGAAGGCCGAACTCGAGGAGAAGGTCGTCGCGAGGAGGTGACCGTTGGCCGGGTCGAACGCCAGTCCGTCGAGATCGGTGAGCGGAAGATTGCCGTCCGGTCCGGCGGCGGTGCCGGCCGGGCCGATGGCGGTGAAGGTCGCCGACACGGGATCCAGCAGCCCCAGCGTTCCGCCGTTGGTCGCGTAGATCTTCCCGGACGCGGGATGCACGGCGATGGCTTCCACATCGGAGGTGCCGGTCGGGCCTATCACGATCTCGGCAGACCCGGCCAACCGGGAGAGCACGTCGCGGGACCCGGTGCCCGCGTCGTCGGCCACCAGGTAGCAGACCGCCTCGAAGGGCGTGGCTTCCGGATCGGTGCCCGGATCGGTGCCCGGGTCGGTGCCCGGATCGGTGGACGAGGTCGGTGGCACGTGGCAGTCCAGGGACTCGTAGTCCTGGTTGCTTCCGGTGCCGATCCTGGCCCGGAGCGCCGTGGCGCCGGTCCCCGGGTCGACGATCCACACGCGCGAGCCGTCGTCGCCCTCCGAAGCCAGGAGGGTGCCCGCCGAGTCGAACCCGAGGCCCTCGAGCCGGCTCGTGGCGAGCTGGACGCTCGAAAGCACCTGGCCGGTCGCCCGGTCCACCCGGTAGAGCATCGACCGGCTGCCGTCCTCCTGCAGGGCGAAGAGGTCTCCGTTCGACGGATGGATGGCGATGTCGGTCACGGAGTGGAGGCCCTGCAGGCGCAGGTAGTCGCTGCCCGTGCCGAACGCCCCGGCGATCACCGAGCCGGTGCCCGGGTTCAGCCGTACGAGATACGCCGAGCGGGTGGAATACGTGGCGGCATAGAGGAATCCCGTGGCCGGGTCGAACGAAAGTCCGTCCAGGTCTCCGAGCGCCACGGCGCCTTCCGGACCGCGGGCCGTGCCGGCCGTTCCGAGGGTCGTGAACGCACCGGTAAGCCGGTCGAGCAGGCCGATCGTGCCGCCGTCGGCCGCGAATACGCGTCCCGTGTACGGCTCCACGGCGATGGCCTCGATCGAGAGGGTTCCCGTGGGACCTATGACCTGTTCGCGGTCGCCGGAGAGCCGGGTGAACGTGTCGTACGGGGTTCCGCTGTCGTCCGCGACGAAATAGCACACCCCGGTGAACGAGTGCACGGGGCCGACGACGATCCGCACCAGGGTTTCGTCCGAAATGCGACCCGACGCATCGGCCCGGTACGTGAACGAGTCCGTGCCCACGAATCCCGGCCGCGGGAGATACTCGAAGGAACCGTCCGCGAACAGGGAGAACCGGTCGGCGCGGGAGGGACTCCGTTCGAGGCGAACCGAGACCGGACCGCTGGACGGCAGGAGGTCGTTGTTGAGGACCCCGGGGGAATCGACCGTGAGCATGATGCCCTGCGTCGTGTCGTAGACGTCCTCGACGGCGTGGGGGCGCGTGCTGTCGCACTTGCGCAGGACCAGGAAATCGAGGACCGACCCCGGATTCGAGAGCGGAACGAAGTCGATCTTCGCCGCGCACGCGTCGGCCGTGATGCGCTGCGCTCCGTAGCCCGCATCGTACCGGAAGACGCTGTTCGGGTCGATGGTCGCGAAGCTCGAAACGCCCGCGCCGCCCACGCCGTTCACGAAGTAAGGGAAGCCGTCGACCGAAAGCCGCTCGTAGATGTGCGCGTGCGCCGACAGGACGGCATCGGCTCCCCACTCGCGAAACGGCCACCGAAGCGAGGACACGTCCCAGCTGCGCGACACGTAGGGCGGATGGTGCATCAGCACGAACCGCCACGGGGCCCTGGACGCCGAGAGCGCGCCCCGCAGCCAGGTGGCCTGGGGACCGGTTACGGACTGCCCCCCGGGCTCCCGCGGATCGCTGGAGAGGACGAAGAACTCGATCGGACCCCACGTGAACGAGTAATACCGCTCGTTGCCGGGAAGCGAGACGAAATCCAGGAGCGGTTGCCCCAGCTCGGTATCCATGTCGTGGTTTCCGAGCAGCGGGAAGAACCGGTTGATGTCCGAGGCGCCGGGCCCGTATACGCCGCGGTACGGGAAGATCCATCGCCCGTACGGTTCGCCCATGTTCCGATCCAGCGTCTCCGCGGCACCCACCTCGTAGTTGTTGTCGCCGAGGGAGACGACGAAATCGGGACTCCAGGATGCGATGAGGCGCGAGACCGCCAGGGTGCTCTGACTGCCGTCCCCGTAGTCGGCCGTCAGGCCCACGACGACCGCCTCGTCGAGCCGGGGATCGGACTGGACCGCGACCGTGAGGGCAACCGTCGCGGTCCGGACGACTCCGCCCGCGAAGACGGCCGAGTAGGAGAACGAATCGGTGCCGGAGTAGCCGGGCAGCGGCGTGTAGACGAACGAACCGTCCGGAGCCAGTTCGAACGTCTGCGCGTGCTGCGGGCGGGTGACCGGCACGGCGTAGAGGGGGCTGCCGGGGTCGTTCCCCAGCACGCCGGGAGCGGAAACGTGGAGGGCCGGACCCGGCCCGACGGTGTGTCGGTCGTCGACGGCCCCCGGCTCGACCTGCGCCGCAACGGGCGCGACGCCCAACAGGCATACGGCGCCTGCGGCAAGCCAGGATCGAAGGCGGTCGGGTGTCGAAAGGCAGCGCGACGCGGAAGGCATGATCGTCCGAGGGGAGATATCGGGCGGAATGCAAGGACCGGGCCGTCCCTCTTTGAGACGAAACGACGAGGCGGCCGCGCCGGAGTCCCGGGCGGCCGCCTCGATCCCGGCGCGCCGCCGGGACTCCGGGGTCTTCAGGATCACTTGAGGAGTGTCACCATCCGGGTGGCCGATCGGGCGGCGGTTTCGAGCCGGACGATGTAGGTTCCGCTCGGAACGGATGCCGCGTCGAACACCACTTCGTGCTCACCGGCGGCCTGGAAGCCCTCGACCAGCGTGGCGATCCGCCGACCCAGCATGTCGAACACGTTCAGCCGCACGTCGGTCGAAGCGTCGAGCCGATAGGGGATCGTCGTCCGCGGGTTGAACGGGTTCGGATAGGCCGCGTCGAGCCGGAAGCCGTCGGGGATCTCGGACATACCCGGTGCCGGTTCGTTCGACGTGGAGGTCGAGGTCTCGTCGGCCAGGTTCTCTCCGAGGTACAGGCCGGCTCCGTTCGTTCCGACGACCAGCGTCTGCGTGGCCTCGACGACCGCGAACGCCACCACCGGGAGCGTGCCGAAGCCGGCGTCCACCCAGATCTCGTGGACCGGGTCGTACTTGAGCACGCCCGTTGCCCAGGTGCCGGCGAACACGTTCGATCCCACGAACGCGATGGTCCGCACGTCGAACGTCTCGCTGCCCGTGCCGACGAGTTCCCAACGCCAGGTGGACGTGTTGTAGCGGTATACGCCACGCGATGTGCCCGCGAAGAGCTGGCCGGCGTACGGACCGGGCGCCGGGCCGTACTGCAGATCGTACACGTAACCGTTGTCGAGCCCGGTCGCCGGATTTCCGAAGAGTTGGAACGTCGATCCCCGGTTCCAGGACCGGAAGATGCCCGCGCCCAGCGTTCCGACCGTGATCACATCCGAGTCGTTCGGATCGATCTCGATCGACCAGACCGGCGTGATCACGCCGTTCAGTTGCTGCCACGTGACGCCGCCGTCGGTCGAGCGGAAGAGCGCACCTTCCCCGGCGAGGTTCGCGCCGGCGTAGATCACGTTCTCGTTGTTCGGGTCGATGGCCAGCGAGATGATCTGGCGATTGCCGAGCGCCATGTACTGCCACGACCGCCCGTTGTCGACGGACCGCCAGACGCCGCCCTTGCCGTCGGCCCAGATGCCGATGAAGAGGATGCCGTCGCTCCTCCGCTCGATGGCGTAGGTGTAGAGGTTCTCCAGGCCGCGGTTGATGCGCATCCAGCACTTGCCGCCGTCGATCGAGTACAGGATGCCGTACCCGTACGTGGCCGCGAACAGTTCGCCGGTCGGCGAGGCCACGAGGTCCTGGATCACCGCGTTCGCGACGATCGCCGCCACCTGGTGCCAGGTGTCGAGCTTGCCGTCCGAGTTGCCGTCGACGAAGGTGAAGATGCCCTGTCCGGCGGTGCCGGCGTACAGTTCACCCATCGGCCCGGCCGTGACGGCCGACACGGTGAAGGTCGGAAGGTTGATCGCCTCGACCCACTTGCCGGCCACGTAGTCGTACCACCAGGCGCCCCTGTCTGCCGTGCCGACCAGTAGTTGTCCGTCCATGCCCGACGCGATCGTCACGACGGTCTGGTCCGGGATTCCCGTGCCGAAGGGCTGCCAGGCGCCCGCGACGAGGCGATAGACGCCGCCCCCGACGACGCCGGCGTAGGTTCCGGTCGACGTCGAATGCAGTGCGGTTACCGTCGTGCCGTACGGAAGCCCGGTGTTCGCGGGCATCCAGGCACCGCCGGAGTACACGTGGATTCCGAGACCGGCCGTGGCGTAGACTTTGCCCGACGTCGGGTCGACGGTGACGTCGGTGACCTGCTTGCCGACGAACGGATTGCTGCCTCCGCCGACGGTCGACCACGAGCCGCCGTTCCACGAGAGGACGGCCCCGCGGGAGGCGACGAACAGTTTTCCGCTCGTCGTGTCGAAGAATCCGTCCATGTACAGCCCGTCGGTGACGCCGATCGCGTTCCACGTGAGCCCGCCGTCCGTCGAGGCGTAGGCACCCTTGCCGTACGTGATGGCGTAGACGGTTCCCGTACCCGACAGGACGATGTCCTTGATCGGCGTGTCTTCGCCGAGGATCAGGAACGGAGGCCAACTCTTGCCCTCGTCGTTCGAGACGTGTACGACGCCGGTCTCCGTGCCGGCGAACAGCTGGCCGGTGAGCGGATCGAATACGAGCGCGCCGACCGAACCCAGGTCCGTGCAGACCGAGGCGGTGAAACCGGGGGTCGTCTGCACGATGACCGTGGCGAATCCGTAGTCGTCCTCGGTCACGATGCCGTTGCCCGGCGTGGAATCGATGTCCACCTGGTCTGCGTGGTACACCTCGGCCACGTTCACCAGCTCCTGGCGCAGGGTGACCTTGGCCTGGAGGTTGAGCGACGCCGACGCGCCGGCCGCGAGGCTGCCGATCGTCCAGAGCCCCGAGTTCGGGTCGTAGGTGCCCTTGGAGGCGTAGACCGTCTGGTACTGCAGCCCGGCCGGAAGCAGGTCCTCGACGACGATACCCGTCATGTTGACCGTGCCCTCGTTGAGGACCTGGACGGTGAACGTGACCACGGCGCCGAGCGACACCTTGTGCTGGTCCACGGTCTTGGTAAGGCGGAGGTCCGCCTGCTGGCCCCCGCCCTGGCGGAAGAAGCCGAAGTCGTTGCCAGCGTCGACCTGGCCGAAATTCGTGAAGTGGGCCGTATGGATGTTCGTGGTGGTCAGGAACGATCCGGCCGGGTAGGACGAGAGGTCCGTCGTGATGACGAATCGGCCCAGGGACCAGATGCCGAACGAATAGAATCCGTTCGCTCCGGAGAGCTGGGTCGCGATCAGAACGTCGGTGGGATGGCCCAGCAGCCCGTCGCCGTTGCCGTCACGATACAGGCGCACGGTCACGCCGGTGTGTCCCGAGTCCCCGGTGTTCAGCGTTCCGGATTGGTCCGCATCGAAGAAGACCGTGCCGGTGATGACGTTCCGGCCGTCGGTAAGGCAGGCCACTCCTTCGTAATCGCTGTTGCCGCCCGCGCCGAGGGTGGCGTACGGCGTCGTATTACCCGTATTTACGTCGATCACGACCAGTTCACGACCGGAATCGCCGACGACGCCGAGCAGTACGTGGTCTGCCGTGAAGCCGAGCCCTTCGACGTTTTCCACGTCGAGGTCGAACAGGTCGGTCAGCGCGCCCGTGAGCTTGTCGATCAGGACGAGCCGGCTCATGCGGCCCGAGTCGTTGATGATGCCGTACATCCTGCCGTCGTACGAATCGATGGCGATGTCGTCGACGTCGTCGAGCACCGAGCTTCCGATGGTCAGGGTTCCGATCGCGACGTAGTCCACGCCGGCGCCGAACGCATCGGCGACCGCCGACCCGGTGACCGGGTCGATCCGGATGAGGAGGTCGGGTCCCGCGGCCGAACGGCGCACGACGCCGTAGAGCAGGCCGGTGAACGGATCGAACGTGATGCCGTCGATGTCGTCGAACGGCTTGACTCCGAATACGCCGCTACCCGAACCGATCGTGCCGATGGCCGCGAAGAGGCCGGTCGACAGGTCGATGCGTCCGAAGACCCCCCCGTTGGCCGCGAAGAGGGTGTTGGTGGATTCCTGGTACGCGAGGCCTTCGATGCGCGTCGTTCCGGTCGGGCCGAGGAACGTCTCCACGCCGGGAGCCACGACGCGGCTGATGCCGTCGGACGTCGCGCCACCGTCGTCGTCGTTATCGGCGATCACATAACACACGGCCGGTCCGCCGGGGTCACGGACCGTGACGGTCACGCAGTCGTCATCGGCTTCTCCGGCGTCGAACCCGTTGCCGAAGGTCGAAACACGGTCTTCCTGGTCGGCCGAAGACACCTGTGCGCAGTTCACGTGCGTTCCGGGGCGCGTTGCCCGGGCACGGATCACGAGGGTCGCCGACTGGCCCGCGGCCAGATGATCGATGGTCCACTCGAGGTGCTGGCTGTGCGGAACGACGGGCATCGAGGTCTCGACCACCGTGAACCCGTCCGGAAACAGGTCCTCGACGACGACCGAGGTGGCTTCCTTGGACGCGGCGACGTTCGAAAGGGTTATCGTGAACACCACCTCGTCGCCCATGGAAACGGTAGTCCGGTCGACGCTCTTGTCGAGGCGCAGCTCGACGATTCCGTCGTCGGTCGATTTGAATCCGAAGTCGTTGAGGATGTCCAGCCCCCCGTGCCCGTCGAAAGACGCGGTCTTGAACTGCTTGGTCGACCGGGTGAATCCGGCCGGAAGCGTGGTCTCGTCCACCTGCAGGACGAAGTCTCCCGTCGCGTCGATCGCGAAGACGAACTTGCCGTCGGCGCCGGACAGGGCGTCGGCGAACCACGTGTCGCCCGCGCTCACGGTGCCGTCGTCGTCGAGGTCCCGGTACAACCGGACCTTCACGCCGCCCAGTCGACCGTCGACGGGTTCGGCATCGCGGACGCCGAGGTTGGCGCGATCCCAGAAAACGGTGCCCAGGATGCGGTTCTCGCCCGTCGTGTCGGCCGACGCCGGATTCGGTACGAACGTCGCGATCGTCAACAGGGCGGCGAGCGCGGTGCGGACACCGGGGAAAGTCGTATTGCGCGTGGTCATGTCAGGGCATGGAGGCGGATCCCACGTGGGACCGCCCTCACGATTCGTTCGGAGGGTGGATCTCGGCAGCGAATCGTCAAACACCATGCCGCGGGGTCAAAAACGCCGTCCTCGGCTCATTCTGATACCTTGGGTCGCCGGTGGACGCCCGAATGGGCTCCAGGCGCCGGTTTGGTGCGGAGCCTGAGTCTCATTCCGAGCCGGATCGGCCCCGCGGAGCGCGCTGCCGTTATTGTTGACAACCCGAATGCGGTCGGGCTACATTCGCCGCGTCCACCGCCTCCCGCCAAGCCCGACGACCACGGCCTTGAAACGCGCATCCGACGCATGATTCGCGTTCTCCTTATCGTTCTCGCCGTCGTCGCCATCGTCCTGGCCGTCGTGCTCCGACAGCCGCTGCTCTTCCTGCTGGCGCTGGGTCTGCTCGGCGGTGCGGTCGCGATCCTGACGTCGAATCTTCGCACCCGGCACCGCAGCGAGGGTGAGATCGTGCGGGTGCCATCCGGAGACGGAGGGTCGGAGGACCTGAAATCGCTGGGAATCGTGGCGATCCGCCCGCGCACGGCACCGGCCGTGCAGCCCCAGGTGGTCATCACCGACGCCGTCGATACGGATCCGGAACCCGGGTTCCTGCCCGCCATCGACGAGATCGAAGAGGAGCCGGATGCCGAATCGGCGGACTCCGGCGATGCCGTCGAGGGCCGCCGTCCCGAGGTCCCGGGCGGCTCGACCGAGAACGGGGTCACGAAGGTCGTACCCGGCGGTGCCGGCCCGCTCTTCGAATCGGCCTCGGTCCCCATGGCGACGACCCGAGCCGATGCCGGGACCGTGCGCAAGCGCACCCGGGCCGGTCGCATCATGGTCGAACACGTGGCGGATCGGTACGAGGAGGAGGTGATCCTCTCGGTGCTGCGCGCCGTGCGCGCGGCGCTGGACGCCACGACCGTGTGCCTGCTCAAGCAGGAGACCAATCCCCTGGCGTACGCCGTGGAGGCCATCGTCAGCAAGAATGCCTTCGCGCGGAACGGCGGCCGGTTCGCTGCCCGCGAGCCGCTGGTCGCGGGCCGCCGTGCCCTGGATCCGCTGGTGGCCCCCTGTTACGGCCCCGACGGTTTCGATGCCCGCCGACTCGGCTATTACCACGAGTCCATCGCGATCCACCAGGTGGCGTTCGTCCCGCTGCTCGGTCCCAGCGGACGCGAAATCTTTCTCCTCGTGGCCGACACGATGGACATGTCGGGCCTCGAAACGGCCCGGTCCCAGGGACTGCTGCGCGATTTCGGCCGTCTCGTGCAATCCTTCATCGGCAGGCCGCTTACCCGCCCCAAGGCTATCGCCGAAGAGCCGCAGCGGTCGCGGCGCGACATCATCGCCGAGGAAATGCGGGTCGCCCGGGAGCGGGAGAGTCCGCTCGCGCTCGCGCTCGTGCACTTGAACAACGCCGAATCGGTCGGCGAGACCGGCGAGGGCCGGGTGCGCGAGGCCGAGGCCGAACTGTATTCGAGGATCGTGGAAGTTGCCGAAGGTGCGAGGGTGGAGCGCTTCGGCGAACTCACCTTCGGCGTTTTCCGCAAGGACGACGCGGACGCCGCGGCCGGCTGGGCGTCGCGGCTCCACCTTCGCCTGTCCGAGGACAAGGGCCTGCTCGAGGGCGGAGTCAGCGTCGGCGTGGCGCTGCTCGGGTCGCGCCACGAGTCTCCCGACCAGCTGCGCGGCGATGCCACCGTCGCGCTGCAGGAGTCGTTCGAGACCGGCGAGTGCATCATCGTCGAATGAGGGGCCTTTTCGTCACCGTCGTGTTGGACGGTGTCGGGATCGGGGCGCAACCCGATGCGGCCGATTACGGGGACGCCGGCTCGGATACCCTCGGTCACGTGCTCGAGGCCCGGCGCCCGACCCTTCCGAACCTGGCCCGGCTCGGCCTCGGCAACATCCGTGCGCTCCCGGGAATCGAACCGCGTCCCGCCCCGGACGCGTCGTTCGGCCGCCTGACCGAGGTGTCCGCGGGGAAGGACTCGACCACGGGGCACTGGGAACTCGCAGGGCTCGTCCTCGATCGGCCGTTTCCGACCTATCCCGACGGTTTTCCCGCGGACGTCGTCGAGCGGTTCCGCCGGATGACCGGCGCGGCCGGCGTGCTGGGGAACGTCGCGGCGTCCGGCACGGCGATCCTCGACGATCTCGGCGCTCGACACGTCGAAACCGGGTGGCCGATCCTCTACACGTCGGCCGATTCGGTTTTCCAGGTCGCGGCCCACCTCGACGTGGTTCCGCTCGACACGCTGTACGCGTGGTGCGAGGGAGCGCGCCGGGAAATCTGCACGGGATCGCACGCGGTCGGCCGTGTCATCGCGAGGCCGTTCGACGGAAACCCCGGCGCGTGGCGTCGCCGCTCCGAAAAGCGCAGGGATTACGCCCTCGAGCCGGCCGGTCTCCCGGTGCAGGAGGCCGTGCGCCGGGCGGGCGTGCGCACCGTATCGATCGGCAAGGTCGCCGATCTTTTCGCCGGATACGGGTTCGACGAGTCGCACAAGACGCGGGACAACGAGGACGGGGTGGCGACGCTGCTGCGCATGCTCGCCGACCTGCCGCGTCCGGCGTTCGTCTGGGTGAACCTCGTCGATTTCGACCAGGAGTTCGGGCACCGGAACGATCCGGCCGGGTTTGCCGCGGCCCTCGAGCGCTTCGACGCGTCGATCCCGCCGATCGAGGCCCTCCTTCGACCCGGAGATCGGTTGGTACTCACCGCCGATCACGGTAACGACCCCACGTTCCCCGGCACCGACCACACCCGTGAGCACGTTCCGCTCCTCGTGCACGACGGCCGGACGGGCATCGACCTCGGGTTACGGGCGAGTTTCGCCGACCACGCGGCCTCGGTGGCCGCGTACTTCGACGTGCCGTTCGAAACCGCGGGGCAACCCTTCTGAGCCTTTCATTTCGCCCGGCCGCGCAGTAACCTGCCGGACACCGAATTCCCCAACCATGGTTCTCGGCAAGGTCGTCGGAACGGTCTGGGCCACGCGCAAGGACGCCCAGTTGACCGGCCTCAAGCTCCAGATCGTGCGCGAAACGGCGCTCGACGGCTCGCTGAAGGAGCGGTTCGTTGTGGCCGTGGACTCGGTGGGTGCCGGGGTGGGGGAGACCGTGCTGCTCGCCCAGGGCTCGTCGGCACGACAGACCGACACGACGAGGAACAAGCCCATCGACGCCGTGATCGTGGCGATCGTGGACACGATCGACCTGGCGCGGTGAACCTCGCCAAGGTCATCGGGACGGTCCGGGCGACCCGGAAGGATCACCGGCTTGAGGGTCGCCGGATGCTCGTCGTGCAGCCGCTGACGTTCGATCGGGAGCCTGCGGGCGATCCGCTGGTAGCGCTCGACACGGTAGACTCGGGTCCCGGAGACGTCGTGATCTACGTGTCGTCGACCGAGGCGACCATCCCGTTCCGCCCCGGAGATACCCCGACCGACGCCACGATCGTGGGATCCGTCGAGCGCATCGACACCGACCGCGGCACCTGGACGCGCTCGTCGCGCTAGCGCACCCCGGTCAGGAGCGGAACGAAGCGGAAGCCGTCCATGCGCTCGCGCTCCCAGGAGTCGGGCCCGGTACGGACGAGGCGGTTCATCGTCTGCGCGTGCGATCCGCCGACGGGAATGATCAGCCGTCCTCCCGGTCGATCCTCGGTCGGTTCCCGCAGCTGCAGCTTCAGCGCCTCGGGGATGGTACCCGCGCCGGCCGTCACGATGATGCCGTCGAACGGAGCGACCTCTTCCCAACCCAGGGTGCCGTCCCCGAGTCGGCACGAAAGCCGGTATTCCAACTCGCGAAGCAGGTGGCGCGTGCGTTCGAACAGCGGGCGAAGGCGCTCGATGCTGTATACCTCGGCACCCAGTTCGCACAGCACGGCCGCCTGGTAGCCGGACCCGGTACCGATCTCCAGGATGCGTTCGCCCGGGCGCGGGTCGAGAAGCAACGACTGGTAGGCCACCGTGAACGGCTGCGATATCGTCTGTCCCAGGCCGATCGGAAGGGCCTCGTCCTCGTACGCACGCGTCTGCAGGGCCCCGTCGACGAACGCATGCCTCGGCACGGCGCGGATGGCGGCCAGGATGCGTTCGTCCTCGATGCCCTTGGAGCGGATGAGTTCGATCAGGTGGTCGCGCTGTCGCTGGAAGCGGCGATCGACGGCCATGCTGTTCAGCCTTCCTCGACGGATTCTGCGGGTTGGGGGGTCGGGCGCAGGGACAGGGCCTCGACGAGTTTCTGCCGCAGCTGGGCGGGCGGAACTCCCTGCGTCAACTGTCCCGCCTGGGAGACGGACACGGTCCCGGTCTCTTCCGAGACCACGATGACGAACGCATCGGTCTGCTCGGTGAGCCCCACGGCCGCCCGGTGCCGAAGTCCGAGATGCGGGTTGAGCCGCATGCTCGTCGACACGGGAAGGATACAGCGTGCCGCCTCGATGCGACCGTCCCTGACGATCACCGCGCCGTCGTGTAACGGGTTCTGCGAGTAGAAGATGGTGACGAGCAGGTCGCGCGAGAGCTTGGCCTGCAGGTTGGCCCCGGTCTCGACGTAGCTGCGCAGACCGGCCGTGCGCTCGAACGCGATGAGCGCGCCGATGCGACGGCTGGACAGTTCGGCCACCGCGCTGACGGTCTCGCCGATCATCTCGTCCCGTGCGGGGGACGACACCAGCCGGCGAACCAGGCGGTTCTGGCCCAGGAGCAGCAGCAGGCGGCGGATCTCCGGTTGGAACAGGATGATGACGGCCAGTACGAAAACCTCGCTCAACGAGCTGAAAATGGCTTTCAGCATCGTCATCTCGGCGGCCATGACGAGTACCTGGAGCACGTAGAGCGCGAGGATGCCGCCGAAGATCTGGACGGCGATCGTGCCGCGCATCCAGAGATAGAGCTTGTAGAGCACGTAGGCAACCAGCGCGATCTCGACGAGATCGACGACCCGGATCGGTATCACCCACGGAATGATGGTCACGGACGTGCTTCGTATCGTGGAATGATACGCATTCGGGGGCGCGAGGTCATCCGGCGGTACCCGGTTCGCTCACCGCTCCCGCATGGCGGCAGACAGGACCCGGAGCATCTGCACGGTCTCGGTCACGTCGTGCGTACGCACGATCGAGGCACCGTTCGCGAAGGCCCAGGCGGTCGCGCCGAGTGTGCCGAACAGGCGCCGATCGACGGGCCACGGATCGTCCTCCGATCCGAGCGAGCGGCCGACCGCGCTCTTGCGCGAGATGCCGACGACGACGGGTCGGCCCAGGCGAAGCAGTCGTTCCGAGGCGCCGAGGAGGCGCAGGTTGTCCCGCGTGGTCTTGCCGAATCCGAATCCGGCATCCACGGCGATGGAGCGCACGCCGGCCGCCTCGGCCTCGCCCACCGCCCGTGCGAGGTGTGCGACGACCTCCTCCACGACGTCGGAATACGCGGCTTCGTGCACGAGGTCACCCCAGGATCCCACCGAATGCATGAGGAACAGGGCGGCCCCGGCATCGGCCGCTACCTCGGCCAACCGGGGATCGGTGCGCAGGGCGGTAACGTCGTTGACGATCGACGCGCCCGCCTCGAGCGCCGCCCGAGCCACCTCCGAGTGCACCGTGTCGATGGAGACGACGGCGTCGGGGCGTCCCGCGAGGATGGACTCGATCACGGGCCGCACCCGCGCGATTTCGACCTCGGGCCGGAGCGCGGCGGCACCGTCTCCGTACGCGCGGCCTCTCGGACGCGAGGATGCGCCCCCGACATCCACGATCTGCGCGCCCTGGTCCAGCATCTCGAACGCGCGCGCGGCCGCACCGTCCGGGTCGAGAAAGCGTCCGCCGTCCGAGAACGAGTCGGGCGTGACGTTCAGGATGCCCATCACGACGGGCCGGCCCGGCGACGCGTCGATCCCGCGACCGCGACAGTCGAGCACGAACGAGGGTGCGGTTTCCGGATCGATGGCCACGAACTTTTCCGACGCTGCGGTTTTCTGCGTACACCTTCTGAAGCCGGGCCGAGTTTCCGAACGCGCGTCTGTAAACGGTCGGGTCGAAACCATGCGTCGTCTGATCGATCTCCATCCCGTGCGGCGACGTGAGGCCGCGGCGCTCGCCGACCCCGCCGGAACGCAGGAGCGGCTGCTGCGGGAGTTGCTGCGCCGCGCTTCGGCCACCGAATGGGGGCAGGAATTCGGCTTCGAAGCCCTCGCCGTCGACCCCGACCCGGTCGCCGCCTACCGCGAGAGGGTGCCGATCCACGGGTACGAGGACCTCAGGGACGCCGTCCGCAGGATGCGCGAAGGACAGGCCGACGTGCTGTGGCCGGGTCGTATCCGCCATTACGCGGTGTCGTCGGGCACGGTGGCCGCAGGCAAGCTGATCCCCATGTCTGCGGAAACGGCCCGCGCGAACAGCGATTTCGCGCTGGCTGCCGCCCTTGCCTACACCGCCGCCACAGGGAGCGCCCGATGGCTGGGCGGACGCCTGCTCACCGTGCCCGGTCGCGTTGAGGACGATCCCGCGTTCCCCGGTACCGTGGCCGGCGAAATGAGCGGCCTCATGTATGTCTTCGGTCCGTGGTACGTGAAGCGCTTCTTCCAGTGCGTCGGCGACGACATCCTGTTCCTGCCGCGTTGGGAGGACAAACTCCGGGCGATCGCGCGGGCGACGTGCCGGCTCGACGTGCGCTCGATGGCCATGGTACCGTCGTGGGCGGTGGTCCTCTTCCCGATGCTCGTGGAGACGTATCGGAAGGAAACGGGCCGACCGGCCCGCACGGTGCGCGACGTGTGGCCGGGTTTCCGGGTCTTTTTCTCGGGTGCCGTCGCGCTGTCGTCGTACGAGGCGCTGCTGCGCGAACAGATCGGAGGCGACGCCCCGATGCATTTCATGGAGAGTTACGGCGCCAGCGAGGGCGTATTCTCGGCGCGCCGGTCGCCCGACGACGAAGACATGGTCCTGGCCGTCGACAGCGGCGTCTACTACGAATTCGTCCGCATGGACGATACGGGGCCGACCCCCCGCCGGTATTCGCTGGCCGAGGTCGAGGTCGGGGTACGCTACCGCATGCTGGTGTCCACCTGCTCCGGGCTCTGGGCCTACGCGGTGGGGGACGTGATCCGGTTCACGTCGCTGCGGCCCCACCGGATCGTCGTCGCCGGGCGCACCGGCGAGATGCTCGATCGATACGGCGAGGCCGTGTTCGGGGAGGAAGCGCGGGCTGCGGTCGAACACGCGGCCCGCGAAACGGGCAGTTTCGTGCGGGACTGGCACGTGACGTCGCTTCCGCCCGCAGGCGAGATCATGCCGCGCCACCGCTGGGTCCTGGAATTCGTCGGCGAAAGACCCGACCTGGAGACTTTCGCCCGGCGAATCGACGAGTGGCTCCAGCGCGTCAACCGGCACTACACGATCCGCCGCGAATGCGGGGCGTTCGCGGCGCCCGAACTCGTCGCCGTTCCGCCCGACACCTTTCGCGCGTGGCTGCACGCGACGCGGGATCGGGTCGGGGCGCAGACCAAGGTGCCGCGCATGAGGGAGGACCCGTCGATCGCCGAAGCCGTGATCGAACGGGCGGAAACAATCCATCGCACTTCCACATAAGGAGGCTTGATCGCGCGCCGACACGGGGAACCTGGCGCATGGCGACGAGTGAACCGACGCCGCCGAAGACGTCCCGCCGTGAACGCCCGCAGGAGATCCGGCCAGGAATCGAATCCGAAATGAACGGGCAGGCTGCTCAGCCGACGAGGAAATAATCCATGTACGTCCCCCGCCAGCAACGGATGCTCGACCAGTATCTCCAGGAGATCGGTCAGATTCCCCTGCTGACTCCCCAGGAAGAGGTCGACCTGGCGCGCCGCATCAAGCAGGGCGACCAGGAGGCGCTGCACCGGCTGACGCGGGCGAACCTCCGTTTCGTCGTTTCGGTCGCCAAGAAGTACCAGGGACAGGGACTCACGCTCGCCGACCTCATCAACGAGGGCAACTACGGCCTGATCAAGGCGGCGCAGCGGTTCGACGAGACCCGCGGGTTCAAGTTCATCTCGTACGCGGTGTGGTGGATCCGCCAGGCGATCCTGCAGGCGCTCGCCGAGCAGAGCCGCGTCGTGCGCCTGCCGCTGAACCGCATCGGCACGATCTCCAAGATCCGCAAGACCAGCGCCCGCCTCGCGCAGGTGCACGAGCGCCAGCCGAACATCGAGGAGCTGGCCAAGGAGCTCGAGGTCGACGTCGAGAAGGTTCGCGAGGCCATGCAGCACACGGGCCGCCACCTCTCGATGGACGCGCCCTTCAACGAGGACGACGACAACAGCCTGCTCGACGTACTGCCGAACGACGAGGACACCTCGCCGGACGACACGCTGATGGACGAGTCGCTCAAGATCGACATCGAGCGCGCCCTGTCCCTGTTGCACCCGCGCGAGGCCGAGATCACCCGCCTGTACTTCGGCATCGGCCGCGAGCATCCGCTCACGCTCGAGGAAATCGGCCAGCGCTTCGGCCTCACGCGCGAGCGCGTACGCCAGATCAAGGAAAAGGCCCTTCGCAAGCTGCGCCAGAAGCATCGCCGCGAAGAACTCCAGATGCATATCGGCTGACGCCGACCGGCGCGCACTCCGTCCCACCCAACCCCGGCATTCCGCCATGTCCTGGATCCGACACGCCCTCGTCGACCTGGTCGTGACGGTCCTGATCGTCGCGGGTTCGTTCGGTGAACTGCGCTGGGCCGCATGGGCCGTCTGGATCTACACGCCGTTCATGCTGCTCGTCCGCATCGGCGCGATCGGGGCCAGGGGGCCGCGTCAGAAGTCGCAGGTGCCCGAGGTCTTCTACCACCTCCTCTTCGCGCTGAACGTGGCCGTATCGGCGGCCTACGCCTGGCAATCGGGCGTCATGAACTGGGCGTGGGTCGCCGCCGCCTGGGTCGTGATCTGGGTTCTCTCGGCGATGGCAGCCGCCCGGCAGCGCAAGGCGGCCTGAGCCGCGTGAACGCCGGCTGGTACCTGTTGTCGGCCCTGGCGGCCGAGTGGAACGGCCGGCTGGCGGGATCCACGATCGTGGACCTGCACTCGGCGGCGCGCGACGAGCTCACCGTGCTGCTCGACAACGGTCGTGAGGTAGACGGCATCCGGATTTCGGTGAGACCGGGCGACCGGTACGTGCTGCGCCAGGCCGACGCGACGCGCCCCCGCCGCAACGTGACCACGCTCCTGGGTTCGGCGCGCTCGCGCGTCGTTCGTGGCGTGACCGTGGCCGAGCGCGACCGCCTGGTCGATTTCGGGCTCGACGACGGAAGCGTGCTGCGTATCGTGCTGTTCGGTCCGCGCGCCAACGTCGTGCACGGCCGGGATCCGGCCGGTGTCATCGCCTCGTTCCGGGAAAACGTGGCCGTTCCGGGCACCCCGATGCCGTCGCCGTTGCCGGCCCCCGATCCCGTCACTCCAGCCGACGTGCGCGCGCGCTGGCCCGGCGAATCGATGGATCTGGCGCGCGCGGTCGCCCGCACGTGGCCGCTCTTCGACTCGCTCATGGCCGCCGAGGTCGTGGCGCGGGCGGGACTGCGGGTTCACGACGCATGCCTGGTCGAAACGCACGACTTCGAGCGCCTGGCCCGCGCCGCCGCCTCGGTGCGTGCCGACGCCCTGGCGCCGCGACCGGTCCTCTGGCGAAACGGACGGCAGCCCGTGGCGCTGGCCCTCGTGCCGTCGAGTTCGCCCCCGGCGCCGGACGCCCAGCGGTTCGATACGGTGGACGAGGCAGTGCGGGTCTTCGTGCGGGCTACGCTCGCCGAGCGCGCATTCCGTGCGGAAGCGGAGCCGCTGGTCCGTCTGCTCGCATCGGTCGTCGAGCGCAACCGGACCCGTGGCGAACGCATGCGGGAGGAACTGGCCGCCGCCTCGCGGGCCGACCGCTGGGAGCGTTTCGGGCACCTGCTTTCGGCCGCGGCGCTGCCGGAAACGCCGGGCCGGGACTCGGTGACCCTGCCCGACCTGTTCGAGTCGGGGGCACCGGTCGAGGTGCCGCTCGATCCGGCGCGAACGCCGCTCGACAATGCGCGGCGGTACTACGAGCGGGCCCGAAACGTGAGACGGGCCCGCGAAACGGCCTCTGACCGGCTCGAGCGCGCCGCAGATGCCGAACGAACCGCCGGTCGGCTCTTGCGCGAACTGGAGGTCGTCCGGGACCGGGAAGGACTCAAGGACTTTCGCGCGCGACACGCCGGGGACCTTGCGCGGTTCGCCTTCGAACGACCGGCCGACGCCGCCCCGCTGCCCTTCCGGCGGTTCGACCTGGGCCGCGGCTACGAGGTCTGGGTCGGACGCAACGCACGGGAGAACGATACCCTGACGTTCACGCACGCCCGCAAACACGACTGGTGGCTGCACGCCCGTGGAGTGCCCGGCTCCCACGTGGTGTTGCGGGTTCCTCGCCGGGAGCGCCCGCCCGCGGCGGTACTCGAGACGGCGGCGTCGATCGCGGCACGGTTCAGCAAGGCGTCGGGGTCCGGGTTGGTTCCGGTCATCGTCGTCGAGCGGCGGTACGTGCGCAAGCCCAGGGGTGCCGAGCCGGGAGCGGTCGTCGTGGAGCGCGAGGAGGTACTCATCGTGCCGCCCCACGCGGGAGCCGAGCCGTGACCGACGCCGTACCTTCCAGCCCGCAACCCGGCACCGACCGATCGACACGCACATGACGTGGTGGCAAGCCGCCCTGCTGGGACTACTCCAGGGCCTGACCGAATTTCTCCCGGTATCGTCGTCCGGCCACCTGGTCATCGGGCAGTACGTGCTCGGTCTTCCCCCGGGTGACGACGTGGTCTTCGAGGTGTTCGTCCATTTCGGCACGACGCTCAGCATCGTGGTCGTCTACCGGGCGCTGCTGGTACGGCTCGTGCGAACCGGGCTCCGTACCCTTGCCCGCCCCATGGAGCTTCCCGACCGATGGCGCACCGACGCCGACGTGCGGCGCATCGGCTACGTGATCCTCACCATGATCCCGACGGGGATCGCCTACGTCCTCTTCGACGACGCGATCGAAGCCGCGTTCGCCGATCCGCATTTCGCCGCCGGCATGTTGCTCGTCACCGGCCTGCTGCTGCTGTTGACCGTTCTCCGCAGGAACCCGAACGGACCGTTGACCGCGGCGAAGAGCCTGCTCGTGGGCACCGCGCAGGCGTTCGCGATGATCCCGGGCATCTCGCGTTCGGGCGCGACCATCTGTACGGCCCTGTACGCGAACGTCGAGCCC
Organism: Rhodothermales bacterium; assembly: GCA_024711125.1. Lineage (GTDB taxonomy): Bacteria > Bacteroidota > Rhodothermia > Rhodothermales > UBA10348 > JANJTM01. Next base: position 64,917 of record JANJTM010000043.1, read on the forward strand.
GAGGAGGCGGCCAACTTCTCCTTCCTCATGCTCCTGCCCGTCGTAATGGGCGCCACCCTGCTCAAGACGGCCGAAGTGCTCGAAACCGGGGTCGCCGACTGGACGCCGCTCGTCGTCGGCACCGCGGTTGCGTTCCTTTCGGGCATCCTCGCCATCCGCCTCGTCCTGGATTTCGTGCGGAAGGGCCGCCTCCGGTATTTCGCCTGGTACTGCTTCGCCGCGGGCGCGATCGGCCTCCTGGTGATCCCCTGAGGCCCGGGGCCGCACAGCGCCCGGGCGTCTCATTTTAAGACATACCCTGCCGCGCCGATACCTCCGGGGACCGACAGCCCGCGCACCCTCGCGGACCGACACCCGACGTACGGCCCCATGAAGTTCCGCATCTTCCTCGTCGACGACGACAAGCACTACTCCCGGATGCTCAGCTACCGGCTCGACCGCAATCCGGACTACGAAGTCAAGGTCTTCGCCTCCGGCGAGGAGGTCCTGCGGGCGATGGACGAGCAGCCGGACCTGATCCTGCTCGACATCATGATGCCCGGTATCGACGGCATCGAGGTGCTTCGCCGCATCAAGGCCCGCCGCCCCGAGCTTCCGATCATCATGGTGTCGGCCCAGGGGGTCATCGACACGGCCGTCGAAGCCATGAAGATCGGCGCGTACGATTACATCACGAAGGGCCAGGACGACCTCGTCAAGCTCGACACGATGGTGCGGAACGTGCTCGAGAAGGTCTCGATGGAGCGTGAACTGAAGACGCTTCGCGGCGAGGTTTCGCAGAAGTACAGCATCAACGGGCTCGTCGGCGAGTCCCCGGCGATGCAGGGCGTCTACAAGCTGATCCAGAAGGCGCTGCGCGGAGACCTGACCGTCGCGATCCAGGGCGAGTCGGGTACCGGCAAGGAACTGGTCGCCAAGGCGATCCACTACAATTCGGCCCGAAAGCGCGGCCCGTTCGTCGTCGTCAACTGCGCCGCCATTCCGCGCGAGTTGATGGAGAGCGAGTTCTTCGGGCACGAAAAGGGCTCGTTCACCGGGGCTCACGCCCGCAAGATCGGCAAGTTCGAGCAGGCCGACGGCGGCACGATCTTCCTGGACGAGATCGGTGAACTGGATCTCGATCTCCAGGCCAAGCTGCTGCGCGCCCTGCAGGAGGGCGAACTGCAGCGGGTGGGCGGGAACGAGACGATCTCGTTCGACGCGCGGGTGATCTCGGCCACGAACCGGGACATCGTGCAGATGATCAGGGCCTCGAAATTCCGCGAGGATCTGTACTACCGGCTCTTCCAGTATCCGGTGCCGTTGCCGCCGCTGCGCGAGCGGGGCAGCGACATCCTGGTTCTCGCCAGCCACTTCCTGCGCGAGTACTCGAAGGCCCATCCGGAATTCAAGGGCCGCAAGCTCTCGAACGCCGCTCGGCACGCCATCGCGGGGTATTCGTGGCCCGGCAACGTGCGCGAACTCAAGAGCGCCGTCGAGCGCGCCATCCTGCTGTCGGACGAGGAAGAGATCTCGGCCGCCGACCTCATGCTCGGCGACCGCAACACCGTGGCCCCCTGGGCCGACCGCGTGACGCTCGCCGAGGCGGCCGAACGCGCGTACGCGCCGTCCCGTCCACCCGTGCACGCCTCCCCGCAACCGGCGGCCCCGTCGGCCGGTACAATGGGGGACGGGTACGGCGACGAACCCGACGCGATCGCGACGACAGGCACCGACGGCGAATCCGACGACATCGTTTCCCTCGACAAGCTCAAGCGCATGGCCGTCGAAAAGGCCTACCGCGCCTGCGACGGAAACGTGGATCGGGCCGCCGTCGAACTCGGAATCGGCCGCGCGACCATGTACCGGCTGCTCAAGAGGTACCGGATCATGGCGTGAGGAAGCCGGGCGGCCGTCGCCTAACTTGCCACGGTCCTTCCGGAGAACTTCCCCATGCGCCTCACCGAGTACGAGCGGAAAGCCCGCCGCGAGATCGAAGACTGGCTCGGCGGCGACGCTTCGCTCGTGGCCCAGGCCCTCAACTGGGCCATGCAGCCGATGGACTGGGTCGTGCGGCGCATCGCCGGGGACGAACTGATCGAACAGGCCGACGAGGCCATCACCCAGTTCCTGTCGGTGCTCAACGACGCGTCCGAGTGGACCTACGACGCGGCCCAGCTCCTCGCCGACGCCCGCCGGGCGGGCATCGGGATCGAGAAGGCCGAGGACCTGCGTGAGGTCGAGCTGGAGAAGCTCGACGTGCTCGCACGGTCGTACACGACCGAGAACGCGCTGCTTGCCGCCGTGGAAGGGGGCGGAACGGGTCTCGGGGGGGCCGTCCTGATCGCGGCCGACATCCCCCTGCTCTTCACCATCAACCTGCGGCTGATCCAGCAGATCGGCGCTGCCTACGGCTTCCCGATGCGCGGTCCCGGGTACCGTCCGCTCGTTCTCTCGATATTCAACGTCGCCGCTTCGGGCTCCCGGGAGGCGCGCAGCGATGCCATGCGCGAAGTCTCCGTGGCGGGGGCCGCGCTGGCGCGCGATACCGAGTACCGGGGGCGCGTAAGCGGCGTCTTCCGCGAGCAGAACCGCCATCTTCCGCGCGAAATCGCCAAAAACATCGTCGGCCGCAAGCTCGCGCAGGCGATCCCGATCGCGGGCGCCGCGGTGGGCGCAGGCATCAACTACTGGTTCACGACCGAGACGGCCGAGACGGCCTACATGCTGCTCCGGGCCCTTTACCTCGAGCGCAAGGAGCGGTCCTGACGGGATCACCCGGGCCGGCGCCGCGTGAACAGGGCCGCCCAATCCCGAACAAGATGCCTCTCGTCGCCGTGGTCGGCCGCCCCAACGTGGGCAAGTCGACCTTCTTCAACCGTCTCACCGAGTCGCGCGACTCGATCGTCGACGACCAGCCGGGCGTGACGCGCGACCGCGTCTACGGGCGTGCCGAGTGGCGGGGGCGCGGCTTCTCGATCGTCGATACGGGCGGGCTCGTGCCCGACTCCGAGGACCGTTTCGAGGCCGCGATCCGCGAGCAGGCGGCCATCGCGATCGACGAGGCCGACCTCATCCTGTTCCTCGTCGACGTCACGACCGGCATCACCGACCTCGACCAGGACATCGCGCTGCTCCTGCGGCGCAGCGAGAAGCCGGTGCTCGTGGTCGCCAACAAGGCCGACAACGAGGAGCGGCGCTGGCAGGCGGCCGACTTCTGGCAGCTCGCGGTCGGCGACGTGCACCCGGTCAGTTCGATCAACGGGATCGGAACCGGCGACCTGCTCGACGCGATCGTCGACGCGCTTCCGCCCGCCCCGCCGCCGGCCGACGATACGCGTCTCCGGGTCGCGGTCATCGGGCGCCCGAACGTCGGCAAGTCGTCGCTCGTCAACGCCTGGCTCGGTACCGAGCGCTCCATCGTGACCGAGATCAGCGGTACGACGCGGGACTCGATCGACTCGGTGCTCAAGTACCACGGCCGCGAGATCGTGCTCGTCGACACCGCAGGGCTTCGCAAGCGCGCACGCATCCAGGAGAACGTCGAGTTCTACGCCCTTCTGCGCACCGAACGGGCCATCGACGAGTGCGACGTGGCCGTCCTGCTCCTGGACGCGACCGGGGGCCTCGAATCGCAGGACATCCGCGTGCTCAAGAAGGCCGAGGAACTGCGCAAGGGGCTCGTCATCGGCATCAACAAGTGGGATGTCATCGAGAAGGACACCCACACCGTGCGCGAGTACGAACAGGTCGTGCGCGAGCGGCTCGCGACCCTGGACTACGTGCCGATCGTGACCCTGTCGGCCCTCTCGAAGCAGCGCATCCAGAAACTGCTCGAGACGACGCTCGCGGTGGCCGACAACCTGCACCGGCGCGTCACGACCAGCCAGCTAAACGACACGATCCTGCCCGCCATCGAGGCGCACAAGCCGCCGCCGTACCGGGGCGCGCTCGTCAAGATCAAGTACGCGACGCAGACCCGCACGGCGCCGCCCGTGTTCGTCTTCTTCGCCAACCACCCGTCGGGTCTCAAGGAGCCGTACCGTCGCTACCTCGAACGGCGCCTGCGCGACGCCTTCGACTTCACCGGCGTGCCGCTGACCGTCTCGTTCCGCAGGAAGTAGCCGCCCGCCGGCGCCCCATTTTGAAAACCGCGTCGATCGCGGGAAGGGTGGGCGGTGCCCGCGCGGTGCGGCGTACATTCCCGGGTCCATCGACGATCCAGCGCGCCATGCCCGGAATTCCGCAGAACACCGCCCGTCCGAACGAGCGCAAGCTCAATTTCTGGGAGCGTATCTACCTGCCCGAAGTGCTGAAGGGGCTCGGCTACTCGTTCGCCAAGATGAGCGAGCCGCTCTACACCTTCCAGTACCCCGACGAGCAGTGGCTTCCGCCCGACGGATACCGCGGACGGCCCGTGCTCGTCGAGGAGGGCGGAAAGCCGCGCTGCGTCTCGTGCAACCTCTGCGCACGTGCCTGCCCCCCGATGGCGATCTCCATGCAGTCGCACGATATCGGCGGGGAGAAGGAGCGCGAGCCGCAGTGGTTCGAGATCAACATGCTGCGCTGCATCTACTGCGGGTTCTGCGAGGAGGTCTGCCCCGAAGAGGCGATCGTCATGTCGAAGGAATACGACATGACCTTCCAGAGCCGCGAGGAGGCCGTCTTCGGAATGGACCGCCTGCTCGTGCCCAAGGAGCGTCTCAAGGACCGGCTCGACTGGCTGGCCGCCCAGCGCAACCCGGATCCCGCCACCTCGTGGGAACACCCGCGCGCGAACAACCGGCACAGCCTGAGGGAACGTCCGTTCCTGGGGCACGTCGCGGCGCACGGCTCACACGACGCCTGAGATGGCGACCTCGCGGGAGCAACTGCTCGCGCAGTTCGAGTACCTGGCCGACGAACTGGATGCCCAGGTCGCGGCGTCGGGGCTGGTTCCGGTCGCACTCTGGGAGGCCCGGCCGCCGACCGGGGAGCCCAGCCTGATCGAGATGTTGTCTGCGCTCGACGAGCGGACCCGGGTCACGGATCCGGGAGCATTCGAACCGTGGCTGGGATCGGTCCAGCCGAACGCCGGAGCTCCTGTTGAACCGGGCGACCCCGTTTCGGTGCTCGTGGCTGCGGCAGATGGGCGCCGGAACCTCGTGCGGTCGCTCGACACCCTGCCGGAGAACGTCTGGAACCGCGTGGTCGACGGACGGGACCTGCACGACGTGGTGTACGGCTGCATCCAGGATGACGTCGAACGGCTGCGCTCAATCGCGGTGAGGCTTTTCGAAGCGGGGATGCGGTAACCTCCGGCCGGTTTTTCGTACTCAGGAAATACGGGCGCGGGTTTTCCGTCCCCGCCCATACGACGGACGCCGATCCGTACGTTAGGGAAGGGACGGTCGGCCGTGACACGCCGCTGTCACCGCAATTTCCGAAGTTCCGCTCCACGTCAAACCCCATGGCCGCCAAGGGTGTCACCTACGAAGAACTGGCCGGCGCCTTCCGAAGGCGGAAGTTCGCGCCGGTAACCCTCCTGTACGGGGAGGAGCGGTACTACGTGGACCGGCTGCAGGCGGTACTCCTGGAGCACGCCGTGGCGCCGCACGAGCGGGACTTCAACCTCGACGTAGTCTACGGGCGCGATACCGATGCCCAGACCGTGCTCGGCCTCTGCAGTGCGTTCCCCATGATGGCAGAGCGCCGCGTCGTGGTCGTGCGCGACTTCGACGAGCTGGCCGACAACAAGCGGTTCAAGGAGTACGCCGAGCGCCCGAACCCGTCGGCCGTCGTGCTCCTGGTCGCCGGCGAGAAGGTCAACCTCTCGCATCACCCGTACCGCGCGATCGCCGAGCACGGCGTCGTGGCCGGCTTCAAGCGACTCTATGAGCGCGAGATCCCGCGTTTCGTCGAAGGAGAGGTGCGCGATCGGGGCCTCGATATCGATCCCCGGGCGGCCGTGATGCTGTCCGAATACGTGGGCACCCATCTCCAGAATGCCGTACAGGAGATTGACAAACTGGCGGCCTTCGTGGGAGAACGTACGCGCATCGAAGTGGACGACGTGGTGCAGGCAAGCGGCCAGACACGCGAATTCAACGTGTTCGAGCTGCAGAAGGCCGTGGGCGCGGGCAATTACCCGATGGCCCTGCGCATCGCGGAACGGATGTTGCAACAATCGTCCAACAGTCGCGGGGAGGCGCTGATGATCGTTTCGGTGCTGACATCCTGGTTCACGAAACTCTGGGTGCTGACAGCGTGTCATGCACGAAGGATTTCCGAAAAAGAGATGGCGGCCCGACTCGCAATTCCGCCCTACTACCTCGGTGACTATCTTTCCAGTCTGCGACGACTCGATCGGTCGGCGCTTTCCTCGGCATTCTCGGCGCTCGCCGCCGCCGATTTCGAGCTCAAGGGAGGCTCGGCGCGCGACGAACGGCTCACGATGACCCTGCTGGTGAGGCGCTTGAGCGGTGGAGCCTCGGGCCTTGCGGCCTGATCGCGGATCCTGTTACAAATACGTGCACATGACGCAAACCGAACCGGCCACCGCGCTCCAGAAGCGCACGCTCCGGGTCAAGGCTTCGACGCTTGGGATTCAGGCCAACGTGAATCCCAACAACCGGCATTACGAGGCGCTCATGCAGATGAGCGACGAGGACCTCATGTCCCAGTTCCAGATGGGAACGGTCGAGGCCTTCGACATCCTCGTGAGCCGGTACAAGGATCCGCTCACGAACTACATCTACCGGTTCCTGGGCGACATGAAGGAATGCGAGGATCTCCTCCAGGAGACCTTCCTGCGCGTGTACCGCAACCGGCATTCCTACCGTCGCATCGCGAAGTACTCGACCTGGCTCTACACGATCGCCGGCAACCTCGCCCGTTCGGAATACCGCAAGCGCAAGCGCCGGCGCCTCTACTCCCTGCAGTCCGTCAACCGCGACGACGAGGAGTACGAGGTCGAGATCCCCGACGAGACGTTCCTGCCCGACAAGCACACCGAGTCGACGATCCAGGACCACTTCATCCAGGAGGCGCTCACGCAGATCCCGGAGGAGTTCCGCGAAGTCGTCGTCCTGCGCGACGTGCAGCAGCTCGCCTACGAGGAGATCGCCGAGATCACGGGCCTTCCGATGGGCACGGTCAAGAGCCGCATCAACCGCGGGCGGACCAAGCTCCAGAGCCTGCTGAAGGACGTCTACACGCCGGCCGAGGAGTAGTGACCCGGCGCGCGTTTCCGCTCGTCGCGTTCGTGATCGCGGCGCTGGGCCTCGGTGCCTGCGCCTCCACGCCGCGCGACCCCCTGGTGCGTCCCTCGCTGCTGGCGCTCAACACGCCCGCTCCCGACTCGTTCGACGTCGAGGTGCAGACGAGCCGCGGCACGTTCGAGCTGCGGCTCTATCGCGGATGGTCGCCCCTCGGCGTGGACCGGGCACACTACCTGTTCGCCAACAACTTCCACGAGGGAGCCCGCTTCTACCGCGTGGTCAAGGACTTCGTGGCGCAGTTCGGCGGGTCCGGGGACGCGCGCATCGACTCGATCTGGCGCACGATGCCCATCGCCGACGAGCCCGTCGCGGCCAACAACGCGCGCGGAACGATCGCCTTCGCCCGGGCCGGCGCCCGCACGCGGTCCTTCACGTTCTATATCAACCTGAAGGACAACTTCCAGCTGGACACAAACGACTCGACGCCGGGCGTGCGCGGGTATCCGCCGATCGGACGGGTGGTGCGCGGCATGGAGGTCGTCGACTCGCTCTACGCCGGGTACGCGAACCAGCCCATGCGCACCGACCTGAGCGCGGCCGTGCTCGCCCGCGAGTACCCGCGGCTCGATTCCATCGCCGCCACGCGCGTCGTGCGCACCTGGTAGGCGGCGCGTAGGGGAATCCCTCGCAAGGCGTCGCGCGCGAAAAAATCCGGCGCCTTGGAGCAAAGGCCGTGCTACGAGGTATGCACCGCGACCAACCCGGTGCGTATGACCCCTCGCTACCACCCGCAGGACGACGACGAGCGGCTTGACGAGTACCTGTGCGAGTACGTGGACGGCACGATGGAGCCCTCCGTGCGACGCGCATTCGAAGAGTACCTGTCGCAGAACCCGGAGTTGTCCGAACACGTGCGTCGGCTGTCGATGGCCCGCAGCCTGCTGTGCAGCAGCCGGCAGTGCGCCCACGCGCCGACCTCCCTGCAGCATCGCCTGCACATCGAGATCGCACGCGACCAGATGGGCGCCGACCCTGCGCCCGCCGCGGTGTCCGGGCTCGGCCGTTTTGCCACGGTCACGTCGTTCGTGGGTTTCGCCGTGCTGCTCGGAGCGATCGTCGGTACCTCGCTCGTGGAATCGCGCCGGCCCGGATCCGGTGCCGCGTCGGTCTCTGCGGCTTCGGCCGACCGGACGTCGGTGCCCAGCGACGCGCATGCCGCTGCCCCCCCGGCGCCGCGCATCCCCCTGTCGATGGCCTCGTTCGGAATGATCGGCCCCGCCACGGCGATGCCGCTTCTCGACGTGACGAGGCCGGTTCCGGGCGTCCTGCTGTCCGATTCCGGGTCGGTCGCGCTGCGAAGAACCCGTGCAGTACCTTGACGCCGGGGATCGTAGCCCCGTATCATTGCGCCCCCTAATGGGCCTGTAGCTCAGCGGTTCAGAGCACTCGCCTCACACGCGAGGGGTCACAGGTTCGAATCCCGTCAGGCCCACTGGAGACCCCCGCCCGGCGTCATGCCGGTCGGGGGTCTTGTCTTTTACCCGTGCACCTGCTTGTCCTTCTCCTTCTCGAGCGGCCTTTCGATGACGGTCATCATGATGAGCGTCATCACTGCGGCGAGCAGCATGAATATGGGTCCGAAGAGCCAGAACACGAGCGGAACGGCGAGGAAATAGGCGCGCATTCCGATCGTGTAGAACCGGCCGCCGCGGTTCATGATGGACGCGATGTCGTCGTCCGACAGCCACTCCGGGCGCGCCGCCTTGGGCAGGGAGATCTGGTAGCCCACGTGGTTGAAGAAGCGCACGGCCATCGCGAAGAAGAAGAACGCCGCGAACAGGTCGGCCACGAGGAGCAGGACCTTGATCGTCCACACGATCTCGCGTCCCGCGCTTTCGACCACGACGTCACCCCAGAGTTGCGAGAACCGCTCGGCCTGGTCGGTCATGTTGAGCGTGCCGATCAGGAGCAGCACGGCCGTGGACGCAAAGAAGGTCGCGGCCATCGTCGAGTTGCGCAGCGTCTGCACGCCCACGATACCGCGCGACGGATCGGCGAGCGTGTAGTGCACCCACTCGTCGCGCACTGCGCGGTTTAGCGACTGCACGGACCGGTAGGCGGCCTTGCGACCCCGGCGTTCGCTGCGGATGAAATACGCCAGGAAGAGCACCGCCGTCGTGGCGAGCGCTCCGATGTCGTTGATATGCTCCAACATGGGTGCCCCCGGGGTTCCCGCCATTCAACCGGACACGCGCCGCTTCGATCCGGGAGCGGCGAAGCCGCCCGCTGAACCTCCGCGGGGACGAACGACGCGCACCTGCCCGCCACGAATATCGGGGGATGTCGCACAGACGGGCCGGTTCGGATGATCTATGCTTGCCCCGTAAACCCTGCCGACAGGCACGAGACCATGTCGCGCACCCGCTCGCCCGAGCGCATCATCGAGGAACAGGTCGCCCTGTGGGCCCTGCAGCAGGAGCCGAGGGTCGAGCGGCCGCACCACGCGAGGCCCATCATCACGATCTCCCGCGCGTTCGGGGCACTCGGGGACACCCTCGGGCGGGAGCTGGGCATTCGCACCGGTTTCGCCGTCTGGGACCGTGATCTCGTGCAGGCCGTCGCGCAGGCGGCCGACGGCGACGCCCGCATCATGGAGTCGCTGGACGAACGTCGCCGGAACGCCATCGACGACGCGGTCAGGGGCTTCCTCAGGGGGCTGGACCATACGAACACGCAGTACTTCCGGGCCCTGGTCCGCGTGGTTCGCACGATTTCGGAACACGGGGATGCGATCGTCATCGGGCGTGGAGCGAATTACCTCGTGGCGCCGAACCGGGCGTTCCGCGTGCGGGTGACCGCGCCGTTCGCGTGGAGGGTGGAGCGGTACGCGGCCCGAAGCGGCAAGGCACTCTCGGACGCCCGGGAGTACGTACGCTCCATGGACGAAGAGCGGAGGGACTTCGTCGCGCACTACTTCCGCCGGGACCTGGCCGATTCGGCCGACTACGATCTCGTGCTCAACGCCGAGTCCTTCCTCGTTCCGTCGATGGCCGGGATCATCCAGGCGGCCTACCGGGAGCGTTTCGACCCGGTGCCGACGGCGACGCCCGGCACGTTCCGGGACGCGGTGGAGTCGAGGACCGAGGAGGGCGCCCGCGGCTGACGGCACGGACGCCGGGGCCATCGCCCCGGCTTGCCGCTCCCGTGGGCAGGGCCTACCTTGCTCGGCGCGGACGCTCGTCGTACCGGGCGGCCATCCTGGAGCCACGCAACGCCTGCGAATCGTCGATGCCGAACGGTCTGTTCCTGGTCGGTACCGCCCGGGGGGTGGGAAAAACGCTGTTGGGCGCCGGGCTGGTCGGCGTGCTGCGCGGCATGGGCATCGACGCGACCATGATGACGCCCATCTCGACGGGCGGCGCGGTCGAGAGCGCGTCCGAATTCCTGCGCCGCCTCGGAGTGGACGACGACCCACGCCTCGTCACGCCGCTCCGGTACGAAACGATGGCCTCCCCGTACGTGGCCAGCCGATGCGAGGGGCGGGAGATCGACATTCCGCGCATCCTCGAAGCGTACCGGGAGCTGCAGGCGCGCCGGGAATTCGTCGTCGTCGAGGGCGGGGGCGTGCTCGTTCCCATCGCCAGGCACTACTTCATGATCGACCTGCTGGAAGAAATGGGCCTTCCGTCGATCGTGATCGGAAGGTCGGGCCGCGGCACGCTGAACCACTGCCTGCTCACGCAGCGCATGATGTTCGTGCGGGGAGTGCACCCGCTCGGATTCCTGCTCAACGGCTACGGCCAGTACGGGGACGGGTTCGCCGAGTCGATGAATCCCGACGTGCTGGCCGAGCTGGGCGCGCCGACACCCGTGCTCGGCACCATCGAGTGGCGCCCCGGGTACCAGAACGACATCCAGGCCGTGGTTGCGGCGCTGACCCAGCTGCCGGAGGTCACCGCGCTCCTGGAGCGCTTGACGGGCGCAGCGGCATCCCGGCGCGCGCGGTGACGGCAGAATGGACGCCATGACCCTGCCCCCGTCGGCATCGTTCGTGACGGTCGGCGCCGGCGCGCTCGCTTCGGCGCTCGCACCTGCCCTGGCGGCCGCGGGATACCGGCCCGCCGGCGTGGTGTCCCGCGACCGGTATCGGGCCGAACTGCTGGCCGAGCGGTTGGGCTGCGCGGTCGTCGAGACGTCCGCCATGCGAGCCGACCTGGTGGCGTGCTGCGTTCCGGACGACGCGCTGGACGCGGTGGTCGCGATGCTCGCGGCATCCGGTACCGACTGGACCGGGCGCTGCGTCCTGCATACCTCCGGCGCACGCGACGCGTCGGCGCTCGCTCCGCTTGCCCGGCTCGGTGCCGTCACGTTCGCTTTCCACCCCATCCAGTCGTTCGTCTACCCGGCGTCGGTCGAGGACCTGGGCGGCGTCACCGTGGGCGTGGGCGGAGATCGGGCGGGCATGGAAGCGGGCGAGACGCTCGCGCGCGCGCTCGGATTGCCGGTGCTCCGGGTGCGCGACGAGTCGAGGGCCCTGTACCACGTGGCGACCGCCATCGCGTCGAACGGACTGGTCACGCTGGCCGCCCTGGCGGCTGACCTGCTCGATGCCTGCGGGATCGATCGCCACGCGGGTCTGGCGGCCCTGACCCCGCTGGTCGCCACCACGGTCGACCACGTCGTGCGGGACGGCCCGGAGAAGGCGCTCACCGGGCCCGTCGTACGGGGAGACGTGTCCACGGTCGACCGCCACTTCGGCGCGCTCTCGGCTGCGAATCCGGGCCTCGTGCCGTTCTACGGAGCGCTCGTCACCGAAACGGTCCGACTCGGCGTGCGGTCGGGCCGGCTGGACCGCTGGACGGCCGCGCGGCTGCTGGACGTGGTCGCGGCCTACGTCCGGGTCTCGTTCGATGTGGATTCGGAGGATCCGACGTCCTGGAGCGGTCCGGACCCGGGCGCGTAGGAACCCCGATGTCTCCACGGCATTACGCCGCGCCAGTTTCCCATCGCGGGGGCGCCCCGCAAGCGAATGGTCCCGGTTCCAGTCAAGGGCTTCGTTCGACGCCGGTTCTTCCGCGTACCGGACGTCGACCTGGCGACCTACCTGACGGCCCGTGCGTCGGAGCTTCCTGAAGCCATGATCGAGGAGTCTGCCTTCCCGGGTCGCGTAGAGCGGCTCCGGGACGATCCCGAGGCCTCTTCGCCGTCCTTCCAGGGCGTGCTGGCCGTGACACTCTCGTTCGTGGAGCGTGTCCACGTCGCCGAGCGCCACGCGGCCGCGGCCGCGCTCTCGCTGGCGCAGCGGGAATCGCTGGCCTTTCTCGTGGGGGAAGTCAATGCCACCTCCGCGGCACTCCGGGGCCTCGGCGGCCGCGAATCGGCCCCGTCCGCGCCCACGGTCGACGACGCCGGCCCCGGGTCCTGGTGGTACGCGCTGGCCGAGGCGACCCAGACCATCGAGATCGCCGTCGACCGGCTGTCTGCCGTGGTGGCGACCCAGCCCAAGGGCGCGGCCGTTCGCTCGCTGGTCACCGAAGTCCTGCGTGTGCTCCGGGCCCACCACCGCGTGCTGATGGGAGAAGCGACGCGTTGGATCGAGGGATGAACCCGGGAGACGACCCGGTCGGGCGCCTGCTCGCGATCGACGACGCCGAACTCGATCGTGCCTGGGCCGACCTGGCATCGTGGTGGCAGGCGCGGTTCGCGCGGGACCTTTCCGTGGAATCCGCGCTGTTCCTGGTCGGAATCCAGTCGCGGGGTCGAGGGTTCACCGACCGCCTGCGCAAGGAGGAGAAACAGGATCTGATCATGGAGGGCACCTGGGTGGTGTTCTCGGCGGTCGGCATCGCCAATCTCGATGAATTGCGAGGCACGTGGGAACGCGCGGCACCTATGCCGGTGATGTCCGTTTCCGCGCAGGAAAAACTCCTGCGGTCTGCGCTCGTGCGGTATTTCACCGGGGCGCTCGACCGCGGTCCGGAAACCGCTACCGTACGATGAACCGCATGCTTGCCCTGTTGCTCGGCGCCTGCCTCGCCGTCGGGTGCTCCGCCCCGAAGGACACCTCGTATTTCGCCATCGACACGCCCAAGGGGCGCATCGTGGTCCGTCTTTTCGACGAGACGCCCCAGCACCGGGACAACTTCCGGAAGCTCGCCGCCGAGGGGTACTACGACGGAACCCTCTTCCACCGCATCATCCGCGGTTTCATGGTGCAGGGCGGCGATCCGTTGTCGCGGGACGACCAGGATCCGTCGAACGACGGCATGGGCGGGCCTTCGTATCGCATCCCGGCCGAAATCCTGCCGGCGCTCTTCCATCGCAAGGGCGCTCTGGCGGCCGCGCGGGACAACAATCCGGAGATGGCGTCGTCCGGCAGCCAGTTCTACATCGTGCACGGGGACGTCGTGCCCGATTCGGTCCTTACCATGATGGAGGCGCGCATGTCGGCACAGCTCCAACGCCCCTTCACGTTCTCGCCCGAAGCCCGCCAGGCCTACACGACGATCGGCGGCGCGCCGTGGCTCGACGGGCAGTACACGGTGTTCGGCGAAGTCGTCGAGGGTCTGGACGTGGTCGACAGCCTGGCCGTCGTGCCCACGCCGCGCTCGTCGGGCATTCCGGCGCCCCCCCAGTTCGCCGACCGGCCCAACGAGCCGATGCCGATGACCGTCGTTCCGCTCCCGGGATACGAACCCAAGGCGCCATGACACGGCCGCGCAGCGAACAGGAGCTGAGACGGCGGGAGGAACGCGCGGCCCTCGAGGCTGCCGGCATCAACCCGTACCCGTACGCCTGGGAGGTCACGCGCCGTTCGCGCGAGGTCCTCGAGACCTTCGACGACGCCCGCCACCAGCCGGTGGACGGGGCGCCGGCGCCCGAGCCCCTGCGGGTTTCGATGGCGGGGCGCATCATGTCGAAGCGCATCATGGGCAAGGCGGCATTCTTCCACCTGCAGGATGCGCAGGGCCTGATCCAGGTCTACGTGCGCCGCGACGATTTTCCCGAGGGCTTCTACGAGGAGGTCTTCCGCAAGCTGCTCGACATCGGGGACATCGTGGGCATCGAGGGTTTCGCCTTTCGCACGCGCATGGGCGAGATCTCGGTGCACGCCGAGCGGCTGGAACTGCTCGCCAAGGCCCTGCGGCCGTTTCCCGTGGAAAAGGAAGCCGACGGAAAGGTCTACAACGAGATCACCGACAAGGAATTCCGCTATCGCCAGCGGTATGTCGATCTCGTGATCCACCCCGAGGTGCGCGAGGTCTTCCGGCAGCGGGCCCTGCTCGTCTCGACGATACGGCGGTTCCTGGACGACCGCGGATACGTGGAGGTGGAGACGCCGGTGCTCCAGCCGTTGTACGGCGGCGCGGCGGCGCGGCCGTTCACGACGCACCACAACGCGCTCGACATCGACCTCTACCTGCGCATCGCCGACGAGCTGTACCTGAAGCGGCTCATCGTGGGGGGATTCGAGGGCGTCTACGAGATCTCGAAGGACTTCCGGAACGAGGGGCTGAGCCGGTTCCACAACCCCGAGTTCACCATGCTCGAGCTGTACGTCGCCTACCGGGACTACCGGTGGATGATGGACCTCGTCGAGGAGATGGTGGAACGCGTCGCGATCGCGCTGCACGGGACGACCGAGGTCGTGCACGGCGACCGCACGCTCTCGTTCGCCAGGCCGTGGAAGCGCATCCCCCTGCTGGACGCGATCCGCGAAGCCACCGGGCACGACCTCGCCGGCAGGGACCGGGACGCACTCGCGGGCATCGCCCGCTCGCTCGGGCTCGAGATCGATTCCTCGATGGGGGCCGGCAAGATCATCGACGAGATCTTCGGAACGTTCGTCGAGCCGAACCTGGTGCAGCCGACGTTCATCACCGACTACCCGGTCGAGTTGAGCCCGCTCGCCAAGCGTCACCGCGACCGCGCGGGGCTGGTCGAGCGGTTCGAGGCGATCGCGAACGGAAAGGAGATCTGCAACGCGTTCTCCGAACTGAACGACCCCGACGACCAGCGCGCCCGCTTCGAGGAGCAGGCGCGCCTGCGTACGGCGGGCGACGAGGAGGCGATGCAACTCGACGAGGACTACCTGCGTGCCCTCGAATACGGAATGCCGCCGACGGCGGGGCTCGGTGTCGGTATCGACCGGCTCGCCATGCTCATGACGGGGCAGGAGACCATCCGCGACGTCATCCTCTTTCCGCTCCTGCGACCGGAGGTCGAGCGCCAGGGCGACGACGCCGACGTGGGCTGATCGGCTTCGGGAAAAGATTGGCACTGATTGTGAGGGGCACGGGGGCGTTCGATCCAATCCGAGCCCCCCATGTCCCAGTCGACCGTCCGGCCCGCCTCCGCCGAAACCACCCAGGCCGTGGAACGGCTGGTGGAGTCGCAGGAATTCGCCTTCGCCGAAGTAGCCCCGGACGGACGCATCCACGCGGTCAATCCGTTCGGCCGGCTATGCTGGGAATGGGAGGAACGCCAGCCCCTGCCCGAAGACGTGCACATGGCGCTGGAGGGTCTTCCGGTCGATGGATCCGAGGTGCTTCCGATCCAGCACGGCGGGCTCACGCTGACCGGAATACGGCGCGGAACGGCCGGGGGATGGGTCATCGTCGGTTACGAACCGCCGCCGCCGGCGGGTCACGTCCTGGACCAGGGCGCGTTCGACGACCTGGTGGGCCGCATGCCCGTGGCCGCGCTCCGGATGGCTGCCGACGGGGTCGTGGTCTACGGAAACGCGGCCGTTTCGGAGGAGACCGGATACGAGATCGACGAGATCCGCGCTTCGAGGTTCTGGCAGCGCACCCTGCTCCCGGCGCATGTCGAACCGTTCGAGAACGCCCTTCGTGACGCGGCGCGCCGCGGGTCGGCCAGGGTCGATGTCGCGTTCCGCGCGGCGTCGGGGGTCGTTCGCGAGGGAACGTTTTTCCTGTACCGCGGCGAAGGATACCACATCGAGGGAGTGCTCATTCCCGGGCCGGAGACGGCGGCTTCCCCGGTCGACGCCCGTGCGGCGACCCTGATCGCGGTGGTCGAGCAGGGTGCCGACGGGATCGCGCTGCTGGATGGTGACGGAGTGGTGCGTTATGCCAACCACCGGATCCGGGAGCTGCTGGGCATCGCGCAGATCGAGTCGTGGCTGAGCCGTCAGATTGGGGACGCGCCGGGCATCGATCCTGCCCTGGCCGAAGCCGTGACGCTGTGCCTCCAGACCCGGAAGGCTCGGCCCGTGGACGCTCAGTTCGTTTCGTCCGCGGGCCGCGAGTGCGTCCTGTCGACGACCGTGATTCCGCTCACGGTGGATGGGCAGCCGGCCGGCTGCGCCGTCCAGTTCCGCGCCCCGGCGACCACGGAACGCCCCGAGGACCCGACGGCGCGCTTCCAGGAAGCCGCGGCCATGCTGCGGGAGGTGGCGGCAACCTCTCCGGATCTCGGAATCGTGCTGGACGCGGCGTGCCGCATCGTGGGAGAAGCCGCAAGGGCAGACCGGGTCCGCGTCGTGGTTCCGTCCGTCGCCGGATCCGCCGCATCCATCGCCTGGTCGACCGATACCCTGGTCGACCCGACCCCTGAACAGGACCGGGAGATCCGGTTCGTCATCGCCGACCGGGATCTCCTGTACATCGGCCCCGACCCCGAGACCGAGGGGCACATGCTGGCCGAGATGCTTCCCATCGAGGAGGCGCTGTGGATCCGCCTGCCGGCGGTACACCCGGATGCGTTCCTGGCCATCGAGCGACTGCCGCTCCGGATCGAGCCGCGGCACGCCTGGACGGGAAGGGATCGCGCGCAGATCCGGAAGATCGTCGAGACCGCCGACGTGCTCTGCTCCTGGTTCGGTCTCGACGTGCGATACCGGGGGCTGGTGGACCTCGTCGAGGACGCGACCTTCGAATGCGTCGTCTCCGATGCCGGCGAACGACAGTTCTCGAGGATGGCCGGTCAGATCGAAGCCGTGACCGGCGTCCCCGCCGATCGCTGGCTGTCCGGCTCGGCCCCGGGTTGGGTAGCGGGCCTCGTGCAGGAGGAAGACCGTCCGGCCGTCCGCGCCCACGACCACGTGCTGCAACAGGGTGTCTCGAGCAGTGCCACGTACCGCATCGTCCGCGCAGACGGCTCGCTGCGCTGGGTTGCCGAGAGAGCCCGTCCGGTGGCCGTTCCAGGAGGAGGGACGGGGTTCGTCGCCGTACTTCGGGATGTCACCGAGCGCAGGGAACAGGAGGACCGGTTGGCGGAGGCGCTTGCGACCGCCGAGAACCTGGCACGACGCCAGACCGCCTTCGTTGCGACCCTTTCCCACGAGGTGAGAACGCCGATCGGGGCCATCCAGGGCTATGCGGAACTGCTCACGCGCGAACTCGACGAACTCCAGGCCCGGGGCGGCGACGTACCGGTGGCCCTCAGGGAGTTCGTCACCTCCATCGAAGACCGGGCACGACGCCTGACATCCCTGGTGCAGGACCTTTTCGACCTTTCGTCGATCGAACTGGGGCACGCGGCGGTACAGCGCGTGCCGGTGCCCGTGCATGACACGGTGAGCCTCTGCGCCTCCAAACAGGCCGCCCGCCTGCGCGAGAAGGGGTTGACGATCCGGCTCCAGCTCGACAGCCGGGACCCGAAGGTACTCTCCGATCCCCGCCGTCTCGAGCAGGTGTTCGACGGCCTGCTGTCGAACGCCGTCAAGTTCACCGAGACCGGGACCATCACCGTGCGAACGCGCGCGGCGAAACGCGAGGTGGTCGTCGAGGTGGAAGACACCGGAATCGGCATCACGCCGGAATTCCAGCACCGGATTTTCCAGGCCTTCACGCAGGAGGAAGACTGGCGCAACCGGCGGTACGACGGTACCGGGCTCGGGCTGTCGCTCGTGAAGCGCCTGCTCGACCTGCTCGGGGGACGCATCGAGGTGGAGAGCCGCAAGGAGGTGGGCTCCATCTTCCGCGTATACCTGCCGACCGTGCGCGGCCCCGTGACGCGGGGCGCCGTGATGCCCCGGGCCGAGCGCGGCTGACGCCGTTCACCGGTCCCGTCGCAGGTTCTCGAGGGCAAGCCGGACGTTCCGTCGGAATCCTTCGTAGCGGGCGCGCTTGACCGGATTGCGACGAAACCGTTCGCGCCACGCGTCGAGGTCGATCTCCTGCCATTGCGCGAGCGTGACGCCCTCGGTGCCCGGTCGGGGCGCGTACCGGGTTTCCCGGCTCGGCCGCGAGAACTTGTTCCACGGGCACACCTCCTGGCAGACGTCGCACCCGAAGATCCAGTTGCCCAGCCCGTGCGCCAGTTCTTCCGGAATGTCGTCGGCCCGGTGTTCGATCGTGAGATACGAGATGCACCGCGACGCGTCGATCCGGTAGGGTTCGTCGAGCGCGCCCGTCGGACACGCGTCGAGACACCGTGTGCATGACCCGCAATGATCTTCGATCGGACCGTCGGGCACGAGATCGGCATCCACCACGAGCGTTCCGATGAAAAACCACGAGCCGAGACGAGGGTGGACCAGGTTCGTGTGTTTGCCCTGCCATCCGAGCCCGGAGCGGGCCGCCCACGCCTTGTCCATCAGGGGCGCGCTGTCGACGAACGCCCGGCCGTGGATCGTGCCCACGGCGGCCTCCAGCCAGGCATACAGTTCTGCGAGCCGTTCCCGCACGACGTCGTGATAGTCGTCCCCCCGTGCGTACCGGCTGATCAGCCCGACCTCCGGTGACCGTGCGGGTTCCACGGGCGGCCGGTATCCGTGCAGTACCGAGATGAGCGAACGCGCTCCGGGGACCAGTACGCGCGGGTCGATCCGGAGATCGAAGTTCCGCTCCATCCAGTCCATCGTGCCGTGGCGCCCCCGGCCGAGCCACTCCTCGAGCCGGCGGGCCTCCTCGTCGAGCCGGTCGGCAGCCGATACCCCGCACGCGTCAAAGCCGAGGCGGAGGGCCTCGGCTTTGAGTGCCTGGGTCAGGCGGGCGCGGGGAAGGATGGCCACGGCGGGGAGGGGATGCGCAACGGAACGCGAACGCCGTCGAGAGGGCAACGGGTCCGGCCGCAGCGCGCCCGCCGGGTCACCTCCTGAGGGAGTCTATGAAACTCCCGCAGTTGAACGGTACCGAATCCACTCTTCGGTTCGACGGGCAGCCGGGACCCTTGGTCCCCTTCTCCTTGCCGCACGGCTCGCCGACGCCCTTGGCGGTGACGGTGAACCGCTCGGCCGGAAGCCTGCCCACGTCCACGTAGTACCGGTACACGGCCTCGGCGCGCAGGCGGGACAGTCGCAGGCCGGACGGATCGTCCTTGTCCTCGTCGGTCCAACCCTGGATCTCGACGCAGCACATGGGGTCGGCCAGCAGGGCCTCGATGTTCTCGTCGAGCAGTCGGCGTGCCTCGGCGTCCAGCTCGACCGAACCGTAGGCGAACGTGACCGAGTTGAGTTCGACCAGGCGACAGATCTGCGGCGACCGCGGCAGCGGCGGGGTATAGGTCGGAACCAGCATCGGGGCCGGCATCGGCGGGGGCGGCGGAGGGACGACCTTCTTCCGCGCGATACACATGCGCAGGCCGAGCATGAGCAGCGACGTGTCGTGGCGATCGTAGTTGCTCTCGTTCCGCACCACGTAGTTCATGTCGAACCGGTAGCTGGCCTCACCGAACACCGACCAGCACCGGTCCAGCGCGACGTCCACACCGGCCCCGATCGGCCAGTAGAAGACCGACCGTTCCGGTCCCGGAACGCCGGTACCGGGAAAATCGAGGCGGTTGTTCGTTCGCCACGGATCCGCGACCATGCCGCCAAACCCCGTGAAGACATACGGCAGGACGCGGCTCTTGGAGCCGGGTCTCAACGTGAGAACGACCTCGGGCTCGAAGAGCAGGAGGTTCTTCGTGAGGAACTCGTTCTTGCCCGAGCCCACGAGACGCTTCCCGTCGGCGGTGGTGAAGTTGGTCAGGACGACGAGCCCGCGGAAATACCAGCGGTCGCCCACGATGGGGAACGATCCGGTGAACACCGGGGCCGGGAATTCGTGCTCCCGCACGAAATTCGACGCCGAAGGCGGCGCCAGCAGGTCGATCGGTCCGTGGTACGTGAACAGTGCGGCCGCCACGCCCAGGTGGGCGCGCGTATCGCGGAACTGGTTGCTCTGGGCCGATGCCGTGCAGGCGACCAGCAGGAGCAGGGCCGAGGAGAGAAAGGACTTGGACATGCGTCTGGACCGTCGTGGGGTCATGGGTCTCGAATCGGGCTTCGAGCCGTTCGCCGGGCTCCCTGCGATTTGCGTGCCCATTCGGGTCAATCGGTCCCAGGGGCCGTTCCAGGCCGGTTTCGAGGGTCGCACCGGGCCCCACCGTCCCAAGGTGAGACGTGGGGATTCCGACCCGGACGAAAACGAAAAAGCCCGGACCTCGAAAGGCCCGGGCTTTCCGGGAAACGGAAGCGCCGCGGCGTCAGGCGAGCTTGTTGACGCCGATCTCCAGTTCGCTCTTGTAGTTGGCGGCCTTGTTGCGGTGGATGATCCCCTTGCTGGCGAGGCGGTCGAGCATGGCCTTCACCTCGGACAGCAGCCCGGACGCCTGCTCCTTGGACTCGGCGGCGTGCAGCTTCTTGATCATCGTGCGCATCCGGCTGCGCTGGAACCGGTTGCGGATTCGGCGGCGCTCGTTCTGCCGCACACGCTTGGCGGCCGACTTGTGCTGAGGCATGGGAAACGGGTCCCGAGATGGTTGTGAATCGCAGAGCCCACAAATATACGTCGACGAATCCGCCTTCGTCAACGTGATGGCTTGGGCCGCAGGGTCGACGTGTCGGAACACGCTCCTTGCGCCCTTCGTTTTGCCCCCGTTCCAACAGGATTCGCCGCGTGCTCCGGTCGTTTCTTCCCGATTTCATGCGCAACATCGGGTCTGCGCTGACGCTCATCGTCATGGACGAGGCGGGAATGCACGAACCGAGGACCTATCGCGTGGAGCCGAAGCGCCTGCTGGTCCTTGCCGGCGTCCTGGTCCTGGCGGTCGGATTGCTGATGGTCCTGCTCGTGGTCGCGACGCCCATCCGCGGTCTGATCCCGGGCCTCGCGACCGAGGGCATGCGCGAGGAAGCCCAGCGCAACGCGCAGCGCCTGCAGGCCATGGAGGACTCGCTGGCATCCCAGGACGCGTACCTGGCCCAATTGAGGGACCTCGTGCTCGGACGCGTCGAGCCGGGCGAGCGGGCGGCGCCGCTGTCCGAGGCCGAGATCGAGGCCGAGGTCGAGGACCTTGCCCCGGGCCCGCCGGGCGGCCGCCCCGGGGGGTTCCCGCGGTCGATCGCCGAATCGGATGCCGCGTGGCCGGGGGGAGAGCCCGGACTCGCCATGCCGGCGCCCGCCGGATCGTTCGCCTCCGTTCCCGGTCTTCGATTCCCCGTCGTCGCCCCGGTCGCCGGCGTGTTCACCCGCGGGTATTCGGAGGATCAGCGGCACTACGCCGTGGATTTTGCCGCGGAACAGGGCTCACCCGTCAGCAGCGTCGGCGACGGCCGGGTCCTGTTCGCCGATTGGACCCACGACGCAGGCCACGTGATCGTGGTACAGCACGCCGACGGCTTCGTCTCGGTATACAAGCACAACGACCGGCTCCTCCGCCGACCGGGCGATCGCGTCTCGGCGCGCGAGACCATCGCGTTCTCCGGCAATACCGGCGAGCTGACGACAGGCCCGCACCTCCACTTCGAACTCTGGCGGAACGGTTCCGCTCTGGATCCTCGGGAATACATCGTCGGTTTGTAGCTGGCGATTCCCGGTCCGCATCATCTCCCGCCCACGCGATGGCCAAGTTTCCCGCCCCTGCCGACCCTACCGTCGTGAACTTCATCGGTGAGGGGGCCGAACTGCAGGGCTCGCTCCGCTCGACGACCGATGTGCGCATCAACGGGCGCCTCGTGGGGGATCTCCACGTGGAAGGGAGGGTGATCGTGGCCGAGAAGGGCCTGGTGGACGGTACGTTGACGGCGACGCACGCCGACGTCGCCGGGACCGTCAAGGGAGAGGTGACCGTATCGGAACGGCTGCTGCTGAAAGCCACCGCGCGGGTGGAGGGCACGGTTCGAACGGGCCGCCTCGTCGTCGAGGAGGGCGCCAGCTTCGACGGGCAGTGCGACATGGGCCATCTCGATACGGTGCGCAAGGCGCGCATCGGCGTCGGACGCACGCTGACCTCCACATCGGACTTCATCTTTGAAGCCGTCGAACGCGAAGCCGACTGAGCGGCTGCGCTCCCTCCAGGGATCGCTCGGAAGAGCCGGACCGTATCTCGGAATCGGGATGCAGCTGGCCGGTTCGATGGGTTTCTACGTACTCGCCGGGTATCTCGCCGACCGGTGGCTCGGCACGACGCCCTGGCTCCTGCTGGCCGGCTCCGGCGTGGGCATGGTGGCGTTCTTCGTCCAGGTGTACCGACTCGTCGCGCGGCTGAACGAAGAGTCGCGCACCGCCCGTGCCGAACGGCACGCCCGGGACGAGCCGACGGAGTAACCGGCCTTCTCCCGGTTCACGGGCTATTCACCTCGCGGCGACGGTTCGTTCACCCATAATTCAACCCCTCCCGGGGCAGGTGCGGGGCGTCCTGCCGTAGTTTTGCCGCTCTCCGAAAACCGGTCTATTCGACCCGTCCGCGGCCGAGCGTGATCGACGAGTTCTGGTCCAGCGTCCTCTGGGGCGCATCCCTGGGTGCCGTCTACGTGGCGGCATCATGGATCATGACCCGTCGTGCGCTCACGAGGCCCGTGCGGTCGGCCATGACTGCGGTGTTCGGTGGGATGATGGCAAGACTGTTCGCCGCGTCGGTTCTCCTCGTGGCAATGCTCCTGCTGCTTACCGTTGATCCCCTGGCGCTGGTCGGCTCGTTCCTGGCCTGCTTCCTCGTCGGTCTCGTCGGCGAGGTCGTGCTGCTCCAGCGGATCCATCCGTCCGATTCCGGGTCGTCCACCTGAACATCGCTCGGTCCATGGCGCACCGCCTGCTCCATCGTTTCGCCCTTCTTTCGGCAGCGCTCGTCCTCGCCTGGACGGCGTCGCCGGGCCGCGCCGTGGCCGGCGGCGAAGGGGAAAAGCTGGATGCCGTCCATCACCAGGCCGATTCGCGCTACCTCGATTTCGCCCCGTTCGGCAAACTCGAGCTTCCGCGCATCTTCGTCGTTCGCCGCGCCGACGGGTCGCTGGGTCTCGACGTGTTTCGCTCGACGACATCGGCGATCGCGCACGGCTACGTGGTCGTGGGTGACGCGGCCCATGGGGTGCCTTCGGAGGGCGGCCACCAGGGAGAGCCCGCAGTCGGGACGACGCCCGCGCGGGATACACTGCACGCCGCGGCCGACTCCACCGTAGCCGGAACGGACACGAGCCACGTCGCCGCGGTCGAATCGCACGCCGCGACCGAGGCCCCCGAGGCATCCGTCGAAGGGGAGCACGCGTCGGTGCTCGAGGCCGAAATCGGCCCGGCCGATGGGCACGTGGTGATCGACCTCTCGATCACGAAGCACCTCTTCTTCGCGTGGCTCGGCATGCTGATCGTGCTCGGCCTGATCCTGCCCGTCGCGGGCCGCTACCGCCGCGGCGTGGGCCGCGACACCGCACCCAGGGGCCTGCTTCAGAACCTCATCGAGTCCCTGGTACTGTTCGTGCGGGACGACGTGGTCCGTCCCGCGCTCGGCGACAAGACCGATCGGTACCTTCCGTATCTCCTGACGGCCTTCTTTTTCATCCTGACCTGCAACCTGCTCGGCCTGGTGCCCTTCGGAGCTACCGCTACGTCGAACATCATGGTCACGGCCGTCCTGGCGACCTTCACGTTCATCGTCACGCAGCTGGGCGGAACGAAGGACTACTGGAAGCACATCCTGTGGCCCCCGGGCGTCCCGGCGTTCGTCAAGCCGATCCTCATTCCGGTGGAGATCCTGGGCCTGTTCACGAAGCCGTTCGCGCTCGCCGTCCGACTTTTCGCGAACATGACGGCCGGCCACCTGGTGATCCTGAGCCTCATCGGCCTCATCTTCGCGTTCACCGACATGATGGGCGAGGGCGTCGGTCTCGGCGTTTCGCCGGTCGCCGTCGGCTTCGCGCTCTTCATCTACGTCCTGGAACTGCTGGTTTCGTTCATCCAGGCCTACGTCTTCACGATGCTCTCGGCGCTTTTCATCGGTATGGCCGTGGCCGAGCACGAGCATCACCACGAACCGCACGACGCCCACCACGAGGGCGCCGCGTCTGCCCACGAACTCCCGGCCGCACATGGCCACGGGACCGAAATCGGCCAGCACGGGGCCGTCGCCCAGCCGGCGTGATCCGCGCTTCCGACCGCGAACTACCGACCTAACGACCAACCTGTCATGGAAAACCTCCCTCTCGCCCTCTCGTATCTCGGCGCGGGCCTCGGCGCCGGACTCGTCGCCATCGGCGCCGCCCTCGGCATCGGCAAGCTCGCCGGCCCGGCCATGGAAGGCTCGGCCCGTCAGCCCGAGGCCGCCGGTGACATCCGTACGTCGATGATCATCGCCGCCGCCCTCATCGAAGGCGTGGCGCTGTTCGGCCTCGTGATCTGCATCATCCTCGCGACCAAGGCCTGACCCGGTCGATCGCTCGGGCGGGCCCGCACGACGGGTTCCTCGCGGCGGTCGTCCCACCGGATGCACGGCATCCGGCAACCTTCGACAACGGATAATCATGGCACCCATGCTGGCCGCAAACCTGCTGGCGCCGAACGCGGGGCTCATCTTCTGGATAGCCCTCACGTTCCTCCTGCTGTTGTTCGTCCTCCGGAAGTTCGCCTGGGGTCCCATCACGAGCGCGCTCTCGACGCGCGAGGAGAAGATCCAGGCGTCGATCGACCAGGCCGAGAAGGCCCTGGCCGAGGCACGACGGATCCAGTCGGACAACGACCGCGCCCGTCGTGAGGCCGAGGCCGAAGCCCAGCGTCTTCTCCGGGAGGCGCGGGAAGCCGCCGAGCGTCTGCGCAGCGACGAGACCGAGCGCACCCGCGCCCAGATCAAGCAGATGCAGGATCAGGCGCAGGGCGAGATCGCCCGCGAGCGGGACTCGGCGCTCGCCGCCCTGCGCGCCGAAGTGGCCGACCTGGCCATCCAGGCCGCCGAGCGGGTGCTGGGTTCGAGCGTGGACGACGCCCGTCAGCGCAAGCTGGTCGGCGACTTCCTCGACGAACTGGGCAGGAACTGATCGACCACCACCCGCGATGAGCCAGTCCCCCGTAGCCCGTCGATATGCCTCGGCCCTGCTCCAGCAGGCCGATGCCGACGGCGTGACCGATCGCGTCGATGCCGACGTGGACCTGCTCAGGCAGGCGATCGCCGACTCGCGCGACTTCGCGCTGCTGCTCGGGAGCCCCGTGGTGTCGCGCGAGCGCAAGCTCGCGGCCCTGCGGGCCCTTCTCGAGTCGCGCGTGCAGCCGGTCACCCTTCGCTTTCTCGGCCTGATGGTCGACAAGCGCCGCGAGGGCCTGTTCGGCGAGGTGATCGACGCATACCGGGCGCTGCGGGATGCCCGGCTCGGGCTGGTCCAGGCCCACGTCCGTACGGCGCGGGCCCTCGACGCGGCCGACGAACGTGCCGTCGCCGACCGGCTCTCCCGGCTGACCGGCCGCAAGGTGCGGCTCGACGTCACGCTCGACCCGTCCCTCTTGGGCGGAATGGTCGTGCGTGTCGGGGACACCGTCTATGACGGAAGCGTTGCGAACCGGCTCGCGTCCCTGCGCGAGCGCCTCATGCACGGTCAGGCGATCAACTGACGATCGCTTCCGAGTTCAACTAACGACAATCGATGGCAACGGCAATTCGACCGGATGAAGTGACCGCGGTACTCAAGCGCGAGCTGGGAGGCTTCGCCGCGGGCACCGAGGTATATGAAGTGGGTACCGTCCTGCAGGTCGGAGACGGTATCGCCCGTATCTACGGTCTTTCGAAGGTCCAGGCCGGCGAGCTGCTCGAGTTTCCCTCGAGCGGCATCACCGGAATGGTGCTCAACCTCGAAGAAGACAACGTGGGCGCGGTGCTCTTCGGCTCGGTTGAGGCCGTGAAGGAGGGGGACGAGGTTCGTCGTACGCGCCGGATCGCCTCGATCAGCGTCGGCGAGTCCATGCTGGGCCGCGTTATCGAGCCCCTGGGCACGCCCATCGACGGCAAGGGTCCGCTTTCGGGCGAGATGTTCGCGATGCCCCTCGAGCGCAAGGCGCCGGGCGTCATCTACCGAGAGCCCGTCAAGGAGCCGCTTCAGACGGGCATCAAGGCCATCGACTCGATGATCCCGATCGGCCGCGGTCAGCGTGAGCTCGTCATCGGTGACCGCCAGACCGGAAAGACGGCGGTCCTGATCGACACGATCATCGCCCAGAAGGAGACGCACAAGACCGACAAGCCGGTCTACTGCATCTACGTGGCCATCGGACAGAAGAACTCCACGGTTGCCCAGGTTCGTCGCGCGCTCGAGGAGAACGGCGCGATGGACTACACGGTCATCGTGAACGCCGGCGCCGCGACGCCCGCCCCGCTGCAGTACATCGCGCCGTACGCCGGCGCCTGCATCGGCGAATACTTCCGCGACACCGGCCGCCATGCCCTCGTCATCTACGACGATCTATCGAAGCAGGCCGTGGCTTACCGCCAGGTATCGCTGCTGCTGCGCCGGCCGCCGGGACGTGAAGCCTACCCGGGCGACGTGTTCTATCTCCACTCCCGCCTGCTCGAGCGCGCCGCGAAGATCAACTCGACCGACAGCGTCGCCGCCGCGATGAACGACGTTCCTCCCTCTCTCAAGGGAAAGGTGAAGGGCGGAGGCTCGCTCACGGCGCTCCCCGTCATCGAGACGCAGGCCGGTGACGTCTCGGCCTACATTCCGACCAACGTGATCTCGATCACCGACGGCCAGATCTTCCTCGAATCGGGGCTTTTCAATTCGGGTGTGCGACCGGCCATCAACGTCGGTATCTCGGTATCCCGCGTCGGCGGCAATGCCCAGACCAAGGCGATGAAGAAGGTCGCCGGAACGCTGCGCCTCGACCTCGCCCAGTACCGTGAACTGGAGGCCTTCTCCAAGTTCGGCTCGGATCTCGATCCGGCCACGCAGCGCCAGCTGCGCCGCGGCGAGCGTCTCGTGGAAGTGCTGAAGCAGGGGCAGTACAAGCCGGTTCCGGTCGAGGAGCAGGTCGCGATCATCTACGTCGCAGGCCAGGGCCTCCTCGACGCGATTCCGGCGAGCCGCGTGCGCGCGTTCGAGGCCGAGTTCATGGACAAGCTGCGCACGCGTCACCAGGACGTGCTCGACGGAATCCGATCCTCGGGCGCCTTGTCGGACGAAGCCGCCGCCACGCTCAAGACGGCTGCCCAGGACCTGGTCGCCGTTTTCGGATCCTGATCGGCTGAGGTCATTCCATGGCGAGCCTTCGAGACATCCGCACCCGGATCAATTCCGTCCGGAATACGCAGCAGGTGACGCGCGCCATGAAGATGGTGGCGGCCGCCAAGCTTCGTCGTGCGCAGGAGCGGATCTTCAGGGCCCGTCCGTACGCCTTCAAGATCTCTGAGATCATCAGCCACCTCAAGGCCTTCGTCGATCCCTCGACCCACCCGCTTTTCGCTCCGCGGGAAGACCGCTCGTCGGCGCTGCTGGTCATCGTCACGGGCGACAGGGGGCTGGCCGGCGCGTTCAACTCGAACATCATCAAGGTAGCCGAGCAGACGATCCGCGAACGCTACGTCGATGTTCACGCGGCGGGACGGCTGCGCCTGCTCTGCATCGGCCGGAAGGGCCACGAGTACTTCCAGAAGCGGGGCTACGAACTCGTCGGGGATTATCGAAACATCGTCGAGAAGATCGACTCGGCGGGCGTGTCCCGCATCGTGGGCCGCATCGTCGACGGCTACGAGGCGCGCGAATGGGATGAGGTATTCGTCGTGTACAACGAGTTCAAGAACACCATATCGCAGAACCGCATCCTGGAGCCGTTCCTTCCGATTCCCTCGGAGCAGTTCGTGACCCCGGTCATGGAGCGGGATGTCGAGCACCACGCCGAAGCGAAGAAGGGCGTCGCGGTCGATTACCTGTTCGAGCCCGAAGCGGCCGGCATCCTGGGCACGATGGTCCCGCGCTACCTGAATTTCCAACTGTACCGCATGATGCTCGAGTCCAACGCAGCCGAGCAGGGCGCCCGCATGGTGGCGATGGACAACGCCACCTCGAACGCGGACGAGCTGATGCGCGACCTCAAGCTCAAGTACAACCGGGCCCGGCAGGACGCGATCACGAAGGAACTCATCGAGATCACCTCGGGGGCCGACGCGCTGGCCGGGGCTTGAACGGCAACCGGCACGGGATCGCCGAAATTTCGCGGTCCGGGGCAGAAGGCGCTTGAGCGTAGGGCCCGCGACCGGAGTATCATCGACGTAGCTCCCGGTCGATGTTCACGACCGCGTCAACCCCATGGATTCCGTAGCGCAGGCCCTATCGTTCCTCGACAACCTGGACCAGTGGCTGGTCGGGCTGTTCGCCGAATACGGTGCGTGGGTCTACCTTGGGCTGTTCCTGTTCGTGTTCATGGAATCGACCGTAACCCCGTTCCTGCCGGGCGACTCGGTCATCTTCGCGGTCGGAATCGCCGCTTCGGTCGGCGGTGCCTCGCTTACCTGGCTTTGGGTCCTTTTCATCATCGCCGCCATCCTCGGCACGATGACCTCGTACTCGCTCGGCAAGCGGGTCGGACCGTCGGCCTTCAAGGAAGACCGTCGGTTCCTGAACGCCGAGCAGCTCGACCACGCACGTCATTTCTTCGATCGCTACGGCCCGCAGACCCTCGCCATCGGTCGCTTCGTACCTGTCGTGCGCACCTTCGCCCCGGTGGTCGCCGGCATCCTCCGCATGCCGTACTCCCGGTTCCTCGGCTACACGGCGGTCGGAATCGTCCTGTGGGTGACGGTGCTGCTCGTCGCGGGCTACTTCGTGGAATCGGTTCCGATCCTGCGCGCCCGCGTCGGAATCGTGGTCGTCCTGGTCTTCATCCTCAGCCTCGGGCCGGTCGTCATCGAGTGGTTCTGGGACCACATCGGCCGGCGAAGCTACCGCGCCATCCTCCGGCGCATCGGCATCACCCGCTGACCCCCACCCGGAAACCCCCGCGCAGGTGCCCGGGTTAAAGCCCTTCTACCGCCCGATTTCGGCGCGCCGCCCGACCTGGAGAGGTGGGTGAGTGGCTGAAACCAACGGTTTGATACACCGTCGTACGCCCAAAGAGGTCCCGAGGGTTCGAACCCCCCCCTCCCCGCAGCGAACGCCCGCTGCGCGCGCCCGCGCAGCGGGCGTTCGTGCTCCGAGGGAGGGCCGGAGCGAGCTCGCTCG
>JANJTM010000062.1 GCA_024711125.1 Rhodothermales bacterium
CGCGGCGGCGTTCCAGCGCACGGCAAGCGCCCCGAGAACGTCCTTCACGCTCTCGGTCGACGCCATGGCGAACACCCCTGCCCCCGAAGCCGAGGCAGCCGCGTGAAGGGCCGCCGTAAGCGGCGCATTCAGGTGCTGGCGGAACAGCGGGTGCCGTACCGTGAAGATGCGCGCCGCGCCGAACCGGGCGACCCGGTCCACGAACGCCGACGGATCGGGATCGACCAGGACGGCGTCGACCGTCCCCCCGGTGGCCGCCGCCTGCACCCGCGCGTGGGAGAGAACCTCGAGCGACGCGCGGCGGATGCGCCCTTCGTGCGTCGCGACGTATACGAGAATGCTGCTCATGGTGCCGCGGTCAGAGTACCTTCGCTTCGTTGGCCAGCCGGTCGGTCAGCGTCCGTACCAGCTCCTCCACATCGCCCTGCCAGACCTGGCCCGGCTCCCTCGGCGGCACCGGTTCGTACGCCCGCACCGAGGTGACCGGACGATCCGGGGCCGGCGCCGAGGGCGACGTCTCGGCGATCGACTTCTTCTTCGCGTCCATGATGCCCCGCAGCGAGGGGATGCGGGGATCGTTCATGTCGTTCGAGCACGTCACGACGCACGGCATGGGCAGCTCCACGATCTCCTGCCCGGAGTCACCCTGTCGGGTCACGACGAGCCGTCCCCCCGCCGGATCGGCTTCGAGCCCCACGGCATTCGACGAGTACGGCAGTCCGAGCCGCTCGGCCAGCATGGAACCCGCCAGGCCGGCGTCGGTGTCCTGCGATTGCTTTCCCACGGCGATCACGTCGTAGGGGACGGTCGCCAGGTGGTCGGCGAGAATGGCGGCGACGGCGAACGAGTCGAGGGACCCGGCGTCGTCGAGCACGAGGTGGGTCGCCGCGTCGGCGCCCATGGCCAGCGCCTTTCGGATGGTCTCCTTGGCCGATTCCGGTCCGAGCAGGAGCAGGTCCACCGTGCCCCCGTGTTTTCCCGTCAGGACCAGCGCCTCCTCGACGGCCGAGGCGTCGTACGCGTTCAGCACCAGGCGCCCCGTCTGCACGGCCGCGGACACGTCGGGGACCTGCTTGATGCACACACAGAATCGCATGAATACCCTCGACGGCAGGACGTATCTTGCCCCGCCCGATAGCGTTGGAACAGGCTGTCGGGCAAACTACGAACGTGCTCCGCGCCTTCAAAAAGGATTTGTGTCGACGATGAACGCCCGGATCCAGCCCTCCCTCCTCCCGCTCGCCGCGCTTCTCCTGGCCCTTCTCGCCGCTCCGGCGGGTACGGCCTCGGCCCAACGCTCCGGACCCTCGATCGGCGTCGGATTCAACAGCGTGCTCAGCGCGAAGCAGGGCCTCGGACTCGGCTTCCGGGTTCGGGCGGCACGGGCAGTGAACAGCGACCTGTCCATCGCCGTCGGCAGCGGGTTTACCGGTTTCATTCTCGGCGGCCGAGACGACGCCAGCTACCTGCTCGATCCCGAGTTC
Organism: Rhodothermales bacterium; assembly: GCA_024711125.1. Lineage (GTDB taxonomy): Bacteria > Bacteroidota > Rhodothermia > Rhodothermales > UBA10348 > JANJTM01. Next base: position 1,485 of record JANJTM010000062.1, read on the forward strand.
TCGGCCATCGTCGCCATCGGAAGCGACCGACCCGACGAAGCGACCTACCTGATCGGCGGAGTCGGGGCCTACCTCCCCATCAGCCACTCCTACGAGGGGGGTCCCACGATCCACGGCGGCATGGGGTGGGTGCGCCAGCTCTACGAGACGAGACTGTTCTACGAGGTCGATCCGCAACTCATCATCGGCGAAACGGCCATCTCGATCGCGATTCCGTTCCGCGTAGGCGTCATTTTCTGATCCCGTCGACAGTGGAGGCCGGAACGACCCGTTCCGCATGGCCGGGCTCTACCTGCATATCCCGTTCTGCGCCAGGCGCTGCGTTTACTGCGACTTCTACTTCGTGACGACGGCGAAGTCGCACACGCCGCTCGTCGAGGCGATGCGGCGCGAGATCGAACACCGCGCCTCGGAATACGGCGGTTTCGAGCCCGTGGAGACCATCTATTTCGGGGGCGGAACCCCTTCGCGGCTTACCCTCGACGAGGTGGACCGGCTGCTGCAGGCTTGCCACGAGGGTTTCGACACGCGAAACCTCGAGGAGGTTACCCTCGAGCTGAACCCCGACGACGCCGGCGTAACCTATCTGCGGGGCCTGCGGGACCTCGGCATCGACAGGCTGTCCATCGGCGTGCAGTCCTTCTATGCCGACGACCTCGCGTTCATGAACCGGAGCCACGGCGAGGTGCAGGCGCGCGGGGTCGTGGACGCGGCCCGGGAGGCAGGCTTCACGAACCTGTCGGTCGACCTCATATTCGGCATTCCGAACCAACCGGCCGAGTACTGGGCCGCCAACCTCGAGCGTGCGGTCCGCGCCGGCGTTCCGCACCTGTCCACGTATTCCCTTACGGTCGAGGAGCGCACGGTGCTGCACAACCAGGTCGAGCGTGGGCTGGTCGTGCCCGCCTCGGACGACGAACTCGCCGAGCGGTACCGGTTCACGATGGACTACCTGCGGGGTCATGGGTACGAGCACTACGAGATCTCGTCGTTCGCCCTGCCCGGAGCCCGGTCGGTGCACAACAGCCGGTACTGGAGCCACCGCAACTATCTCGGTTTCGGGCCGTCGGCCCACTCCTTCTGGTGGCGCGGCCTGCCCGCCCGTCGCTGGGCGAACGTGCGCAACCTCGCCTCGTACGTCAGCCTGGTCGACCAGCGGCAGGAACCGGTGGACTTTCGCGAGACCCTGTCGCTCGACACCCTTGCCGACGAGTACGTGATGCTTGCCCTGCGTACCGACGACGGGGTGGACCTGGACCTTCTCGAGGATCGCTACGGAACCGACCTGCTCGAGGATCGTGTCGACGCCCTCGCCCGCCTGGAAGGAGCCGGCATGATCCGGCCCGTCCGCAACCGGCGGGTGCGCCTGACCGATCTCGGAAAAACCCTATGCGACGCGGTCACCACCGAACTGCTGCCGTCCTCGGAGTCCTGATCCTCGTCGTCGTCGGCGCCGGGTGCCGGGGAGACGATCGCCGCCCCATCGCCATGGACATCCCCTTCCGGGCAGACGGCATCCTGGAGTTTCTCGACGAGGGGGGCGCGGTCAAGCGCCGTATCGCCATCGAGATCGCCGAGTCGGACTCTTCGAAGATCCGCGGTCTCATGGACCGAAGGGCTCTTCCGGAGCTCGGCGGCATGCTGTTCGTCTACGACCGGCTCGAGCCCCGGTCCTTCTGGATGCGCTCGACGCCCCTGCCGCTCGATATCCTGTTCCTCGACGGGGACGATACCGTGATCAACGTGGTGGAACGTACCACGCCCTTTTCCGACACGCACATCGAATCGGCAGGGCCCGCGGGCCATGTCCTCGAGGTCCGGGCCGGAGCGACCGCCCGCTGGGGCGTGGGTCCGGGAACCCGCATCCGGTGGCGCCGCGTCGAACCGGAATCCTGACGTGTCCTTCCCCATGCGCTTCCTTCCCCCCCTCGCGATCGTCCTCCTCGTCACCGGCTGCGGCCCGACGCCCGAACCCGTCTCCGGACCGCCGGCCGCCGTGGAAGTGCCGTTCACCGCCGAAGGACGGCTCGCCTTCGTGCGGGACGGAAACCCGCTCGTCACGATCACCATCGAGATCGCGGACGACGATTCCACCCGCACACGGGGCCTGATGCAGCGTTCCGGCCTGCCCGAGAACTCCGGAATGCTCTTCATCTTCCCGCTCGAGGAAGTCCAGAGTTTCTGGATGGCGAATACGCAGATGGCCCTGGACCTCGTGTTCGTGGACGGGCAGGGACGCATCGACTCGATCGCACGGTACGCCAAACCGTTGTCCACCGAGCCGGTCGTATCGGCCGGACCGGCCCGCTACGTGGTGGAGGTCGAGGCCGGATTCGCCGACACGTGGGGACTCGTGGAGGGCGATTCCGTCGACTGGGAGCGTTACTGATCCCGCGAGGCGCCCCGGCTGACAGGCTCCGGGCGCGGGGTTCAGAGCCCGAACGACTCTCCGCAGGCGCAGGTGCGCGCGGCCTGTGGGTTCGAGAAGTGGAATCCCTTGCCCTCGAGGCCGTCCGAGAAATCGAGTACGGTGCCTTCGAGGTAGAGTCGGCTTCGCTTGTCCACCACGACCCTCAGCGCCCCCTGAAGACTCACCGCATCGGTGTCCTGTACCGTCGTGTCCCACCCCAGCTCGTACGCAAGGCCGGAGCATCCGCCCTGCACGACGGCGATACGCAGGGCGGTCGTGGAGAGGTCCACCGCCTCGTCGGCGGCGGTCGAAGCGAGCTTCGCGAGCGCGCGGTCGGTGATGGTAACGTCCATGGAGTCGACGGAACGTAGAAAGAATGGAAACGGCCGCTCCGGCGGCGGGTTTCCCTGCCTCGGTAAACCCACCGTGAAAGCGCCCCGAGGACCCGGCATTTCGGAACCGGGACACCGCGAAGTCGTGTCACGGTAGACTGAATCTAAATAAGCCGATCCGGCCTTCCGGATCCCGGCCTCGTCCATGAGCACCACCGGTACCGACTTCCTGCAGCAGGTCGCCGACAGCGACTACAAGTACGGTTTCGTCACGGATATCGACGCCGATACGGCACCGAAAGGCCTCACCGAGGACACGGTCCGTTTGATTTCGTCGAAGCGGAACGAACCGGATTGGATGCTCGAATGGCGTCTCAAGGCATTCCGCCACTTCCAGTCGCTCCAGGCTTCGGACGCGTATCCCGGGTGGGCCCACCTGCGGTACGAGATCCCGGATTTCCAGGACATCAGCTACTACTCGGCCCCGAACCGGAAGCCGAAGTACGAGTCCATCGACGAGGTCGACCCGAAGCTCATCGATACGTTCAACCGGCTCGGCATCCCCCTCCACGAACAGAAGCTGCTGGCAGGCGTGGCCGTCGACGTGGTGATGGACAGCGTATCGGTGGCCACCACGTTCAAGGAGGAGCTGGCCCGCCACGGCGTCATCTTCTGCAGTTTCGGAGAGGCCATCGAGAGGCATCCCGACCTGGTGCGCAGGTACATGGGGTCGGTGGTCCCCTACACCGACAACTTCTACGCCGCGCTCAACTCGGCCGTCTTCAGCGACGGGTCCTTCTGCTACATCCCGGCCGGAGTGCGCTGTCCGATGGAGCTGTCCACGTATTTCCGCATCAACGAGGCGGGAACCGGGCAGTTCGAGCGCACGCTCATCATTGCAGAGGAGGGCTCTTACGTGAGCTACCTCGAGGGATGCACGGCGCCGAAGCGCGACGAGAACCAGCTGCACGCGGCCGTCGTCGAGATCTACGCCCACAAGAGCGCCGAGGTCAAGTACTCGACCGTCCAGAACTGGTACCCGGGCGACGCCGACGGCCGCGGCGGGGTCTTCAACTTCGTCACCAAGCGCGGTCTCTGTGCGGGCGACGACGCGAAGATCTCCTGGACGCAGCTGGAGACGGGCAGCGCCGTCACCTGGAAGTATCCGAGCGTCATCCTGAAGGGCGACCGCTCGGTCGGGGAGTTCTACTCGGTGGCGTTCACCAAGGGACGCCAGCAGGCCGACACCGGCACCAAGATGATCCACCTCGGGCGCGACACCCGCTCGACGATCATCTCCAAGGGCATCTCGGCCGGTCGCAGCCAGAACGCCTACCGCGGGCTCGTGCGCGTCAACAAGGGGGCCGAGAACGCCCGGAACTTCTCGCAGTGCGATTCCATGCTGCTCGGCGACCGTTGCGGAGCCCACACGTTCCCCTACCTGGAGATCAACAATCCCACGGCGCAGGTCGAACACGAGGCCACGACCTCCAAGGTCGGAGAGGACCAGATCTTCTACTGCCAGCAACGCGGCATCAGTGAGCAGGACGCGATCAAGCTCATCGTGAACGGTTTCTGCAAGGAGATCCTCGCCAAGCTCCCCATGGAGTTCGCCGTCGAGGCGCAGAAGCTGCTGGCCATCGAACTCGAAGGCAGCGTCGGCTGAGCCCGTCCCTGCATCCCGCCATCACCGTCGTATTTCCATGCTCGAGATAAAGAACCTGCACGCACGCATCGAAGAGTCGGGTACCGAGATCCTGAAGGGCATCGACCTGGTGATCCGCCCGGGCGAGGTCCACGCCATCATGGGTCCGAACGGCTCCGGCAAATCCACCCTGGCCTCGGTGCTCGCCGGGCGCGAGGGGTACGAGGTAACCGACGGGTCGGTCACCTTCGACCGCAAGGACCTGCTCGAACTCGAGCCGGACGAGCGGGCGCGCGAAGGGCTGTTCCTGGCGTTCCAGTATCCCGTGGAACTGCCCGGCGTGAGCATGTCGAATTTCCTGCGCCAGGCCGTGAACTCGGTCCGTGCCCACCGTGGCGAGGACGAACTGAGTTCGGTCGATTTCCTTCGCACGATGAAGGAAAAGGCGGCGTACGTGCAGCTCGATCCCAGCCTCAAGCAGCGCTCGGTCAACGAGGGATTCTCGGGCGGAGAAAAGAAGCGCAACGAGATCTTCCAGATGGCGATGCTCGAACCGCGCCTCGCGATACTCGACGAGACCGATTCGGGACTCGATATCGACGCGCTTCGCATCGTCGCCGACGGGGTCAACCGGCTTCGGTCCCGCGACCGTTCGTTCCTCGTGATCACGCACTACCAGCGCCTGCTGAACTACATCGTGCCCGACTTCGTGCACGTGCTCGTCGGGGGGCGCATCGTGAAATCGGGCGGACGCGAACTGGCACTCCACCTCGAGGAGCAGGGCTACGACTGGATCCGGGAGGAGGCCGTCGGCGCCTGAGCCGCGAGCGAGCGACATGACGAATACCGATTCCCTGAAACCCGCCGAGCGCGGTTTCGTCGAGTTCTGGAGGGCCGCCGACGGGCACGTGCTGAACGGCCGTGACCCCGGATTGGCTGCCGCCCGACGCTCGGCGATCGAACGCTTCGCGGAAGTCGGCCTTCCGCCCGAGAAATCCGAGGCCTGGAAGTACACCAACATCCGTCGTCTCGTCGAGGCCTGGGCCGGCACCGACCCCGTCGCCGAAGGACCCGACCCCGGCCCGGTCGACGGGCTCTTCCTGGTCCCGGGCGACGCCTGGCGGGTCGTCATGGTCAACGGCCGGTTCGACGAGGCGCGGTCTGCGCTCGCCGGTCTCCCGTCGGGCGTCACGGTCGCGTCGATCGCCGAGGGTGCGTCCTCGCGTCCCGAGGTGTTCGCACGCTCGTTCGGAGCCACCCGCCCGGAGGGAGCCGACGGATTCGTGGCCCTGAACACCGCTTTCGCCCAGTCGGGCCTCTTCGTGCACGTCCCGCGCGGCACGCAGCTCGGCCGGCCCATCGAGATCCTGTTCCTGTCCGGCAGCGAGCGCCGCGGGTTCGTACAGCCGCGGGTGCTCTTCGTCGCGGACGAGGGCTCTTCGGCCCGTATCGTCGAGAACTGGCGTTCCTTCGGCGAAGGCGCGGTCTTCACGAACGCCGTGTCGGAGTTCCTCGTCGCGCGCGACGCCGCCGTGGACCACGTGCGCATCGTCGACGAGCACGCGTCATCGGTGCACGTGCACTATCTCCAGGCCCGCCAACTCGGCTCCAGTACCTTTTCGACCGTTTCCTTCGTGTTCGGAGGCGGAACGGTGCGCAGCGACGCCTACCTCCTGCCCGACGCCGAACACTGCGAGACGCACCTGAACGGATTTTATTTCGCCCGCGGGTCGGCACAGGTGGACAACCATACGCTGGTCGACCACGCGCGCCCGAATTGCGAATCGAACGAACTCTACAAGGGAATCCTGGACGGGCAGGCAACCGGCGTCTTCAACGGCAAGGTCCTCGTGCGCCAGGACGCCCAGAAGACCAACGCGTACCAGTCCAACAAGAGCGTGGTCCTCAGCGAGACGGCGCGGATGTTCTCGAAGCCCGAGCTCGAGATCTACGCCGACGACGTGAAGTGCTCCCACGGAGCGACGACCGGCCGCCTGGACGACGACGCCTTCTTCTACCTGCGGGCGCGTGGCATTCCGCCCGCCAAGGCCCGGCTGCTCCTGCTGCAGGCGTTCTCGGGCGACGTGTTCGAGACCGTGCGCGACGAAGCCCTGCGGGAGCGGCTCCTGGCCCGGTTGGAAGCCCTGCTCTACGCCTGAGGCCGCGATGAAGGACCGCCCGCACGTCGCTCCCTTCGATCCGGAACGTCTCCGGGCAGAGTTTCCGGCGCTGGGCATCGAAGTGCACGGCAAGCCGCTCGTGTATCTCGACAACGCGGCGACGACGCAGAAGCCGCGCGCGGTATTGGACCGCATCGTACGCTACTACGAGCAGGAGAACGCGAACGTGCACCGGGGCGTGCATGCCCTCAGCCAGATCGCGACCGAGGCGTACGAGGGCGCTCGGGCGCGGATCGCGTCGTTCCTGGGCGCGTCCGGACCCGACGAAATCGTCTTCACGCGCGGAACGACCGAGAGCATCAACCTCGTGGCCCACGGTTTCGCACGCTCGGTGCTCGGACCGGGCGACGAAATCGTGATTACCCACCTCGAGCATCACTCGAACATCGTCCCCTGGCAGCTTGCGGCGGAAGCGACCGGAGCCGTAGTGCGGGTTGTTCCGATCGATGAGGACGGCACGGTCGATTTCGACGCGTACCTCGATCTTCTCGGCAGTCGAACGCGCATCGTTTCCGTCAGCCATGTCTCGAACTCCCTCGGGACGGTCAATCCCGTGGAGCGGTTCGTTCGGGCCGCGCACGAACACGGTATTCCCGTGCTCGTGGACGGCGCGCAGGCCGTCGCGCACGCCCCCGTCGACGTGCGCGCGCTCGACGTCGATTATTACTGCCTGTCCGGCCACAAGATGTTCGGCCCCACCGGGATCGGCGCGCTGTACGGAAAGGCCGAGGCGCTCGACCGGCTTCCGCCCTGGCAGGGTGGTGGGGACATGATCGCTTCGGTGTCCTTCGCGGGGACGACGTACGCCGCCCCACCCCTGCGCTTCGAGGCCGGCACCCCCCACATCGAGGGCGCCGTGGGCCTCGCGGCCGCCATCGACTTTCTCGGGGCCGTGGATCGCGATGCCGCCGCCGCCCACGAGGCCGAACTGGTTCGATATGCCCACGAACGGCTGGCGTCGATTCCGGGCATCAGGTTCATCGGCACCTCGCCGCACAAGACGGCGGTGGTCTCGTTTCTCGTCGGCTCGCTGCATCCGTACGATGTCGGCACGCTCGTCGACCGTTTCGGCGTCGCGGTACGTACGGGACACCATTGCACCGAACCGGTCATGGCGCGGTACGGGATCCCGGGCACGGTGCGCGCATCGTTCGCCCTGTACAATACGAAGGCCGACGTGGACGCGTTGGTCGAGGCCGTCGACCGGGCCCGGCGCCTGCTCTCATGAGTCTTCGTTCCGACCATCCCGCCCTTCCCCGCATTCGCGAGGTCGTCGAGGAGTTCTCGCTATTCGACGACTGGACGGGCCGCTACGAGCACCTGATCGAGCAGGCGCGCTCGCTTCGGCCCCTGGACGAGCGACATCGCGTGGAAGCGAATCGCGTACACGGATGCCAGTCCCAGGTCTGGCTGGTGGCGCGGGTCGAATCGGGCCGCGTCCGCTTCGAGGCCGACTCGGATGCCCTGATCACCCGCGGGCTCGTCGCGCTCCTGGTCCGCGTTTTCGACGGCCTGGAACCCGCCGACATCGCAGAGGCAGATACCGACTGGATGGCCGAGATCGGCATGCAGGACCACCTGTCCACCACGCGCAAGAATGGCCTCGATGCCATGGTTCGACGGCTGAGGACGCTGGCCGCTGCTTCGGAACGTGGTAACCCCTCGAATCTGCCGACATGAACGACGCTGCCCCCATCCCGGTGGAAGACCTCGAGGCGAAGATCGTCGAGGCGATCCGGACGGTGTACGACCCGGAGATTCCCGTCAACGTCTACGACCTGGGCCTGATCTACGGAATCAGGATCCATCCGGATCGCACGGTCAGCATCCGGATGACGCTCACGGCCCCGAACTGTCCCGCGGCCGGATTCCTTCCGTCCCAGGTCGAACAGCGTGTACGCGCCGTCGACGGCGTCACGGAGAGCGAGGTCGAACTCACGTTCGATCCGCCCTACCATCCCGACATGATGTCGGACGAAGCGAAGCTCGACCTCGGGTTCCTCTGAGTCAGTCGCCCCGATCGATGCGCAGCCGGTCCGGCAGCTCGTTCGCGTCGTCTGTGCGGATATCGACTCCCTTCGACCGGAGCAGTTCGCCGCATCTTCCGACGGCCGCGACGATGCCTTCGGCCGCCCTGCCCGCGCGGATGCCATCGCGAGCCAACGCCACGACCTCCACCCACTCGTCGGCCGACACCCGGGCGTTGATGCCCGAGTCCCCGAACACCTCGATCCGGCGCTCCAGGAGCGAGATGAACAGGAGAATTCCGGTTCGCTCGCGGGTGAGAAAGACTTCCTCCTCCACGAACGCCTGCATCGCCCGGCGGTGTACCGCGAGATCGATGGTGCCCCGTCCGGCAAACAGCCGGACTACCGGATCGACCCGGCGACCGAGTACGAAGCCGAGCACGGCGGTAGCGGCCGCGACACCGTGGAGAAACGACGGGTGGTCGGCCCAGGTGGCGTGCCAGTCCCCTTGAAGCAGTCGGAACGCCCACGCCGCGAGGGCGCCCGCGAGGCCGAAGACCGCTCCCGCGCGCCATGCCGCGGCTGCGTACCGCGACGACCGACGCGTGATGAACGGGACGATCTCGCCCGAAGTCTTGCCCTCGGCACCCTGGACGGCCCGGCGGATCGCTTCGAGATCGGCGTCGCTGAACGTCATCGCGTCAGTTGGCCGGCATGCCCTGCTGCCGTACCTGGAGGAGCGCCTGTTCGGCCAGCACGTACATCGGGTCCTGCGGATCGCCGACGATGCGCTGGACCTTCTCGAACTGGGCGATCGCCCCGTCGATCCGGTTGATCTGCAGGAGCATGATGCCGCGGTTGAAATTCGCCTGCACGTGCAGCGAGTCCACGGCCAGCACGGCGGCGTTCTCCTGGATCGCGAGCATCGGATTGTCGGGATCGCTCATGTACGCTACCGCCAGGTCGGTGCGGACATCGAGATTGTCGGGCTCGAGTTCGAGCACCTTGCGATAAGCCGCGATCGCGGACTTGGCGAATCGAACGCGTTCCGGACCGTCGTGTACGTCCATCCAGTCGTAATACAGGTTCCCGGCACGCTGCCAATCGGACGCCGTTCCGGTGAGCACCGCGATCGCTTCCTGCTCCGGTCCGGCCTTGTCGAAGCGACCCGCGGCGACCAGGGCGTCCACGATCAGGCGCAGCTTGGCGACCCGCTCCTCGCCCGAGAGACCCTCCGCCTCGGCCCGCAGCGCGTCAACCGTCGCCGCCACGTCGGCCGCGAGCGGCGTATCGACGGTCGGCATCGCCGTGGTCGGCTGTCCTTCGGCAGCCGGAGTCCCGGGAGCCTCGTCGCCGCTGCGCGCGGCATCGATGAGGAAGAACGCGACGATGAGGATGAGCGCCGCCCCGAAGATGAGAGCGAGCCTGCGGCCCACGGACTGGGGACCGGCAGCCTCCGGCGCCCCGATTCCGCCCACGGGCGGCTGTACCGCGGGGGCCGGCTCGGGCGCGGCGCGGCGTGTCGCGGCTACGACCTGGAGCGAGGCCCCGCACTGTGCGCAGAATCGCGAACCCGTCGGATTCTCCCACCCACACTGGTTGCAGAACACCGACGATGCCGCTTCCGGGGTCGGGGTTTCCTCGGGCGGCGCCGACGGAGCCGGCTCCGAAACGACGGTCTCGACCCGTGCGGGTCCGTCGGTGCCTACCGGCAGACCGCAGAGGTCACACTGCGCCGCCCCGGCGGGCAGGCGCGCACCGCATCCGTAGCAGATGGAATCCATGGTCAGTCGCTGACGGTCTCGTCCACCATGCGGCGGAACTCCTTGGAGGGCTTGAAATGCGGCACCACCGCAGACGGAACCGCGATGGGTTCGTTGGTGCGGGGATTCCGCGCCGAACGCGCGGCACGCTCCTGGACCAGGAACGTGCCGAAGCCCCGGAGGTCCACCCGCTCGCCGCGCAGCAGCGCTTCCTTGACCGAGTGGATGAAGCCGTTCACGACGGCCTCGGTTTCTACTTTCGTGAGGCCGGTTCCGGCCGACACCTGGTCTATGATATCCGCTTTCGTCAAGGTCTCCTCCAGTGGTGATCGCGGGTGCTGAACGCCGGGCCTGCGGGCATGATCCGGCGGAAAACCGTTCCGCAGCGACCTTCGCACCCTCTTGACGCAGGTGGCTTGCCACGGACCCCGCGGCTATCTTGCGGGCGCACGAAAGACCGCCCGCATGACGCCCGTCCGCACCCCCCGCCACCTGGTCAGCGAGGCGCTGCTGCGCGGTGCCGTGTCGCCGATCGTCCGTGGCCTCTGGAGGACACGCATCGACGAGGACAGCTTCGGGCGGATCGACGGCCCGTGTTTCCTGTACGGAAACCACTCGAACAACCTCGACGCCTTCATTTTCAACGTATTCCGACCCTGGGGCACCGCAACGGCCGGCGTCCTGACGGCCGAGTACATGCGGTCGGGTGCCGTGGCCTGGGCGCTCGGCGGAATCGGCCTTCTCGGCACGCGCAAGAGGGTTCCCGAGCCCCACCTCGTCCCGCGCATCCTGCGACTCCTGGACGCGGGACGGGCCGTCTTCATCTATCCCGAGGGCGGAAGACGCTGGGACGGCCGGCCCGCCCCATGGATCGAGGCCACGGCCAAGCTCTTTTCCCGCGTCGGTGTACCCGTCTACCCGGTGCTCACGCACGGCTCGTACGTCGCCTGGCCCCGCTGGGCCGCGTACCCGCGCCCGGCCCGCGTGCGCGTAGAGGTCGCGCCCGCGGTGCCGGTTTCCCGCTCCCTGCCGTTGGAGGAGAACCTTCGCCTGCTCCGACAGCCCATCGCTTTCGACGAGAACGTCGCCCCGGACGACGTGCGGCCCCGGTGGGCCTTTCGACCGGCCGACGGGATCGAACGGCTCCTCTACCGCGATCCCATTTCGGGCGAAAGCGGTGCGCTCTTCACGCCCGACGGCGAGACCATCCGGAACCGGGACCGCAGCGTTCGCTGGCGCATGCTGCCCGATTCCCGGATCCTCGACGAGCGGACCGGCGAGGTGCTCCTGACCGGCGACCTCTACGCGCAGATCCGGGCCATGCCGTTGGAACCCGGACCCGACGGAGCGCTCCTGGAGGCTCTCGTCGACCATTGGGCAGGGGGCCTCGACGGCGCCCGGACCCGGGTCGGCCTGGTCCGTATCCGCCTTTTCGACGATCGGCTCGAGATCGACGACGCGCACCACGTGCGCACGATTCCGATGTCCTCCATCTTCTATTCGGGTCTCGAGCGGAATCACAAGTGGGAGGTCACCCTGTCGGACCGGATCCTGCGATTCGACTTCGTGTTCTCCGGATCGGCGCTGCAGTGGGACGATGCGGTCGCCCCGCGCCTGGCCCTGCTTCGCCGCGGAGGAGAGTGACGTGGAGTCCTGGACGATCCGCGTGTCGCTCTTCGAGCTGCTCACCGACGTCGCGGCGATCGGTGCCTGCCTGATCGTCGCCACCGTCGCCCGCCGCTACTGGCCCCTGCTGCAACGGTACCTCGTTCCGAACGCCCTCGTCGCCGGGTTCCTCGGACTGGCGCTCGGGCCCGAGGCCGCCGGCCTCCTGAAGTTCCCCATCGACCGCATGGGAGCGTATGTCTACCATCTGCTCGCCCTGACGTTCATCGCGGTCGGGCTGCTGGGCGGAGGGGGACGGCGATCCTCCGGGGCCGTCCACATGGGGTTCATGCAGGTAATGTCGATGCTGCTCCAGGGGCTCACGGGGCTCGTCGTGATGTTCCTCGTGGTGCGCCTGGTCGCACCCGACCTGCACATCGCGGCCGGCATGCTGCTTCCGCTCGGTTTCGCGATGGGTCCGGGCATCGCCTATTCCATCGGCCAGTCGTGGTCGGCCTACGGGTTCGCCGAGGGAGCCTCGGTAGGGCTGACGCTGGCCGCCGTCGGGTACGTCGTGGCCTATTTCCTCGGCGTGGTCATCGTCAACCGGGGCATGGCGAGAGGCAGGTTTTCCCGCCCGGCCGAGTCGACGGATCCCGACGTGGAGCGTACCGGGATCGTCCCCCCGGGGGCCGGCGGCACCGCCGGCCGCCTGACCTTCTTCCCGGGGGCGATCGAGCCCCTCGCGTTCCATGCCGCGCTGATAGGGGTTCTGTATGCCGCGACGTACTGGATCTCGGCCGGCATCGCATCGGCCCTGCTGGCCGCGGGCCTGGCGGCCGAGGTTCCCATCGTCTGGTCATTCCATTTCATCCTGGGCAACCTCCTCGCGCTGGCCGTTCGCGCACTCATGGGTCGATTCGGCGTCGCGCACCTGGTCGACGAGGGTCTGACGCACCGCCTTACCGGCCTCGCGGTGGATTTTCTCATCGCGGCCTCCATCATGGCGATCTCGATCGGAATGGCGTGGCGTTACGCGCTTCCGATCGTGCTCCTTTCGATCGCGGGCACGGCCGTCACGTGGTGGGCGCTCCTGCGCGCGGCGAGGATCGTCTTCCGCGACCACGGCTTCGAACGGTTCGTCGGCCTGTTCGGCGAGATGACGGGCACGCTGGCATCCGGCCTCGCACTGGTACGCATCACCGATCCGGAGTACCGCTCGCCGGTCGCGCAGGACCTCGTCCTGTCGAGCGGAATGGCCCTCGCCCTCGGATTCCCGTTGTTCGTGGTGATCAACCTTCCGTTCACGGCCTATGCGGGCTCGCTCGGGGGCTACGCCGTGGTCGCGCTGGTGGAGGCGGGGTACCTGGCGCTGCTCCTTCTCGCCTGGTGGGCCTACACGCGCAGGGACGTCGCGGGCTGAACGGGAACGCGGCGCCCGCCCCCGGGTTTGGTGCTCACCCGAACCCATCTCATTTCCCCATGCGATTCCTTTCCGCGTTCGCCCTGCTCCTGGCACTCGCCGCCCCGGCATCAGCCCAGGAGAGCGTTCCTGCCCCGAATCCGCGCCCGAGCCCGCTCATGCTGGCCAAGACGCAGCTCGGCGACACGTACGTCAAGATCCACTACGGCTCGCCGCAGCGCCGCCATCCGCAGTCCGGCGAAATCCGGACCATCTTCGGCGGCATCGTTCCCTATGGCCAGGTCTGGCGCACGGGCGCCAACGAAGCGACCGAGATCACCTTCACCGGAGACCTCATGGTCGGGAACGCGCACCTTCCGGCCGGCACCTACGCGCTGTACACCATCCCCGGCGAGACCGAGTGGACGGTCATCCTCTCGAAGGCAGTCGGGCAGTGGGGCTCGTTCTCGTACGACCAGGCACAGGACGCGGCCCGCGTCACCGTCCCGGCCGGGCGATCGGACAAGACCTACGAAGCCTTCACGATCGCATTCGAGGAAGCCCCGGGCGGCGCCCACCTCGTCCTGGCGTGGGAGAATACGCAGGTGCGTGTGCCGGTCATGGCCCACTGACCTCGGACCGAAGTCCATACGTGGAACGGCCCTCCGCGCTCGGCGCGGGGGGCCGTTCGCGTTCCTAGCGGACCCGGTACCGCAGTTCGAACGACGGCTGAAGGCCCAGGTCGTAGACGTCCACGGCGACCGTCTGCACCGTCGCGCCGGGCATGCCGGTTTCGGTCACCGTCGGCACGGCGGCGCGGTACCACGTGTTGTTCCGGTCGTACGCGTTGAACACTCCCAGCCGCAGGGAGAAGGTGCCGGGCCGCGAGCGGAATCCGGCCTGGACGCTGAGATCGAGCCGGTGGTACACCGGGAGCCGATCCACCTCGGCGGGATCCACGAAACGAAGGGCGTTCGGAAGCCCCGAAGCCACCATCCACGTAGCCGCCACGGACCAGGTCTCGCCGCGGCCGGCCTGTACCGTGAACGTGCCCTGGTGCGTGCGGTCCCAGGGCGCCGGAAACCTCCGGCCGGACTGCACCATGGGGTGCTCCAGTTCGGCACGTGACCAGGCATATCCCTGCGTCAGCAGGACGCCCGGCAGGCTCGCCCGAAGGAGCACCTCGAGCCCCCGGGCCGACCCGCCCGCATCGTTGAGCCACGGCCGGCCGAGAAGGCCGCCCGTCACCAGGCCGCGGGCTTCGGCCACGGTTTCGTGGAGCCGGACGTTGCGGTAGTCCTTGACGTAGCCCTCCACGCTCACGGCAAATCCCCTGCCCGGACGGGCTTGCAGCCCCAGCGTCACGTAATCCACGCGGGTCGGGGCTTCGTCCGGGTCGGCGAGGATCCAGAGGTCGGTATAGCCCTCGTTCTCCACCGAAATCCGGTGCAGGAACTGGTGATTGCGGCTGTACCCCGCCGTCGCGGTGACCCGGCCTCCTTCGAACAGGCGGACCGTCGCCCGCGGACTCAATACCGCCTGCCGGCCGGACCACGTCTGCACCCGCAGGCCCAGGTCTCCTCCGAGCGTGCTGCCGCGGGGCAGCGAGAACGACCCGTACGCGTCCACCTGGACGGCATCGCGTTCGAGGAAGTAATCGGATCGGCCGAGGGAGTTCTCCTCGAGACGCATTCCGTAGGCGTCCGCGGCAAGGCCCACGGTCCACGCGCCCCCGGCGCGTGAAGCCACGGTCCAGTCTACGCCCATGCGTCCCTGCGCCAACCGGGATTCGTTGGACAGCGGAGCGACGCGACGCAGGGGCGCGCCCCCCGCGCCGTTGCCCGGTCCGGGCATGTTTCCGGGCGCCCATTCCCGACCCGCGTACACGAAATCCTCCTTGCGGTACGACGCCCCGTACCGGGAAAATCCGGCAAGCGCCGAAACCAGGCCGCGCTCCACGGGCACGCGGGCCTGCAGGCTCGTGGTCGCCGATCCCCACCGGCTGCTCGTGCCGGCGTCCACCCGGTGGATCACGAACGTCCCGTTGGGACGCCGAACGCCCGGAAGCAGGCGCTCGGCCTCATAGGCGGCCTCGTCGCCGCCGGCGTACGCGCTCCAGGATATCCTCGCGCCGGACGCCGTCTCCCGGTCGTAGCGTGCGTGCGCGTCGTAATACGCGGCGTCCGGATCCGAAAGCAGTCGGAATCCGCCGGGAAGCGCCGTGCCGGAAGGCAATTCGCCGGTGCGACGCCCGAGGTCCAACCCCATCGCGATGAGGTCCGTCGAGCCCAGCCAATCCACTGCGCCCAGGTACGACCGGCGCCCCGAGACCAGCCAGCTTCCGCCAAGGAGCGGTCCCTCCACCGTACCGCGCACGGCGCTGGCCCCGATCCCGGCGTTCCCGGACCATGCACGGGCGTTGCCGCTGCGGGTAACCATCGAGACCGTCCCTCCGGGCGGTGCCTGGTATCCCGCGGGCGCCACCCCGTAAAACAGGCCGACGGTCTGCAGCGCGTCGTCGTTGAACGCGTCGAACAGGCCGAACAGGTGCTCACGGGAGTAGACCGGCATACCGTCGAGAAGGACCTGGAATCCGTCGGCCCGGCTGCCCCGTACGGTCGGACCGTCGCTCATCGCGGTCGAAATGGAGACGGCGGGCAGCACCTGGAGGGAGCGCATGAGCCCCGATTCCCCGAGCGGCGCCACGACGCCGGGACGCAGCAGGTGAACCCACGAGGTGTCCAGCTCCGTGACCAGGACCGAAGCGCTCACGAGAACCTCGGACCCGATGATGGGCTGCTCCTCGAGCGGAAACGTCACCTCGGGGATCGATCCGTCGGTCGGCACGCGAACCGTCAGCGGATGGTACCCGACGAACGAAGCCGTCGCCGACAGCGTGTCGGCAGCCTCCCGCGTGACGATCTCGAACTGGCCGGCTGCGTCGGAGACGACGCCGCGAAGCTGTCCCTCCGACAGCCAGCTCACGGTCGCGAACGGCAGCGGTGCGCCCGAAGCCGAGTCGCGGACGCGCCCCCGAAGCCTGCGCGCAGGCGGTCGGTCCGGTTCGTGCGGAATCACGAGGACCTGGTGGCGCCCCGCATCGCTCGCCAGCGTCAGCCCGACCGTCTCGAGCGCGTCGGCCAGGTCCTCCACGACACGATCGGGCGTCGACTCGAACGTCACCGAGCGGCCCGACACCAACGCGTCCCGGTACAGGAATCGCCATGGGGTGGCGAGCTCGATCTCCCGGATGACCTCGGCAACGGGCCGGCGTTCGAACTGGAGGCGGTCCTGGGCTGCGGCAGGCCGTACCCCGGCCGCCAGGAGCAGCAGCAGAATGCACGTCGGCGGGCCGGACCACCCGACCCGCCGACGCAATGGCCTCTTTTCGCCCCGCGGGTTCATGGCGAGGGGTACCGTTCCGACCATCGCCGGTTTCGTTCACCTGTCATCGTTCGAAGCGGAATCTCCCGTCGGCCGACGCGACGAAACGCCCGCCGAGCACGACGGCCAGGTCGGCGAGGGCCGCGTCCCGCGTTCCGAGCATCACGCGGCCGGTCAGCAGGTCGCCGGATAGTTCGGCCGGAAGGACCACCTCGATGCCGAAGTGGTGCTCGATCTCGTCGATCACGGCCGAAAGCGGCCTCGACGTGAATACCAGCGCCCCCTGCATCCAATCGATGGCCTCGTCCCTGGAGCCGTCCTCCACGGCGAAACCACCCGCATCGGAGCGCACTGCCCGTTGACCCGGCAGAAGATCCGTCGATCTGCCGGACGCACGGTCCTCGAGCCGAACCCGCCCTTCCTCGAGAAACACCTCGGCAACGCCCGTCCACGTGCCGACGACGAACCGGGTGCCCAGGACGGTCACCGTGGCTCCTCCTCCTTCCACGGTGAACGCGTGGACCCCGTCGCCCACCACGTCGAAGAACGCTTCACCCGAAATGCGGTACGTCCGCCCATTCGATCCGAAGGCCTCCAGTCGGCTGCGAGGACGCACCGTGATGACGCTGCCGTCGGGAGAACGGTACTCGACGGCCGTATCCGCGGCCTCGACCACGGTGGACCAATCCGGCGCCGAGGGGCGGCTCATCCAGACGGCCAGGATCACCATTGCTGCCGCAAGGCCCCATCGCAGGACGGGCAACCGCCACCACGGGTACCGCGGAGCACGTCGCGCGCCGACCGCCTTCACGGCCGGAACCTCCAGGGTCGCCTGCTGGATGGCAACCCACATGCGTTCGGAACGCGCCCGGTCGGTCGCGTGTGACGCATACGAACCCCGCAGCGACGCGACCGCGTCCAGCAGCTCTCGGTCACCCGCCGGAGCCACGACGGACGAAACCCCATCCGCCAGCAGGGCGGCCAGGGCCAGGTCGTTCGCGTCGGGCTCGGGTTCGTAGCCAGGGTTCATCGTAGCGGGATCTGAGCGATGGTGGAGGGACCGTAGCGGGGCCCCGGCCGGGCGGCCGGGGCCCCGGGTCGGTCAGCCCTGCGATCCGTTTCCGTGCGGTCCACCCACCGGGCCCCCGGCCCCATGGCTGCCCTGTCCGCCGGACGAGCCCTGGCCGCCCGGACCCCCCGGACCCCTGCGGCCCCCCTGTGCGCCCGGGCCCTGCGGAAGGTGCTGGGCACGCACCGCGAGCGCGCGGTGGATCCGGTAGATCTCCCAACTGGTCACGGAGAGCGCGCCCTCGATGGCCGCGTCGCGCTCCGCCGCCGCGGCGTCCACGGCGTCACGGAACGCTTCTACCGTGATCCCGCCGTTCTGCAGTTGCAGGCGCAGCCCCTCGACCGCGTCCACGAACGCGTCGTGTATGGCCTCCAGCTCGGCGGCATCCTCGGCCCCCAACACCGCGACGATCGCTTCGCGCACAGCCTGGCGGGCCGCCTCGCGTGCCGCTTCCCGCTCGGCTCGCAGGGCCTCAAGCTGCGCCTTCTGTTCGTCCGAGAGGTTGGCCTCGAGCCATACGTCCACGGCCGCGCGCACCTCCTCGTTGAGGGCGCGAACCTGGTCGGCCAGCTCGGCGCGCGCAGCATCGTCGGTGGCGGCGCGGAACGCGTCGGCCAGTTCGCGGCGGCGGTCGGCAAACTCCTGCATCAGCTCGTGCAGCGCCTCGCGCTGCTCCTCCGTCAGGATCGTGCCGATTCCGTCGTGCGGACCGGCTCCGGCCTGTTCCAGACCGTTGGGCCCGCCGGGGCCTCGCTGTCCGACCATCGGGCCGTTCCCGATTCCCTGCCCGGGCCTGCCGAACGGACCGTCGAGGCCTCGCTCGCCCAACCGTTGCGCCAAGGCTTCGGCGCGGGCGAAGAGGGCCTCCTTCTGTTCGGTCGTGAGGGTCTGCTGCAATTCCTGGGCGAGATACCACAACAGCGCCGGATCCCGTGGATCGCCGTTTCCGTGGCGTTCGCCGGTCGCTTCGAGGAGATCGTACTGGTCGGCGCTGAGCGACAGCTCCGACGCCATGAGCATGTTGAGCTGCGCCACGCCGTCCGTGGGCGTTTCGTCGACGGACGACGTGGAGGAGTCGCAGGCCGAGAGGCCGATCGTTACGACGAGGGCCAACGCGGTCTGCCGGAGGAGGAGATGGAGTTTCATGTCGTGAACCGATGGAATTGGTGGATCGGGTGATGCCCTTTCGAAGCGTCTACACGCCGGGCGGCACCTCCCCCCTATCCTCCGGCCGAAGATTCCTCGCGGTGGATCGAAAGAGCCGCACGCACGGCCCGAAGTGCATGGGCCATCTGGTTCTCCACGGTCTTGGCGCTGATGTCCAGCGCCTCCGAGGCCTCGCGGTACGACAGGCCTTCGAGCATGCAGAGTTCGAAAACGGCCCTCCGCCGTTCCGGAAGCGCGGCCACGGCGGCCTCGAGCCGCTCCCTGATGAGACGGCTCTCCGCGTACATATCCGGTCCCGGCTCCGCTCCCGGAAGCTCGTCGCCCTGGGCTCGATCCAACCGCGACGTGTCGCGAAAATGGTTCAGCGCGCGGGAATACGCGATCCGAAACAGCAACCCGCGAACCGAGCCGTCATCGCGAAGGGACTCCCGGCGCTCCCACACCGTGACGAACGCCTGCTGGACCAGATCCTCGGCCTGTTCGTCCGGTACGTTCCGGTAGCGCAGGTAGCGCAGCAACTCACCGTGGTGCCGTTCGAAAAACGCGCGGAAGGCTGTGCGATCACCCGCCCGCAGCGCCGCCGCGAGACCGGGAGCCTCGGACATCGATGCGGCGACGAGGAGCAGGAGTTCGACCACGGGCCCGGACGCTTTCGCGGCAAGATACGTCGCCCGTCAGCCCGCCCCGGTAACCCGCATCAGTTCGTCCAGGGTCGTCTCGCCCATCCGGACGAGTTCCCGGGCCGAGTCCCGCAGCGTCAACATGCCTTCCTCCACCGCTTTCGCCCGGAGGCGGTCCTCGTCGATCATGTCTTCGGCCGTCACGATCAGGCGGCGGATGGCCGGGGTGAACAGCATGGTTTCTGCGATGGCCCGACGCCCCTTGTACCCGATGCCCCGGCATGTCGGACACTCCATGTTCCGACCCGCCCGGTAGACCGGTTGCGACCGACCGCTCTCGGCGGGAAACCCCAGGATCTCCATCAGATCGAAGTCCGGCGTCTCGTCGACTTCGCGACAGGTGGAACACACCTTGCGGATCAGGCGCTGGGCCACGACGATGTTGATCGCGTAGGCGATCAGGAACGGCTCCACGCCCATCTTGTACAGACGGGTGACGGCGCTGGGAGCGTCGTTGGTGTGGAGGCTCGAGAACGTGAGGTGACCGGTGTTGGCCAGCTTGATGGCCATTTCGGCCGTCTGCCGGTCACGCATCTCGCCGACCATGACGATGTCGGGGTCGTGGCGCAGGATCGCGCGGAGGGCGCCGTCCAGGTCGAGCCGGTTCGACAGCTTGATCTGCCGGACCCCGCGGATGATGTACTCGACCGGATCCTCGACCGTCAGCACGTTGACCTTGGGCGTGATGACCTGGTGGAGCGCCGCAACCAGCGTGGTGCTCTTCCCCGACCCGGTCGGACCCGTGAGAATCACCATTCCGTGGGGCTCGCGGATCGCCTGCTGGAAACGGCGGAACGCCACGTCCAGCAGTCCCACCTTGCGCAGGTCGGTCAGCACCTTGCGG
The DNA here is from genome assembly GCA_024711125.1 of Rhodothermales bacterium. Classification (GTDB taxonomy): domain Bacteria; phylum Bacteroidota; class Rhodothermia; order Rhodothermales; family UBA10348; genus JANJTM01. The sequence goes on from JANJTM010000062.1 coordinate 21,933, forward strand.
TCGTCGAGCACCCGGATGACGATGCTCTCGGCACGGACGTCCTGCCGTGCGCTCGCGATCGGCAGCACCGACACGCGGAATCGGATGAGGACGTCGTCGATCGAACGCTGGATGAAGCCGTCCTGCGCGATGTCCCGCTCGAAGCGGTCGACCCCCATCGAGTGGTCCTTGACGACGGCGAGGAACGCTTCGGGGCGTACCCGGTCCTCGCGGTGCCACCGGACCAGTTCGCCGTCGATCCGGAAGTGGATTTCGACGTGCCCGTCCCCGTTGGGAAAGATGTGGATGTCCGAGGCGCCCCGCTTCACCGACTCGACCAGGGCTCCCTCGAAGAGGTTGATGAGCGAGGACCGCTTGATCTCGGCCTCGAGCTGTTCCTCGTCGACCAACCCGCCGTCCCGTTCGAACGTGGTGCCGAAATCGAAGACGGGCGGCGCGTCCTGCAGCCGGTCGAGGTACTCGTTCCGCGTGAGGAAGGCCGTCGCGATGATCGACGCCACCGTCGCCTGGGGAGCGAAGCGGATCTCGAAGGCCGGTACGAGGGAAGCCAGCGCCTGGTGCAGTTCGGCACGCGCGGGATCGTGAGAGGCGAAGACCCACCGCACCGAGCGCTTCTCCCGCTCGCGCGCGATGGGAACGGCGAACAGTTCGATCAGCCGATCCCAGTCCTCCTCCGAGAACGCGTCCCGGTTCCGCTCGATGAAGGACGTTACGTCGGCTTCGTCGGCGATCGCGGCCTCGGCGAACGCGTAGATGCGGGCCGCCTCGGCGTACACGGGCTCGGGATCGACTTCGGGCGTGACCGTGAGGAGCCGCCAGAAGGGAAGGCGCAGCCCGGCCTCGGACGCCTCGATCCAGGCCGTCCACGCGGCGCGTGCATCGTGTTCCGCGAGGACCCCCCGTTTCATGAGGCGCCCTACCACACGGTCTGCACGTACGGCGGCCTCGAAGGACTCCTCGGGCGCGTCGCGCTGTTCACGCTCCCGTCCGCGATGCACGACCGTGGATTTCTGGCGATGCGAGGGTGACGTCGGTTCCTTGGACTGCATTCGAGGGGTTCGCGAAACGTGGGCAGGGCCTCAGGCGGCCCTGCGCACGGCGGATTCGGCAGGTTGGGCGGCGGATCCGAGGCGCACGAGTACCTCCGGAAGCAGTCCGGGCAGGTGGCGCCGGATCTCCGCGGTGCATTCGGCGAGATCGGCGTCTTCGGCAAAAGCGAGCGCGTACGGACCCGACACGAGTTCGTCCACGACGTGGGGAAGCGCGGGATCGGCAACCTCGCTCGACGCGATGACAAGGCGTCCGTCCCCCGTCGCGCCGGCCACCGAAACCGGAAGCGCCGAGAGCGCAACGAGGCGGGACCAGGCGCCGTCCGGCCAGCGGGTGCGCAACAGGTCGGCCAGGGCCAGCGTTCCGACCAGGGAGATCCGTACGGTGGGAAATCCGTACGCGTCGGCGGCTGTCCGTTGGACCGACCGGACGTCGACGCCGTCCTGCCGGGCCACGAAACGCCAGAACGGCTCCCGGGCCCCGGAGGCGCGGGCCTGGTCCCACGAGGTCTTCCAGGCGTCCACGCGGTCCGGTTCGAGGATCCGGTGCCGCAGCAGTCGGTCGACGACCCGGTCGCCTGTCGTGGGATGGATACGGACGAGGGCCGGGTGCCTTGCGGCATCCCGGCCGTCGGGTGCGGTAGTGTCGCGCTGCGACCGAGGGGCGGTGCTCGTCATGGCGCTCGAGGGGTTGGTTCCGGCCCTTCGGATATCGGTCCGTCGGGCGATTCGTTAAGCCCGAACCGCAGACAGCCCGCCGCCCGTGGGTGACGTCAGAAGCGCACCACCACCCCGAACTCGTTGATCAGAAGGTCCGTTTCGGAACGGGCGACGTCGTACCGGACCCAACCGCCCTCTCGCCGGATGCTGCCCTCGCGCAGGTACTCGGCAGGACCTCCGAAGAGGTAGCGCACGCCCGCGTGCAGCATCACGCCCGGACGACCGCGACCCCGGCCTCCCGCGAGGTTGATGTCGATTCCTCCCCCGAGACCGTAGCTGACCGCAGCGTCGTCGAAGTTCGTCGAGGTGGCGATAGGCTCGTCGTAGTACCATTCGTTCTCGATCTGCGTCGTCGTGAACAGGTACTTGAAGCCCATGAGCGCGTCGAAATACGGTCGTATCGGGCCGGCCGGCGGCCGGACCCGCACCAGGAAGTGCGCCAGGGCGATGTTGTTGCTCGTCACGACGTCGACCCAGACGTCGGGAATCGTGTAGCTGAAAGGCTCGGAGCGTCGCTCGTATCCGTAGATCAGGAAGCCCAGGTCGGCGCCCACGAGTACCGGCGACCGCCGATCGGCGACACCTGCGAAGAAGCCCATGCCGATTCCCGCGCCGTTGATCTGCGTGTGGAACCCGTTCTGCGGAAGACCGACGAGAACCGAAGCGCCCGCTTCACCCCGGAGCTGACCCCATGCGGGCGCAGCGACCATCGCCAGGCCGACCCACACGGCGAGCCATCCGGTATGCGCGACCCTCGATACGGGGACGGGAACCGGGACCGGCCCACGAAGGCCCCGGAGCAGATCGAGGAGAGATTTCATGACGGTGTCCAATCGGGTGGACGGTCTGGTGTACGCTGTGCGATGGATCCGCCCCGGATTTCGGGGCCCGGACGCGTTCGACGTCCTGTCGGGATGCAGTGCAATCGGCATACCGACCCTCGGGACCGCTCCCGCTCAACGGCGGACGGTCGGTCGCGGAGGTCGTCGCGGGTCGGGCAGATCCTGGAGCACGAGCGAATCGGAGGGCGCGGCTTCCCGCCAGCGGTCGACGATGTCGTCGCCCGCCCATGCCAGCGTGAACACCGGGCGTGTACCGTCCACGCCCACCGCAAGCCGTCCCTCCGCCGCCTGCCACCGTCCGAAGACACCCTCCCGACGATGGATCTCCACCTCGGCGAGGTACCGACCGCTGGACGGTTCGTAGGACCAGTCGTTCACGAAGACGAGGAGGCGTCCCGGGCCCCGTTCGTCAAAGAGCCGTGCACCCACGGTACGCGAGGCTTCTTCCACGAGCGAGGACAGTTCGCGGAGTTCCTGTTCCTCGGGAAGCGCACGCACCCGCAGGGTACGCCCACCGGCGGCGCTGCGCCCGGTAGCGTAGTGCGCGGTCACGTCGAACCGGACATACGCTTCGGCCGAATCTCGGAATGCCGAACGCAGGTCATACCGGAAGGCGGCCCACTCGGGATTCGAAGACAGGTCGAAACGGCCCTCGGTGCCTGGCAACGGCAGGTCCATGCCGTCCGACTCGCCACCGATGACGTGTACCCGCAGGTGGAGCGGGGGCAGGATCGCCGAGCCGATCTCCTCCCACTCCACCGTTCCGAACCGCTGTCGCTCGACGCGGGGATCGATGCTCCATCGTCCCCGGGCCCACGCCGGATCGACGGCCCCCCCGGCGACCGCTTCGGCCAGCGAGTCCGGCCAGGTCACGACAGGTCGGGCCACGACCCTCTTCGGTGAGGCCAGGATGCTGCGCTGGTCGCAGACCACGGACCCTCCGAAGCGACCGCAGGCCTCGAGCAGCAGCGGCTCCTCGTCACCCAGGAGACGGTCGACCACCGGCAGGCGGATCGCGCCGCCCGCGTACAGGGTATCGTAGTCCGCCGAAAACAGCACCAGGACGAGGCTGTCCGGGCGCAGCTCCCGGTCCGCCGCGAGAAAGCGCGGCTCGACGAACCGGATCGCCACCTCGAGCGTGTCCCAACCGTTCCGGTAAATCTCCATCCTGTCGACCCGCGCCTCCGTACGCGAGCAACCGGAGACGGTGGCCATTCCCGTCACGAGCGCGACGATTCCGATCCAGGGCAGGTGGCGCACGGATTCAGATCCCCGGGACCAGTCCCGATTCGCGGGCGCGCGCGAGCGCCGCCCAGTGGATGCCATGGACGAAACGGCCCTCCTCCAGGGCGGCCCGGAGCCCGGCTCCGTCGAGCAGTACGACGCGCAGGTCCTCCGATGCGTCCGGCGCGGGTTCTCCCACCCGACGCGCATCCAGCGCCACGAAGAGGTGGGCCCAGTTCGTGTGCTTGGATGGCTCGGGCGCACATCGCCCGAGCGCGATCCAGCGATCGGACGCGTACCCGGTCTCCTCCTGCAATTCCCGCCGAGCGCCTTCTTCGGGCGTCTCCCCGCCGTCCACGGCGCCGGAAGCGAACTCGAGGCCCGTCGCCCCGATCCCGTGCCGGTACTGCTCGACCAGCACGAAGCGCCCCTCCGTGTCGAGGCAGACCACGCAAGCCCAGTCCGGGTACTCCACCACGTGGAACTCCGGAAGCTCCCGGCCGTCGGGCAGGACCACGTGGTCCTCCCTCAGCGCCATCCACCATCGTCGCAGGAGGTAGCGGGATCGTATCGTGGTCCAGGGGGTCGGCATGGCATCGGACGGAAGCGCGTGTACCCGCGAATCGTGAAGATGATCATCCGGAGGAACCCCGGGGGGCTCGTCGGGATTCCGAAAGCGCTTCCGACCCCTGAACCGGACTTCCATGGAATCTCCCGCCGCCGTAGCAAGGACCGATACCGACTTCCTCCCGATCCTGGGCACGGACTACGTAGAGTTCTACGTGGGCAACGCGCGCCAGGCTGCGCATTATTACCGGAATGCGTTCGGTTTCCGCATCGCGGGATACCGCGGAATGGAGACGGGATGGCGCGGCGGGGCGAGCTACCTGCTCGTCCAGGGCAAGATCCGGTTCGTGCTGACCGGGGCCCTCGCCCCCGATTCCCCCATCGCCGAGCACGTGAAACTCCACGGAGACGGGGTGCGGGACATCGCGCTCTGGGTCGAGGACGCGCGGGCCGCGTTCGCCGAGACCGTCGGCCGAGGGGCCAGGCCGGTACAGGAACCCACGGTAAGCGAGGACGAGGACGGCAGGGTGGTCACTGCGGCCATCGCCACGTACGGCGATACCGTGCACACGTTCGTCGAGCGCCGGGACTACCGGGGTCTGTTCCTTCCCGGATTCCGCCCGTGGTCGAACCCGTGGTGGAACCCGGAGCCGGTCGGCCTGAAGTACGTCGATCACTGCGTGGGCAACGTGTTCCTCGGCGAAATGAATACGTTCGTGGACTTCTATGCCGACGTCATGGGATTCCGCAACCTGCTCTCGTTCGACGACAAGGATATCTCGACCGAATACTCGGCGCTGATGTCCAAGGTGATGGCCAATGGGAACGACCGCATCAAATTTCCGATCAACGAGCCGGCCCACGGGCTGAAGAAGAGCCAGATCGAGGAGTACCTCGAGTTCTACCGCGGGCAGGGTGTCCAGCACGTGGCCATGGCGACCGACGATATCCTCTCGACGGTCACGGCCCTTCGCGACCGCGGCGTGGAGTTCCTTCGCGTTCCGACGACGTACTACGACGAGTTGCAGGCCCGCGTGGGTCGTATCGACGAGCCCCTTGACCGGCTGGCCGATCTGGGCATCCTCGTCGACCGCGATGACGAGGGCTATCTCCTGCAGATCTTCACCCGACCCGTACAGGACCGGCCGACCGTCTTCTACGAGATCATCCAGCGGAAAGGCGCCCGGTCGTTCGGCAAGGGCAATTTCAAGGCGTTGTTCGAATCGATCGAACGCGAACAGGCGCTCCGCGGAAACCTCTGACCCCAGCCATCGAACCGCCATGCCCCACTACGTGCGAATGGGCCAGGTGCCGCACAAGCGGCACACGCAGTTCCGCAAGCCGGACGGAAGCCTCTACAGCGAGGAAGTGATCGGGGCCGAGGGATTCTCCGGTATCCAGTCGCTCGCGTATCACCTGCATCCCCCGACACTCGTCGAGCGCGTGGGACCGTCGGTACCGTGGCAGGTCGAGACCACGCCGCTGGACTTCCTGCGCCACCGCCACGTGCGCGGATTCGACATCCCCAGCGACGGGGCCTGGCTCGAGTCCCGGCGGTACGTCATGGGCAACGACGACGTGCGCCTGGCGGTGGCCTCCCCGACCCGCGAGATGGGATATTTCTACCGGAACGCGGTTGCCGATGAAGTGGTGTTCGTCCACGAGGGCTTCGGGGTCCTGGAATCGCCGTTCGGGCGTCTTCCGTTCTCCGTGGGCGACTACGTCCACGTGCCGCGCACGGTGACGCACCGGTGGCGGTTCGATGAGCGCTCGCCCGTACGCGTCCTGGTGATCGAGAGCTTCTCGGAAGTCGAGTTTCCCAAGCGATACCGCAACGACGCGGGTCAACTCCTCGAACACAGCCCGTTCTGCGAGCGCGACGTGCGACCGCCTTCGGACCTGGTCACCTTCGACGAGAGGGGCGAATTCGAGGTGCGTATCCACAAGAACGGGTACCTGCATACGCTCTGGTACCGGTACCACCCGTTCGACGTCGTCGGATGGGACGGATGCATGTACCCCTATGCGCTCTCCATCCACGATTTCGAACCGATCACGGGCCGGGTGCACCAACCGCCGCCCGTCCACCAGACGTTCGCCGCGCGCAACTTCGTCGTCTGTTCGTTCGTGCCCCGGCTCTACGATTACCACCCCGAGGCCATACCCGCGCCCTACAACCACTCGAACATCGATTCGGACGAGGTCCTGTACTACGTCGACGGCGATTTCATGAGCCGGCGCGGCATCCACCGCGGCTCGTTCACGCTGCACCCCGGGGGAATCGCCCACGGACCGCACCCCGGTACCGTGGAGGCCTCGATCGGAAAGAAGGAGACGCTCGAACTCGCCGTGATGGTTGACACCTTCCGCCCGCTTCGGCTGACGCCCCTCGCGACCGCCAACGAGGACACCGACTACATGCTGTCGTGGCAGCCCGAACGCCACGCCTGATCCCGCGCAGGTCTCACGACCCGGGTACGCGGTAACACACGAGTTCGCGGCCGAGATCGGCCAGGGTCGCGGGAAAACACCAGCGGTCGCCGATCCGGATGAAATCCTGCGGATTGGAGCCGGCTTCGCCGGGGTTCAGGTCGTCCACGACAGAAAGCACCCCGTTCCTGAGCATGTGCGGCTCGCGTCCCAGACCGTCGGCGCGCGCCGAGAAGACGACCGCATCGCCGACGTGCGCGAAGTGCCGAGGGTCTGAATTTCCGATCCCGTCGAGCAGGTCGCCCAACCGGCGTACCGACCCGTCGGGCTCGATCGACCACGGTTCGATGCCCGTCGTGCCGTCGTTCGCCCCGAAAACGAGCCTGTCCCCGATCGCAACGAATCCGTACGGCAGCGACGGCTCCGGTCCGGGGTGGATGTCGGCGACCAGGGATGCGCCGGACGCGTCGAGCCGCCACAATTCGGCTCCCCGCACGCCGTCGTCGGCCGAGAAGTACAGCGCACCGTTCCACTCGCCGAAGCCCTGGGGGACCGACCCCTCCGGCCCGCGGCGGATGTCGGCGACGAGGCGGGCCTGGCGACCGTCCCACGCATACAGTTCGACACCGGTGGCGGGGGTGAATGCGCTGAAATAGAGTCGGTCCCCGAAGACGAACAGGTGCGACGGGCTCGATCCGGCCGTACCCGGATTGATGTCGGCGGCCAGCGTAACGGTGCGACCGTCGTAGCAGTAGAGTTCGGCACCGGTCGTCGATCGGATGGCCGAAAAACAGAGGCCGTTGCCGAAGGCCGTGACCTCCGAGGGATCGCTGCTTCCCGTGCCCGGTTCGATGTCGGCCACCAGGGTGACCGTGCGCCCGTCGTAGCGGAACAGCTCGTACCCGGTCTCGGGCGTGGTCGCACGGAAGAGGAACTGGTCCCCCAGGACCGCAAATTCGTCCGGACGACTGCTCGTCGGCCCGGGGTACAGGTCGGTGACGAGGCGATAATCCGTACCGTCACTCTCCCAGAGTTCGCGGCCCAGGGAATCCCGGATGGCCGTGAACAGCACCTTCCCCCGGAATCCCGTGTAGCGCGCGGGAAGCGTCTCCGGCTCGCCGGGAAGCACGTCGTGCAGCAGCCGAACGCGACCGTCAGACATCGCGAACACCTCCAGCCCGGAGTCGGCGGTGCGCGCCGTCAGGTACAGCACTCCGTCGATGACGCTCATTTCGCCGGGTGTACTCGGTTCCGCTCCCCGGTTGATGTCGAGAACCTGGCGCCCGCGGCCGGTATACCCGACGGCGATGGGCATTGCGCCGGGTTCGGGCACCACCACGTCCAGCGACTCCGGTGCGACGAGCGTGTCCGGAAACTCGATCGCGTCCGTGCCCTCGGGTGCCGGGGACGGCTGTCGCGATCCGCAGGCAGACGACAGGAGGGTCAGGAAGAGGACGGTTGCGATTCTTGAGGCCATGACGCGCGGCAGGATCCGTGGAAACTCCGGCGCACCCGGCGCCGAAGAGGCCCGTGAACGCCGCACCTGCGGCTCCGGTTCTTACCGTCCGGCGTCGGAACGCGCGGCGAGCACGTGTCCCGCGTGCGCCAGCATGTCCGGCGTGTCGACGTCCTGCCAGAAGCCCGCGCCGATATCCAGCGCACCCATGAGACCCTGCGCCGCAAGCCGGCTGACGCCGTCGGAGAGCGAAGCGTCCCCCTTTCCCTCGAATACCGCACCGATCGCATCGAGCAACCCCTCCGTGCACACGAAGAGCCCCGTGTCGACGGCATTGAAGTCGGCCAGGTGCTTGGATATGGCGACGACCCGGTCTCCGTCGACCCGGACCTTCATGGCGTCATCCATATCGAAGATCGAGTCCAGCTTGCGATCCACGAGCAACGTGGCCCCGCCCGGCATCGGCGTGTGGGCCCCGGCCAGGCGCATCACTTCGTCCCCGAACACGTGGTCGGCCATCGTCAGGACGAACGACTCGGGCAGCAGCGGGCGCGCCGCCAGCACCGAGACCCCGTTGGACAGGTCGAACCTGGGGTTTCGGACGAACTCGAGGGCCAGCGGTCCGACGTAGGCTTCGGATACGGCGTGCTCGACGGCCTCGGCCTCGAACCCGGTAACGATCACGACCCGGCCGCACCCCGCAAGCGCCAGGCTGTCCAGCGTACGCTGCACCAACGGGATTCCCCCTACCGGGGTGAGCGGTTTGAGCCGCGTCCGGTCGGAGACACCGGCCAGCCTCGATCCGAAGCCCGCCGCCAGGACCAGGCCCGTCCGACCCGTCGCACCGCCCGTCCGGCTACGGCCGCTCGTAGACATGCTCCTCCGACAGGTGCGTGATCGGCTCCTCGCCTGCGATCACCCGCAGCGTGTTCTTGAGACGGATGTGCTGGATGAACAGGTCGTGCTCCTGTACGTGGCCGACCTCGACGTGGGGGCTCTTGAAGTAGAACGAAAGCCACTCCTGGATGCCCGACATGCCGGTCCGGCCGGCCAGGTCGAGGAACAGCGCCAGATCGAGCACGATCGGCGCGGCAAGGATGGAATCGCGGCAGAGGAAGTCGACCTTGATCTGCATGGGGTAGCCCATCCAGCCGAAGATGTCGATGTTGTCCCATCCCTCCTTCTGGTCGCCGCGCGGGGGGTAATAATTGATCCTGATCTTGTGGTAAAGGTCTCCGTACAGATCGGGATACAGGGTCGGCTGGAGGATCGTGTCGAGCACCCCCGCCTTGGTGACCTCCTTCGACTTGAAGGACTCCGGATCGTCCAGCACCTCGCCGTCGCGGTTGCCGAGGATGTTCGTCGAGAACCAGCCCCGCACCCCCAGCATCCGGACCTTGAACCCCGGTGCGAGGATCGTCTTCATGAGGGTCTGCCCCGTCTTGAAGTCCTTGCCGGCGATCGGTACGCCCCGCTCCACGGCCAGCGCCTCGAGCGCCGGATGGTCGGCCGAGAGGTTCGGAGCCCCGTTGGCGTACGGCACGCCCTCCATGATGGCGGCGTACGCGTAGAGCTGAGAGGGCGAGATGGCCGGGTCGTTCGCGTCGATGCCCGCCTCGAAAGCCTCGACGGACGCGTGACAGGCCGAAGGGCGAAGGTAGGTCTCGGTCGATCCGCACCAGACCATCACGGCGCGGCTCGCGCCGTGCTCTCCCATCGCCCGTCGGATGTCCTCGCGCAACCCTTCGGCCATCGCACGCTTCGAACGCGTCGGCTTGACGTTCGGACCGTCGAGCCGCTTGACGTACGACTGGTCGAACGCCGCGGACATCGGGCGGATCGCGCGCATCTCGTCGGAGACCGGGTCGAGGTGGCGGGCCTCGACGACCTCGGCGCGGCGCGCGGCTTCGTAGGCATCGTCCGGAAAGACGTCCCAGCCGGCGAACACGAGGTCGTCGAGCGGAGCGAGGTCCAGCAGATCCTTGATGAGCGGGTTCCGCTCGTCGGACCGGGGACCGAGCCGGACCGTCTGCAGTTGCGTCAGCGAACCGATGGGCAGTGCCAGCCCGCGGCGCGCCGCGAGCACGCCCGCGATGAACGTGGTGGCGACGGCGCCCATTCCGGGAAGCAGCACGAGCAGCTTGCCGTCGTGCCGTGAAATCTGTGAAGCGGAAGCCATGGAGATGACGAGCTGCGGTGCCGGAACGGAGTCCCGGAGTTGGGAAACGGTGCCGTGAAAATACGCCGAGGAGCAGGGTTATCTTACGGTAACGCACGGCCCGGTCTAACGAATACCCCGTGCGGGAGCCGTGATGCCCGATTCGCCGAACCGTCTTCCCGCGAATTTCCCGTTCGGGCAGTCGGCGTGCTGGTGGCCGGATCCCGGGGCGACGGCGACGAGCCGGCTCGGTCGCTTCATGGGCCGGAACGGGATCCCCGATCTCGCCACCCTGCACCGCCGTTCCGTGGACGAGCCCGAGTGGTTCTGGAGCGCGGTGCTCGACGACCTCGGCGTCCGTTTCCGGGAGCCGTACCGCCAGGTCATGGACACGTCGGCCGGGTTGCCGTTCACCCGCTGGTGCGTCGGCGGACGCATGAACGTCGTCGACAGCCTGCTCGACCGCTGGGTGGAGGCGGGCTCCGGCGACCGTACGGCGTTCCGATTCGAGAACGAGGCCGGCGAAACCGCCCGGATGTCCTATGCGGAACTCCTCGAGGCGGTCTCCCGCTGTTCGGGCGCCCTGCGCGATCTCGGCGTCGGAAGGGGCGACGTCGTCGGCTTGTTCCTGCCGATGGTCCCCGAACTGGCCGTCGTCTTCCTGGCCACCGTGCGCATCGGGGCCATCGTGCTCCCGCTCTTTTCCGGTTACGGACCCGACGCGGTCGCCGCCCGCCTGCGGGACTCGGGAGCGCGCCTGCTCGTCACGTGTGACGGGGCCCGAAGGCGCGGGCGTTCAGCGCCCATGAAACCGGTGGCCGACGAAGCCCTCGCATCCTGCCCCGACGTCGGCCGTGTTCTCGTGGTGCGCGTGACCGGCGAACCCGTCGCCATGCGACCCGACCGCGACACCTGGTGGCATGAGCTCGTGTACGGCCATCCCCCCGACGGCCCCTCGGCCGACACGGCCGCCGAGGACCCGCTCATGATCATCTACACCAGCGGCACGACGGGGCGACCCAAGGGCGCCGTGCACACCCACTGCGGGTTTCCCGTGAAGGCCGCCCAGGACATGATGCACGCCATGGACCTGCGGCAGGACGAGGTCATGTGGTGGATGACCGACATGGGCTGGATGATGGGCCCGTGGCTCGTGTTCGGAACGCTCATGGCCGGGGCTTCGATGCTGTTCTACGACGGCTCCCCCGACTGGCCTGACCCCGGGCGGCCGTGGGCCGTCGTCGAGCGCCACGGGGTGACCCATCTCGGCCTCTCCCCCGTCCTCGTCCGCTCGCTGCAGACCCACGGGACGGATCCCGTGCGGCGCCATGACCTCTCGAGCCTGCGCGCCGCCGCGTCCACCGGCAGCCCTTGGGACCCCGACGCCTGGACCTGGCTGTTCCGCGACGTGCTCGGCGGCACGCGGCCGATCCTCAACTACTCGGGCGGTACCGAGATCTCGGGCGGTATCGTCTGCGGGAATTTCCTGACTCCGCTCAAGCCCTGTTCGTTCTCCGGCCCGGTACCGGGCATGCACGCCGACGTCGTGGACGACCAGGGTCGCTCCGTCCGGGGCACCGTCGGAGAGCTCGTGCTGCGCGGTCCGTGGATCGGAATGACCCGCGGCTTCTGGCGGGATCCGGAACGTTACCTGGAGACCTACTGGAGCCGTTTCGACGACGTGTGGCTGCACGGGGACTTCGCGGCCGTGGACGACGACGGGCTCTGGTATATTCTCGGGCGCTCCGACGATACCCTCAAGATCGCCGGGAAACGGGTAGGCCCCTCGGAGGTGGAGTCGGTGCTGAATGCCGACCCCGCGGTACTCGATTCCGTTGCCATAGGCGTCCCCGACGACGTCAAGGGCGAAGCGCTGGTCGTCGTCTGCGTACTGCGACCGGGCCGCGCGCCCGACGAGAACCTGCGCACGCGCCTCGTGTCCCTGCTGACCGACCGGCTCGGAAAGCCGCTCGCCCCTCGTGCGCTGCGCTTCGCGGATACCCTTCCGAAGACCCGGAACGGCAAGGTCATGCGACGGCTCGTCCGCTCGGCGTGGCTGGGCCTGGACCCGGGCGACGTTTCCAGCCTCGAGGATCCCGACGCGCTCGACGCGATCCGCCGGGCCGTCTGAACCCAGGGGCTCAGAAGATCCAGAACGCGCTCTCGGTGTGCCGGATTTCGGGTCGCGGCCCGGTCCCGACGGCAACGACGTCAAAACGGGCCGGAGTACCCTCCATCTTCCGCTCGTGCAGCCAGGCCCGCGCCGCCCTGACGAGGTGGCGCTGCTTCTCCGGCGTCACGGCCTCTTCCCCGTGCCCGAAATCGGCCCCGGATCGTGCCTTGACCTCGACGAAAACCATTTCGCCTCCATCCTCCCAGCGGGGGGCCGGCAGGAAACACACCAGGTCCACCTCGCTCCGCTCGAACCGGTAATTGCGTTCCAGGACCCGGAAACCCTTCGCCTCGAGAAACGCCGCCGCCGCGTCCTCGCCCCGGCGGCCGATGGCCGAATGCGTGTGCGAAGTCATGAGGAAGGCCCCCGGTCGTCCGGCGCCGACGCATCGTCCGCTTCGCCCCAGCGCGCCAGTTGGTGAATCAGATCGGCGTTGCCCGCCTGGATGAACGGAAGCAGGGTCCGGGACAACCCCTCGAAAACCCCCAGGAGACGCATGAGGTTCTCGATGCGCTCCGAGAAGCGCACCTCGGCGGCGGCGAGCTCCGCCGAGGCCCCGCCGCCGACGAGGACCTCCCGACACTCCTGCAACTGCTGCAGCACGGGCCGAAGCTCCCTGCGCTCCCGCTCCCGGATGATCTGAAGCGTGATCTCCCACACATCCTTCTCCGCCGTGTAGAAGTCCTTGCGGGACCCGGGCCGGTGCACCTTGCGAACCAGGTTCCAGTTCACGAGCGAACGCAGGTTCATGTTCGCGTTGCCACGGCTGACCTGCAGCCGCGCCATGATGGTGTCCGTGTCGAGCGGCTCGTCGACGGCGTAGAGCAGGGCATGTATCTGTGCCATCGTCCGGTTGATGCCCCACGACGACGCCATTTCCCCCCAGAACGCCACGAAACGCTCGAGCGCCCTGCGGTGCCGATCCGAGAGTCCGTCGGGCTCCTGCGCCCCGACGTTGGAGGGTGTGGATGGAGAGGTCATTCGGTGCTGCGTTCCTGTGCGTAGATTTGCGGCCCCGGCCGGAAGACGCGCCGATGGAAATTCAACCCCTTCCCAGCTCCCCGTGGTTCCTGCCTGTCCGGGCATCGTGACCTGCACGACCGATTTCGGCCTGCGCGACGCGTACGTGGCCGCCATGAAGGGCGTGATGCTCACCCTGGCCCCGGGCCTGCGGCTCGTCGACGTCAGCCACGAGATCGCGGCACAGGACATCATGCAGGCCGCTTTCGTCCTGCGCGCGGCCATCCCGTGGTTTCCCGAGGGAACGGTCCACCTCGCCGTCGTCGATCCGGGGGTCGGCACGGACCGCCGCGGGGTCATCGTCGTCAAGGACGGCCGCTACTTCGTCGGCCCCGACAACGGGCTCTTCTCGCTCGTGCTCGATTCCCCACCCGACGCGCTGTTTGCACTCGACCGTCCGGAGGCCTGGCGCACGAGGAGCCCGTCCAACACCTTCCACGGCCGCGACGTATTCGCACCCGTCGCCGCGCGACTGGCGACCGGCGTCGAGCCGTCGGAACTCGGCACGCCGGCCGACGGGCTTCAGCGATTTCACTGGGCACTCCCGATCGTCGACGAGCAGGGCGTGCGCGGTTGGGTCGTCCACGTGGACGGATACGGAAACTGCGTCACCAACATCCCGAGACCCGTATTCGAGCAGGCGATCCGTGGACGGCGGTTCAAATGCTACGTGGGCTCGACGATCCTCTCGTCGCTGAGTACGGCGTACGCCCAGGTTCCGCCGGGCGAACCCCTCCTGCTGTTCAACTCCGTCGACCTCGCCGAGGTGGCGGTCTTTCGCGGCAGCGCCTCGGACCAGCTCGACATCCGCACGGGTACCGCCGTGAACGTCGTCTTCCAGGACGACCGACCCTGATCATGCCGAATCCCTCCCCTGCTTCCTCCCACGTCGACGAGGCGTTCGCCCTCGCCCAACTCCTGTCGGCCGATCGCCGCGATGCCCTCCGGCTTCTCGAACGTGCCATCGACGAGGCGGGGCCCGGACGCGGAGCCCGTTTTCCGCTGCTGCGGGCCGTGATCCAGGGTGCCGGCCTGTTTCCGACCGGAACGGAAGAGCCGGCCCCCCCGGACCTGCCGGGCGAGCCTCCGGCGCAGGAGGATCCGGCGGATCGCGGCCCGACGGCCGAACCGGCCCTTCCGACCGGAAACACGCCCGCGTCGCTGGCCGAGGTCCTCGCCGGTCGCGACGTGCTGCGCCGCCTCGTTCCGCCCGCCGTCGCCCGGCTCGGACCCACCGACCGTGCGCTGGCCTGGCTCGACGCCTCGGGACTCTCCAACGCCGCCGACCTCGGCGCCGTCCTCGGACTTTCGGCACCCGAGTCGCTCGCCTGGCTGGTCGGCTCGAGAACCCGCCTGGCGGCCGCGCTCTTCGACGGGGCAACCGCATCCGAACGACCGCTCGTTCGCGCCGCGCTGCGCGTGTCCGAACCGG
The DNA here is from genome assembly GCA_024711125.1 of Rhodothermales bacterium. Classification (GTDB taxonomy): domain Bacteria; phylum Bacteroidota; class Rhodothermia; order Rhodothermales; family UBA10348; genus JANJTM01. Next base: position 37,004 of record JANJTM010000062.1, read on the forward strand.
GAGACCTCGTGCGGCAGGCGCTCGGACCCCTGCTCGAGCCCGCCCCGGCCTCGCTCCGTGACCGGGCAACCCCGCCTCCCGCGCCCGCAGGCGATCGCCCACGGCCCCGGCGACGACTGGCGGGGCTCGTCCGGGTAGCCGCCTTCGTGGTCGTCGCCGCCGCCGTGGGGCTGTCCATCCGCTCGTTCCGACCGGACCCGGCCGCGCATCCTGACGTCGTGACCTCGGACCTCGTCGAACTCGCCGTGGACGCGGCCGAGGATCTCCGCCCCGCGTTCCGGTCCGCGGGCGCGGAACAGGCCGAGGTCTTCATTCTCGATCGCATCGGCTGGCGCCTGGTCGTGCCGTCCATCCGGGGCGGCCGGCTCGAAGGCGTCGGCGTGCATCTTTTCGACTCCGCGACCGAAACCCCGGCCCTGGTGTATGACGGCTCGGAGCGGGTCGTGGTGTTCGTCTTCACGTACGCGTTCCTGGACCGGGTGTCGCCGACCCTCGCCATCGACCGGGCCATCCTGGACCAGGTGGCCGAAGAAGGGCGGTTTGCGGTAGTGGACGCCGGAAGGAGGCGTGCCCTCGTATTCCGCAACCGGGATGACGTGTACGTCGCCGTGACGAAGGGGGACCCGGTAGCGCTGCGCGACGCGGTTTCGTTCCCGGACTGATTCGTCGCCGCTCAGGCCTTGAGCGGCAGCTCGATCCGGAACGTCGAACCCGACCCCGGTCGTGACTGCGCGAGCACGAGCGATCCGCCGTGGTAGTCCTCGACGATGCGCTTGGCCAGCGAGAGACCGAGACCCCAGCCGCGCTTCTTGGTCGAATACCCCGGTCGGAACACCAGTTTCGCCGAGCGCCGGTCGATCCCGCGCCCGGTGTCCGACACGTCGATACGGATTCGGCCGTCGGTTCTCGATGCCACCAGGCGGATCGTGCCCTCGGGGCCTTCGATCGCGTCCAGCGCGTTCTTGACCAGGTTCTCGATCACCCACTCGAACAACTCGGGATTGAGGTCGGCGCGCAGATCGGGCTGCACCTCCGTCTCGAGCCGCACACGGCGCCCCTGGTTGGGCAGGCGCGCGGCCATGTAGTCGACCGTACCCGCGATCACGGGCGCCAGCGCCTGCCGATCGAGCCGCGGCATCGACCCGATGTCGGAGAACCGGCTCGTGACCCGGCGCAGACGGTCGATGTCGTGGCCGATCTCCACCAGCGCCGCCTGTTCCTGGTCGGGCGTCCGGTCGGGCAGGCGTAGCAGCTCCAGCCACCCCATCAGGCTCGAGATCGGCGTCCCCAGCTGGTGTGCGGCCTCCTTCGCCATGCCCACCCACAGGCTCGACTGCTCCGAGCGTCTCACGTAGGAGAATCCCACGTACCCGATCGCCACGAAAAGTGCCACGAACAGCAGCTGGACCAGCGGAAACCTGCGCAGATCCGACACCAGGTCCGATTCCCCGTACAGCATGTACTGCACGAACCGGAACGACGGGGATCCGTCGACCGACGGGAACGTCACGTCGATGGGGATGGGCTCGTGCTCGGCCAGGAGCCGGCGGCGGATCTCGTCGAGGCGTCGCGCCACGTCGGCGGCCCGCGCGCTGTCAAGCCCGGCCAGGGACTCCTCGGCCACCGGCACGTTGCGCCAGATGAGCGGGTTCTCCAGCGTGGAATCGACCAGCATCGCGGGAATTCCGAACGCGTTCGGCTCCAGGAACGCGTCGAGGATGAAGGAGAGATCCGACGACTGGGGCATGCCCTGCGCCCAGGCAACCGCGCGGCGGTAGTCGTCGAGCTGCGCCTGCCCCAGTCCCCGTCCCTCGTCGTCCGTCAGCCCACCGCGCGACAGCAGGCGATCCATTGCGCGCCATTCGGCCGCGTACGGGTTGGCCGCACCCATCTGTGCCGCTTTCGGAACCTGCGCCAGCGCCAGGGCCCACAGCTGGACGATGGAGGCCTCGCGTGCCCTGAGCTGCTGCACGAGTGCCCGCGTATACCACAGCGAGGATACCGCGATCGCGACGGCGAGCACGATGAGCCCCAGCTTGAGATTCACCGACAGCCTGTGCGCTTTCATCGCCGAAACGGGTCTGTGACGGGGATGGGCCGCCAACCCCGGTCGCGTGGGAGGCGGACGTCCGCCCCGCTGTCCTTCACGATGCCGCCGAGCCGATCGTCGAGTGCACCGTCTGATCGCGGTGCGGGCCGGTCGAAACCAGGCGGATCGGCACCTCCAGGCGCCGCGAAACGAAATCGAGGTAGACCCGCGCGGCCTTCGGGAGGTCGTCCTCGCGCTCGATGCCGTCGAGGTTCTCGGACCACCCCTCGAACCGTTCGTACACCGGCTCGACCCGTTCGAGGGTCGCCACGTCGCTGGAGAATCGCTGCGACAGGCGGCCGTCCGGGAGCCGGTAGTGCGTGCAGACCTCGACGGTATCCAGCCCCGACAGCACGTCGAGCTTCGTGATCGCGAGTTCGGTAAACCCGTTGATCGCCGTCGAATACCGCAGCGCGACGAGATCCAGCCAGCCGCAGCGCCGCGGACGGCCCGTGGTGGCTCCGAACTCGTGCCCCACCGCGCGCAGCCTCTCGCCCGTCGCGTCCGACAGCTCCGTCGGGAAAGGCCCGTGCCCCACGCGCGTGGAGTAGGCCTTCACGATGCCGATGACCCGCCGGATCTCGGTCGGAGGAATGCCGAGCCCGGTGCAGGCCCCCCCCACGGTCGGGTGGCTCGAGGTCACGAACGGGTAGGTTCCGAAATCCACGTCGAGCAGGGAACCCTGCGCGCCCTCGGCCAGGACCTGTTTGCCCTGCTTGAGGGCGTCGGCCAGGTACTCGGTGGTGTCCTTGATGTACGGGTCGATGAGCTTGTCGAATTCGACGTACTCCTCGATGATCTGCTCGACGTCGAGTTCCTGCGCCCCGTACACCGACTTCAGGATCGCGTTCTTCTCCTCGATCGAAGCCTTGAGCTTGCGCCGCAGCACGTCGCGATCGAGCAGGTCCACGACACGGATGCCCGACCGGGCGAACTTGTCCACGTACGCGGGACCGATGCCGCGACCCGTCGTGCCGATGGCAGAACGGTCGCGCGCCTCCTCGATCATCTTGTGGTACGGCATGATCAGGTGGGCGTTGTGCGAAATCAGCAGGCGCCCCTCGACCTCGTAGCCGAGTTCCTTGATCATCCGGATCTCGTCCATCACGGCCACCGGATCGATCACGACCCCGTTGCCGATCACGCACGTGACCCCCTCGTTGAAGATGCCGCTCGGAACGAGGTGGAGCACGAACTTGCGATCACCCCAGACGATGGTGTGACCGGCGTTGGCGCCCCCCTGGTAGCGGGCGACGATATCCATCCGCTCGCTGAGCAGGTCGACGATCTTGCCTTTTCCCTCGTCTCCCCACTGGCTGCCGATGACGACGGTTACGGGCATGGCTTCCTGGACGTTTTGGGCACCCGGTGCGACGCGCCTGGGGGCCCGGAGTTCTGCGGGTTCCGCGCAAAACAAAGGCGACGGGCGTCGGCCCGTCGCCTTCGTCTGCACGCTGGGTGCCGGATCGGAATCGAACGGGCCGGCTTACTCGAAGCTGGCGGCCGCGGCGTCCACCGAATCGTAGTGCTTGAACACGGTGATCAGCTTCGTGATCACGAGCAGGGACTGGATCCGGTCGGCCACGTTGGCAAGGCGGAGGTCACCCCCGGCATTGCGCATCGTGGTCATCGCGCTGATGAGCATGCCGAGGCCGCTCGAGTTCATGAACTTGACCTTGGAGAGATCGACCACGACGTTGGTCTTTCCCTGCTCCTTCAGGCCCTGGAGCGACTCGAGCAGCTCGGCGCCGTCGGGACCGCCCATGACGTTGCCCTTCAGGGTGATCACGACGCAGTTATAGCGTTCTTCCACGGTGTAGTTCATTGCGCCTGGCGGCTATCGGGAGGGTTGGAGGGTCAGGGATCTCAGCGACGGCCGAAGCGATCGTGGAGTTCGAGAACCACGGGGGATGCGACGAAAACCGAGGAGTACGTCCCGATTCCGATACCCACGAGCAGCGCGAACGCAAACCCCCGGAGGACCTCGCCGCCCAATATAAACAGCACCAAAACCACGAGCAATGTCGTGCCCGAGGTGATGAGCGTGCGGCTCAGCGTGTTGTTGATCGAGCGGTCCATGACCTTCGCGAAGTTGTCGGTCTTGAACAGCGCATTGTATTCGCGGATGCGGTCGAATACGATCACGGTGTCGTTGATCGAGTAGCCCACGATGGTCAGGAAGGCCGCGATCAGGGTCTGGTCGAACTGGAGGGAGAACGGAACGAGCCCGTGCAGCGCCGAGAACACGCCCAGCGTGATGATGACGTCGTGCACGAGCGCGGCGATGGCTCCGACCGAGTACTTCCACTCGAAACGAAGCAGGATATAGAGGAAGATCACGAGCAGCGCGCCGATGACCGAATAGACCGCGCCGGCCTTGAGGTCCTGGGCGAACCGCGGACCCACGACGTTGCGGCCCTGGATCGTCGGGTTGACCGACGCGAAGTCGGCCTGCAGGCCCGCCACGACGCGCGCCTGCACCTCGTCGATCGTACCCTGCGCCAGCGTACGCACGAGCAGGGCGTTTTCGCCGTAGGTCTTGACCTCGGGCTCGGCCCCGAGGTCGTCGGTCAGGGCCGAGCGCACGCGCGTCGCCTCGAGCGGGGAGTCGCTCACGACCACGAACTCCATGCCGCCCTGGAAGTCGATTCCGTATTCGAGCCCGTTGACGGCGAGGCTCACGAGACTGAGCACGACGAGCGTGCCCGAGAAGATGTAGGCCTTGGTACGGGCCTTTACGAACCCGAAGTTCGTGTTTTCGAGAATACGCATGGTTCTGCGGAAGTTGGTGCGGCGCAGGCGCCGCCGGGTTCGGAGGGGCCGTCAGCCGACGGAGACGAGCGCGCGACGGTCGACGACCAGCCAGTCGAAGATGATGCGCGTTCCTACGATGGCCGTGAACATGGACGACAGGATGCCGGCCATGAGCGTGACCGCGAAGCCCTGTACCGGGCCCACGCCGAACGAGTAGAGGATGACGCCGACGAAGAACGTCGTGATGTTGCCGTCGAAGATGGCGCTGAGGGCACGCGAATAGCCGCCCTCCATGGCCGCCTTGAGGGTCTTGCCCGACTTCTGCTCCTCCCGGATGCGTTCGAAGATCAGCACGTTGGCGTCGACCGCCATGCCGATCGTGAGCACGAGACCCGCCATGCCCGGAAGCGTCAGGGTCGCCCCGAACGCGCTCAGGATGCCGAGGATGAAGAGCAGGTTCACGATCAGCGCCAGGTCGGCGAGAATGCCCGCCGTCCGGTACCAGAAGATCATGAAGATGGCCACGGCCAACAGGCCGAGGATGATCGAGTTCAGGCCGGCGCGGATCGACGCGGCGCCGAGGCTCGGTCCGACGGTGCGCTCCTCGGCGATCTCGACCGGGGCCGGCAGGGCGCCGGACTTGAGTACCGTGACGATGTCGGTGGCCTCCTCCCGGTTCGCCAGCCCGGTGATCGACGAGCGCCCGCCCGTGATCCGGTTGATCACGGTCGGATACGAGTAGACGACGTTGTCGAGCACGATGGCCACGTTCCGCCCCACGTTCGCCCCCGTCAGGCGGGCCCAGGTGCGGGCGCCTTCCGAATCCATGGTCATCGAGACCTCGGGGACGTTGGTCTGCGGATTGAATTCGACGCGGGCGTCGGTGATGGTCTCGCCGGTCAGTTCCACCTCGGTGCGCACACCCAGCACGTCGTACACTTCGTACCCGTCCTCGCCCGTGCCCGCGGCCGACGAGCTGTACATGAGCGTCACGTTCGCCGGCAGCATCGCCGCCACGCGCGGGTCATCGAAGAGCGCGTTGACCTTCGACGTGTCCCGCTCGCTGACGCGCCCGAAGAGCACGCCCTGCCCGACCGGCTGGAAGATCTCGAGCAGCCGGTTGCCCGACGACGCCGAATCGGCCTGCGCGAGCAGAGACTGCACGTCGGCCACCGAATCGGCGGCCGCCGCCGCCGTCGAGTCCGGGCCCGCGCCGGTGGTGTCGGCCGACGCGAGCGCCGCGCCGGTCGAATCGACGCCGGTCTCGAAGTACTCTATGACGCGCTGCAGGGAGCGGGTCAATTCGGCAGGATCGGCCATCAGGCGGAACTCGAGCCGTGCCGTGCCGCGGAGCAGGCCGCGCATGCGGTCGCTGTCGGTGATGCCCGGCAGTTCGACAACGACGCGGCGGGTGCCCTGACGCTGGATCGACGGCTCGGCGACGCCGAATCGGTCGACGCGGTCGCGGATGATGTCGATGGCGCGCGCGACCGCCTCGTCGGCTTCGGTGCGCAGCCAGGCCGCGACATCCTCGTTCGACGAGCGACGGCTGATGCCCGCCGCCTCGTTGCGGAAATAGCGCGAAAGACGCGCCTCGGGGTCCCGCGCCTCGAACGCCTGGACGAAGGCGTCGATGACCGAAACGTCGCCCGAGACGGCATTGTCCCTCGCCTCGGCGAGCACGGCGTCGAACGTCTCGTCGGTGTCCGTGGCCAGCGCGCGGATGAGGGCGTCGACGCGGACCTCGAGGGTCACGTGCATGCCACCCTGGAGGTCGAGGCCGAGCTTGAGCGCCCGCTCGCGCACGCCGACGATATCCGAATGGTTGTCCCGCTCGTACGCGAGACGGTCTTCGGCCGACATCGCGGCCAGCTTGTTGTTGGTCATCGCGTTCTGGACCGTCGGGAACAGGTACCAACCCGAGACGGCCAGGAAGAAGATCACCAACGCGATCTTGAGTCCGTTGCCTTGCATGGCTTTCCTGGAAATGGATGCGACAGGGAGATCGGACGCGCACCGGAGGGCGGCCGAAATGGCTGTGGGGTGCCGGCCGTGCGGCCGGCGATCGGTGCGTCGCGCGCTACGGGCCCAGCGTCTGCTGGCATCCGCGCGAAGGGTCCGCGGGGCGCACCGGTTCGGGGCGGCACGGATTCGCCGTCCCGCCGCTTGCGGGCGCGCCCGGCGCCCTCAGGTCGGCGGCCGGGAGTCCCCGGTCGATGCGCGGAACGGGCGCCGACGGGGCCTCGACCGTGCCCGTCAGCGTTCCGGGCGGAATGGCCGACGCACCCAACGAGCGGGTGCCCGAGAGAAGGAATGCCGCCAGTTCGGCTTCGGAACCGAAAACGCGGCCCGCCAGGGCCATCGACGTGAACGCGAGGCCCTCCTCGCGGGCGGCCGTTCGCACCACGCGCCGAACGAAATCCTCGAGCCCGGCAGACGGTTCGCGGGCGGCGTCCTCCAGGAGCGCCCGCACGGCGGAAGGAAGGTCGCGGTCGACCCGGCGCTCGAGCCACTCGGCGTACCACGGCGAGGCCGCGGACGGATCCGCCGCGAGCACCGGCGAAACGACGGCCGGCACGAGGCTCGCCAGGAGCGTCGCGCCGATCACCCTCATCGGTACACGGTGCCGGAAGAACTGCATGGACGGGGATTGGGCCGCGTTCGCGGTACAGCCTTCAAATATACGTCCTGCGCAGCGCTCGCGCACGGATTCACGGGACGCCGCATGTCGGAACTGCCCGGCACCCGCACGGGTTCGATCGCGTTCACGGCCTCCCTCCGCGCGCCTCCCGATGATCGCCCGCTTCCGTTTCACCCTCGTCGCGCTCGCCGCCGCCGTCGGCCTGCTGTCGTGGGGCGCGTTCGTCACCAGTATCGACGCCGGACTGGCCGTTCCCGATTGGCCCACGTCGTTCTCGTCCTACGATCCGTTCAATCCCTGGCCGGACTGGTGGACCGTGACGCCGGTGCTGGCCGAACACGGACATCGGCTGGCCGGAGCCCTCGTCGGCCTGCTCACCCTGGTTCTCGCGGTGTGGACGGCCGTCTCCGACCCGCGGGGATGGATGAAACGGGTCGGATGGGCGGCCCTCGTCCTGGTCGTCGTCCAGGGAGTGCTCGGCGGGCTGCGCGTCGTCTGGGTTTCGCTGGATCTGGCCGTGGTGCACGCGTGTACCGCCCAGCTGTTCTTCGCGCTCCTGGCGTCCATGGCCCTGTTCGTGTCGAACTCGTGGCAGACGCTGCCCGGGACACGGACCCGGCTGGAGCGCGCAGCGGTCGCACTTCCCGGAACCCACGCCTCGGCGGCGATCTTCGTGCAGATTGCCCTCGGCGCCCTGCTCAGGCATCCGGGCACGGGTATCGATCCGATCCTTGCCGGGCTTCACCTCTTCTGGGCCGGCGTGACGCTCGTCCTCACGCTGCGCCACGCTGCCTGGCTGCGGACCGCCTGGGCGACGCACCCGCTGGCCGGTCGTTTTTGCCGCGCGCTCGGCCTCGTCGTGCTGCTCCAGATCGCGCTCGGCTTCGTCGCCTATTTCGTTCTCCTCGACGAGCAGGGGGTACTCAGGCCCAGCAACCTGCAGGTCGTCGTGAACTCGCTGCACCTCGTCGTGGGTGCCGCGCTGTTCAGCCTGAACGTGGTGGCCACCGTCGCCGCCTCGCGCGCCGCGAACCCGGCGCCCGGTCCGGTCCCTGTTTCCGCCTGAATTCCGCACCGTGACCCAACGACCCGCGCTTCCTTCGCCCGAGGGTCCCGTCGTCCGCACGGCGACGGCCGCCGCCGCGACGTCGTCGCCGTCGACCGTGCGGGACTGGGTCGAACTGACCAAGCCCGAAATCACGTTCCTCGTCGCGATTTCTTCGCTGGCCGGTTTCGTGCTCGGATCGCCGGGACCCGTCGACTGGCTTCGCCTCGCCGCCCTGGTGGCGGGCGTCGTGCTCTCGTCGGCCGGGGGCTCGACGCTCAACCACGTGTTCGAACGATCGCTCGACGGCGAGATGCGACGTACCGCATCGCGTCCCCTGCCCTCCGGGCGCATCGCCCCGGCCGTGGCACTCCGCTTCGGCGTCGTCCTCGTCGCGGCGGGACTCGCGGTCCTCTGCCCGCTCGTCAACCCCCTCACCGGCGTGCTCGCGGCGCTCACGGTGCTCGTCTACGTTTTCGTGTACACGCCGCTCAAGCGCGTCACCGCCTGGAACACGCTGGTCGGAACCATTCCGGGCGCGCTGCCGGCCCTGGGCGGGTGGACCGCGGCGACCGGCGGATTCGGACCGACCGGGTGGGCCGTATTCGCGGTCCTCGTCTGCTGGCAGGTACCCCATTTCTTCTCGCTGGCGTGGATGTACCGGCAGGACTACGCCCGGGCCCGCTACGCCATGCTCCCGGTCATCGCTCCGGGCGGCACCTCGACCGTGGTCCACGTGCTCGTCTTCTCGGTTCTGACGGCCGTGGCCTCCCTCCTGCCGTGGCGGTTCGGGGATGCGGGACCGGTGTACGCGGCCGGCATCGTTCCGCTCGCCCTCACCTGGGTACCGTCGCTGACCGCGTTCGCGCGAACGCGCTCGAACACCGACGCGCGGCGGGTCCTGATGGCCACGATATGGTACATCCCCGCCTGGGTGGTACTCATCGTGCTCGATCGGCTCGTCTGACGCGCCATGGACGGAAAGTCGGACCTCACCGCGCTCACGCGGGATGAACTCTCGGCCCTCACGGCGGGGCTGGGCCAGGCAAAATACCGGGCCGGCCAACTCTATCGCTGGCTCTTCGCACGGCGCGTGCAGTCCATCGCCGAGATGTCGGACCTCCCGGCCGCGTTCCGCGCCCAGCTCGAATCGGCGTACTTCGTCGGCTGGCCCGTGGAGGTGCGGCGCGACGTTTCGACCGACGGCACGATCAAGCTCCTCCTGGAGCTCTCGAGCGGACGGAGGATCGAAACGGTGCTGATTCCCGACTTCGACGAAGACGGAACCGCCGAGCGCCTTACGGTCTGCGTCTCGACCCAGGTCGGGTGCGCGATGGGGTGTTCCTTCTGCGCCACGGGTCGCATGGGCTTCTCGCAGAACCTGCACGCGGGCGAGATCTTCGGGCAGGCCGGACTCGCCGACCGCATCGCGAGGGAACGCTTCGGACGCGGCATCTCGAACGTGGTCTACATGGGCATGGGCGAACCGTTGCAGAACTACGAGCAGGTCGTGCGCAGCGTGGCCCTGCTGCAGGATCCAGAGACGCTCGGCCTCGGCATCCGCCGAGTCACGATTTCGACCGTGGGGCTCGCGTCGCGCATACGCCGGTTGGCCGACGACGGCGTACGCTCCTCGCTGGCGATCTCGCTGCATGCCCCGGACGACGCCAAGCGCTCCTCCATCATGCCCGTGAACCGGAGCGCTCGAACCGACCTTGACGCGCTGCGCGAAGCCGTGGTCCACTACACGAAGACCACCGGCCGCCGCGTCACGTACGAGTACTGCATGTTCCGCGGCTTCAACGACTCGACGTCCGATGCCGCGAACCTCGTCAAGGTGGCCCGTTGGGCGCCGAGCAAGGTGAACCTGATCCTCTACAACCCGGTGCCGGGTCTCGGATTCGAACGCACGGGAGAGGCCGACCTGGAGCGGTTCATCCGTGTCCTCGTGGCCGGCGGCGTGACCGTTACGGTGCGCCGGAGCCGCGGACAGGACATCGCCGCCGCCTGCGGTCAGCTCGCTCTCGAAGACGCGGGATGACCTCGCTCAGGCCCCGGACGGAGCCGACCGTTCCGCCTGTCGGCCCTTGAGCGACAGCGCCGCCACGAAGACGAGCGCCGCCGCGAACGCGATTGCGGCAAATCCGGCCGCGTACCCATCGACCTCGACGGCCGCCGAGGCCGCCACCGCGCCGATGGCCGCGCCCCCGACGAGTTGGCCGATGCTGATGAACAGGGTGATCAGGCCCTGGGACACCGTGCGCTCGCTCACGCGGGCCTCGTGGAGCAGGATGTAGGACAACGACGGCCCCAGGATACCGGCCAGACCGGCGCCGATTCCGACCGAACCCACGTAGTACCAGGACGTCGCCGATCCGAGGGTCGCGACGAGGACGAAGCCGGCCGTGAGCAGTCCCTGGCTGGCGAGGATGACGGCCTTCGAGCCCGTCCGGTCGAGGATGCGTCCGGCGATCGGCGACGTGACGGCAACCGCGACCACGAGCGGAAGCAGCATGAAGGACGCCTCGGAAGAGGACACGCCGAAGACCGCCACCGAGAATGCCGGGAGAAAGATGAACGCCGACTCGGCGAGGCCGGCGCACCCCGCAAGCAGGGCCGCGAGCAGGACCTGCCGGTTGCGGAACAGGCCGGGACGGATGATGGGGTCGGTCGAACGCGACTGCCTGCGAACGAATACCGGAAGGGTGGCGGCGGCGAGCAGCAGGGGCGACCAGACGCGGGGGTCTCGAAGCGAGCCGATCACGTCACCGGTGTCGACCTGGTTTATGCCGTACGCGAGGGGTACCAGGACGAGCCCGAGCAGTACGAGCCCGGGCTTGTCGAGCGAAACGTCTGCACGCTTTTCTCCGGGTTCGACAAACCTGCGGGCGAGAACCAGAACGACCGCCGCCAGCGGAAGGAACGCCGCGTAGATGAGTCTCCAGTCCACGGCCAGGAGAATGCCCGCCAGGATCGGTCCCACGATGAACGCCAGGCCGAACACGGCTCCCAGCACTCCCAGGGCCCTTCCCCGCTTCTCCGGTGCGAACCGGTCTCCCACGACGGCGGCGGCGACGGGAAAGATGCCCGAAGCCGCCAGGCCCTGGAGCGCCCGGCCTACGAGCAGTACCGCGAAGGAAGGGGCGAGCATGACGATGGCGGCCCCGACGGCGAACAGGCTCACGTCCACGAGGTAGACCGTGCGACGCCCGAACACGTCGGCGGCCTTCGACATGATCGGCACGCCGAGCAGGTTGAAGAACACGAACGTGTTGAACGCCCAGGCGACCGTGCGGTCGTCCACGCCGAAGTGGTCCCGGAGCGCGGGAATCGCCGGCCCGAGCACCGCGATATCGAGGGCCGCCATCAGCACACCGAAGAACAGCGTGACGAGCAGCGGTCGGTTGGTCTCGTGACCCATGGGTTCGCTGGCGGGGGTCCGGGGGAATCGGTCAGGTATCCGCGCCGGGCCGCGCGCAGCCGGGCGCCGGTTCTACCCGCCGCCCGGCAGCGGGTTGCCCTTCACGCGGCTTTCGCCGTCCGGGCGGCGCGCGTAGTTTCCGCGCTCCATCCCGCACCCCGATGACGCTGCCCGGCCGTTCGATCGCCCCCGTACTCCCGTGGATGCTCCTGGTCGTCTCCTGCGGCCTGGGCGCCGGGCGTCCGGTCGGCCCGGTGGCCGACGACGCCGCCGCATGGGTCGATTCGACCCTCTCTTCGCTGGACCTCGAGGCGCGCGTCGGGCAGCTCTTCGTGGCCTCCACCCCTGGCCGGCTGCTGCCCGAGGATGCCGCGACGACCGCCCGGCTCTTCGGCCACGTACGAAGCCCCGGCATCGGCGGCGTGGTCGTTTTCCAGGGAACGGCCCTCGAGCAGGCGGCCCTGGTCGCCGAACTGCAGCGCGAAGCCCGGGTGCCGCTGCTCGTCTCGCAGGACGTGGAGTGGGGCGTCGGCATGCGGGTCGAGGATGCCTCACGCTATCCCGTCGCGATGGCGATCGCGGCCACGGGGGACGATTCCCTCGCCTGGCGTGCCGGGTTCGCCACGGGAATGGAGGCGCGTGCCCTCGGCGTGACGCAGCTGCTGGCCCCGGTGGGAGACCTGAACGGCAATCCGCGCAACCCCGTGATCTCTACACGGGCGTTCTCTGACCGCCCCGACCTGGCGTCGCGTTTCGTCTCGGCCTTCGTGCGCGGCGCGCGCGAGGCCGGGACCCTCCCGACGGTCAAGCACTTCCCCGGGCACGGCCCCACCTCGGCCGATTCCCACGAGACGCTCCCCGTGGTCTGGGACGCCCCGTCCCGCATCGATTCGGTCGACCTGGCGCCGTTCCGGGCGGCGCGCGACGCAGGCGTCGGAGCGATCATGACGGCGCACGTGGCCTACCCGGGGCTGGGGGATCCGATCGATCGCCCCGCCTCCCTCTCGCGCCGCATCTCGACCGATCTCCTTCGGGGCGCCCTGGGATTCGAGGGCCTCGTCGTGACCGATGCCCTCAACATGGACGGCGTGCGCGGATTCGGAACCCCGGCCGAAATCGCCGTCGCCGCCGTGGAGGCAGGCGCCGACCTGCTGGTCATGTCCACCGACCTCGATTCCGCCCACGCGGCCGTCGTGGCCGCGGTCCGCTCCGGACGCATCCCCGAGCGCCGCATCGAGGACAGCGTGCGTCGCATCCTCACGGCCAAGGCCTCGCTGGGGCTGCATTCCGGCACGAGTTTCCCGGTTTCGGACGTGCCGGGATCGATACGGACCGGGCCGCAGCGTGCGCTCGAACAGGTTATCGCCCGGCGCGCGTTGACACTGCTGCGCGGCGACCTGCCCTTCGTGTCGGACCGGCCGGGCGAACGCGTACTGGTCGTCGCCCTGCAGGACCGCCGGGAGGATGCCGAGTCGATGGGGTTCGTGCAGACGCTTCGAACCTTCCTCCCCGACGCATCCGTGGACGTCGCCGCGCTGCACGCACGCAGCTCGGCCTCGGAGCGGGCAGCGGTTGTCCGATCGAGCCGTACCTATTCGGCGGTCGTCGTGGCGGCGCTGCACTCGGCCTCGTCGTGGTTCGGACGCCCCGGAACGGCAGCTGCGGCGGAGGACCTGGTCGCCCGGCTCGCCGAGGCGTCGCCGAGGGCCTCCGTGGTCGTGTTCGGCACGCCCTATCTGGCGGCTTCGCTGCCCGCCGGGGTGCCCGTACTGCTCGCCTGGGATCGAAGCCCGGCGATGCAGGACGCGGCCGCCCAGGCCATGGTCGGCCGCTTGCGTGTGGGCGGCAGGCTGCCGATCTCGATTTCCGCCGAATTCCCCGCGGGTGCCGGGCGCACCGCCGAGGCCATGGCGCCCTCGTCGGCCGTTCCGGAGACCGTCGGCCTCGACGGACCGACGCTCGAACTGGTCGAGCCGCTCATCCGGGAAGCGATCGGCCGCAGGGCATTCCCGGGCGCCGCGGTCGCTGTCGGTCGTGGCGACGCGGTCGTAACCCTGCGGGGCTTCGGCCGCTACACCTACGACGCCACATCGCGACCGGTAACGACGGCGTCACCGTTCGACCTGGCGTCCGTGACCAAGGTCGTCGCGACCACGACCGCGCTGATGCTCCTGGTCGACCGCGGGCAGATCGACCTCGACGCCCCGGTGGCGCGCTACGTACCCGAATTCGGGCGCAAGGGCAAGGACCGGGTGACCGTACGCCACCTGCTCACCCACACCGGCGGACTGATCCCGTTCCGCCCGTTCCACCGCATGGGCATCACCGATCGGCGCAGGCTGCTCGAGGCCATCTTCGACGAGGAACTGCAGTACGAGCCGGGTTCCGATTCGCGGTATTCCGATTTCGGCCCGATCGTACTCGCCGTCGCGGTCGAACGCATCACGGGCGTTCCTTTCGACCATTTCGTCCGCGAATCCGTCTTCGAGCCGCTCGGCATGTGGCACACCGGGTTCCGTCGTGCGGGGCGGCCGGATCCCGCGGCCGTGCCGACCGAACTGGACCGGGATTTCCGGAAACGGCTCGTGCAGGGCGAGGTCCATGACGAGACCGCGTGGATCCTGGGGGGCACGGCCGGACACGCCGGCCTCTTCTCGACGGCCGAGGATCTCTCGCGTTTTGCCGCGATGCTGGCCTCGGACGGAATCGTGGGCGGCAGGCCGTTCGTGCGATCCGAAACGATTCGCCTGTTCACCACGCGCGTCGATACCACCGGCCGCCATACGCGCGCCCTGGGCTGGGACACCCGCGCCCGGGAAGGACCCTCGTCGGCGGGCTCCCTGTTCGGACCCCGCTCGTTCGGCCATACCGGCTTCACCGGAACATCGATCTGGGTAGACCCGGACCGGGGGCTCTGGGTCATCCTGTTGGCCAACCGCGTCTATCCGACGCGTGACAACCAGCGGCACGCGCCCGTGCGATCGGCACTGGCCGACCTGGTTCACGGCGCCCTGCGCACGCCCGACGCGGGTCCCGTGCTCCCCGGCCCCCGGCGCGGCACGGCGGCAGGAGTTGGAACGGTTTTGGAATGACGGGCGCTGCAGATCCCGCCGAGGGACCGCCTGACAGGATGACACGTACCCACATGCCGACCTACTCCTACCGACGCGCCGACGGCTCCACCTTCGACATCGAACAGCGCATCACCGAACCCGCCCTCTCGGTCTGCCCCACGACCGGACAGCCGGTGGTTCGCGTGATCACGGGCGGAGCCGGCCTCGTTTTCAAGGGAAGCGGCTTCTATCTCACCGACTACGCCCGCAGGAAAGACGGCGGGAACGCCGGCGCGGCGACGAAGAAGCCCGCCGATGCGGCGCCGTCCGACTCCCCCGCCCCGGCGGCCAAGTCCGCCGCCGACGCGGCCTCCGGAAGCTGATTCCGGCTACCTGTTCGCCGCTTCGGCCGCGCGCACGATCGCCGCGAAGGAATCGGCCTTGAGTGCGGCGCCGCCGATGAGGCCCCCGTCCACGTCGGGTTGAGCGAGCAGTTCGGCCGCGTTCTCGGCCTTCATCGATCCTCCGTACAGGATCCGGATGCCCGGGGCCGATTCCGGGCCGAACCGGTCCCTCAGCAGGGTGCGAACGAACGCGTGCATGGCGCCCGCCTGTTCCGGCGTTGCCGTTCGACCGGTCCCGATGGCCCAGACCGGCTCATACGCGATGACGAGATCGGCCGCCGATTCGAGGCGTACGTCCCGGAGCGCGGCGACCGTCTGCCGCTCGACGACTTCCCGCTCCCGGCCGGCATCCCGCTCCTCCAGGGTCTCTCCCACGCATACGATGGGAACGAGCCGGTTGCGGCGGGCCTGCAGCACCTTGGCTCCCACCGACGCATCCGTCTCTCCGAAATACTGGCGCCGCTCGGAGTGTCCCACGATGACGTAATGGCAGCCCACCGAGCGCAGCATCGCCGCCGATACCGCCCCGGTGAAGGCTCCCGAATCGGCTTCGTGCAGGTCCTGCGCGCCGAGGCGCACCGCACTGCCGTGGAGCACGGTGAATACGGCGTCCAACGACACGTACGGCGGACATACCGCCACGTCCACGCCCGCGCCGGGCGTCCCGACCGCCGACACCACCGACGCGGCCAATTGGCGCGCCCCGGTGAGGTCGGTATTCATCTTCCAGTTACCGGCAATCAGCATGACATTCGATGCGGTTGATCCTCATTGCCGGGCGGCGTAAGCCTCGACCAGGCCCGCAAGGTCCCGACGGACCCCGTCCAGGCCGCTTCCGGCATACTTGCCCACGATACGACCGTCCGGATCGATGAGGACGCGCGTCGGCAGAACATTCACATTGTAGGCTTTCGCGGCCGCGCTCTCGCTTCCGGCCGGATCGATCGCCAGGGTACCGCTCATCGGGTAGACTTCCAGCAGGGCCTGCGTATACGCGGTGTCCGGCTCGAGCGAGATCGAAAGCGCCACGAGCGGGAAACGATCCCCGAGGCCCACGATGGCCTCCCGTTCCTGGGCCTCGTCGAGGAACTCCTGCGACGGGGCGAAGAACTCGAGCAGCAGGACGTTGCCCCGGAACCGGTCGAGGTTCACCGCGCGCCCCTCGACGTCCACGAGTCCGATCGCGGGGGCCGCCATGCCGGGCTGCAGGTTCTCGAGTTCGTAGAGCGCCTTGCCGGCCCATTCCGCCCACTGGCCTTCTTCCTTCGACAGTTCGCGGGCCACGGCCATCGCCTGGTCCCGCGCCGAGCTGTCCATGTGCGCGATGACCAGTTCGCTGCGAACGCCGGCGCGGTCTTCCTCGTCCACCAGGCCGGCGTACCGCTCGACGAGCGCGAGCGCGGCCTCCTGACCCGAAATCCGGGCCGTCGAGCGCCGTGCCGCGCGCACCAGGTCCACGATCGCCGGGTGGTCGGGCTGGAGCTCGCCGAACCGCGCAAGCGCGAGCGAATCGTTCCAGCTCTCGAGAAGTCCGATCGATTCGGCTTCGCCCATGATCGCGCCCATGGTGTTCGGATAGGTATCGCGCAGCGTCCAGAGCAGGTTCGCCGTCTGCGCCACCGATTGCGCCATGGTCTCGGGCGAGTAGGTCCCGTTGCCCATCAACTCCATTACCGATCGCTGGAACGACGCCTTGGCATTCCGCAGGGCCGCCCAGGCGCCGTTCTCGTAGGAGACGATGCGCAGCGCGCGACCCTCCAGCGGAAACGTTCCGCGAACGGTCACCGAGTCGCCGTCGGCAACGACCAGTTCCTCGATCGCCAGGGGCTCTGCGCCGCGATGCACGACGAGGGGGTAGATGCCGCGCTCGGGAGCCGTCAGCGCGAAAGCGAAGGTCCCTCCGGCCACGGTGACGCCCTGTCCGAGCGTATCGATTCCGGTTTCGGTCTGGTGGAGCACGAGGACCTCGAAGCCCGACCCGTCATCCTCCGGATCGATGTCGGGGCTCAGCGCGAGGGTGCCGGACACGTGCGCGGTGACGGCCTTGTCCTCGTCCGAACGGCCGCACCCGGCCTGCAGGACGACGGCGACGGCGAACAGCGCCGCGATCGCGATGCCGGGGCGAAGGGTTCTGGGAGCGTGGGCCATGGAAATCGGTCGTATGGTGTTCATTCGGAATGGAGTCGGTCCTCGACGAGTCGCCGCACGAGCCTGGGGTCGGCGCTTCCCGGGAAGGCTTTCATGACCTGGCCGACCAGGAAGCCGGCAACGCCGGTCTTTCCGGAGCGGTACTGGGAAACCTGGGCCGGATGGGCCTCCAGGACGGCATCGACGACGGGCACGAGTGCCGAGGCGTCCGAGACCTGCAGAAGTCCCAGGCGCGCCGCGATGTCGGCGGGAGCGTCGCCGACGTCGAGCATCGCATCGAAGAGCGCGACGGCGGCCGTCGACGACACGGCGTCGTCCAGCCGAAGGCGCACGAGGCCCGCGAGGCGCTCGGGGTCGACGGGGAACGCCGCGAAGGAGCCCCCGAACTCGCCGACCCGGCGCAATCCCTGCGTCATGACCACGTTCGAAAGGGCCTTGGCCGGTGCCGCGAGCGGCGGCTCGAAAAAGGACAACGCCCTTTCGAAATACTCCGCGGTCTCCCTCTCTTCGGTAAGCAGGTCGGCGTCGTACGGGGGAAGACCCAGGTCCGACACGTAGCGTTCCCTTCGCGAGGCCGCCGATTCGGGCATCGAAGCCCGGATCGCTTCGAGCCGGTCCGGGCGGATGCGCACGGGCGGCAGGTCGGGGTCCGGGAAATAGCGGTAGTCGTGCGCTTCCTCCTTCGAGCGCATGGGGCGGGTCACACCCGCGGCATCATCCCACAGTCGGGTCTCCTGCACGACGCGTTCCCCGCGATCGAGCAGGTCGCGCTGCCTGGCGACCTCGTACTCGACGGCGCGCTCGACGTGGCGGAACGAATTCAGGTTCTTGATCTCGGTCTTCGTGCCCAGCCGTCCGCTGCCCGCGGGCCGTATCGAGACGTTGGCGTCGCAGCGCAGCGAGCCCTCCTCCATGTTTCCGTCCGAGATCCCGAGATACCGCACGATCTGCCGGATCGTCCGGAGGAACGCCGCGGCCTCGGCCGGTGACGCCAGGTCGGGCTCGGTAACGATCTCGACCAACGGAACCCCGCACCGGTTGTAGTCGAGCAGCGTCGCCGAAGGGTCCGCGTCGTGGATCGACCGCCCCGCGTCCTCCTCGAGGTGGATGCGGGTTAGACGGATCCTCCGAACGGCGTCCCCCAACCGCACGTCCACCCACCCGCCCTCGCAGATCGGGCGGTCGTACTGGGAAATCTGGTACCCCTTCGGAAGATCCGGGTAGAAATAGTGCTTCCGCGCCATCACGGATTCGGGCGCGACCCGGCAGTGGGTGGCAAGACCGATGGCCGCGGCGAATTCGACCGCCCTGCCGTTGAGCACGGGCAACGTGCCGGGATGGCCCAGGCTCACGGGGTCCACGTGTTCGTTCGGCTCGGCCGTGAACGCGGCCGAGTCCGGACTGAACGCCTTCGACGCCGTCGCGAGCTGGCAATGGACTTCGAGTCCGATGACGGTCTCGTACCGTTCGGGCATGACCGTCTCAGTAGGAGAGCAGGCGGTCGAGCGCCCGGGTGAGGCGGGTCCGGGCCGAGTGCACGGTTTCCTCGAGGTGACGGGCGAACGGAATGGGCAGATCCAGCCCGCCCACCCGCACCGGGGGCGCGTCGAGGAATTCGAACGCCTCCTCGGCCACCTGGGACGCGATCTCTCCGCCGAAACCGCCGGTTCGCGCCGCCTCGTGCACGACCAGCAGGCGGCCGGTCTTCCGCACCGAGGCGAGGACCGTCTCGCGGTCCCACGGCACGAGCGTGCGCAGGTCGACCACCTCGATCGAGACGCCGCGCGCGGCGTGGGACTCGGCCTCTTCCAGCGCCCAGTGCACGCCCAGGCCCCAGCTGACGATCGTGCAGTCCTCCCCGCTCCGGGCCACGCGCGCGACCGAGAGCGGAATGCGAACCGGGGCATCCGGTACCTCCCCCTTCACCCGGCGGTACAGTGCCTTGTGCTCGAAGAACAGGACCGGATTCGGATCGTCGATCGACGAGAGCAGCAGGCCCTTCGCGTCCTCGGGGGTCGAGGGAACGACCACCTTGAGTCCCGCCACGTGGCAGAACCATCCCTCCATCGACTGCGAGTGGAACGGCCCGGCCCCGATGTGTCCCCCGAACGGAGCCCGGATCACGATCGGAAGCGCCGCGCCCCAGCGGTAATGCGTGGTGGCGAGGTTGTTGACGATCTGGTTGAAGCCGCACGAGATGAAATCGGCATACTGCATCTCGACGATCGGCCGCCGCCCGGCGAGAGCCAGCCCCATCGCCGCGCCGACGATGCCGCTCTCCATGATCGGCGTATTGCGCACGCGGTCACTGCCGAACCGGTCGACGAAACCGGCCGTCACCTTGAAGACGCCCCCGTAGCCGGCGATGTCCTGGCCCATGATCAGCGTTCGGTCGTCCGAGTCGAGGGCATGCTCGAGCGCGTCGGTGACGGCGTCGATGAAGCGCTTCTCGCTGCGGCGTCCGTCGTCGGGCACCACCACCGGCTTTGCCTCGCGAAAGAGGTCGCCCAGCTCGACGTCAACGTCCCCTTCCACCTCCGGCTGGCCGATCGCCCATTCGGCGACCTCCTCGACGCGCACCTTGATCTCCCGCCGGATGATGTCCCGTACGGCAGGGTCGAGGCGCCCTTCCATCGCTTCCTCGAACCGGAGCACGGGATCCCTGCGCGCCCAGGCCTCGAGTTGCTCCTTCGGGACGTACTTCGTCCCGGAAGCCTCCTCGTGGCCCCGCATGCGGAAGGTTTTCATCTCCAGCAGCACCGGTCCGTTGCCGTCGCGGGCGAAATCGGCGGCCTTGCGCACCTGGTCGATGACTTCCTCGAGATCGTTGCCGTCCACGATGCGCGACGCCATGCCGTACCCGGCCGCCGCGTCGGCGATGTGCTCGACCGGAATGGCCTCGTGCGTGGGAGTGGAAAGGCCCCACCCGTTGTTCTCGACGACGAACAGGACCGGCAGCTTCCAGATCGCCGCCAGGCTCAGGGCCTCGTGAAAGTCCCCTTCCCGTGTCGCGCCTTCGCCGCAGAAAGCCAACGCCACGCGGCGGGAGCCGTCGAGCCGGTACGACAGGCCGAAACCGCAGGCGACCGGGAGCATGGCCGCGAGCTGCGAAATCATGCCGATGATGCCGTGTTCAGGCAGCCCGAAGTGGAACGTGCGGTCGCGGCCGCGCGTGAAGCCGCCCTGTCGGCCCATCAACTGGCAGAACAGGGGCTCCAGCGGAACACCGCGCTCGGTCCAGACCCCGAGGTTGCGGTGCATCGGCAGGATGACGTCATCCGGCTCGAGCGCTCGGGCGCACCCCACTGCGATCGCCTCCTGCCCATACCCGCTGAACCACTTGGAGAGGCGGCCCTGCCGGATCAGCCGAAGCATCTTCTCCTCGATGAGCCTCGGAAGGAGCAGCGCGTGGTAGAGCGAAGCCGGATCGTCGGTGGTCAGGCGGCCGGTCATGGCGGGTGCCGCGGGCTTCGCGGCCGACGCCCGCTTTCCGTTCGTGCCCTTTCGGCGCTCGGGAGCGGTCTGCGCCGCGCCGGAGGGCGCGACCTGGGTCTTCTTCGGCATGGATGGGTCCGGGCGGATCAGTGTCCCTTCGCCCGCAAGGCGGTCGTGAGCGTGCGCAGGAGGATCTGGAAATCGCGACGCAGGCTCATGTTCTCGATATAGAAGAGGTCGTACTTCACTTTCTGCCGGACATCCTCGAGGCTCTGGTCGTATTTCCACTTCACCTGCGCCCAGCCGGTAATGCCCGGTTTGACGCGGTGCCTGCGGCCGTAGAGAGGGATCTCGCGCGAGAGCCGCTCCACGAAGAAGGGGCGCTCGGGCCGCGGTCCGACGAGACTCATGTCGCCCTTGAACACGTTCCAGAACTGCGGGATCTCGTCCAGGCGAGTTTTTCTCAACCACCGGCCGATCGGCGTGTACCGTGGATCGTCCGGTTCTGCCCAGACCGGACCGGTGTGCGCCTCCGCGTCGTCCCGCATGGTGCGGAATTTCAACATCATGAAGGGCTTGCCGTGTCTTCCGACCCGCTGCTGCCGGTAGATGGCCGGGCCCGGCGACGTGGCGCGCACGAGCAGTCCGACCACGATCCACAACGGAAGTCCGACGACGAGCACGGCGCTCGAGACGAGGAGATCGACGAGGCGCTTCGTCGTCTGCTCCCACGCCGGCATGGGCTCGGGCATGACCTCGATGAGCGGAAGGCCGTACAGGTGCTCGGTACGGGCCATTCCGCCCACGATCGAGTAGAAATCGGGCACGAGCTTGAGGGACACCGCCTTGCCGTCGCACTGCCGGAGCACGTCCACGAGCGCCTCGCGGTCGTCCGGTCCGAGGGCGATCAGCACGTCCTGTACGCGCAGTTCGTCGATCAGGCGGGGCAGGTCTCCGATGGCGGCGGTCTGCCGAGGGTCGGCACCCGGCTCCTCTCGCCCCAACCGCACCGCACCGACGATCTGGAGACCGGCCTCCGGGTACCGCGCCACGTCTTCGTACAGCGAGTCGAGCCGGGTATCCCAGCCTACGACCAGGGCCCGGTGCAGCCCCTTTCCGCGCAGGATCAGGGCCTTCTGCACGGATCGCACCGCCACCCGGCCCGTTGCCAGCAGCGAAAGGACCGCCACCCAGTAGAAGAGCAGGTTCCGCCGCGCCGAGTAGGCGTCGAGGTTGTCGATGAACAGGAGGAAGAACAGGACCAGGATGCCGATCGTCACGACCTTGGCCAGCGATACCATCTCGTCGAATCGGCTGGCGGCGTACCGCTCGCGGTACATGCCGAAGAAGAGCAGCGCCAACAGCCAGAAAAACGTCAACGAGAACACGACGGCGCCCAACGCGACCGGCGACGGGGAAAACAGCGGGTCCGCCAGCCATCCCCACCGGAAACGCGCCTCGTGCCACAGCACGTTCGCCCCCGCAAGGGCGAGCGCGTCCACGAGCAGGAGGACGAGGAGTTCGGTTCGGCGCGACACGGATCGGCCCGCGAGGGCCCGGATGCTGGCGCGCCGAAAATACGGTCGGAGCGGCCAGAACCCGTGCGGCCGGGCCCGGTTACCTCCCGACGTCGATTCCTGCTTCCCGCCTGCCTACCTTTGCGATCGTCGACGCTCCTCCGACCGAGCATGCCCCCAAGACCGCCGACACGCCGTTACCTTCACCTCGTCCTGCTCACGCTCGCGGCCCTCGCGCCGGCCGCGCGCGGCCAGGCGCCGGCCGATGCCCGCCTGCTCGCCACGGACGACCCCGCGTACGTATGGATCGCGCGCCTGCAGGACCGCGGCCTGCTGCCGGGCCTGACGCCGGGCGCGCTGCCCTACACCGTGGGCGAGATCCGGACGGCGCTCGCGGCTGCCCCTGCCCGCGACCCCGTGGAGGCCCGATGGATGCGCCTCGTCTCCGGGAGACTCGGGCCGCCGGTGGAAGGGTACGCGGTCCACGGCGCGATCGAACCGGGCCTGAGGGCGACCACCCACCGCCGGCTCGACCCCGTGCGCGAACTCGGAGACCGGGGCCGCGCCTACCCCCGGGTCACGTTGCGCACCTCGGCGACGGCCGGACCGTGGGCGCTCGAGGTCGCGGCGCGCGTCGACGCGTGGTACGACCTCGATCCGGACGGAATGGACACGGCGCTCAGGGCGTTCGCAAGGTCCGAGCAAGCCGCCGTCAGCCGTTCCGGCACCCTGACCGCGTGGGCGTTCGGACGGTATTCCGACCACTGGGGTCTCCCCGGAGAACCCGGACTGGTCCTCTCCGACAATGCCCGGTCTCTGGACGGGCTTCGTTTCCGCTTCGGGGGTCGCCGGTTGGCGCTCCGATCCGTCGTGGCCGAACTCGACGCCGTCACGGGCGACGGGCGGTTCACGGGCACGGCCGGCGACGACTCCGTCGCTTCCGGCCAGGAGCGCCGCTGGCTGGCCGCCCACCGCCTCGACTGGAGTCCCACGCCGCGCGTCACGCTCACGCTGTTCGAGTCGGTGCTGTTCTCGGACGTCTCGGCCGGATGGTCGGCGAAGTGGCTCAATCCCCTCCAGCCGGTGCTCCTCGAACTCGACAACCGGCCGAAGAACGACGAGAACAACGGCATGATCGGCCTGGGAGTCCACGCGCGATCGGCGTCGCTTCGGGTATACGGGCAGGTCCTGGTAGACGATTTCGACATCATGAACCATGACGAGCGCGCCTCGGTCGCGGCCCATCTCTCGATGGTCCGGGCACGCCTCGGCTCGTCCGTCGACGCGGGCCTTTCCGCGACCGCCGTGGCTTCCCGCACGTACAACACGTTCCAGCCCGAAGGCCGCTACCTGCACCTCGGACGCGGCCTGGCAACCCAGTTTTCCGACTACGTCGAAAGCACGGGCTTCCTCCGCTGGTATGCCGACACCGTGACCGACGGCCTGGTGGTGGAGCCGTACGCGACGCTTCTCTGGCAGGGTGAGCGCGACCTGCGTCAGCCGTATCTCGCGGCCGACAACGACTTCGCGACCGTGCTCTCGGGCACGGTGGAGCGCACGGCGCGAATCGCCGTGCGAACCGCCTGGGAGCCATCGGAACGGTTCCGCCTCGTAATCGACGCGGGCGTCAACCACGTGCGGAACCTCGCCCACGTCCCGTCGGCAACCCGGACGCGGGCTTCGGCGACCGCGGCGATCCATTTTCGGATCGCGGGCAGCCGTCCGCTCCGGCTCGACTGAACGATGCGTTTCGGAACCGCGCGGTTCGCGTTGCTCGCCCTCGTGGCGTCGATGGCCGTTCCCGGCGTGGCCGCCCAGGATGCGGCGTGGTCGACGCTGCGGATTTCCGTCGCGGGCGCCGAAAGCGTCACGCGCGTCGGCATGCACACGTGGTGGCGGCCGACGACGGGCGCCGCCCTTCGGGTCGAGGCGCCCTTCGAGGGCGGTTTCCTCGAGGCCGGAGCCCGTTTCATGCCGCTCGGGGCGCGCACCGACGCGGTGCCTTCGTACACCGCCCTGCTGGCGTGGGCGGGATGGGGTGGCGCCTGGCGCCCCGTGCGCCCGGTTCGCCTTTCGGCCGCCCTGCGCGCCGGCATGCTGCGCATGGATTTCGCGGAAGACATCGCCTTCGCCGGCGTGCGCAGCGAAAGCGAACTCACGCTCGGCGGCGCCGCCCGACTCGAGATCGTGCTGTCGGGCCGTCTCGGCGTATTCGCCGAAGCGGCCGCGGAACGGACCCTGACGGCCATCGAGATCGACCAGGTGCACGCCTCGGCCGGCCTCCTCCTGCGCGTCGGTGCGCCGCGATGGGTGCGGGAGGTCCTGCGATGACCCTGCGATCGGCGCTCCTGGCCGCCCTCTCGGCATCGGCGTTCGTTCCCGCGGCGGCCCAACCCCTGGCGGCCGCGGACGCGTTCGTCGTCCGGGTGGATTCGGCGACCATCGCCCGGAGCGGCGCATCCCGCGTGGCCGACCTGCTTCGTCTCGCCGGGGCCCACGCGGGCCATTCGCTCGACGGATTCCGCCTGTCCTTCGATCCGGCGGGCTCGTCCTCCCCGCTCTTCCCGACGTGGCAACTGGTCGTGGACGGGGTGCCGATGCCGGTCGGCGGCCCGTTCGACCGGCACCCGGAGTTGATTCCGACGGTCCCCGGCCTCGTGCGCGAGGTCCGCGTCATCACGGCCCCGTCGACGCGGTCCGCGGGCGGGCGCATCGAGATCGACACGGCCCGACCGCCCGAGGGCCTCTCGATCGCCGGGCACGTCTCGGCGGGAAACGAGGTCGGAGATCCCGGGCCGTACCGGTACACCCCGCTCGCGACGCCGAATGCCGACCGCATCGGACCGGTCTTCGGGTTCCGCGGTGCGGTGCGCGCCGACGCATGGCGGGTGGAGGGCACGTATCGGGGGGACGAGATCCACATGACCGACCCGGCCCTCGAGCCCCGCGTCCGCCTGCTGTACCGCGGAACCTACCGGCCGCGACTGCTCCTGGCGGCGCCCTCGCTTGCCGTGCACCGCGAATCGGCCCGGTCCAGGCACCGGTTCCAGTTCCACTTCGGTGCGCTTCGCGACCTTCGACTGGTGGCGGAAACCGGATCCGAGGTGCCCAGCCTCTCCCGGCATTGGGCCGCCTCGGCGGCAGGCCGCCAGGCGATAGGGCGCCGCTGGGGTGTGGAATACGCGCTGGACGCCAGGCAACAGGACATCCTGCCCCGCACCGCCGACCAGTCCGTGGCGTTCGACCAGGTTTTCGCGCGTCTCGACGCCGAGTTCGCGCTCCGTCGCGAGAGTCGCCGTTTCGCGATCGGCCTTTCCCTGGGAGGGAGGCTGCGCCGATTGGACCCCATGCCGGGCGTCCTGGACCGAACCGTGGCCGTTCCGTCGGCCCGGCTCGACGTCGCGTGGCAGCCCACCCCCGGCTGGCGTCACGCGGTCGCCGTCGAAACCGCCCTCTCCAACGAGGATCCGCTCCGCCGGAACCGGCTTCGGCACAGCGCCACATGGCTGCAGCGGATCGCGTCGCCCGGAGGCTCGACCTTCGACCTCGCCGCGGGCTGGATCGTGGAGATGCCCGAGGTGGCGGAACAGCCCGCGTGGTGGATCCTCCAGGGGTGGCGACCGCCGTCGATCGGCGCGGATGATGAATCGCCCCGCCTGACGGGCGCGCCGTACCTGCTCGACGCGCGAACCGGTTCCGGGCAGGCCGAGTGGACGCTCCGGTTTCGCGGCGGCACAACGCTGGCCCTCCTTGGGTTCGGTCGTGTCTACCGCGGCCACACGCTCCCGCAGATCGACCTCGTTGCCGGGCCGTCGCTCGCGCCCCGGCTCGACGGCCGCGAGCGTTTCGCGATCGGCGTCGGCGGAGCGCTGTACGGGGCGCGAATCCGGGTGGCAGGACCTGCTTCCGCGGTGGCGTGGCACCGTCTCGACCTCACCTGGACGCGGCCCGTCGCGGAAGGCGACGAAGTCTACTGGCGGCACGCCGTGACCAGGCCCGCCGTGGAAGCCTCGTGGCTGGCTTCGACCCAGCCGGTCCCGCGGACCTCGATCCTCGTCGAAGCGAGCGCGCGGTCGAGCGCGTCGTGGCCCGGTTTCGTCCCGGATCCGACGACCGGGGGCTACGCGGTGCTTCCGTCGCGGGTCGACGTCTCGATCGCCGTGTCGAAGAACCTCTGGGGCGACCGGCTGCTCGTCCAGGCCGCCTTCCGCCACGCCCTGGACCGTCCGTTCCGTACGCATCCCTTCGGACAGTCGGACCGGCTGGCGCTCCACCTGGGAATCAGGGCGCAGTTGGGCTACGTGCCCGGGGAATCCTGACGCACGAGCGTACGGAATTCCCCGGTGTCCGGATGGGGCGGGCCCGGTCGAGGGACGGGCTCCGAATTGCTATCGTAGAACCGTGGACCCGATTCTCGAGCGATACCGACCGTTGGTGAATGACTTCGCCGCGTTCGCCGATGCGTGCGCACGGCCGCTGCCGACGTGCATCTGGACGAATCCGCTCCGCGTGGACTGGGAGGAGGTGCGCGACGAACTCGCGGCCGAAGGACTCGATGCCGAGCCCGTCGCCTGGTCGCGCGAGGCGTGGAGGCTGCATTCGCCCATGCGCCTGGTCGACAGCCTCGGATACCGGGCGGGCGTTTTCCACGTCCAGGAGGAAGCGTCCCAGCTGCCCGTGGCCCTGCTCGGCATCGACCCCTCGTGCCGGGTGCTCGACCTGTGCGCCGCCCCCGGGGGCAAGACCGCGCTCATCGCGATCCGCCTCGGCGGCAGGGGCACCGTGATCGCCAACGACCCGTCGCGGGGACGCCAATCCGTGACGCGCACCACGCTGGACCGCCTGGGGCTCGCGAACGTGTCCCTCACCGACCGCGACGGGAGGGATCCCTCGTGGCCCGAAGCGTCGTTCGACCGGGTACTCGTGGACGCGCCGTGCACGTGCGAAGGGACCGTGCGCAAGCACCCCGGCATCCTGGCGCGCGCGAGCGAGGGCTCGAGGCGTTATCTCGCCGACGTGCAGAGAGCGCTGCTCCTCAACGCGCTGCGGATCTGCCGTCCGGGAGGGCGCGTCGTCTACTCCACGTGCACGTTCGCTCCCGAGGAGAACGAGTCGGTCGTCGCCGACGTGCTCGAACGGTCGGGCGGTGCGGTACGCGTCGTTCCCGTGGCCGTGCCCGGGCTGCGATCGCGACCCGGCCTCACCGAATGGGACGGGCGGCGTTATCCCCCTGCGATGGCCCTCTCGCACCGCCTGTGGCCGCACGAGGCCGACACGGGCGGTTTCTTCGCCGTGGCCCTGCAGCGCACGGGTCGAACGGCATCGGCGCCCCCGGCGTTCGAACGCCCCTCCGGGGACCGTCATCCCGAAGACCCCGACGTGGAGCCGTGGATCCGCCTGTTCCCGGACCGTTTCGGGCTCGACCGCGATCGCATCCGGTCCTACCGATACCGCCGATCCGGCCGCCGATACCTGCTCGCGATACCGGCGGATCACGAGCCTCGCCTTCCGTTCGAACCGTTTTCGACCGGTCTGGCCGTGTTGCGCGTCAACGGCCGGTCCGCCAAACCGACGACGCGCTCGGCGATCGCGTTCGGGCATGCCGCCGTGCGCAACCGCGTTCTCCTCGACCGGGCGCAGGCGCTGCGGTTCGTTTCGGGTCGGGACGCGTGGCCCACCCCGCACGGCGCCGCGGGCATCACCTCGTCGGGATGGGTCTTCGTGGCCCACGGCCGCATCACGCTGGGCGTCGGCGTTGCGGTGCCCGATCCGACCGGCTGGCGCGTCGAAAGTCTCTATCCCAAGCACTTCGCGGGCCTGTCCCGGCCCTCCGACTCCATAGACTCCGTATCCTGACATGGCTTCGATTCCCTCCGACCTCGCGATTTCCCAGGCCGCCGACGTTCGCCCGATCGGCGATATAGCCCGGTCCATCGACCTTCGCCCCGAAGACTGCATCCAGTACGGCGACCACCGGGCGAAGGTCAAGCTGTCGGTGCTCGATCGTGCCGACCTCCAGGCACGCCCGCGCGGCCGGTACATCGACGTCACGGCGATCACGCCCACGCCGCTCGGCGAAGGAAAGACCACCGCGGTCGTGGGACTCACGCAGGCTCTCGGACGGCTGGGCCACAAGGCCGCGTGCTGCATCCGGCAGCCCTCGATGGGACCCACGTTCGGAATCAAGGGCGGAGCGGCCGGCGGCGGGTACGCGCAGGTCGTCCCGATGGACGAGTTCAACCTGCACCTCACGGGCGACATCCATGCCGTGTCGGTCGCCCACAACCTCGCCGCGGCCGCCATCGACGCGCGGCTCTACCACGAGAGCCGCATTCCGGCGCCGGAACTCGAGGCCATGGGGCTGCGCCCGTTGAACATCGACCGCTACGCCATCACCTGGCCACGCGTCGTCGACGTCAACGACCGCGCCCTGCGCAACGTGGTCATCGGCCTGGGCGGCCTCCTGGACGGGTTGCCGCGCGAGGCCGGGTTCGACATCGCGGTCGCTTCGGAACTGATGGCCATTCTCGGCCTGACGAGTGACCTGAAGGATCTGCGCAGACGGGTCGGAAGGGTCGTTTTCGCGCTCGACAAGAGGGGTCATCCGCTCACGTTCGAGGATCTCGGGGTAGCGGGCGCGGTCACCGTGCTCCTGAAGGACGCCATCCACCCCAACCTGATGCAGACGCTCGAGGGCCAGCCCGCCTTCGTGCATACCGGGCCGTTCGCGAACATCGCGCAGGGGAACAGCTCGATCGTGGCCGACCGCATCGCCCTCCGGCTGGCCGACTACGTCGTGACCGAATCGGGCTTCGGCGCCGACATCGGCATGGAGAAATTCTTCAACGTGAAATGCCGGGCGAGCGGACTGGTGCCGGACGCGGTGGTCATCGTCGCGACCGTGCGGGCGCTCAAGATGCACGGCGGAGGCCCATCGGTCGTGGCCGGACGCCCGCTGCCCGATGCCTACACCCGCGAGGATCTTGCCCTGCTGGAGAAGGGCGTCTCCAACCTGCTGCGCCACATAGAGATCGCGAAACTGTTCGGTATCCCGGTGGTCGTGGCCGTCAATCGTTTCTCGACCGATTCCGCGGCCGAGATCGACCTCGTACGGGAGCGCGCCGTGGCAGCCGGCGCCGAGGACGCCGTGGAGGCCGACCACTGGGCGCGGGGCGGTGAGGGCGCCGAGGACCTGGCGCGCGCCGTCGCGGCCGCGTGCGAGAAGCCGAAAGACTTCCGCTTCCTGTACCCGCTCGAGGCGACCATCAAGGAGAAGATCGAGATCATCGCCACGCAGGTCTACGGCGCCGACGGGGTCGAATACGACGCGAAGGCCCGCAAGCAGATCGCCGCCTACGAGGCCTCGGGCTTCGGCGGGCTGCCCATCTGCATGGCGAAGACCCACCTCAGCCTCTCCCACGACCCGGCGCTCAAGGGCGTGCCCCGGGGTTACCTCTTCCCCATCCGCGAGGTCCGCGCCGCCATCGGTGCCGGTTTCATCTACCCGCTCGCCGGGGAGATGCGCACGATGCCGGGGCTGGGCTCGAAACCGGCCTACATGAACGTGGACCTCGACGACGACGGCAAGGTCGTCGGGCTCTTCTGAGCCCCGTCGGGCCTGCGGGATGACCGGAGCCTCGCGAGGCCCGTGCCCGGGCGCCCGCGGCGTTCCTTTCCGGTCCTACTGCAGGCGGAAGCGGAAGTAGATCACGCCGACCTGGTTCGTCTGCGGCGCGTTCGGCGGCAGCGGGTTGAACCGCCATCCCGCGAGCGCCCGCATGACCGCGTCCTCCAACCGGGCGTCGGCCTTGCGCAGCGGCATGCGCCCCACGATTCGGCCCGCCGGGTCGACCGTGATGCGGACGCCGATCTCGGCGTTGACCTGCTCGGTATACTGCGGTGTCACCGTCTGCACGGGGATCCGGTTGAGTCCCTCGATCTGGAACGGCGCGGAACGCGTTTCGCTGTTTCCCGTGCCGTCCTGGCCGTCCTGCTGCCGGTCGTCTCCCTCCGGATCGCCGCTGCCGAGCGGGCGCACGGGACGGGATTCCTCCGGCCTGCGCACGTCCTCGGTGGAGCGCGTATCGGGTCTCGATTGCGGCGCGACCGTCTCGGCGTCGGGCTGGGTGATGCGGTCGGGGTCCGTGACCGCGGCCTGCGGGAGGCGAACCGGACGGGCCGCTTCGGGCACCGGGGGTGGCGTCGACTCGACCGGTGACGATTCCTCGGCCTCGCGCGGGGCCTGCTCCGGCTGGCTCACGGTCGACCGTGCCACGGGCCGTCCCTCGGACATCGGCCCGAAATCCACCTCGATGTACCCGAGCGGCATCGGGTCGCTCGCCGCCATGGTGAGCAGCGAAAGGCCCACCACCAGCAGCGCGTGCACTCCGACGCTCGCGGCGATGCCGATCAGGTCATTTCGCTGCTGCTGCTGCCGTCGAAACGTGCGAAGGTCCATGCCGTTGGGGCCGCCCGGGCGACCCGGTTGTCGCCCTGACTACGCCGAACCTTCACGCGGGATTCCGTCCGAGTCCCATCGTTCCTGGACGATCCAACGCGGGCGTCCCTTCACCTCTTCGTACACGCGGGCCACGTAAGAGCCGACCACGCCGAGAAAGAAGAGTTGTACGCCGCCGAAGAAGAACGCGACGAACGTCAAGGACGCCCAGCCGGGCACCGTGTCCCCGGACCACTTCGCCGCGACGACCCACGCCAACCCCGCCACCGCCGCGATCGCGGTGAGGATACCCAACCGTACGGCGTACCGGAGCGGCCGACCCGAGAACGAAGCCAGGCCGTCCATGGCGAGGCGCACACGGTGCCGCCACGCGTACTTGGACGCGCCGGCGGACCGGGCGGGTCGGTCGTACTCGACCCCGACCTGGTTGAACCCCAACCACGCCACGAGACCCCGTACGTAGGGCTGCTGTTCGCCGAGTCCACGGTAGGCTTCGACCACGCGGCGTGACAGGAGCCGGAAATCGCCGGCGTCGACCGGAGCACGCACCTCGGTGAAGCGCTGGAAGAACCGGTAGAAGCCGCGGGCGGTCGTGCGCTGCAGCCACGAGTCGGCCGACCTCGAACGGCGCACGCCGTACACCACGTCGAAACCCTCCCTCCACCGTTCGATCATGGTCGGAACGACGTCGAGCGGATCCTGACCGTCGGCGTCCAGGATGACCACGGCATCGCCGCCCGCGAGGTGGAGCCCGGCCGTGACGGCGACCTGGTGGCCGAAATTCCGCGAGAATCGGACCAGGCTGTACCCCGGGCGGCCGGCGGTGAGGGATCTGGCCAGGGCCGCCGTGCCGTCGCTCGAGCCGTCGTCGACCAGGATGACCTCGTTCACGACGGGTTGGGCCGCGCGGAACGCCTCGAGTTCGGCCACGAGACCGGGGAGCCGATCCTCCTCGTTGTAGAGCGGGATGACGAGCGAGACCGACGACTTCCCGGGACGGCGCATCATCACGGCTCCGGCTCCGGTCGAAGCCGGTCGAGGTCGACGGACGCCGAGATCCGGTGCGAATAGCCGAGTTCCGACGAGAGTCCTGCGAAGTCGCCGAACGAATAATCCACCCGGAAGCGCCCTACCCTGAGCCCCGCTCCGACCGTCGGCGAGAGGTCGAGCCCGTCGGACCGGGTGACCAGGAGGCGGCTTATCCCGGCACGGAGCGCGATCAGGTCGCGCCATGCGTGTTCCAGGCCGGCCCTTGGATAGATCGCGACCGCCCCGTCGGCCACGTCCAGCGCGTTGGCCGACGTGCCGTCGAACGCGAGGTCGGCATCCACCGCGAACGTGGTCACGGATTCCGACCCGACCAGGCGGTACCCCGTACCCAGCCGCACGACCGGCAGCACCAGTTCCGTGCCCCCGGCGGGCAGGTCGTCCCCGAAGACGTCGGCGAGCGCCGAAAGTCGGCCCGAGTCCACGCTCCAGCTCTGCAGCATCGTCGTTGCGTCCTGGACCACGAGTCCGAGGCGCCAGGCGCCGGTCGTGTACCGCAGCCCGAGGTCGAACGAATACCCCCACGCGTCGGCGAACGAGCCGATCGATCGGCGCACGATCTTCGCGGTGACGCCCGCGTCCAGGCCACCCGCGAACGAACGCGCGAACGAGACGAAGAAGGCCTGGTCGGCGGCCGAGAACGTCGTGACGTGGCTGGACGGGTCGGGACGGGGCGCGCCGCGCACGGGATCCCACGCATCGAGCGTGTTCTTGATGTCGTTGACCCCGCTGCGGAACCACGCCGCGGCGACCGTCGAACGGTGGCTGACCGCCATGGCCCCGGCGGCGTAGTCGAAGGAAACGATCCCCGCGAACCGTTCGGCGTGCATGTACGAGACGGACGCCCGGTCCAGACCCTGGAGCCCGGCGGGATTCCAGTAGACCGCGTGCACGTCCGAGGCGAGCCCGACCTGGGCAGACCCCATGCCGAGGGCACGCGCGCCGACGCCGCCCGCCAGGAAGTCGGCTCCGTATTTCGCGACGCGCTGCGCCGAGGCCGGCATCACCGCGGCCAGCAGCACCATCACGAAGAGGATCGGCGTCCGCATCGACGGTTCCCGTTGGTTCGTCCAACCCGAATGCCGCGACGGCGGCCGGGTTTCCGCCCGCCGCTCACCGAGCGCGGCGAAGTCGGGCGCCGAACGCGCCGTCGATGTCGTCGCGATGCGGAAGCGAGGCGAAGAATCCGTCGGACGTGACGAGAGCTTTCGGAATCCATCGGTCGGCCGGCTCGACCGAAAACCCGGCGTGACGGGAGAGGAAAGCCTTCACGCGCTCCTCGTTTTCCTCGGGCTCGATCGTGCACGTGGCGTACACGAGGACTCCGCCCGGCTTCACCACCGCGGCCGCGGCGTCGAGGAGACGGTCCTGGAGGGCCGCCAATTCGTGGATGCCCTCGGGACTCCTTCGCCAGCGAAGGTCGGCGCGCCGGGCAAGCACGCCGAGTCCCGAACACGGGGCGTCGAGCAGGACGCGGTCGGCCGGCTCGGCGGTGGTCGCCCACTCGGCGAAGTCGGCCGCGACCGTTTCGATGGGGGTGCGCGCCCGTTCCCGCGAGGCCTCCAGCAGCTTCAGCCGCGCCGCCGAAACGTCCACCGACGTGATGCGCCCCTTCCCTGCCATGCGGGAGGCCGCGTACAGGGACTTTCCGCCCGGCGCCGCACAGGCATCGACGACGTGATCGCCCGGCTGGGGGTCGAGCAGGTGGACGACGAGCCCCGTCGATTCGTCCTGCACGGTGCAGTAGCCTCTGTCGATCCACTTGGCCCGGATCACCGGCTGCAGGCGGATGACCCGCACGAAGTCCTTCAGGTACGCCGACGGCTCCGAGTCGATGCGGGCCTCGCGCAGCATGTCGGTGAAGGCGGCGCGCGCCGCGGCCGTGCCGTCGATGCGCAGTCCGTGCAGCGGCGCGCGGTTGTTCCGCTCCAACAGCTTCACGGTGTCCTGCTCGCCGAACCGGTCGAGCCACCGCCGAACCATCCACGTGGGATGCGACCAGCGCACGGCGAGACGCTCGGCGAGGTCGGCATCCTGTACCTCGGGTTCGAGATCCTTGTCACGGAGCACGGCGCGCAACACGGCGTTGGTCACGCCCGTCGCGTCCGGCCGGACCGCCTCGGCGGCCGCGTCGACGGCCTCGTTGATCGCCGCGTGCGGGGCGGTGCGCGTGATCAGCAACTCGAATGCGCCGATGCGCAGTACCTGGCGCAGCATCGGTTCCATGGCAGCGAAATCGCCCCGGTAGGCACGTTCCAGCGCCATGTCCAGGCGCCTGCGCCAGCGGGTGACGCCCGCCACGTACTCGGTGACCTGCCGGTCGACCGCGGCGTCCTGCGCCTCGGCTCCGCGGGCGAGGGTGACGAAGGCATCGTCCTGCTCGATCCGTACGAGGCGCCGGGCCGCCTCGGCCCTCGCCGACGGCCCCTCCCTCGGGCGCTCGCGCCGCCGGTCCGGTCGGAAATCCCCGGAACCTGCGTCCCCGCGAGGCCCTCGACGGTCCGGGCGGCCTCCACGGGAGCCTTCGGGACGGGGGCCGCGCTTTCCGGGGCGGGAACCGCCGCGACCGCCGTCCGGCCGGGGACCTCGGGTGTCGTTTCCGGGCTTCGGACGTTCGGGGCGACGCGGGCGTTCCATGGCGGGACGGGGTAAGGTGCGTTTCGTCAGGGAGCAGTCCGCCGAACCTGCCGGAGGGTCTTCCGGGCAGCGCGGCCTGCGATCGTCAGAATATCGAGTGCCGGGGCCACGGGCGGCGAGTAGGCAAAGTCGAATTCGTGGAGATCAGACACGGTGGCGCCGCCGTGCAGGGCGGCGACGATCACGTTGGCCCGGGCGACGGCGCCGGAGGATCCGAGAAATTGCG
Organism: Rhodothermales bacterium; assembly: GCA_024711125.1. GTDB lineage: Bacteria > Bacteroidota > Rhodothermia > Rhodothermales > UBA10348 > JANJTM01. The sequence goes on from JANJTM010000062.1 coordinate 71,879, forward strand.
CTCCGAGGATCCTCCCGCCCGGTCGTTCGAACACGAGCGCGGCGTGCAGCGGTGCAGATTCCGGGTGGAGCGGGGACGCGCTGACGTGTTCCACCACGACGACGTCGGCGTCGAAACCCTCCCGGCGGGCCGACGCTCCGGTCCATCCTACCGAACCGATCTCGAGCCCCGCGATGCGGGCGCAGTATCCGACGGCCTGGCTCCGCAGCCTTTCTTCGGCCTGCCGTCCCCGCCGCGCGGCGTTGTGCCCGGCCACCCGGGCGCCCTGCCGGGCCACCGGGGCCAACGGCACCCATGCCGGACGCGCGTCCGGCAGGCGCGGTACCTCGACGCAATCGCCGCAGGCCCAGATGCCGCGCGCCGACGTCCGCATGCCGGCATCGACGCGGAATGCACCCGAACCGCCGATCCGGAGGCCGGCCGACCCTCCGAGGGCCGTTTCGGGCACGATGCCGAGCGCCGCCACCACCAGGCCGGCCCCGACGAGTTCGCCGCGATCGGTGCGTACGGCCAGGGGCGGCCCTCCCGCGTCGTGGCGGATCGCCGTGGCGCGCTCCCTCCGCACCGCCACCCCGTGCCGGAGAAGCGCCGCGTCCAACCGTGCCGCCAGCACCGGTTCGAGATGGTCGGATGCCGGTCCGCCCGGGGCCAGCAACGTCACCCGGCGGCCGGCCGCGGCGAGGCGCGACGCCGTTTCCAGGCCCGTGAATCCGCCTCCGAGCACGACGACGTGTCCGGTCGGATCGCGGCGCAGTGCTTCGGAGAGCCGTGTGCCGTCATCCAACGTGCGCAACGTACAGACGCGCGGGCCCTCGAGTCCGTCCACACCCCCGTTCGCCGCCCGGGCGCCCGTCGCCAGCACGAGCGCCTCGTACCGCTCCTCCCTCACGGCGCCCGAAGCGAGGTCGCGCACCGTCAGTCGCCGGGCGGCCGGATCGATGCCCTCGGCGCGGTGCAGGGTCCGCACCGAAAAGCCCCGGCTCCGCTCGAGGTCCGACGCGTCGTGGCGCACGAGGTCCCGGGCATCGCGTACCAGCCCCGACGCGAGGTACGGCAGCTCGCAGGCCCCGTACGAAACGTCGACGCCCTGCTCGAACAGCACCACCTCGGCGTCCGGATCCGTCCGGACGGCCGCGGCCGCGGCGGCCGGTCCGGCCGCCACGCCGCCGACGACGAGGATGCGTGTGCGTTGCATGGACGGAAACTACGCGCGGCGTTTGCTTTCATCGCGCCGTCCCGTTTATTCCGCCCGAACGATCCGAACGACCCATGCCCCACATCCAGGTCCAGGACCCCTTCGACGTCTGCATCGTCGGCTCCGGCGCCGGCGGCGGAATGGCCGCGTACGTGCTGGCGAACGCCGGCGTGCGCGTCGTGCTGCTCGAAGCCGGTCCGGATTGGGACGCCGCCCGCAACGGCCACATGCTGACGTGGAACCACGAGTCGCCCCGACGCGGCGCGTCGACGCCCGACAAGCCCTTCGGCGAGTTCGACGGCTGCATCGGCGGCTGGCAGATCGACGGGGAGCCGTACTCGGTCGACGAGGGCACCGAGTGGATGTGGTGGCGCGCCCGCATGCTCGGCGGCCGCACGAACCACTGGGGCCGCATCTCGCTGCGTTTCGGCCCGGACGACTTCCGCCGGAAATCGATCGACGGCATGGGCGACGACTGGCCGATCACCTACGACGAACTGAAGCCGTACTACGACCGCGTGGACGAGCTCGTCGGCGTCTTCGGGTCGGTCGAGGGCATGCCCAACGAGCCCGACGGCATCTTCCTGCCCCCGCCGAAGCCCCGCTGCTACGAGACCCTGATCCAGCGGGCGGGCCGCTCGATGGGCCTTCCGGTCATCCCGAGCCGGCTTTCGATCCTCACGCAGGCGAAGAACGGGCGCCCGCCGTGCCACTACTGCGGGCAGTGCGGACGCGGCTGCGGCGCCCGCTCGAACTTCTCGTCCCCCTCCGTGCTCCTCGCGCCGGCCCTCGAATCGGGCAACGTCGAGATCCGCACGAACGCGATGGCCCGGGAGGTACTGACCGATCCGGAAGGCCTCGCGACCGGCGTCTCCTACGTCGACCGCGTCACGCTCGAGGAGCGGCATGTCCGGGCCCGCGTCGTCGTGCTCGCCGCCAGTGCCTGCGAAACGGCCCGACTGATGCTGAATTCGACCTCGCCCCGCCACCCGAACGGGCTCGGCAATTCGAGCGGAACGGTCGGACGATTCCTCATGGACTCGACCGGCGCCGACGCCATGGGCTTCCTGCCGTCGATGATGGGCCTTCCGCCCCACAACGACGACGGCGTGGGCGGATCGCACATCTACGTGCCGTGGTGGAAGAACCGCGACCCGAAACTGGATTTCGCGCGCGGGTATCACATCGAGACCTGGGGCGGCCGCGGCATGCCCGGTTACGGGTTCATGGGCGGAATCCATCGCCTCAACGGCCGCTGGAACGCCACCGGGACCGCCCGACCCCAGGGCGGCGGCGGGTACGGGATCGATCTCAAGCGGGATTACCGGCACCTCTACGGCGCCATGGTCGGCTTCTCGGGGCGCGGCGAGATGATCGCCCGCTACGAGAACCATTGCGCGATCGACCCGGGCAAGGTCGACCGGTACGGCATCCCGGTCCTGAAATTCCACGTGACGTGGAGCGACCAGGAGCTGAACCAGATCCGGCACTTCCAGGAGACCGCGTACGAACTGCTGCACGCCCTCGGCGCCGAGCCGCTCTGGAAGATGCCGGGGCGCGAGGACGACTGGGGCATCACCGCGCCGGGGCAGATCATCCACGAGGTCGGCACCGCGCGCATGGGCAGCGACCCGCGCTCGAGCGTCGTGGACTCGTTCGGGCGCTCGCACGACGTGCGGAATCTTTACGTCGCCGACGCCTCGAGCTTCGTCTCCCAGGCCGACAAGAACCCGACCTGGACCATCCTGGCCCTGTCCATGCGCACGGCCGAGCACATCGCCGCGCAGGCCCGCAACCTGAGCCTCTGACGCCATGCAACGACGCGACTCGATCAGGATCATCGCCGCCGCCACGTTCGGGGCCTCCCTCCCGGGTTGCACGCCCTGGAACCGCGAACCGGCCGCAGACCACGCGCACGCCGCCCCGACCTCCCGCACCGCCGTCGACGGCGTCGAGGGCACGTTCGAGGGCTACGCGCCCCGCTTCTTCACCGAGGCCGAAATGCGTACCGTTCGCGTGCTCGCCGACTGGATCCTCCCGGCCGACGAGCGCTCGGGCTCGGCGTCGGACGCCCGGGTGCCCGAATTCATCGACTTCACCGCCAGCGACCGGGAGGAACTGCAGGTACCGCTCCGGGGCGGACTGGCGTGGCTCGACTACCGCGCCACGGGCCGGCACGGCGCGCGCTTCGTCGAATGCTCCACGGACGACCAGCGCGCGATGCTCGACGAGATCGCGTGGCCCGACGCCGCGGCTCCCGACGTGAAGGCGGGCGTGGAGTTCTTCACGCTCTTCCGCGACCTGACGGCGTCGGGGTTCTTTTCCAGCCGCATGGGCACGGAGGACCTCGGGTACACCGGCAACACGACGGTGGCGGTGTGGGAAGGCTGTCCGACCGACGCGCTCGACCACCTGGGCACGTCGTACGAGGGCTGACCGGGCGTCAGCGGATCGATTCCTCGGGCTCCAGGTGGGCGGTCACGATCACCTGGCGGTCGCCGAAGTGCGCCTTGACCCGGTCCTCGACGCGGTGGGCACGCTCGTGCGCGTCGACGATCGACAGGGCGTCCGGAAACTGGATGTGGTAGTCGACCCAGTACGCCGAACCCACCCTGCGGTATCGGACCTTGTGGTGGCCGAGCATCTCGCCCTCGGCGACCGCCCGGTCGAGCACGGCCTCGATCTGCGACGTGATGCCGGGGTCGGCCTCGTCCATGAGGCCTCGTACGCCGCGCATGATGAGGCCCGACGCCGTCCGGAGGATGTTCAGCGCCACGAGGATGGCGGCTACCGGGTCGATCCACGTGATGTCCGTGAGATACACGAGAGCGACGCCCACGAGCACCCCGGCGCTCGTCCACATGTCGGTCAGCACGTGGTGGCCGTTCGCGATCAGGACGACGTTGTCGTGGCGTTTTCCGACACGGACGAGGCTGAACCCCAGCGTGCCGTTCACGACGAGGACCACCGTCGTGACCAGCATGCCGATGTCGAGCCGCGCAAGTTCCGGTCCGGAGACCAGCGATACGGTCGCGGAAACGATGATCAGGAAGGCGGCGATCATGATGAGCCCGCCCTCGAAACCCGACGAGAAGTACGCGATCTTGCCGTGGCCGTAGGGGTGCTCGTCGTCCGGAGGGCGGTCGGCGTACCAGAGCGAGAAGGCCGCGAATCCCGTCGCGAAGAGGTGAACGACCGATTCCAGCGCGTCGGACAGGATCGCCGAGGACCCGGTGACGACCCAGGCCGCGGATTTTCCGACCAGCATCGCGATCGCCACGATGACGCTGGCGCCCATCACGAGGCGCTGCCGGTCGCGGGCCTTGGTCATGCGGGTGCGGTCCTCAGAAGAAGTACTGCAGGGTGAGGAACGCGGCGTCGTGCGCGGCACCGTACTCGGTGGTTCGCCCCCCGCGGAAAAGATAGTACCCGGCCGACGCGTCCAGATTCTCTGCCGCCGACCACGTCACGATCGGCCCGAGCAGCGACGATCCGTCGCCCAGGTTGTGCACGACGTACCCGCTGACCGAGACCAGCGGGGTCACGGTCCAGGCGATTGCCGAGGCGGCGTACCATCGTCCGACGTTGACGAGGTCTCCCTGGGCCATGGCACCCCATTCGTATTGGGCCACATCGTGTTCGCCAGGTCCATTGAAGTGGAGTTCGATGAATCCGTAGACCGATTCCGCGGGCATGTGGTCGACGTTCGCGGTGGCCCTCAGCGTCCAGCGGCCCGAGGCGGTGCGCGTGACGGCCGCCTCGCCGCGGAATCCGGCCGTTCCGACATACCCCGCGAAATCCCCTCCGACCACCCACTCCCGACCGAACCGGCCGCCCATCGCGGTGACGTCGTACTCCCCGACGTGCCCTCGGACCCGGCCCGCGAACCGGTGGGCCCCGGACGATCGGCCCGGCGCGAAGACGAGTTCCGCCGCCCCGAACGAGCCGTCGGGCAGCACGATCTGGATCGCGTCCACGCCGCGTTTCTCGTCGCGTTCGATCGCGGCCGGCTCCAGGGGGTGCAGGACGTCCGTGGGCGTCCACACGAAGCCCGTTCCCCACGCGACCCGCTGGCGCCCGACCGTCACGACCGCCCGCGGCGTGGACCAGGCGACGGTCGCGCGGAAGAGGCGCTGGTCCAGCGTATGCCGGGGCCCGTCCGAAATCGTCCAGTCGAGGTCGGCGAAGGGCCTTCCGGACGTGCCCGACGACGCCAGCTGCCGGCCCACGGCGGCCTCCGGTGCGGAAAACCACGAACCGGCGAGCCATTCCGTGTCCCACCACGCTTCGGCGTGCAGCGTGCCGCGGGTGGCCGAGCCCTGCAGGCGCAGCCGCCCCAGGTTCAGGAAGTACCCGTCGTCGTCCACCACCGAACGCGACACGAGCGCGAGGTCCTTGGCGTAGCCGTCCAGCCTCCACTGGGCGGCCGCCTCCGGCGTCCCTCCGATCGCGGCCAGCAGCATCCAGGCCAGCAGGCCCCTAGGAACGGCGCACATCCTCGACCACCTTGCCGTCGCGCAGCGTGACCAGCCTCCGGGCCCGCTCCATGACCATCGGATCGTGCGTGGAAAAGAGGAAGGTCACCCCCGTGCGCTCGTTCATCTCGCGCATCTTGTCGAGCAGCCGGGCGCCGGTCGTCGAGTCGAGGTTGGCTGTCGGTTCGTCGGCCAGGACGAGCTTGGGCCGGGCCACGAGCGCTCGCGCGACCGCCACGCGCTGCTGCTGCCCGCCGCTGAGTTCCGACGGGCGGCGATCGACCAGCGACGGCTCGATGCCGAGTTCGGCGAGCTCCTCCAGCACCCTGCGCGCCCGTTCGGCTGCCGGTACGCCCTGCATGAGCAGCGTGAACTCGGCGTTTTCGCCGGCCGTCAGGACGGGGATGAGATTGTAGGCCTGGAAGACGAACCCGACGTTCCTGAGCCGGAATTCGGCCAGTTCGGCCCGCGACAGGCGCGTGATGTCCTGCCCGTCGATTTCCACGGTCCCCCGGGTAGGACGGTCGAGACCGCTCAGGAGGTTCAGGAGCGTGGTCTTGCCCGAGCCCGAGGGGCCCGCGACGGCCAGGAATTCGCCGGACGCGACGTCGAGGTCGACCCCGTCGAGCGCATGTACCGGTACGGCGTTCCGGTCCTCGTAGATCCGGGTCAGACCGCTCGCCCGGATGAGAACGGGGTCATGCATGGTTGAGCGCCTCCACGGGTTCGAAGCGGCTGGCCCGGACGGCCGGCCAGGCGACCGCCAGCAGGATCATGACGAGGATGATCACGAATCCCAGGCCCATGTGTGCGGGATCGATGACGGGATAGACGACGGTCGGAACGCCGAACGCGCCCAGGCCCTCCGCGAACGCGCTGAGGTCCAGGCCGCGGGACATCCACCGCGCGAGCAGGGCCGCCGAGGCGAGGATGCCGACCCCGGTGCCGATCAGTGCGATCCAGACGGCCTCGAGGAAGAGCATGCGCCGGATGATGCCCGGCTTGACCCCCTGCGCGAGCATGATGCCCAGTTCGTGGATGCGCTCGAAGATGACCATCAGGAACGAATTGACCAGCGTGAAACCGACGGCGGCGAACAGGATGACGGCCATCAGCATCGCCGACCAGTCGTACGCCTGTTTCGTCATCTCCAGCATCGGGTTGCGCTCCTTCCAGGTCAGGGCCTCGAGTCCGGTGGTGCCGGCTGCCGAGGCGAGGACGCCGGCGATGACCTCGGCGCGGGCAGGGGCATCCAGCCGCACGGCGACCGTAGAAACCGCGTCGCCGAATCCGAGCAGCCTCTGCGATTCACGCAGCGGCACGTACACCTGCGAACGATCGAACGGCGTCGACCCGGACCGGTAGATACCCCGGATGCGATAGGCCGACGCGCTGACCTCCGAGTTCACGTCGCTGGCCATCAACACGATCTTGTCGCCCAGTCGTACCCGCAGTTTCCGCGCCAGCTCGGCCCCGACGACGACCTCGTCGCCGGCGTCCGGGCCCGAGAACCACGAGCCCTCGACGAGGCGGTCCGCAATGACGGTAACCCCGGGCTCCCGGTCCGGGTCGACACCGTTGATCATGATTCCGGCGGCCTGCTCGGTCGAATTGGCCATGCCCGGACTGACCACCTGCGCGGCTGCGCGCGCGCCGCCAAGGGCGTCGGCGGCCGCCAGGATGCGGTCCGCCCCCGCGAATCGGGCATCCAGCGTGGGGTTCTCGTCGTAGCCCCGTGCGGCTACCTGGACGTGACCGCCCTGCAGATCGACGGCGGTCGCGATCAGCGCGTCGCCGATGCCGTCCATGAAGGCCGTCGACCCCACGAAGGCGAAGACCCCGAACGCCACGGCGCCGATCAACACGGCCGAGCGACGGGGATTGCGCCCCACGTTCCGCCACGCCACTTTCAGCACGAGCGACATGTCAGGTACCTCTCCGCAGCGCGACGACGGTTTCGAGGCGAAGGACCCGGACCACGGGGTACACGGCCGACAGGAGCGCGATGCCGGCGACCGACAGCACCGGTTCGAAGAAAACCGCCGGACGCGTCGAAAAGACCAGCGTATCGACCGAAAACCCGTATTCCTCGTACATCCTTGCCAGGTCGTCGGAGAGCGGGATCGGATGGCCTTCGAGGTACCACAGCAGCAGCCCGCACGCGGTCATCGCGACCGCGAGGGCGAGCGCGATCTTGAAGGCGAGTTCGGTGGCCACCAGGCGAGCGAGATGTCCCGGCCGCATGCCGAGTGCCTGGAGCACACCGAATTCCCGCTCGCGCTCGAGCACCGCCATCGTGGTCGTGTTGAAGATCTCGAACCCCACGAGCACCAGCAGGAATGCCAGCATGATGGCGCCGGACACGTTGTCCAGCAGGATCATCTGCCGAAGCTCCGGCATGAGCGTATCCCAATCGTACACCCGGATCCCATCGCCCGGCAGCGAGTGTTCGATCCGTCGCGCGTAATCGGCCGCACGGCGGAAATCCTCCGTCGCGAGCACGACTTCGGTGAACCGGTCCTCCATGGAGAACAGGAGCTGCGCGTCGGGCAGCGTGATCACCATCGTGGACCGGTCCATCTCGAGGCTTCCGGTCTTCAGCAACCCCCGGATCCTGAACGCCTCGGCGCCCATCTGGTTGTGAAGGCCCTGCGTGAGGACGATGACCGTATCTCCCAGCGCCACAACGAGATTGCGCGCCAGAACGCGGCCCAGGAGCGCCTCTCCGTGCGAGCCGGCATCCAGTGGAGCACCGTCTTCGAGGCGATCCGAGAAATCGGTGACCGAAGCCTCCAGGGCCGGCTCCACGCCGACGACGAGCACGCCGGCGCTCGACGATTCACTCGAAGCCAGGCCGAACCCCGTCAGACGACGCGCCGCCCCGGTAACGAACGGAGCCGCCGAAACGGCCTCCTGCCAGGCGTCTTCGCCATCCAGTGCGTACTCGAAGGTCTGTTCATCCCGGTATCCCGCGCGCTGGACCTGGATTTCGCCCGTGAAGAGCCGCACGGCCTGCGACTCCATCGCGTCGTAACTGCCGTACTGCAGCGAGCGCGTGATCGCGATGAGCAGGACGCTGAAGACCACCGCCGACATCGTGATCAGGCTGCGCCGGCGATTGCGCCAGACGTTGCGCCACGCGAGCCCGGGCACGGTCCTCATGGCCGGCGCTCCGCATATACGGCGTTGGTGCTCTTGCAGTTCACGATCCTCGCCTCAAGTTCTGCTGGGAGAATATCTCGGCCGAAATCGGCCGGTCGAAGAGGACTTGCTCCACCTCCATCACGGTCTTCCGACCCGGCTTCGTCTCCTCGACGAGTTCCATGCGCCACGGCACCGGCCTCTCGCCAGCCCGCCGGATGTCCGAGAACACCATCGAGCGGACGCGCTCCCCGCGCTCGTTGAAATACACCGCCCTGAGCGGCGCGAAATCCTCTACGCGGATCCACTCCTCGAACCGGTCCCACGCGACGGCGGCCTGGGGTTTCGGGACGAACTCGATGCGCCACGCCTCGTCGCCGTCGATCGTTTCCCGGCCCAGCAGCCGGTGCTCGTAGTCCTCCAGGATGCTCGACTCCTTCACGAGGTCGTCGTTGGTGAAGTCGGAACCCATCCAGGACTGGAGCATCATCGACGGCGGGATCTTGATGACCCGGTTCACCCGCGGCACGTAGTTCCACATCTCCCGGCCGATCTTGAGAAACGTCACCCCGCGGTCCCTCGCGGGCTCCAGCACGCGGATGAACGACTTCTCGGTACCCTCGGACCAGAATTCGAAACGCGTCGACCGCTCCCAATCCGGCCGCACGACGGTCATCTTCCATACCCCCTGCTGGGTCTTCCCCCGCTGCAGACGGTCGGCCCGCTCCACGATCTCGCGTGCCGACGGCGGTGCCCCCTGCCGGGCGTGCGCGCCCGGTACCGCCGCAAGGGCGATCAGCAGCGACAGCGCGAGCGTGCGGTACATGGGCGTCGGCCGGTCCATGGGCGCATTGTACGACGCGGAGCGCCACGGTTGCTCACATCGAGCAGGGAAATCCCGCCTCGACGGGGCGGGTGCGCCCTCGATCGCAGATCCCGCTTGCCCCGACGCTCTCCGCCCCTTTTCTTGAGGAAAATCGCCCGCACATGCCGCCCAACGACCTGCTGGTCCGCCTCGAACACGTCGGAATCGCCGTACGGGATGCGTCGGTCACCCTGGGCGTCTACGAAGCGCTCTTCGGCCTCCGACCCTACAAGGTCGAGGAGGTGTCTTCGGAAGGCGTACGCACGTATTTCCTCGACGCCGGATCGACCAAGCTGGAACTTCTCGAGGCCATCGACCCGGAGTCGGCGTTGGGACGGCACCTGGCGACCCGCGGACAGGGCCTGCATCACCTCGCGTTCCAGGTCCCTGACGTCGATGCCGCCCACGCGAGGCTCGAATCGGCGGGCTTCCGCCCCCTGGGACCGGTCAAGGAGGGCGCCGATGCCAAGCGCATCTTCTTCGTGCATCCGAAGGACACGGCCGGTGTCCTGGTCGAACTCTGCTCCGACCGCTCCCCTTGACCGCGCTCAGGGAGTGCGCGCGAGGACCAGCGGGCCGTCGATCGTGTCGTCGCCGTAGGCCATCGGAAAGACCGCGATGCCCAGCAGGCCCCGGCTCCGGACGAATTCGTACTTCTTCGCCAGGCTTTCGGCGTCCTCGAACCAGCCCTGCCGCCAACCGAGCGAATCGCGGAAGGCATAGTACGGTGAGCCCGATACGGGGTCCCGTCGTTTTCCGTGTTCGGCGGCCCGGTCGCGCGCCGACGGCAGGTCCTGCCGGACCGGAGCGTAGGTGATCTCGATCCCCCGACCCGTCGTCCGGGATCCCGGCGCCTCGGATTCGACCGGCCACTCGTACCCGTAATAGGGCACGGTGAGGAGGATCTTGCGGGCCTCCACCCCTGCCGCGAGGTAACGATCGGTGACGTCGTGCCAGTTGCGTCCGTCCCAGCCCTCGAGCGGGGCCACGGGACCGGCCGTGTCGCCCCCGATCCAGTGGAAATCGTACCCCTGGACAACCAGGTAGTCCACCCACTCCGAGATCGCTGCCTCGTCGAATACCTCGGCGGGGTCCCCCGCGAGGGTGAACGCCGACAGCGTGAAGTCGGGCTTGGCGCTTCGGATGCGCTCCCGCACCTGGCGAACCACGTGCGTGATGCGGTCCCTGACATCCGGCTCGACGGGTTCGAACATCTCGAAGTCGAGGTGCAGTCCGGGCGTGCCGGGCTGCAGCGCGACCTCGACGATCGAATCCACCAGCCGCGCGCTCGCCTCGGAACTCGAAAAGACGGCGCGGAAGGTATCGGCCTGCAGAACGGCCACGGTCGGTACGACGGGCACCCCGGCGGCGGCCGCCGCGGCGCGTAGATCGCCCCAGGCATCCGGCCAGCCGTTTCGCGAGGGAATCGAGCCGTCGGAAGCCGCTTCGAGGCCGAAGAAGTAGACCGCGTCGAGAAGGCTGAAATCGTAGCGGCGCCAGGTGTCGGCGCTCCAGTACGGATGGTACCCGACGACCCGGAACTCCCGGCGCTCGACCGGCGGAGGATCCACGGGCGGATCGGTGCCCGGATCGGGAGCGGGAGGCGCCTGGCACGACGGCGCGGCCCATACGAGGGCCAGGGCCAGGGCAGCCAGGCTGCGACGCACCGGCGGCACGGCAGACGACGATTTCGATCGGACGGGCAGGCGCACGGGCACACGGGCACAGGTGACCGCGTGGGTTTCGGCCGTCGCCGACGAAGCTTAAGCGCACGTGGGCTTAAATCGCGATTTCGCGCGGTCGATACGAACGGAAGTCGATGTCCGGCGGGTCGCCAACCGGCGATCCGTTACACATCCGGAGGAATCCCCCTCTTTCCTTTTCCCGGAACCGGATCCCACCTTCCATGCGAAACCGTCCCACGCTTCGATCGGCCCGCCTGACGCTCGCGATCCTCGCGACTTCCGTCGTTCTCGCCGGCTGTTCGGACGCCTTCATGACCGGCGAATCGGAGCCCGCCGAGACGCGCCTCCAGGCGACCGGAAAGCTGCGCAACGGGTCGCTGCTCGAATCGGCTGTTCGCGAATCGTCCGACACCGAATCACTCGCCGCGGGCAAACGATCCGTGTCGATGCAACTCGTCGTCGGGCTGGACGAACAGCGCATTCTCGAGCGCTACGGATCCCTTTCGTCCAGTCGCATCCTCGAACGGTACGGATCGCTGTCGTCGAGCCGCATCCTCGAACGGTACCGCATTCTCGAACGGTACCGGATCCTCGAACGCTACCGGATTCTCGAACGCTACCGGATCCTCGAACGCTACCGCTTCGCCGGTTCTTTCTTCGGCATCGCCATCGAGGTCCGGGACCTGCAGGGCAAGGACGACTTCCGCGAACTGCTCGCGGCACTGGAGGACGACGAGGACGTGCTCTGGGTCGAACCCGACTTCCGCCTGACCATGCCGGCTTCGGCCGCGCAGGCGCGGAACGAAGCGCAGGACCTGCCGTGGGGCGTGGGATTCATCGGGGGCGCCGAGAGCTCGACGCGATCGGGTGACGGGGCCGGTTCGGTAGGCGTCGACGTATTCGTGATCGATTCGGGCGTGACGTCGGCCGACGTCAACGTGGTCGACGCCCGGTCCTTCGTCCCCGGGTACGAGAACGACGTCACGGACGCCGACGGGCACGGCACCCACGTCGCCGGCACGCTCGCGGCCATCGACGACGGGCGGGGCGTCGTAGGGGTCGCGCCGGGGGCGCGCATCCACAGCCTCCGCGTGATCGGCCCCGACGGCACGGCCGACGAGTCGACCGTCGCCGCGGCGATCGACCACGTCATCCGCTTCAAGGCCGACAACCCGTCCTCCCCCGTGGTGGTCAACATCAGCCTGGGCGAGAATGTCGGCTCGACCGACTACACCGCGCTCGACGACGCGATCGCGTCGGCCGTCGCGCAGGGCATCACGGTCGTCGTGGCCGCCGGAAACCACGGGGTCGACGCGGCCCACGTGACGCCCGCCCACGTGGAGGGTGCGATCACGGTCGCCGCCCACGACGCGAACGGTGAATTCGCCTCGTTCTCGAACCACGGGCCGTTCGTCGATCTCGTCGCGCCGGGCGTAGGCATCCGCTCCCTGGCTCCGGGCGCGGTCAACCGCTCGGCCTGGATGAGCGGAACGTCGATGGCCGCGCCCCACGTGGCGGGTGCCGCCGCGCTGTTCCTCTCCCGAAATCCGACCGCCACGCCGGCAGAAGTGGCCGCGGCGCTTCGGTCCGCAGCCCGCGCCGGCGTCCTGAGCGTACCCGGCGGAACCACCGACCGCAGCGCCTGGGCGGGAGCATTCTGAGCGGACCCCGGTCCGCGAAGTGAAGGGGGATCCGCCCGCGACGGTCTGCCAGGCCGCCGCGGGCGGTGTTCGTTCGGAACGGTCCGGGTGAACCGGATCGCCCGTCAACCGATCGAGCGGAGCAGGACCCGCGCCTGCTCGAGGCGCCGCTCCCGATCGCCGGAAACCATGCCCCACGGAATGCGCCGACGCCGCAGGGCCTCCAGCACCATCCGGTGCACGGCATCCCGGTCCGCGGGCGTACCCCGCTGCCCGGGCTCGTCCTCCCACGGCACGTCGACGTCGGTGACGACGTACAACTCCGGCGCCCTCGCCCGGGCGCCGCGAAGGATCCAGGATGGACAGCCGCCCTGGTAGTGCCTCGCGTACAGCACCGTCGACAGGAGGTCGGTGTCATGGACGACGAAGGGAGACCCGTGCCTCGACGCCCAGGCTTCTGCGCGCCCGGCAAGCTCGAGATGCAACCGGGCCACGGCGTCTTCGTCCCCCGCCCTGATGGCCCGCCCCTCGCGCTCTACGAACAGGCGGGCCGCCTCCGGTACCACGGGCGCATGCAGTACGCGGCCGAGCGCCTCGGCCAACACGGTCTTGCCGGTGCATTCGGCGCCGATCACCACCACGCGCCTCATGGCGAAGCCTCCCTCTTCCAGGACCGCCACCCCACGACCGCGAGTGCCAGGAACGAGGCGAACAGCGCGGCCGTTAGCGGGAGCCCCTTCACGACGTAAATGCCCACGTAGACGACGTCGGCGACGATCCACACGATCCAGTTCTCCAGCTTCTTCCGCGCCTGCAGCCATTGGGCCACCAGGCTGGCCGCGGTCGTGAACGAGTCCTGGAACGGAAGGTCGGCGTCGGTCCAGCGGGACAGCCCCCACCCTCCGACCAGCGTCGCGACAACCACGCCGACGGCCAGTACCGCCAGGAGACGGGGGCCGGCGCGGGTGACCGGCGCCTCGTGGTGATCCGACCCTCCGCGAAGCCAGTACCACCACCCGTACGACAGGAGGACGACGTAGATGGCCTGGAGTGCCACGTCCGCATACAATCGGGCCTCGAGAAAGAGCACGAGGAAGAGCGTGACATTGACCAGGCCGACGGGCCAGCACCAGATGTTGCGCCGGGTCGTGAGCCAGACGCCGAGGAATCCCGCCGCCACGGCGGAGGCCTCCAGGACGTTGACCGTCCATCCGAAAAGGTCGAGGGTCCAGGGCATCGGCGGGTTCCGGTCGGCGGCCCGCCCGGCAGACGGGCCGCGCGGTCCAACGCCCGGATTCGCGCGGCGTTCTTATCATGCCGCCGACATTCCCGAAACCCCATGCTCAACTACATCTGGGCCGGGCTGATCGGATTCAGCCTGCTGTTCGCCATGACTGCCGATGTGCGCGACCTGGCGAACGACACGTACCGAAACGGAGAGCCTGTCGAACTGGCGTTGGGATTTCCCGAGGGATGGGACCCCGACCGGCGGTTGGTTCCGGTCACCGTGACCGTCGCGCCTTCCGGCTTCGCCGCCTTCTACGGCACGGACGGCCGGGGGCCGGGCCCGCTGGACGGCACCCTGCTCCAGACCGCCGACGGACGCGAGATCCGCTTCGCGAAGGACGTCGCGTTGCCCGAACCCCTCGCCACGATCCGCAGCGTGACCTCGAAGCGCGACAATGACCTGCGCGGCAGGCTCACCGGGTTCATCGCCGCGGGCGACTCGGCCGCCACGGCCCACGTCGAGTTCAACCCCGTGCGGTTCGTCAAGCTGCAGGCGATTGCCCAGGCCGCCCTCTCCATGGCCGAAACCGCCGTAACGCTGGCCCTGGGGCTCATCGGCGTGCTGGCGCTCTGGATGGGCATGCTCCAGATCGCCGAGAAATCGGGCCTGCTGTATTCCCTCGTTCGGTTCACGCAGCCGGTACTCCGCCCGCTCTTCCCCGACATCCCGAAGGATCATCCGGCCCTCGGTTTCATCGCGCTGAACCTGACCGCCAACATGCTGGGGCTGGGCAACGCGGCCACGCCCCTCGGATTGAAAGCCATGGAATCCCTCCAGGAACTCAACCCGGAGAAGGAAACGGCGACCAACCCCATGATCATGCTGCTGGCGATGAATACGGCCAGCGTGCAGGTCGTACCGCCCGTCCTGCTGGTGGCCATCATGGGACTGGCCATCAACCAGCTCTTCTTCTCGATCCTGATCGTCACGGCGGTTTCGCTGGCCGTCGCGATCCTCGCCGCAAAGGGTCTCGGGCGATTGAAACGCTTCCGCGATACGGATCCGAACCGGACCCCTGCCCCCGCCACGGAAACCGAATCCGAGTGACCCCATGGAATCCGTTCGCCAGGCCATCGACCTCCTCTCGGTCTTCGTCATCCCGACGCTGCTCGTCGGGTTCCCGCTCTACGGACTCTACCGGCGGGTCCCCGTATACGAGGAATTCGTCGTGGGCGCGAAGGAAGGCTTCAACGTGGCCGTCCGCATCATCCCCTACCTCGTGGCCATCCTGTTCGCGATCGGCATGTTCCGGGCGTCGGGGGCCATGGACTTCCTCGTGGACGGGCTGCGACCGCTGCTTTCGGCGGTCGGAATCCCGCCGGAGGTATTCCCGATGATGATCATCAGGCCCCTGACCGGCTCCGGCTCGGCGGCGATCGTGCTCGACCTGATCCAGCAGTTCGGCGAGGATTCGATCATCGTCAAGATTGCCGCCACCATGTTCGGCTCCACCGAGACCACGTTCTACGTGCTCGCGGTCTATTTCGGATCGGTCGGAGTGCGCAAGACCCGTCATGCCGTGCCCGCGGGCCTGGCGGCCGATTTCGTCGCGCTCGTCCTCGCGGTCTACGTGGTCCAGTGGCTGTTCGGCTGATCGGCTCCGCGGCCCCGAAACGAGAACGGGGAGGCGCGACCACCGCGCCTCCCCGCCTTCTTCGATCGATTCCGGGCTTCGTCAGACGGTGACGACGCCGTTTTCGGAAAAGAACTCGTTGGCGACGTACCCGTCGGCCTGTTCGTCGTTGACCCACTTCGAGCCGTCGACGAGGTAGCGGAACTGGAAGGAAGAGCCCGTCTTGACCGAAACGCCCTTGGTCCAGACGTTCTTCTTCGCGTCGAGCTTCATGGCGCCGGCCTCGGCGTTCCAGTCGTTGAATTCGCCGACGACGGCCGCGGCGGTCTGCGCGGCGTCGGCCGGCAGCGTGAAGGTCACCTTGACGGTGTTGCCCTTGGGGGAGGTCTTCTTCTCTATCATGGTCTCGGGGAGTGATCGATTCCGGAAGCGGGTCCCCGGCCGTCCGGGGGACGGCTGTCGGGCTCCGACCCGCCTTCGCGGAAGGGTCGGCGGGGACGCGCAGGAAGGTCAATAACGGAATATACCCGTCCAGGTTGCATGCGACCAAGGTCCGGTTTCGCTGCAAGCGCTTTCAAACCGTGGACTTAACACAAAGATGAAACCCGCTCCACGGGGCCTTCACGGAAAGCGCTTCCCCGCCCGGTCGGCCGGCTGCGCCTCCGGGCCTCGTGGGCACCGTCCCGCCGCGTATCTTCCCGTCCTCCCTGCCAACGGACCGCGATGAACGTCTGTTTCGTAACGAGCGAGTGCGTGCCTTTCGCGAAGACCGGCGGTCTCGCCGACGTCTCCGGCGCGCTCCCCGTAGCCCTCGCCGAGCTCGGCTGCAAGGTCAAGGTCTTCCTTCCGCTCTTCGACTCGATCCACGTGCTGAAGTACGGGTTCGTGCACGCGACCGACCTCCGGGACTGCCACGCCGTCGTCGGCGGACGGCCGGTCCCCTTCTCGGTGTGGTACGGGAAGCTGCCGGGATCCGACGTCGAGGTGTATCTCGTGGACCAGCCGCACTACTACCACCGCGGTCGGCTCTACACCAACGATTCCGACGAGGACGAGCGGTTCCTGCTGCTCCAGCACGCCGCGTTCCAGGTCATGCAGCGCTACGCCTGGGCACCCGACGTCATCCACGCAAACGACTGGCAGGCGGCGTTGATGCCCGTCTTCCTGCGGCAGACCTACCAGTGGGACGGGCTCTTCCGCTCGACGGCCTCGTTCCTCTCGATCCACAACATCGGGTACCAGGGACTCTTCGGC
The DNA here is from genome assembly GCA_024711125.1 of Rhodothermales bacterium. Taxonomy (GTDB): domain Bacteria; phylum Bacteroidota; class Rhodothermia; order Rhodothermales; family UBA10348; genus JANJTM01. The sequence goes on from JANJTM010000062.1 coordinate 88,995, forward strand.
CCGCATTCGGTCTCGAAGGCCGGGCTGCCCGCCGACCTGTTCCACCGCGGCATCCTCGAGCACGGAGGCGCGTTCTCGTTCCTGAAATCGGGTCTGCTGTACGCCGATACGATCGCGACCGTCAGCGAGACCTACGCCCACGAGATCCAGTCGCCGGCGCACGGGGCGGGCCTCGACGGCGTGCTGCGCCTGCGGGGTTCCGACCTGTTCGGAATCCGGAACGGGATCGACACGGCGGTCTGGAACCCCTCGACCGACCCGCACATCGCGGCGAACTTCTCGGCCGCCGACCTGTCGGGAAAGGCGGCGTGCAAGAAGGACCTCGTGGAGGCCTTCGGCCTGCCCTATGACCCGGACGTCCCGGTCTTCGGCATCGTGTCCCGGTTCACGGGACAGAAGGGCTTCGACCTGCTCCAGCCGATCCTGGGGCCGCTCATGCACCAGCACCGGCTGCAGTTGGTGGTGCTGGGCAGCGGAGACCGGTCGCTCGAAGATTTCTTCGAGTGGGCGAAGCACGCCTTTCCCGAGCGCGTGGGCACGTACATCGGGTACAACGATGCCCTGGCCCACCGCATCGAGGCCGGATCGGACCTGTTCCTGATGCCGAGCCACTACGAACCGTGCGGGCTCAACCAGATGTACAGCCTGGCCTACGGCACGATTCCGGTCGTGCACCGGACGGGGGGGCTGGCCGACACCGTGCACGACTGGCACGAGATGGGGGGCCACGGGAACGGGTTCTCCTTCCACGACGGCACGGCGCACGCGCTGTACACGACGATCCAGCGTGCGCTCGCACTCTGGCCGAACCGGGAGGCGTGGCGGGCCATGCAGCTCCGGGGCATGACCGCCGACTTCTCGTGGGAGGGCTCGGCCGAGAAGTACCTCGACCTCTACTGGCGCAGCGTGCACACGGTGCGGGGCGCCTGAGCGCCCCGCTCAGCGGATGCGAACGACCGGCCTCGAGCGCACGGTGCCGCCCGCCTCCATCCGGAGCCAGTAGGCGCCGGAGGCCACGCCGGACGCGTCCCATCGCGCCTCGTGGGTTCCGGGGGGCAACGTGTCGTCAACCAGGACGGCGATCCCGCGCCCGAGCGCGTCGGCCACCGTGATGCGGACCCGGCCGGTCTTCTCCACGCGGAAGGGGATGCGCACGTCGGCACGGAACGGGTTCGGCCAGGGCACGTCCAGCGAGTAGCCGACGGCGGGGTCCGGCCGTTCGGTCGCGACCGATCCGCCTCGCCGGATGCCGGGCACCCAGAGTTCGAAGAACCGGTCGAACGGGGCCGAGAACGTGGCCGACTCGGCCTCCGGCCTCGTTTCCAGCAGTTCGACGCGCCCCGAAAGCGGGTTCCAGGCCCCGATGGCGACGGCATCCCCCGACCCGAAATCCGCGAGGTCCCGGGCCGGGTCGAGCCCGAACGCGATCCGTCCCTCCCAGGCGCCGTTGCCCGCCGTCGCGACCGCCCATCGGCGGCCGATCGGAACGAACCCGGGGGGCAGCGAGCCGTCGGCGTAGGGTGCGGAGGCCGGGAGCGTCCAGGGCCCGTCGACCTCGCGCACGCCGACGGTGCCCGACGGCGGACGGGCCGTCCAGTCCAGGGTCACGGGCACGCCCGTGAACGCAAGTCGCATCGATCCGTCGGTCGGAAGCGCAATCGTCTCGGACGGGGCGGGCGCCCGAACGTCCACCACGAGCGTGTCCACCGCAAGGTTGACCCGGTAGTACGGCGACCAGAGGCGAAGCACGTGGCGAACGGCCGCCGCGCCGACGGGAATCGCCGAATCGTGCTGGAGCGCGACGGTTTCGGTCACGCGCCCGGCCGTGAAGAGGTTCTCGAGCGGCGTCACGGGCGCCCAGCGCGCCAGGACGCGCCCGGTCGCGTCGACGGCCGAGGATTCCCGGAGCACCTGCCAGAGGTGGGGCGCGTTGGGGGACCCGGCTTCGGCCCGGTAGGTCAGGCGGGCGTCGGCCCGCTCGCCCGCGACGTACGACCGGAATCCCGACGCGGCGAACGCGGCGCCGTCGAACCGGCCGGGCTCGACCGACAGGATGCGCACCCGGTTCGACGCGTCGTGGATGGCGAGCCGGAACGTTTCTTCGGCGACGACGGCGTCGGCCCCGTCCCGGAGCCTGAGCCGGAGGCGCAGCGCCGAGGGCCTGTCGTCGACGAGCACGTCGCGCAGCGGCGGTCGGATCGTGAAGGCCGTCTGTACCCGACCCCGGAACGGATCCCGTATACGGACGGTGCCGGGCGTGAATACCGGCGTATCGAGCACCTGCCCGGTCAGGAGGTCCACCTCGTCCACGTCGAACTCGATGCGTCCCGCAGACGCCGTGGGCAACTCGTAGTCCACGACGGCCGTGAACGAGGCCGTGACGCCGCGCGCCGGCCCCTCTACGGGCCACAGCGGATTCGTCGAGTCGTGCGAGAGCACCCGGAGCGCCAGGCGCGGCTCGCTCCGCGCGACGGGCAACCAGACCCGGTTCGATCGCAGAACCGATCCGCCCCCCTGTCCGGTGAACAGCACCTCCACCGCGAGGAATCGGGTCGAGGTCGGAACGTCGACCGTCACCGGACGCAGCGCGCTCGACGCGTCCGCGACGGGAATCGGTACCGAGGTCGCGATCGGGAATCCCTCGTCGTCGCGGACGATCACCACGGCGGTACCGGGACCCTGCGCCTCGAGCCGACTCAACGCGGGATCGATCGTGACCGGAAGCCCTGCCGGAACCGGGTCGACGACCGACGTAGCCCGGATGCGCACCCGCACCCGGTCCGCATCCGGATCGGTTCGGAACGGCGCGTAGTCGATCCCGTTGCCGAGGCGGATGCCGAGTCCGCGGCTGTTGGCCAGCCCGTCGGCGCCCGATTCGTCCACCGGGCCCGTGGCGTGGCCCCAACCGTTGTGCCGCGCGTCGAGAATGCGGTCGACCCGCCACCACGCATCCGGCACCGAGGGTCCGAGGAACGGGTCGGCGCCGGTGCCCTCGAAGACGTTGTCACGGAGGACGGGCCTCGCCACGGGCACCGTTCCCGCGGCCTGCAGCACGAGCGGCCGCTCGAATCGGGTGATCCGGTTCCGCTCGACCCGTATGCCCGCATCGAGCACGAGATCGAGCCCCACGTCGCCGACCGTGGAACCCACCGGGCGGGTCGCGCCCTCGATCGTATTGTCCTCGATGACGGCGCGGAATTCGGTGGCCCGGTACATCGTCGTGCCGGCCTGCCACGGCATCAGGATGCCCGAACGGCCTTCGAGGGTATTGTCCGCGATGACCGTCGTGCCCGTCAGGGGGCCCTTCGGGTCGAAGGTGCAGCACGGGCCGATCACGAGCGCGTCCGCCTGCAGTTCGCCCTGGTACGTCGTGAAGGGCACGGGCCGCACCGTGTTGCCGGTGAACAGCACCGAAGCCCCGCGGAAATCGAGCGACGAGCAACCCGCAGGAAACGCGAGCTCGATGATGTTGTCCTGGAAAACGGGCGCCGCGCCGACATCCTCGAACGACGCGCGCGGACAGACGCCGCCGAACTGCTCGAACCGGCTCCGGCGCACGAGCGCGAACCCGGCCCGCTCCATCCAGCCGAACCGCAGCGTGCTTCCTTCCATCCGGCTCGGCGATTCGGCGAAACTCAGCCCGAACGCGAGCCATTCCGGCCACGTCGCGGCTCCGTCCCGGTTCGTATCGCCCCCGTGCACGTCGTCGCGGATATCGGTGAGCACCGCGCGGTCGATCACGATGACGGGGCGCCGCTGGTCGGTGTCGAACGCGTCGAACGCCGTGCGCAGGTATCCGTCCTTGGTCGGTTCGGCCGAAATGACCATGCCCAGGCCGTCCAGCGCTACGGAGTGTGCGAACTTGACGACCGCGCCCGGGCGTATCTCGAGCCGCTGGCCGTTCCGCACCTCGATGCCGCGGCGCACGATATGGACCGTTCCGCCCCCGGCCCAGACCACGACTCCGTTCGTTACGCCGTCGGCGTCGCGCGCGGGATGGCCGTCGTCGGTCGCGAAACCGTCGTGCACGACGACCGGTTGGGCGCGCGCCGTCCCGGCCGCGAGCGCAAGCGCGGCGGCGAGCAGGAGAACCGATGGTCGGGCGGAAAAATGCATGCGGGGCACGACGCCGGCAGGCCGCGGCCGCGGCTCGCCGAACGCGCGATGAAACTCCGGAACGGGAGTATCGGCCGTCGCGCGCGCTACTCGAGCCCCGCCATCTGCTTCTCGTTCTCGAGCGGAGGCGCGACGGCGAGAAAGTCCCGCGCGAACTCCGACGCGTATCTCTCGACCAGCGCCTCGCGCCGCTCGACGTCGGGCGTCGCGACGATCAGCCCCGCGTGGTGCTTCTTGTGCAGTTTCCACGCGATCTCCGGCGCATCGAAACGATCCAGGTCCGGGAACTCGTCCCTGGCCAGGCACACCACGAGACCCGTATGCAGGGATCGGTCCGGCGTGACGCCATAGGCCTCGCCCCGCGCGCTCGCGACCTCGACGCGGGCCCATTCCGCCCAGAGATTGACGCCCGTGGCGTGCTCGACGAGCAGGTCGATGTTCGCGCCGCCCACCCGGGCCGCTACCTCGATGAAGCGGTACGACCCGTCACGGCGCGAGCGGATGAACTCGGCGTGGGTCGCTCCGCGGACCATGCCGAAGGCCTGCAGAAGTTGTCGATTGTGCTTTTCGAGCGCCCTGAACTCCTTCGATGCGGGCGGAACGGTCTTCGTCACGAACACCCCGCCGCCGTGGTAGACCTCGAGCGGGGGCTGCCCGTACTGCGATACCGCACGGAAAGCCACCTTGCGGTCGCTGACGATCGAGTCGACGTGGTAGACGTCGCCCGGGACGAATTCCTCCATGAGGTAGTACGACTGCCGGTCCCCCAGCTCGTCGAGGATCGGCCACAGCGCCTCCGGATGCGCGATCCTGCGGATGCCCATCGCGCTCGCCTCGGTGCGCGGTTTGAGCAGCCACGGGCCCTCGACCTCCGCCATGAACGCCCGAAGGTCGTCGTGGTTGATGACCGGACAGAACGCCGGGACCGGCACTCCCTCGTCCCGCGCCCGAACCCGCATGGCGAGCTTGTCACGGAAATGACGCCCGGTCGACTCTCCGAGCCCCGGAAGCCGCAGGTGCTCGCGGATCTGCGCGGCGGTCAGCGTATCGTATTCGTCGAGCGCGATGATCCGGTCGATCCTGCGCGTGCGGGCGAGGAACGCCACCGCGTGCGTGACGTCGGGCTGCAGGTTCACGTCGGGCACGAGAAAACGCTCGTCGATCGCGTGCATCGGCCACGGCTGGTCCTTGAGCTTCTCGTTCGTGACGAGGATCACGTGGGCGCCGGCCGCCTTGGCGGCCTCGAGGAGACGCTGGCCCTTGAAATAGGACGCCAAGCAGAGAATCGTAGTCGGCATGTCGGCGGCGCGGGAATTCGTTCGGCCAATCTACGGCGGGGCGGGCCCGCCCGGAACGCGCTCCTCCCGGGGATTCCCCGGTGCGTTCTGTCGATCTCGCCCGCTGGCAGGACTCCGCCCGTTTCGGTACCAAGAGACGGACCCGCGCCTCCTCTGTTCCGCGCCCGGGAGGTCGCGATCGCGGGCCCCGCCCTTCCCGGGTCACCCGGCCGGCCTCCGGTCGGGGCATAGGCGGGAGTTCACGCCCCCGCGGAGCCTGCAGTCATGGTACCGCTTCGTTTCCGCATCCTGCTCCTGGTCCTCGCCGCGGCATGCGTCGCGCCGGGCTGCGATCTCTTCTCGAAGGACGACGGGGTCGCCGCCGACCGCATGGAGACCGCCGTGGCGACCTCCAACGCCGCGGGCGTCACCACGGTGCGGGTCGCCGACTACGACGTGAACATCGCGACCAAGACGGGCGCGGGCACCGCCGTCGAGGGGTTGGCGCTGAAGGCATCCCTCACGAAGCGCTACCTCGTCGTCATCGCGGACGACCCCGACGGCGACTACTACCCGGACATCAAGATCCTCGACGTCGAGGATACGCGGGAAGTCTCGGGCGACAAGATCGACGTGAACATGTCGGTCGTTCCGGTCGGACTCCTCGTGCACAAGTACCCTGCTCCGCCCGCCCACATCGAGGATCTCATGGGCGAAGAGGGCATCGCGCCCAAGACCGCGACCGGCAAGCTCGCCGACGTGCTGGCCGAAATGGCCGTCGTTGCCGAAGACGCCGGGGGACTCGGCCGCATCATCCACTTCGAGCAGAAGGTCACCCAGGCGACCGGTTGGCAGGACCCGGTCACCGTCGCCGCGAGCGCCAAGATCGCGACCGTGTCGTTCGAGGCCGTCGTCGCGCTCGTCGGCGACGCGGTCGGCATCTTCGACGAGGACGAACTCACCGTCACGTGGGGCGAAGACAAGCAGGGCAAGGGCGCGACCCCGTTCTACGTCACCGACATCGAGGTCGTGCGCTCCTTCCAGGCCCGCGTGACGCTCACCTGGGGCGCCAATCCGAGCGACCTCGACAGCCACCTGTGGACCCCGGCCATCCAGGGCGCACCCTACCACGTCTATTTTTCGACGCGCGGAAGCCAGGCGGCGCCGCCTTTCGCCGATCTCGACGTGGACGACACCTCGAGCTTCGGCCCCGAGAACATCGTCATCGCGCAGACATCTCCCGGCACGTACCGCTATGCGGTGCATCACTATTCGGGCAGCGGCACCCTCGCGACGTCCGGCGCGCACGTCAAGCTGATTCCGCGCACGGGCCCGCCGCGCGAGTTCGACGTGCCGACGACGGGCACGGGCGGCTGGTGGCACGTGTTCGACCTCGACGGGGCGACCGGGGCGGTGACGGTGGTGAACCAGATCGTGGGGTCGGTGCCGGCGCCGAGAGGGGCGGAAGGAGGGGTGTTCGTGGTGGCGCCGAAGCGGTGAGTCCGGCGGTCCTCATGGGCCTGCCACGGCAGCGACAACGCGCAGGACGAACGTGTCCGGGCGCTCCGAATCCCCCTGCTCGATATACCGCACCGCCTCCCGATTCCGGTAGGCCCACTGCCCGACGATGCGGGCGGCGTCGGGCAGGTCGATCCCGGGGGCCGTGAGGCCGTGCTCGAGGGCCGCGCCGAGCGCCGGCAGGTCGCGGGCGCGCAGGACCACGGGACCGCCCGCGGGTCGCGACAGCACGGCCAGAAGCCCGTCGTCGCCGACCAGGACATGGGCAGACAGGGTGCCCCTCAGGCGGGGAGCCACGGGGCCGGGCTCGGCGGTGAGGCGCTGCAGGGTTTCGATCCAGTCGCGCAGCACGGCCGCCTCCTCGAAACGGTACCCGGCCGCCGCCTGCGCCATGGCGGCGGCCAGCGCGGCTTCGACGGCGATCGTGTCCCCTTCGAGGAACGCGGCGGGGTTCGGATCGGGCACGGCGGCCACCGCGGCCGCGGCCCGCTCCACACGCGCCGCGCGCTCCTTCTCGTACGGCGTGCGCACGCGGCGGCGCTCCGCGCGCAGGCCCAGGGCCGCCCCGAGCAGATCAGACAGGGCCTGGGCCTCCCCCGGCGAGTCCATCGGCCCGTACCACGCGGCACCGTCGTCCGGCGCGGCCGTCGTACGCACCGAAACGGCGTCCCCCTCGAACCGCAGCCATGCGCTTCGCGCCGCCTGCCGGAGGGCCCGGTTGTAGGGCGGCTGGAGCTCCCGGATGAGACGGGCCTCCAGCAGCAGGGCCTCGACCTCCGATCCCGTTTCTTCCACTTCGACGTGGCGCGTGCGCGTGACGAGGTCGCGGATGCGGCCGGGTTTCGCCTCGACGCCGCTGAAGTACGACGAGACGCGGCGAACGAGGGAAACGGCCTTTCCGACGTACAACAGCCGGCGCCGCACGTCATGAAACCGGTAGACGCCGGGTCCCTCCGGCAGCGTCGGCAGGACGAAGCGGCGGATCTGCTCGACGTGGGCCGATTCGGCGCGGGTCGACGCATACCGACTCTGCTGCAGCGCCAGGAGGGCCGACGGCGTCGTGTGCCCCTGCCGTCCCGCCCGCTCGGCGAGGCGCAGCAGCACCTCGGCGGTGATTTCCGCGTCGGCCAGCGCCCGGTGCCGCACGCCCACCGGGATGCCGAAGAAGCGCGCCACCGAGTCGAGGCCCTTGGACGGCAGCCCGGGCAACAGGCGCCGGGACAGGCGCACGGTGCAGAGGTACGGCACGGTTTCCGGTGCCAGGTCCAGGCGGGCGAGTTCGGACGCGACGAACGACCGGTCGAAGGCGGCGTTGTGCGCGACCCGCACCCCGTCGCCCGCGAATTCGAGGAACCGGGGCCAGACCTCCCCGGGCTGCGGCGCCCCGGCGAGGTCGCGCGTCGAAATGCCCGTCAGGCGGGTGATCCGCGGCGGAATCGGCACACCGGGATCGACGAGCGTCGAGAAGCGGTCGACGACGCGACCGTCCACCACGCGGACGGCGGCGATCTCGATCACGCGGTCGACGGCGGCCGAGATGCCGGTCGTCTCGGTGTCGATCACGATGTAGGCCGGTCCGGGCAAGGGAGCTCCGCTGGGTTCAGGCCGCAAGATCGGTCCGCGACGATGTCAACCGGGTGTCACGCGGCCCCCGCCGACCGAATCAGTACCCTGCCCCCACCTCCAGCCCCAGCTCCCGCGCCATTCGGCGCCCGAGGTCCCAGTTGTCGAACCGCCCCACGAAGCGCTCCGAGCCCGGTCCGAAAGCGTAGAGCGGCACGTCGATCGCCGTGTGGCCGCCGGTCGTCCAGCCGAGCAGGGCCCGTCGGGAGGCCAGGTCCTGGAGGAAACCCGTCACGCGGGCCGCAACGATGGATGCGCGCCTGTCCGACTCCCACCCCGCCGCGACCTCGCGGGCCAGTGCCGCCGCCTCGGTATCGCTGAAGGGTCCGTACCCCGCGTCTTCGGCCACGCGCCGCAGCGCAGCGGTCGCCGATTCCACGTCGGCGGCTCCGGCCGCCGCGCGCAGGTCGGGCCCCATGGCTTCGAGGGAACGGCGAATCGGGACCAACGCGGCCGGATTCCAGTCGTAGACCCCGTCCCGTCCCACCGTCAGGCCCCCGGTCTCGTGGTCGCTGGTCGCCACGACGAGCGTCGCTCCGTCGCGGCGTGCGAACTCGATCACCGCGCGCATCGCCTCGTCGTAGGCGATCGTCTCGTGCAGATGGGCCGCCGGATCGTTTCCGTGACCCGCGTGGTCGATGCGGCCGGCCTCGATCATAAGGAAGAAGCCGTCGGGGGCTCCGGCGAGCAGTTCGAGGGCCTTGCGGGTCATTTCGGCCAGGCTCGGGTCGTCGCCCGCGGCCCGGTCGATCTCGTAGTCGACGTGCGACGCGCTGAATAGACCCAGCACCGGTACGTCGTCGATCGCCGAGAGGCCCGGCACGTCGTCCACGAAACGGTAACCGAGGGCCTGCGCTTCGGCCACGAGGTCGCGACCGTCCTCGCGGGTTCCGCCCGCGCCTTCCCCGCGGAAATGGTTCGTCCCGCCGCCGAGCAGTACCTCGATGCCCTGCCGGATCTGCTGATCGGCGATTTCCGCTTCATCCGCCCGGCTGGCCACGTGCGCCGAATACGCCGCCGGCGTCGCGTGGGTGATGCGGGTCGTCGTGACGAGACCCGTCCAGTAGCCGGCCTTCTCGGCCTCCTCGAGGACCGTGGCAACCGGTCGCGCGTCGTCGTCGGTGCCGATACGCCCGTTCTTGGTCAGGATTCCGCTCGCGAAGGCCGTTGCACCGGCGGCCGAGTCCGTGACCCGCGCGTCCGATGCCCTCGTCACCACCGAGCCCGTATGCAGGGCATCGAAGACCTGGTCGCGGCCGAGGATCTCGCGGGCGTAATCCCGTGCCATCGTGAACGTGGCGAACCCGCAGCCGTCGGCGATGAAAAAGACCAGGTTCTTCGGAACGCCGCCGCGGACGCCGAAAGCGGGGTCGGCGCCGTGGGCCGCCACCGGCGCGAGCTGGGCCGTGGCGCCCGGCACGACACCGGGCGCGAGAAGGGAAACCGCGAGGAGGAAGGATCGGAAGGTCATGCGGGCTGCCGTGAACCGGGTGAAATCGAGGGTGCTCCTACCGTCCCGCGCGCAGGCGGATCCGCTCGAGCTTGCGCCCGGTGCGCTGCGCCGGCGTGAGCGAGAAGTCGTTCGAGAACGCTGCCGACTCCCAGGAGCCGTACTGGGGATTCGGAAGCACGATCCATCGCTCGCCCCACCAGTCGTCGTGCGCCGCGTACAGCGACTCCCTCCCCGCGAAATCGGCCCGTCGATCGGAAAGGAAATCGCCGAGGTTGTCCCCCACGAGCTGCACGACACGGTACCGCCCGGCGACCCAGGCGCGGCGCGGCCCCTTGTCCGACGCCCGCCATTCCGGCCGCTCGTTCTGGGTCATCACGTCGTCGGGGTCGTCCGTGAGCGGAAAACCGAGCGCTTCGAGGTTGCGCCGCGTGGCCGCCTCGCCCGCCGCGTCGCGGTTCGTCAGGTAAACGACACGCACGCCGCGCGACGCCGCGTACCGCGTGAACTCCAGCGCCCCCGGTATCGCGCCCGCGGCGGCCTCCTCGACCCACGCGGCCCACGTCGCCGGATCGTACGTGCCGCGATCGAGGATCAGGCGCGCCTGGTAGGCCATGTTGTCCAGGACCGTCTCGTCGACATCCAGCACCACGGCGGGGGGTTTCGCGCCGAACGGCGCCTCCTGTTCGAGCGCCGCCGTCCACGAGGTATCCTCGAGCGCCCGGTCGAGCGCGAGACGGGCGAGACGATAGGCCTGGTTGGCCACGGCGCGGAATTCCACGGCGTCGGCCGTCCAGAGCGCCGCGTGCAGGTTCTCGAACGAGGGCGTCCCGCCCGGCGTCTCGGCGGTCGCCGCGAGGGTCGAGGCCAGTTCGGCCGGAAGAATGGCGGAGGCGGGCACGGCCGCCGGCTTCGTGGCTGAGCACGCCGCGAGAAGCGCGAGCGCGGGAAGCGGCCACGGGAAACGGACTCGCATGGGTCGGGAGGGATCGTTTTCGGCCGGAATGGTACGGCAGCGCACATTTCCGCATCGTCAATTTTGCCAAATATTGGCAGCATGCGGCGCCTTCCACCCCCAACTTGCGGCATGCGGGACACGGCCGGCGATCCGGCGCGCTCCCCACTCCCATTCGACGTACAAGACCGAGGGTACTCCCATGAAGGTTACGGTCATCGGGGCGGGCAATGTCGGCGCGACGGTTGCCGAATGCGTGGCCCGGAAGGACATGGTCGCTGAGGTGGTCCTCATCGACATCGTGGAGGGCCTGCCGCAGGGCAAGGCGCTCGACCTGGCGCAGTCGGCGCCCATCCACGGCTTCGATACGAAGGTCGTCGGCACGAACGATTACGCCGACACCGCCGGAAGCGACATCTGCGTCATCACGGCCGGCCTCGCGCGCAAGCCGGGCATGAGCCGCGACGATCTGCTCGCGAAGAACGCCCAGATCGTCGAGTCGGTGACGCAGCAGTTCGCGGCAAAGAGCCCGAACGCGATCCTGATCGTGGTGTCGAACCCGCTCGACGTCATGACCTACGTCGCCTACATGACGAGCGGCTTTCCGAGCCACCGCGTCATGGGCATGGCCGGCGTGCTCGATACGGCCCGCTACCGGGCGTTCCTCGCGGCCGAACTGGGCGTCTCGGTCAAGGACATCCAGGCCCTCCTCATGGGCGGCCACGGCGATACGATGGTCCCGCTGCCCTCCTACACGACGATCGGCGGCATCCCGGTGACGCAGATGATCGCGAAGGACAAGCTGGACGCGATCGTCGAGCGCACGAAGTTCGGAGGCGGAGAGATCGTCAAGCTGATGGGTACCTCGGCCTGGTACGCGCCGGGCGCGGCGTCGGCCGAGATGGTCGAGGCGATCGTCAAGGACTCGGGACGCGTGTTGCCGGCCGCCGTGTGGCTCAACGGCCAGTACGGCCTCGACGGACTGTTCATCGGAGCCCCGGCGCGCCTCGGACGCAAGGGCGTCGAGGGCATCGTCGAGGTGTCGCTCACGAAGGACGAGAAGGCCCTGCTCGAGGCCTCTGCCGCGGCGGTGCGCGGCGGAGTCGCCGACCTCGAGCGCATCCGCAAGGGCTGATTCCCGCGGCGGCGTCGCGAACCGCCGCCGCCGAACGGTTCAAGGCTCCGGAGGGCCGGGTCGCGGGCACCATCCTGCGGCTCGGCCCTTCCGTTGACGCCCGGGGCGAACCCCGCGGGCCCACGGACGTTCGCGCACCGTTCCCCATCCCCTGCCCATGCGCCGACTCCTCCTGTTCTTCGCCATCCTCCCCCTTGTTTCCGCGTGCGACAGCCAGACCGAGGAGGACGTGCCGGTCGTCATCGAGGATCTCGTCGTCGGTACGGGTCCCGTGCTCAAGGCCGAGGACGCCCTCATGGTGTCGTTCGTCGGAAAACTGGAGGACGGAACGGTATTCCAGGTGTCCGACGACACGGACCCGTTCGCCTTCACCCTCGGGGTCGGCAACGTGATCGACGGATGGGACGAGGGACTGGTCGGCATGCAGGTGGGTGGAACGCGCCGCCTGACGATTCCGCCGTCGAAGGCCTTCGGCGACTCCGGCGTGTGCAACGATTCGGGGTGCCCCGTTCCCCGGAACGCCACCGTGGTCTTCGACATCACGGTCATCCGGCGCCTGGACACCCCCTACGTGGTCGACGAATTGACCGGAACCGGCGCCGAGGCGCGTGACGGCCTGCTCGTGACGTTCACCTACATCGGATCCCTGCCCAACGGCGCGGTGTTCGCGTCTTCCCAGTGGACCGGCATGCCGTCGCAGATGGTGATCGGGCAGGGCGTGTACATTCCCGGACTGGAGCAGGGCCTGGTCGGCATGCGGGCGGGCGGACTGCGCCGCATCGTCATTCCGCCCCACCTCGCGTACGGGGAGTCGGGATACGGCGGCATCCCCCCGTGGTCGGTCCTCCGCTTCACGGTGAACCTGCACTCGGTGGCCAACTGATCCGGAGCGGGATCAGGCGTCGAAGCGTCGCGAGTACTTCAGCGTGAGGCCGCGCACGAGGGCCTCGTCGAAGGCGGCACCCAGCGTATTCGACTGATTGTAGACGACGAAGAGCCCCGAATTGGCGTCCTGGAGCCATCCGAACCGGACGTTGGCACTCCAGAGGTCGGCCTGGTCGTTTACCTGCACGAGCGCCTGCGCGTACATGCGCGGCGTGAACGAGTACGAGAGGCGCACGCGCACGAGGTTCGTCGTGAACGTTCCGCCCGGCAGGGTGACGTCGTTGTAACTGACGCCCAGCTCACCGGTCAGCGCGTCGCCGCCGCGTACGCGCAGGGTCGGCGCGACGGTCACGCGGTCTCCGCCGAAAAATCCCCCGATGGTCGTCCGGACCTCGAGCGACACCGGCCGGCCCCGATCGGTGATGCCCACGAGCATGACTTCCGAGTGGTCGTACGTCTGCGCCGGCACGGTCACGCCCGTCGCGATGTCGAACGGGGCGCGAACGCCTTCGCGCGTCACGTTGACCCCCGTATGCAGCTCCCAGCCGCCGCGCCACTCGAAATGGTTGTCGATGTGCAGGTACCCGGTCTCGTGAAACCCGTCGAGTCCCCAGTACCCCCGGTAGCTCACGTGCGGACGCAGCTCCTGCAGCCCCAGGACTTCGTCGGGCCGGATGCGCCGAAGTACGGTCGAGCTCACCTTCCGATAGTCGGTGCGGCGGAGGAAGCCGACCTCCGGGTTGAAATCCCGGGCCACCTGCGTCACGCTCGCCTGGACGAGCCAGTGCTCGGTGTCCTTCTGCAGGTCCATGTACCAGGCCCAGGGCTCACGCTCGCCGCCCGGCGAGAACGAGCGGGCGACGAAACCGGTCAGGCGACCGTCCGTCCCGATCCCGAGCCGCCCGTCGAGCGCCGCGACGCGGTTGAACGTGGCCGGACCCGTCGTGGCCTCGGCGTCGGACGTGCGATCGCGGCTCGTGACGAGGAAACCGAGCGCCGAGCGGTTCGGGAGTTCCTGCTGCACGCGGGCCACCGACCACAGGCTCGACGGCACCACCCCGCCCACGGTGCCCGTCTGCATCGACAGAAGGCCGATCTTGGTGTCCCCTTCCTGCCCCGAGAGCCGGAGTCCGCCGGTGATCGGCACGGTACGCCCCTCGTCGAGTCCGATGCGGCGCGAGAAGAAGAGTTCGACCTCGCTCGACTCGCCTACCGCGAAGAGCCCCGAGTTCTCGAGAAAGAAGGGCCGCTTTTCGGGAAAGAACAGGCTGAAGCGGTCGAGATTGACCTGCTGCTCGTCCACCTCCACCTGCGCGAAGTCCGTGTTCACGGTCGCGTCGAGCGTCATCGAGGGCGACACGCCGAACTTCAGGTCGCCGCCGAGGTCTCCGCCCCGGTTCACGTCCCCGGGAAGGGTCTGCCAGTCTCCGTTCACCGAGCCGGAAACGTACGGAATCACGGTCAGGGAGCGTCGGAAGGGGACTTCCACCCCGTCCAGCCGTCCCGCCATCGACACGCGGTAGAGGTTGAACTGGCGCGGAAGCGGGGCCCAGTAGGCGCGCTCGTTTCGTCGGCGGATGTTCCGCTGGAAATTGACCCCCCACTCCTGCACGGCGCCGGACGGATACCGCAGGGTCTTGAACGGAATCGCGAACTCGGCGCTCCACCCGTATTCGCCGGTCTCGGTACGTACCCGCCAGGCCCCGTCCCAGTTGATGTTGAACCCGGCACCGGTGCCCATCGACTGCCGCTGCGTGCCCCATCCGCCCATACCCTCGCCGGAGACCTGCGCGTCGTACTCGATGGCCGCGGGGTTGGTACCGAAGACGAAGCCGTTCTGGGCGTCGCGGTATGTATCGAGAATGAACGAGAACGCGTCGGCGTCGTCGAGCGGCGAATCCCGGCGGGTATCGGACACGATGAGCCGCGTCGGCTCCCGGTCGTGCAGAACGGCAGCGACGTAGAGCGTATCGCCCGTGAAGCCGACCCGGATTTCGGTCGCTTCGCTGGCCGGATCGCCCGCGAACGGTTGGGTCTGCACGAACCCCCCGACCGGCTCCACCGACCGCCAGGCCGGATCCGACCGAACGTTACCGTCGAGCTTCGGCGCTTCGGCGAGACGTACGGCGCGGAGGCGCGGGCGCATCGACGACACCGGCGATTCCTGCGGGACGGGCTGTGCGACGGCTCCCGGCGCCGGCGGCAGGGTCGCGAGCAGGATCAGGGCGACGAATATCGTGCGTCGGACCGAATTCGGGGTGCGGGTCGGCATGTTCCGGTCGTTGTCGTGGCGGCGCAAAGGTACCGCGCGTCACGAAAGGTCGCCACCGCCTCGCGTGGCGACCTCGGCGCCGCGTGCACGGCCCAATCCTTCCGGCACGCGATGTCCCGGGACCGACGGGTCGTCGCGGTCAGGCGAAAACGTGCCCGACCTCGCTCTCGACCCACTGCACCGCGTGCTGCATCAGCTCGGCGGCGTTCGAGAGGTTCAGCTTGCTCTTGATCCGCGCCCGGTACGACTCGACGGTCTTGATCGAGAGGTGCAGGCGATCGGCGATCTCTCTCGTGCCCATGCCTCGGCCCGTGAGCTCGAACACCTCGAGTTCGCGGTCGCTCAGCACTTCCAGCGGCGAGTGGGCGAGATGCCGCTGCCCGGCGGCGATGCCCATCAACAGGCGCTCGTTGATCTCTTCCGACACGTAGATGCCGCCGTCCAGCACGCGGCGCACGGCCTGGACCATCACGTTGCCCGCCTCGAGCTTCATGACGTACCCCCGGGCGCCCGCGCGGATGGCGCGTTCGGCATAGAGCGTTTCCTCGTGGCGGGATACGACGAGGATTCCGATTCCCGGCTTGAGCAGGTGCAGATGCTTGATGAGTTCCAGCCCGCTCATGCCCGGCAACGAAATATCGACGATCGCCAGGTCCGGATCGGCCTTCTCGAAGAGCGTGAGGGCCTCCTCGGCCGTGGCCGCCTGGCCCACCACCGAGAGGTCGGGTTCGGAATCCAGGGTGAGCGCGAGCCCCTTCCGCATCAGCGGATGGTCGTCGACGATCAGGATCCTGCGTGCACGCTTCGTTTCCATAGGGATACCCCCATGCGGTGAATGGGGACCCCGCGACCGCCATCGCGTACGCGGGACCCGTTGTTTCGGGCGGAGGATCCGGCAAGCCGGGTCGGTTCGCCGGGATTCACCCTGCCCATTCCGAGGGACGATACTCACGCCCCTGTCGGGGGTGCGAGGGGCGATCCTTGCAGGGGGTGCCGGGGATTTTCCGTCATCGGATGCGGACGATTCGCGGTTTCGCATCCAAGTGCGCACTGCATGTAGTCGTTTTCCTTACACCCCGATAGGCGTCCCACTACATGTCCCTACTTGCTCGTCCTACACGCCCCACAAATCGCGCGGTGCCTATCTTCGAGGATCTACCGTCTGTCCGGCGCCGCGCGGCGACCCCCGAACGCGCGCTCACCCGCCGGCGGCGCTGCCAGCCACCTCCCTATCCACCCGCGCATGGAATCTTCCCCGACCGCCACGGCAACGTCCCGGAGCGCGCAGCCCGTCGAGATCTTCCGGTACGACGACCAGATCGTGCGGATGTTCGTCGTGGCCACGGCCCTCTGGGCGGCCGTCGGCATGCTCGTAGGCGTGATCATCGCGCTCCAGATGCCCTTCTGGCAGGCGAATCTCGGCCCCTACCTCTCGTTCGGCCGGCTGAGGCCCCTGCACACGAACGCGGTCATCTTCGCGTTCGCGGGCAACGCGATCTTCGCCGCGATCTACTACTCGACGCAGCGGCTCACGAAGGCGCGCATGTTCAGCGACCTGATGAGCCGCATCCACTTCTGGGGATGGCAGGCCATCATCGTGTCGGCCGCCCTCACCCTTCCGGCGGGCATCACGACCGGCAAGGAGTATGCGGAACTGGAATGGCCGATCGACATCGCGATCGCCCTCGTCTGGATCGTGTTCGCCGTCAACTTCTTCGGCACGCTGCGCATGCGCCGCGAGAAGCACATGTACGTGGCGTTGTGGTTCTACATCGCCACCATCGTGACGGTCGCGATGCTGCATGTGGGCAATTCGCTGGCCATCCCGGTGAGCTTCCTCAAGAGCTACCCGATCTACGCCGGCGTGCAGGACGCGCTCGTCCAGTGGTGGTACGGCCACAACGCGGTGGCCTTCTTCCTGACCACGCCGTTCCTCGGCCTGATGTACTACTTCCTCCCGAAGGCGGCCGAGCGCCCGGTGTTCTCGTACCGGCTCTCGATCGTGCACTTCTGGAGCCTCGTATTCATCTACATCTGGGCCGGGCCGCACCACCTGAACTACACCGCCATCCCCGAGTGGGCCGCCTCGCTCGGCATGGTGTTCTCGGTCATGCTCTGGATGCCCTCGTGGGGCGGCATGATCAACGGCCTCTTCACGCTGCGCGGCGCCTGGCACAAGCTGCGCGACTCGGTCGTGCTCAAGATGTTCGTGATCGGCATCACGTTCTACGGCATGTCGACCTTCGAGGGCCCGATGCTCTCGGTCAAGACGGTCAACGCGCTCAGCCACTACACCGACTGGACGATCGGCCACGTGCACGCCGGCGCGCTCGGGTGGAACGGTTTCATGAGCTTCGGGCTCATCTACTGGCTGCTGCCGAGGCTCTGGCGGACGAAGATCTGGAGCGATCGCCTCGCGACCACGCATTTCTGGATCGGAACGATCGGCATGCTGCTCTACGTGATGGCGATGTACACCGCCGGCGTCACGCAGGGCCTCATGTGGCGCGCGTTCGACGAGACCGGCCGCCTCGCCTACCCCGACTTCATGGAGACCGTGATCCAGATCGTGCCGATGTACTGGGTACGCCTCGTGGGCGGAACGCTGTACCTCGTCGGCGTACTGCTGATGATCTACAACATGATCATGACGATCCGCTCGGCGCCGAAGGACCTGCCGGACCCGGCCGTCGCCGTGCCCGCCGCCTGACCCCCGACCCCGAAACCCATTCCGCGCCATGAAGAAGATCATACAGACCGACGGACGGCATCGGAAGCTCGAGGGCTGGCCGCTGGTCTTCACCCTCATCACGACCGCGTCGATCCTCGTCGGCGGGCTGGTGGAGTTCATCCCGCTGGTGCTCGTCAAGTCGAACGTACCGGTGATCTCGACGGTGACGCCGTTCTCGCCCCTCGAACTGACGGGGCGCGACATCTACATCCGGGAGGGCTGCAACAACTGCCACTCGCAGATGGTGCGTCCCTTCCGCGACGAGATCGAGCGCTACGGCGAGTATTCCAAGCCCGGCGAAACCATCTACGAGCGTCCGTTCCTGTGGGGCTCGAAGCGCACCGGTCCCGACCTTGCCCGCGTCGGCGGCAAGTATCCCGACCTCTGGCACGTGCGCCACATGCAGGACCCCCGGTCGACGTCTCCGAATTCGTTGATGCCCCCGTACGCGTGGCTCCTGGAGCACGAGCTGGACCTTTCGAAGGTGTCCACCAAGCTCGCGCGCCTGCAGCTTCTCGGCACGCCCTACAGCGACGCGGACGTGACCGCGGCCGAGCAGTCGGCCCGGGCGCAGGCGGCGGCGATCGCCGAACGCGTGGCGGCCGACGGCGGTCCGCAGGGCATCGAGAACAAGGAGATCGTCGCGCTCGTTGCCTACCTGCAGCGACTCGGCCGCGACCTGAAGGCCGCTTCGGCTCCCTGAATCCCACCCCACGCCATGATCAGAGACCTCGTCTCGTCCATCGACACCGGAGTGCTGTCGACCGTCGGGCTCCTGGCTTTCATGATCGCCTTCGCGGCGATCCTCGCGTACGTGTTCACGCTGCGGCGCAGCGACCGGGACGCGGCCAAGCGAATGCCCCTCGACGATGCCGACGAGATCGTTTTCAACAGGAACTGAGCTACCGAGATGGCCAACGAACCGCTCCAGCACCCCGACGAGTCCTCGGAGGACCTCGTCATCCAGGGCCACAACTACGACGGCATCGAGGAATACGACAACCCCATGCCGGGCTGGTGGTTGTGGATTTTCTGGATCAGCGTCGTCTTTGCCCCGATCTACTTCATCGGCGTGCACCAGGCAGGGTTCATCAACTCGTACGGGGATGACCTCGCTGCCGGGCAGGCCGAGATCCAGGCGATCCGGGACGCCCACGAGGCCGCCAACCCGTCGTTCGTCGTGGACGATTCGACGCTCGCCCGGTACGTCGCCGATGCGGGGGCCGTCGAGGCCGGCGCGGCGATCTTCGCGCAGAACTGCCTGGCCTGCCACGGACCGTCCGGCGGCGGCCTGATCGGACCGAATCTCACCGACGACTACTGGATCCACGGCAATCGCCACACCGACATCTACAACGTCATTACGAACGGAGTCCTCGAGAAAGGCATGACGCCGTGGGGCAGCATCCTGTCCCCGGAACAGCGCGCCCAGCTCGTCGCGTTCGTGCGCAGCCTGCACGGCACCAACCCGGAAGGTGCCAAGGAGCCCCAGGGCGAACTCTACACGGGGGCGTGACCCCGGTCGCGGACGGGTCCGCGTCCGGGCCTGCGCCCGGTATCCACCATGCTTGCCTCCCATGAGCGGCCCCGTCAGGCCGCCTCGACCATCCTCGAGTCTCCCGAAGCCGTCCTCACCACGCTGACGAAAGACGGACGACGGAACTGGATGTACCCGGTGCCGAGCCCCGGGCGGTACCACACGGCCCGGCGGCTGGTCGCGTGGGTCCTGATCCTGCTGTACGTCGCGCTTCCGGTCATCCCGATAGGCGGCCATCCGGCGGTGCTTCTGGACTTCGTGCACCGGGAGTTCGCGTTGTTCGGGCTGGTCTTCTACCCGACCGACACGCTCCTGCTCATGATCTTCCTGATCGGGGTGCTGCTGTCGGTCGTGCTGTCCACCGCGCTGCTGGGACGCGTCTGGTGCGGCTGGGGGTGCCCGCAGACGGTATACCTCGAGTTCGTCTTCCGCCCGATCGAGCGATGGCTCGAGGGCGCCGAGCACGTGCGCCGACGCCGGGACGACGGCCCGTGGACGTTCGACAAGGCCTGGCGAAAGACCGCGAAGTTCTCGGTCTACCTCGCGATCTCGCTCCTGCTCGCCCATACGTTCGTCGCGTATTTCGTGGGCTGGGACGCGCTCCTCGTCTGGATGACAGGTCCCCCGACCGAGCACTGGGGCTTTTTCGTCGTCATGGCCGTCACGACGGGTCTCGTGTTCTTCGATTTCGCGGTTTTCCGAGAGCAGATGTGCACGATCACGTGCCCGTACGCGCGCATGCAGTCGGTGCTGCTCGATCCCGACTCGCTCATCGTCTCGTACGATCCGACGCGCGGCGAGCCCCGCGGCAAGCGGTCGAAGACGGCGGCTTCCGGCGACGGCGCGCCCGCACCGGGCGATTGCGTGGATTGCGGCGCGTGCGTGCGTACGTGTCCGACCGGCATCGACATCCGCGAGGGGCTCCAGATGGAGTGCATCGCGTGCACGCAGTGCATCGACGCGTGCGACGCCATCATGGATCGCGTCGGTACGCCCCGGGGCCTGATCCGGTATACGTCGGAACGCGAAATCGAGGGCAGGAGGACCCGCCTCGTGCGTCCCCGTACGGTCCTGTACACCGTACTCCTGCTCGCCGCCGTGTCGGCGTTCGCGTTCACGCTCTCATCCCGAGGGGCCTATGACGTCAACGTGGGTCGCTCCGTGGGTGAACCCTATACGACGCTGCCGGACGGTCGCGTGGCCAACCGGCTGCGTTTCCGCGTGCGCAACCAGACGGGGGCCGCTTCCACGTTCTCCGTGCGGATCGTATCGGTCGTGCCGGGCGCCGGGGAAGAAGGGCATCATCCCCCCGTGCAGGCCGATCTCAACCCGGTCGGTCCCATGCCGGTCTCGCTCGCGCCCGGGGAGATGGCCCGCCTCGAAACCTGGGTGATGATTCCGACCGGCGGGTTCGACGACGGCGTCGCGACCGCCCGGTTCGCCGTCGAGTTCTCGGACGGTACGGTGGTCGAGGAGTCGTTCCCGCTGCTGGGTCCCAACAGCTGATCCCGTGTCCCGATTCACGCGACCCGAATTCGCCTGGCCGGCCGCCGTGGTGTCCCTGCTCCTGCTCGGGGTGGGCCTGACGCTCGGCGTACTGTATTTCTCCCGGTTCGACGGTGGGCCACGCATCGTCGACGATTACTATCGGCGCGGCGTGGCCTGGGACTCCCTCGCTACCGTCGCCGGTCGGATCGAGCGCCTCGGGTGGACGGTCGACGTGGACGTTTCTCCCCGTCCGGACGCCGAGGGGCGCAGCTTCGTGCGCGCGGTCGTGCGGGACTCGACCGGGATCGGTGTCGAAGGACTCGGCCTGACGGTATCGGCCTTCCGCCCGACCGACACGCAACCGGCGGCGACCGCCGTTGCCGCGGATTCGACCGGCGGTCTGTACGTGGCCGGAGTGGAGCTTCCTGTTGCCGGATTGTGGGACTTCGAGGTGGCCGGCACCGCATTGGGAGAGCCCTTCCTGGTGCGGGTTCGCCGGGACATCGCCCGGTGACATGATCCCGGCGATCGACACGCCGCGCAGCGATCCGCGGTCGGTTCCGCCCCCGGACGCGTCCTGCGCACACTGCGGTCTGCCGGTCGGGCGGCACCCGGTGGGCGACGACCCGTGGTTCTGCTGCTCCTCCTGTCGGACCGTCCACGACGTGCTGCGCGATTCCGGCCTTTCCGACCGGTATTACCGCCTTCGCGACATCGGCCGAACGGGCGACGCCCGTCCGGCGGTCCTCGCCGACGACGAATCGACGCTGGCAGAACTCGGCTCGCCGCTCTTCCTCGAGCGCCACACGAGGCAGAACGCCGACGGAACGCGTTCGGCCGAACTGGTCCTCGACGGGGTGCACTGCGCCGCGTGCGTCTGGCTGGTGGAACGCCTTCCGCACGAAGTCGGCGGCGTGCGCGAGGCGCGGCTGGACCTTGCACGGGCACGGTTGAGCCTCACGTGGGACCCGGAGACCGTCGAACTCTCCCGCGTAGCACGCTGGCTGTCGCGGTTCGGGTACACGGCGCATCCGGGTCGCGGAGACGGCGCGTCCGAATCGACCGGAGAAGAACGCCGGCTGCTGGTACGCATGGGCGTGGCATGGGCCCTGGCCGGCAACGTGATGCTGATCGCGCTGGCCTTCTACTCGGGCCTCGCCGAGGAGGGATCGGGCGGACTCTGGACCGCCGGTCGCTGGATGAGCCTCCTGCTCGCCTTGCCGTCGGCCGGCTGGGCCGGCCTCGTGTTCTTTCGGAGGGCCTGGCATTCGGTTCGTCGCGCCGCCAAGGGTCGCTCGCTCCGGCACCTCGACATGGATACCCCCATCGCCGTCGGCATAGCGGTCGGAATGGCCGACTCGATCCACGCGACGGTAACCGGCCGGGGCGAAGTCTGGTTCGACTCGCTGACCGTGCTGATCGCGGCCCTGTTGACCGCCCGGTTCCTCCAGCTGCGAAGCCGGCGCCTGGCCGGGGACGCGTCGGACCGGCTGCTCTCGCTCGTCCCGACCATGGCCCGCCGACTCTCCGCCGCCGGCGGCGAGGAGCGGGTACCCTCGGAAACCCTGGGCGTCGGGGATCGCATCGTGGTCGCGCCGGGCGAGGTCGTACCGGCCGACGGCTCGGTCGAGGCCGGGGAAAGCCGCATCGATCAGGCCGTCGTCACCGGCGAGTCCGTCCCGGTCGCCGTGGCGCCGGGCGTCGCGATCCTGGCGGGGGTCACCAACCTGACGGCATCGCTCGTGATCCGGGTTACGGCTGCGGGAGACGCGACGCGCGTGGGGCGCCTCCTGGCCTGGGTCCGGGACGCCTCGTCCCGCCGCGCGCCCGTGGTCCAGCTTGCGGACCGGCTTTCGGGGTTCTTCGTGGCGACCGTCCTCACCCTCGCGCTCGTCACGTTCGTCGCGTGGCGCATGGTCGAGCCGGGGGCCGCCGTCTCGCACGTCGTGGCGCTGCTGGTCATCACGTGCCCCTGCGCCCTCGGCATGGCCACCCCGCTGGCCATGGCCGTCGCGGCGGGACGGGCGGCACGCGCCGGGGTGTTCGTCAAGGGCGAATCGGCGTTCCAGACGCTCGAGCAGGCCCGTGTCGTCGTGCTCGACAAGACCGGAACGCTCACCGCCGGACGTCCTGCCGTGCTCGACGTCGCGGGTGACCCGACGGTCCTGGCCGCGGTGGCGGCCCTGGAATCGGACATTCCGCACCCGATCGCGCGTGCCCTCTCCGAGACCGCGCCGGCCGACGGCCCGCCCGCGGTCGACGTCACCTTCGAGGCCGGGCGCGGCGTCTCGGGCACCGTAGACGGGGTCTCGTGGGCCGCGGGTCGGATCGACTGGATCGCCGCGCGCACGGACGGAATGCCGGCCGACCTGGCGCGTGCCGCCCAGGCGGCGGCCGAAGCCGGCCGGACCCCGATCGCGGTGGCAAAGGACGGAAGGGCCGTCTCGGTGATCGCGCTGGGAGACCCGGTGCGACCCGAGGCCGCGGATCTCGTGCGCTCCCTCACCGGGGCGGGATTCGAACTGCACATCTGCTCGGGCGACCATCGCTCGGTGGTGCTCGACGTGGCCCGCGCCGTGGGCATTCCTCCCGAGCGTGCGTTGGGCGGGGTCGAACCGGAGGACAAGAAGGCCCTCGTCGAACGACTGCAGGGCGGCGGACGCACGGTCGTCATGATCGGCGACGGCGTCAACGACGCTGCCGCGCTGTCCCAGGCCGACGTCGGCATCGCCGTTCCCGGCGGCACGCAGGCATCACTCGTGGCGGCCGACGTCTTCCTTACGTCCGGAGGCCTGGCCTCCGTGGCGCTCGTTTTCTCGTCGTCGCGTCGCGTGATGGGCGTGATACGCCGAAACCTCGGCCTGTCGCTCGTTTACAATGTCGTGGTAGCCGCGCTGGCCATCGCGGGGCGGGTCGATCCGCTCCTCGCGGCCGTGGCGATGCCGGTCAGTTCGCTGGCGGTCGTGTTGTCGTCGATTGCCCAGCGCACCTTCCGACGCGCGCCGTACGGAGACTCCAACCGTCCATGAACATCCTCTTCCTGCTCGTTCCCGCCGCGCTGCTCCTGGCCGGAGCCGGCGTCTGGGCCTTCTCGTGGGCCGTGCGCAGCGGGCAGTTCGACGACACGACGACACCGGCCATCCGCGCCCTGCTCGACGATTCGGATCCCAAGGAATCCCAACACCCCAACGACCATGTCTGACCTTCTCCACGCCGTGCCCGTATCCCCGACCGACGGCGAACCCGTGCCCGGTAGCGCCGTAACCCTCGAGTGGGAGTCACGGGGTGTCACCGACAGCCATCACGTCCAGGTTTCCGAGTCCGACCGGTTCGATCGCGTACTCGTCGATGCGATGGTCGGCACCGCCCATTCCCTCCAGTTGCTGGGCGTGCTTCCGCAGGACGGGCGAACGCTCTACTGGCGCGTATCGTCGCACAAGGGCGCCTGGAGCGCCCCGGCTGCCTTCCAGTCGGGGTCCCGCCGCGCCGTCGCCCGTCCGGGAAGCGGTTCTGCCGCGTTTCCGGGGGCGGGCCGGCGGCCCGCGCCGATCGTCGCCGCACCGGCCGCCACGGCCGAGGTGCCGTTGTATCTCCGGAGCACGACGGGCCAGGGCGAACTCGTGGGCGCGATCGTGGTGCTCGTGGCGCTGGTCCTGTTCCTGGTGGCCGTGCTGGCGTTCTGAGGTCGGTCAGAGCGCCGCGTGGCCGCCGGCGTGCATCGCGGTCATCCAGGCCCGCCACAACGTCAGCAGTCCGAGAACGACGACGAGCCAGCCGCCCGCCCGGGCGACCCGGCGCATCACGACGGGCCCGAGTCGTCCCGCCGCCCACGCCGTCGCGGCGAGGGACGGCGCGGTCGCCGCGCCGAACACGAGCATCGTCGTCGCGCCCCCGAAAAGGGTCCCGGTTCCCGCCGCCGCCAGGGCGGCGTAGACGAGTCCGCACGGAAGCAGTCCGTTCAGGAGACCGAGGAGGAACGGCCCCGTCGGCCCCGGCCGGCCCACGATGCGGGCCATGGCGCGCGAAAACGCGGGCCCTGCCGCCCCGAAGCCGGGCATCCTGTCGGGAATGACGCCCGCGGACGCGAGCCCGAGAGCGATCAGCAGGAGCCCTACGGCGACGGTCAGTACGGTCTGCGTCCCGGTTGCCGACCGGACGGCGTGCCCCGCCAGTCCGGCAACCGCGCCCAGCGCCGCGTAGGTAACGGCTTTTCCGCCCAGCCAGGTGAACGTGCGCCCGAGGCCGCGACGGCCCGCTCCGTGGGCGAGTACCGCGAACCCTCCGCACATGCCGATGCAGTGTGCGCTCCCCGCCAGGCCCATTCCCGCCACCAGCCACCATTCGGCCGTCACGACGACCCCGCTCCGGGCCCTTCGACCCTTTTCGTGAACTCGAGCATGTGCTGCTGCGGGAGCACGTCCCGAGCCTGTCTCAGTTCCAGGCCCGCGGCATCCATCTCCCGGACGATCTGCTCGGCGGTCATCCGGTGGACGGGAGGCACGTCGATCGTCTCGTCCTCACCCCGGTATTCGATCACCACGACGCGACCGTCGGGAGCCAGCGATCGGGCGATGCCCGTCATCATCTCGTACGGGTACGTGAACTCGTGGTACGACACGACGATCAGCGCGAGGTCCACCCGGCCGTCGGGAAGTCCCGGATCGGTTTCGCTGCCCAGCACGGTCTGCACGTTGCGAAGACCCTCGGCCGCAGCCCGGGCGGCGACAGAATCGAGCGCCGGCACGAGCAGGTCGACCGCCAGCACCCGTCCGTGCGGAACCGTCCTGGCCAGGCGAAGCGTGTAGTAGCCCTCGCCGGCCCCGATGTCGGCCACGATGTCCGAGGGTTTGAGCCCCAGCGAAGCCACGAGTCGGTCGGGAAGCTCCCGCACGTCGCGATCCGGACGCTCCGAGACCGAAAGCGAGTGCTCGGTTTCGACCACGCGCGCGATCTCACGACCCATGTAGAATCGGCCGGTTCCCTCCGCGTGCCCGGGTGCTCCCGTGCGGTAGCGGGATGCGCCCTCCCCGTCACCAGCCCTGCAGCCTGCGGATGCCAACGCGACCGCCGCGCAGAGCGCCAGCGCGGGTGCCACGTGAAAAAGCCGTGCGGAGTGACGAACCACGGGTCGGAAATGCCGGGCCTGCGGCCCGGGAAGGGGTTTCGGGACGGGGAGTAACGTCCATGTGGATTAACTGTTCGTAATCCGCATTGCGCCGGGCACGGTGCAGGCTGTTTATTTCCGGGCCGACTCTTCCCGGATCCCGTGCCTTCCGGCCGGGACGCCCCAGCCGGGATCGGATCGCGCCCGCTTCGACAACCAGCGTGCCGTCGGACCGGAAGCGCACCGCCCGTTTCACGGACGAGCCCCCATGTCCCGAATCCTGCTTCCCGCGATGCTGCTCGTCGCGCTCGCGCCCGGACCCGTCCGCGCGCAGAGCTCGTTCGAGGAATCGGTCGTGGACGTCGGCAACGTGGGACTCACGGTGACGAATGCCGGGTTCTTCGGCCGTGCGTCGGTGCGCGCGAATCCGTCCGGGACCCCGTCGTTCGAGTATCCTCTCGATTCGGGAGTCGAGCACCTCTTCGAGTCCGGCCTCTGGGTCGCAGCCCGTCGTTCCGACGGAACGGTCGCGGTGCGCACGGCGGCCGTGACGGCGTCGTCCGGGTACCGCCCCGGCGCCTCGGGGTACGAGTTCGCGCCGTTGACCGGTTTTCGCCTGCGCAGTTCGCTCACGACGTCGCCGTATTTCACGCGCGACGCGGTTTCGCACCAGGACCTCTCCACGTCGTACACCGACACGGCCCGCGTGCTGCCGGGAACGTCGATTCCAACCCCGGACCCGCAGGGTCGGCTGGGGCTGAAGGTCTTGCAGAATACCTACGCGTGGAATTTCCCTTTCGCCGAGACGTTCGTCATCGCGCAGTTCGACCTGGTCAACGAATCCTCGTCGGCATGGGACAGCGTATACGTCGGGCTCTTCCATGACCTGGTCGTGCGGAACGTCAATACGACCGACGAGACGGGCAGCGCGTATTTCAACAAGAACGGCATCGGTTACATCGATTCGCTGCACGCCTCGTATGCGTTCAACGCGGGCGGTCTCGAGGAGACGCTCAATACCTACGGCGCCGTGGCCGTCCTGGGCGCCGAGTGGCGCGACCCCCGCACCGGCCGGGTGCGCTTCGTGCATCCCAGCCTGGCCGACGCGTTCCGCCGGGACGGATATGCCCCGCCGCGCGTCAATCCCAGGTGGTGGCTGTTCACGGGCGGAATCGACGAACTCAACCGACCCGCCACCGACGAGGACCGGTACCGCCGCATGGCCGAGCCCTACCCGGATCCGGCATCGTACGGGTCCGAAGCCATCTACCGGATCGAACTGGAAAACTGGTACAGCCGGCTGCGCACCGACGGGATCAGCGGCGCGGGCAACTGGATCGGCCTCACGCCGTTCGGCCCGTTTCCGACCGTGCCCGCGGGCGATACGCTGCGCGTCACGTTCGCCTTCGTGGCCGCGATGAAACCCGACGAGTTCCAGGGCCAGGCGGGAAAAGCGGTCGACACCCCGGCGAGCCGGCTTTTGTTGGCCAACAACCTGCAATGGGCGCGCCGGACGTACGCCGGCGAGGATCACGACCTCGACGGCGAACTCGATCCCGGCGAGGACGTGAACGGAAACGGCCGGCTCGACCGTTTCCTCATCCCGGAGCCTCCGGCCAATCCGAAGGTGCGCGTGGAGTTCGAGCGGCCGGACCCGGAAGCCGCCCCGGTGGTAGCGGTCTACTGGGACCGTTCGGCCGAAGCCTCGGTCGATCCCGTTTCGGGCGAGGCCGATTTCGAGGGATACCGGCTGTACCGCTCGAACCCGGGTGACGACCTGCGCGGCGCCATCGTGTCCGAAGCCGGTCTTATCGCGCAATACGACGCGGAGGGCAACCAGACCGGGTTCAACAACGGGTTCGGCGAAGTGGAACTTCCCTCCCCGGCCCGGTTCGACGGCGACGAAACCGAGTACTGGTACCGTTTCGAGGCCCGCGACCTGAAGAGCGGCTGGCAGTACCTGTTCGCGGTGACCTCGTTCGACACGGGCGACGCTTCGGCCGGGCTCGAGCCCTTCGAATCCTCGCGGGTGGCGTCCAGCGTACGCGTCTTTCCGGGCACCCCCGCCGCCGGGGACCTCGAGGTGGGCGTCTACCCGAATCCGTACCGCGTGCAGGCGGCGTGGGACGGCAGCACGTCGCGCACGCGCAAACTCAATTTCTACAACCTGCCGGCCCGCAGCGAGATCCGGATCTACACCGCCGCCGGCGAAGTGGTCGCCACGCTGGACCACGACGCGGCGTCCTATGCCGGCGACGTGCGGTGGTACCGGGACCTGAGTGCCGCCGGTCGCGTGCTGCCCGGCGGCGAGCACTCCTGGGACCTGCTTTCCGAAAACGGCCTCGGCATCGCCGGCGGTCTCTACCTGTTCACCGTCAAGGACCTCGACTCGGGCCGCGTGCAGCGCGGCAAGTTCGTGATCATCAAGTAAACCCACGCACCCATGAAACTGCGCGTTACCACCTGGGTCACGCTCCTGCTCCTCGCCGCGGCTCCCGCAGCGGCACAGCAGGACGTCACGATCCGCCAGATCAATACCCTTCCGCAGGCAGGGCTCGATTTCGTCAAGAGCCTCGGCTCGGCCGTGACGGCGACGAACATGCAGCAGATCCGCTCGACGTACACGACGTCGGCCAACAACGCCGACCCCAACCTCATGGTGCGCTTCGAGGCGGTCGTGCTCAGCGATCCGCGCTACTCGGGTCTGTCCAGCGTATCGAACGGCAACGTGTCGCGCATCCACTTCTTCGTGCGCGACGTCAGCGCCGCCACGGACGGACCCGCCGGCAACGATCTCCAGGTGGTCGACGGCAACTACCGGGTCAACGGCACGCTCGGTCTCTTCGTCGGCGACGTGGTTCGCATGACCGGCAACATCGCCTATTTCGGCACCGGCGTGCAGTTCTCCCCGATCTCGGTGGAGGTGCTCGGTACGTATGCCGACCGCGGCCTGCCCGCCTCGATCCTCGATCCGGTGACGGTCACCGTCGATCAGCTCAACGTTTCGACCGGAGACCAGAAGATCCGGGTGAACTGGGACAATCTGAGCGCACTCAACCAGCAGTTCGTGCGTATCGAGGGCGTCCAGGTCTTCCAGTCTCCGAACCGGAACGATACCCGTCCGAACTTTGCCGTCCGTGACCTCGCGACCGGCGCGATGATCCAGAACGACGACATGTCGCTGGCGTACCGGAACGACAAGTCGGATTACCCGAGCGAGTTCTTCGCGACCAACGACTTCATCGCACCGCCCGTCGGCGCCAACGTCAATATCCAGGGCTTCGCGCTGCTTCGGTCGAATTTCGATCCGTTCCAGATCGGCGACCCCCCGGCGGCCGTGCTCAAGATCGTGCCCTGGACCCCCGCCGACCTCGTCGTGACCTCCTCGCCGCCGAACATCACGGCGGTCACGGGTCCCGCGGGCGTGCCGGCGAACGCGCCGGTGTCCGTGAGCGCCACCATCACGCCGGACGGCGGCCTCTCGATCGCCACGGCCGAAGTACGGTACACCTCCAGCAGCCGGCCGACCGAAGCCACGGTGGCCGGTGTCGCGGGCGCGGGCAACCTCTTCACGTTCGAGATCCCCGAGCTTCCCGACGGGGACTTCGTCACGTGGAAGATTTACGCCAGGGACACCAACGACGGCGTCTCCGAGTCGGCGACGCAGTACTACCGCGTGCTGCACGCCGGGATCAACGACATCCGCGATATCCAGACGACGTTCTCCGGAGGGCGGGGCCCCTCCCCGTTCACCAATCTCACGGTGGACATGAACGTCGTCGCGACCATCATGGTCGATCCGTCGGCGGTCGAGGGATCGGCAGGTTTGCTGGCGATCCAGGACGGCACGGGGCTCTTCGACGGACTCACGATCCGGAGCCAGAACAACCCCCTCGCCGGCCGCAAGCTGGGTGACGTCATCCGCATCACCCGCGCGCGGATCGTCGAGGCGTTCGACCTGACCCAGCTGCGCGACATCACGTACGAATACGTCGGGGAAGGCACGCCCTACAACCCGATCAACGTCACGACCGACATGCTCAAGGATCTCGACGTGGCCGAGGCGCTCGAAGGCATGTTCGTGCGCGTCGAGACCGTCGACGTCGTGTCGACCAACGCCGACGGTGCGGCGGGCAACTTCGGCGAGTTCCTCGTTTCCAGCGAC
Source organism: Rhodothermales bacterium (assembly GCA_024711125.1). GTDB lineage: Bacteria > Bacteroidota > Rhodothermia > Rhodothermales > UBA10348 > JANJTM01. Next base: position 119,251 of record JANJTM010000062.1, read on the forward strand.
AACACCGTCGAGAACGGCCTCCGCGTGAACGACGTCTCGTCGTTCATCGCATGGCCCGGCAACGACGCCGGGTCGGTGTTCTCGGTCGGCGAGACGCTCGACTTCGTGCAGGGCATCCTGTGGTACTCGTTCAACAACTTCAAGATCGAGCCGCGTTTCCCCGAGGACATCGGTGCGGTCGTGAACGTTGCGTCCGAAACCCTGGAAACGCCGTCGGAATTCGCGCTGCACGCCGCGTACCCGAACCCGTTCAACCCGACGACCACGCTGCGTTTCGACCTTGCGTCGGCCGGTGACGTGAGCCTGACGGTGTACGATGCGCTCGGCCGCGCCGTATCGACGCTCGTGAGCGGTTTCCGCCCGGCCGGCGCGCACGTCGTGTCGTTCGACGCGGCTTCGCTGCCCAGCGGCCTGTACATGGCCCGGCTCGCGACGCCCGCGGGCTCGGTCACCCGCACGCTGACGCTCGTCAAGTGATTCCAGACGGGAACGGCCCGGGGCGGGGCCGCCCCGCCGGCCGGGGCGCGGGCCCCCGGCCACAGGCCCCAGGACCCCCCCCCCGCACGGGGCCGGGTGGCCCCCCGGCGGGGGTTAGGCGCCGGGGGCGCGCGGG
>JANJTM010000063.1 GCA_024711125.1 Rhodothermales bacterium
AGCGGGCCCTCGCCGCGCTCGACTCGTTCGTCACGGCTCCGGGCCTCGTCGTGGACGTACGCGGAAACGGAGGGGGCAATACGCCGTCCGCGTTCATCTCGGCGCTCATGGACCGGCCGTGGCGCTGGTGGGCCGAGTCCACCCCCATGCGCATCGCCCTCTTCGCCGCCGGCGCCGAGGCAGGCTACGGCTCGTCTGATTTCCGCAGGCCGCACATGGCCTGGCCCTCCGAAACGAGCCCCGGAGAGGGGCGATACCGGGGCCCGATCGCGATCCTGGTCGACGAGGGATGCCATTCGGCGTGCGAGGACTTCGTACAACCCTTCCGCGACAACGATCGTGCGACGCTGGTAGGATCGACCACTGCAGGTTCCACCGGCCAACCGTGGTTCGGCGACCTCGGGGACGGCATGTTTCTCTCGGTCGGAACGAAGCGCGAGGTCTTTCCGGACGGTCGGCGATTCGAGGGAGTGGGCGTGGAACCGCACGTCTTCGTGCGATTGACCGCGCAGGAGCTGAAAGCCGGTCGGGATGTCGAATTGGAGACTGCACTGGACATCCTGCGTCGCTGATACCGAGATTCCGACGGCCCCCCGACAATCGGCCGCCCATGCACCAGATCCTCCACGAAATCGAGATCCGCGCTCCGATCGCCGACGTGTTCGACGCGGTCTCGGCCCCCGAGGGACTCGACGTCTGGTGGACCCTGAGCGCATCGGGCCAACCCGTCGCCGGCGAGGAGTACCGGTTCTATTTCGGTCCCGGGTTCGACTGGAACGGCGTGGTGCGACGCGTAAGACCCGGGACGGCCATCGAGTGGCAGATCACCCGCGCCGACCGGGATTGGCAGGGTACGGTGGTCGGACTCGAACTGGAGGAGGCGGGTGACCGGGTGATCGTCCGGTTCAAGCACACGGGATGGGGAGAGGCGAACGCCCACTTCCGCCGCACGTCGACCTGCTGGGCTCTCTACCTGCGCATCCTGAAGCGTTTCCTGGAACAGGACATCTACGTTCCCTACGCCAGGCGGGGCGAGGACTGACGCCGGGCAGGCCGGGGGAGGGCGCGAGGCAGCCGCCCGGAACGGCAGGAGCCGCCCGTCGACGGTCGTCTATGCGCGAGACCGGGCGGGCACGGCGTAGTATCCCACGAGAAGGCCCTGGGCAATGAACAGGAGGAAATGCGGATGCATTCCGTGCCCCAGGTACGCCCACAGCCCGAAGGCCAGCGTGGCGATCGCGACCACTGCGGGCGCGGAGCCCGGAGGAGCGGTACGACGCAGGCTGGACCACGCGGCCAGGATGACGATGGCGCCGAAACCCGCCATGGTGAACGATCCGTACAGCCACCCGATCTTCAGTCCCGTGACGGCTTCGCCATCGACCGAGGCTGCGGCCAGCACCGGTTCGAAGGACGGCCAACCCATGAACGCGTGCGGGATCGCGGACAGCAGAAGGGTGCAGCCGGCCACCAGGCCGACGATGGCTCGCGATTTCATGGGGTCAGCGGTTGGCGGAGGGCCGAAGGTACCGGCCACGATCGAAACGCGCTACACCCCCACCAGGCGCTGCTGCTTCCAGGTCCACCAAAGCATGTACCCGCCGCTGGCGATCGTCAGCGCATCGCTCGACAGCCCGGGGATGGAGCCTACGATCAGGTTGTGCCCCGTCCAGAACGGCACGCAGGCCAGGAGCAGCGCGCGAAAGCGCAGCACCTCGGTCTGGTAGCGCCCTATGCTCGTCACCGCCATCGCGATGGAGGCGAACACCGACGGCCACCCCTGCCAGGACAGGGCCAGGCCGAGCGCGATGACCGGCAGCATGCCGAGATAGATCTTCCGAAAGCCCGGCCGGGTCCCCAGGGGAATGGCGAGCACGGCCTGGAGGCCGGCGAGGGTAGCCATGATGGACCCCGTGTACGCCCCGACAAGCACGTAATGGAGGCCGAACAGGAAGGCGCCCAGCGCCTGGCCCCACAGCATGGCCGTGCGACCGCGCAGGAACGGCCAGAGCACGTTCAACGCGACGCCCGAAAACCCCAGCAGGTTGGGAAGCAGTGCGGTTTCCACGGAATACCGCTCAGGACTTCGGCTGGTAGATGAGCGGAAACGCGGCGATGCGCAGCGTCGACGCTCCGTAGGGGATCAGCGTCAGGGTCTCCGGCTCGCCGGGAGGGAGCCGTACGGGGCTGGGCGGAAGTGGCCCGGCCGCGGCGTTGTACTCCTTCCAGGCATCGATGCGGCGCCCCGCGGCGAGGATCCGGATCGGGGCCGTCTCCCGTGTCCAGGGGTACGCCGCACCGGCGAAGCCCGGTGTCGCGTCGGCCGCGGGCTCGCGTCGCAAGATCTCCAGCGAGGACGAGGGATCGTCCGTGTCGAGCAGGAGCCCGTAGTTCCACGCCTGCGCCGGGTGGAATTCGACGTGCATGGTTCCGATCGAACCCGGTTCGAGGCCCACGGCCCGGGAGGCGTCCTCCCGGCGCTCCCCTTCGACGTCCAGCGCGAACAGCAGGGGCCCACGTTCGACCGCGACCGAGCGTTCGTGCCACCGCGACACGGCGATCGGAAGGTCCATGACGAGTTCGACGACGTCGCCGTCGCTCCACGTGCGGTCGATGACCGCGAACGTGCCGGCCTCGGAAGGCACGCCGGCCGCGGTTCCGTTGAGCGTCAAGCCCACCGACGTGGCCCACCCGGGCACGCGAAGGTGGAGCGGGAACGCCACCGGGGCAGATGTCGAGATCGTGAACCGCACCGAGCCCTCGAACGGGTAGTCCGTCTCCTCGCGCAGCGTGATCGGGACGGCGCCGGTGCCGACCGTGGTCGTGACCGTGGAAGGGCCGTACACCGGAGCGGCCAGTCCACCGCCCGGCGCGCGCAACCACATCGTGCGCACGTACTTCGGCCAACCCTGGTGCAGGTTCGCGGTGCAGCACGGATACCCGGTCAGGAGGCCGAAACACGTCGCGTCCTCGTATCCCGTCACGAAGATCTGCTGGTGCTCGTCGGCGATGCGTACCTGGTTGACCTGCTGGAAGTACTGCCGGCCCGTATAGTCGGGCAGGGTCATGGTCGGAAGCGCGTTGTACGCCACGCGCTCGAGCCGGTCGGCGAAATCGACCCGGCCGGTCAGCCCCACGAGGTACTCCAGCGAGTACATGAACTCGACGACCGCGCAGAGCTCCGTTCCGTGCGTGGGGTCGGTTCCGTGCAATTCCTCGTCCCCGGTGAACATCCCGATGGGCAGCCCGTGCTTTTCCATGAGCCCGGCGAGGCCGCGATCGACCGCGTCGAGGTACTCAAGATCGCCCGTCTGCCGGTACTGCACGGCGGGCTGCTTGACCGCCATGGCGACGTTCACCACGTGCGTACGCCAGTAATCGTCGGCCGTCTTCCCTGCCGCGAAGTCGCCGGTCCAGTCGTCGGTCCGGTCGAAGAGCGCCTGCCCCAGGTCGAGCAATTCGCGGTCCCCCGTCAGGTCGTACAGCCACTGCACGCTCGCCTGGTTCTCCCCGCCCCGCGCCTTGCCCCAGCCCGTCCACCGGTCGAGCGGTTGGGACGGAAGCATGGATGCCTGGTAGCGGAAATACTTCCGCATGAACTCGATCACGCGCTCGTCGCCGGTCGCCTCGTGGTGCTGCTGCAGCACCTTGAGCATCACCATGCGCGGCCACCAGTCGGCCCGGTTGAGCCGCTGTTCCTGCGGAAGGTTCTCGGTGCCCGGCCCCTCGGGGGTCGGACCGAAATAGCCGCTCTCCTGCTGCGAGGCGAGCGTCCACTCGATGTACGGGCGCGCCTTCGCGACGAGCGCCGAATCGCCGAGGATGTGCGCCAGCGGCACCAGGCCGTCGAGCCAGTAGGGTCCGCGTTCCCACGCGTCCCCGTCGCCCCCGACCCAGCCGTTGCGGGGTCCGACCGTCGGATACCACTCGTCGAGGTGCCCCGTCATGCCGCTCGCCATGTTCTCGAGCTCGGTGCGCAGCCACCCCTCGGGGCGGACGTGCCCGAGGGGTAGCGGCGCGTACGCGGGTTCGACGAGCGGCGCCCGGCCCATGGCGGGATCGCGCGGCGGTTGGGCGGTGCAGCCCGCGACGAGGAGCAGGACGATCAGGGCCGGGGAGGTGCGCATGGAGGGTTCAGAGCGCGCCCGCGTCGACGTCCCTGATGAAGGAGATGAGGCCGGCGGCGTAGGTCGCCTCGTCGTCCCACATGGCCATGTGGCTGCCGTTCGGGCAGTAGAGATAGCGTCCCTTCGGGAGCTGGGTCGCCATCCACTCCATGTACTTCGGGTCCATCGTGTCGTGCTCGGCGCCGATGACCAGCGTCGGAACGCCGATGTTGGGCAGATCCGCCGAGCGGTCCCACGTCTCGAGGCGACCGGAGATGCCGAATTCCGACGGGCCCTGCATGAGCTTGTAGACGTGGTAATTCATGTTCGCGAACGCCCGGTTCACCGCGTCCGGCCATGTCTCGAGCGGCATACGCAAGACGTGTTCGACGTAGTAGTACCGGTTGAGCAGCTCGGCGTAGCGGGGATTCCCGAAGTCGTTCGCGGCCTCGAGCGCCTGGATTTCGGCCAGCACGTCGGGCGGAAGCTGCGGACCCAGTACTTCGGCAGCGTACCGGTCATACTCGGGGCAGCTCGCCATCATGTTCGAGATGATGAGCCCCTTCAGGTGCTGCTGGTACTTCAGGGCGTATTCGGTAGCGAGGATTCCGCCCCAGGAGTGGCCCAGCAGGTAGAAATTGCTCGAATCCAGGCCAAGCGCCTGTCGTACCTGTTCCACCTCCTCGACGAACCGCTCGGTGGTCCAGAGGTCGTCGTAGCTCGATTGCAGCGAGTCCGAAAGCGACAGGAAGAGCGAGTCGTTGCCGGCCGTGCCCGTGCGGTGCGAGCCGAGCTGGTTGTAGTAGTAGTACTCGAAGCCCTCGTTCGGGAAGTGCCGGTCGAGCACTTCGAAGTACTCGCTCGTCGCGGCCGGCCCGCCGTGGAGCAGGAGCACCTTGATCTTCGGGTTGTCGCCGACCTTGCGTGTATAGACCTCGAATTCACCCATCGGGGTCGAGATCGGGATCATGCGTTCGGCGGGGGCCACGGGAGCCGGCGCCGGGGCGCCGCATGCGGCCGCGAACATCGTCACGGCCAGGAGGACGTTCTTCATCGCTTCTGGGCTGGGTGGGTGATCCAAGGCGAGGCGTCAGCGCGGGGTGCGCTGCGGCGGCCGGCAGGTAGGCCAGGCGCGCGGCTGTCCGGTGCGCGGATCGGTCGGCAGCAGGCCCTTGACGCGACCGGTCCGCTCCGGGTCCTCGCTCGCCATGTACGCCAGCATCGCGGCCAGCGTGGCGTTCTCGGCCAGGTCGTCGAACACGATCTTGTCGTACGTGTCGCGGTTCGTATGCCACGTGTACTGGCGGTACTCGTCGTAGGGCGACTGCAGGCGGAAGGAGGGCAGGCCCGCGCACACGAAAGACGTATGGTCGCTGCCGGAGTTGGCCTGCGGTCCGGGCACCTCGATCAGCGTGCGCTCGCGGATCGTGGAGGGCACGGCGGCCATCCATTTCGGAAGAAACTCGGCCGAAGACAGCAGGCCCTGGCCCTCGATGCGTTCGAACCGCCATGTGCCGTTGTCCTGGTTGAACGCCACCTGCAGGCCCTCCATGACCTCCGGATGATCGTCGCGGAACGCGGCCGAGCCGATCAGGCCCATCTCCTCGTTCGCCCAGTGGCCGATGAGGATCGTGCGCTTGGGATTCGGATAGGTGGCCTTCAGGATGCGCGCGGCCTCGAGCATCGTGAGCGAACCGGTGCCGTTGTCGAGCGCACCCGTCGCACCGCCCCAGGAATCGAGATGCGCCCCGAGGAGCACGTACTCGTTCGGCTTCTCGGATCCGCGCATCTCGGCGACGACGTTGAACTGGGGTACGACGCCGAGGTCGCGCGAGGTCGCGTTCACCCGCAGTTTCGGCGCATGCCCGCTCTCGAGCAGCCGGAAGAGCAGCCCGTAGTCCTCGCACGAGAGGTCGAACGACACCGCCTTCTGCGACTGGGCCGAGAAGATCTTGTTGACGCCCCATCCGCCCGACCACTGCGAGGAGACGAATCCGGCGACCCCGACGGAATCCAGTACGGCCGTTCGACGGCGGAAGTCGGCGACGGGTTGCCACCGTTCCTCGACCGCCCGCCGAAGCGCGGCCCGTTCCTCGTCGATGTGCTGCACGGTCTCCGGCCGGGCATTAGCCTTCAATTCCTGGGGCGCGCGGCACATCGGCTCGGGCGCGGATACCATCACGAATTTTCCGCGGGCCGATGCGAGCCAGGCCGCCGCGGTCTCCTTCGACAGCCCGGCCGGCGGCATCACGACCTCGGCCTCGACCGGTCCGTCGGTCGCGGCGCTGTACGACAGGAGCTCCGCTTCCAGCGACTGCAGGCGCGGCGCCACCAGGTCGACGTGCAGGAATCCGGCGTCCCATCCCCGCCAGGTTCCGACTTCCTCCTTGCGGGCGGTGACACCCCACGAGGCGTAGGTATCCAGCAGCCACCGCTGGGCCTGGTCGAGCTGCGGTGAACCGGCGAGGCGGGGTCCCACGACGTCGATCAACTGGTGCCCGAGCGAGCGGGTCTGCGACTCCACGACGCCGGTCTGCCACATGGCCTTGATGACCGGATCGTCGGTGGGGAAGTGCTGGGCCGACACGGGGAGGGCGGCGCAGGCGAAAAGGACCAGGGCGGTCAGGCGGCGAATGCGCATGGCGGCAGGAGCGTTTGATTCCGTCAGGTAGACAAAATAGTCCTCGGCGGGCGGCTCAGTACCTCCACCCGGCGACATCCGCCCCGGGGGGTGCGTTGCGCACGATGTGCTCGGCCATGATGCGCATCAACTCGTCGCTCCCGAACGGTCGCCAGCCGTGCCCACCCCGCTTCCCGTACGTGAAGGAGCCGGCGTAGTGCGGGTCTGTCGTGGACTCGAGGAATTCCTCCATGTGGTAGACCCCGAAATCGAGGAAGAAGTTGTCCATCAGGCCGACGTAGGTGTGCAGCTTTCCGACCAGTTTCGGGCCGAGGGTCGCCCAGTCCCGTTGCAGGATGTGGCGCAGGTCGTAGTGCTCGCGCCAGTACTCGGCGACGGACGGATCGATGGTGCCCGTGGCCTTGTCGAAGAGCGGCTTGAAGTACCCGTCGTCGCCGACCGGTCCGAAGACCGCGCTCCAGATGTCGAGCTGCTCGCCCGAGCGGCCCTTCGTTCCGTTGACGAGTTCCATGCGGTTGCGCTGCTCGGACGTGAGCAGCGCTTCGCCCGTCAGGTGGTCGCGTGTATTGATGATCGGCGCGCGATACCACTCCTTCTGCCGCCAGAACGCGTTCGTATCCTCGTAGATGTTGATGCCTTCCACGTTGCGGAAGTCGAGCGGGTCGGGCGCGAACGCCCACGATCCGCCGTAGAAGTCCGGGTAGAAGACCTGGAGGGCGAAGGCCTCCCAGCCGCCCGTGGATCCGCCCGTGAGCGTGCGCGCCCACCCTTCCGGGATCGCGCGGAATCGCCGTTCGAATTCGGGGACCAGTTCCTGGTGGATCGCGTCGCCGAAGGGTCCGCAGTTCGCCGAATTGACCGCGTACGAATCGTCGAAATACGGGCACGGGTGCTGGATCGTCACGGCGAGGAACCGCGGGAAGCCGTCTCCCGTCCACGCGTCGAAGAACTCCGAGCCCTCCCGGAAGCCGAACGGCGGGCGCAGCGAGAAGTGACCCTGGTTGTAGACGGTCGGGTAGCGGACCCCGGGGTGCTCGTCGTAGCCTCTTGGCAGCAGCACCGTCATGCCGAGGAAGATGTCACGCCCCCAGAATTCCGAAAGGATGTCGCTGCGGATCTTGAACCGCCTGACCCACTCGGTATCGGGTGGAATCTCGGCGGGCGGCATGACCCGATCGACGGACAGCCAGACGGTTTCCCTGGAGGTCGGGTCGAAGTCGATGGTTTTCGGAACGCTGTACAGGTTGCCTTCGGAAACGCGCCAGTCCTGCCCCTCCCACCGGTCGTCGTGCATCCAGAGCACGTGGCCGTCGCTGCGCCGGAACTCGCTGTAGCGGCTGATGACGGCCTGGACACGGTACGTCCCGGCCGGCAACTCGGTGAGGGAGCGCGGCGGGTAGCCGAGAACGGACGCGTCGAACGTCACGTGTTCCTCGGGCCCGAGGTTTTCCACGTCGACGCCGAAGAAGGGTACGCCGTAGCGGCCGACCTGCAATCGCGGCTCCCTCGTGTCGTCCCGGGCGAATACCAGGAAGACCCGGCCCGTGAGCGGGCCTCCGTCGACCACTTCGTCGTACGAAACCTTGAAGACGGGCCCGTTCTGGCCGTAGGCAGGGAGCAGGGGCAGCAGCGCGAGGGCGACGAGGAGCGAAAAGCGGCGGTTCATGGCAGGCGCGGATATGGAGCGTTTTGTCCCAATTCGATCTTAACCTGTGCGATCGGTGGATTCAAGGGTTGCCCGCGCCCGCGCGAGACCCTAGACTCACGCCCGCAACCGAAGCCCGGAGGGCAACATGACGGCAGCGATGGGTCTTCCGACCATCATACAGGGCGGAATGGGGGTGGCGGTTTCGGGCTGGGTGCTCGCAAACGCCGTTTCGTCGGCGGGGCAGTTGGGCGTGGTGTCGGGCACGGCGCTCGACGCGGTACTCGCCCGGCGCCTCCAGGACGGCGATTTCGGCGGGCACGTACGTCGGGCCATGGAGGCGTTTCCGCTGCGGGACATCGCCGACCAGGTGATGGCGAAGTATTTCCGGCCCGAGGGGCGCGGGGAGGGCGAGCCGTACGAATTGGTGCCGATGTTCCGTCGGGGCGCGAACCGATTCCGCGACGGGCTGACGACGCTCGCGAATTTCGTCGAGGTGTGGCTCGCCCGGGAAGGACACGGCAACCCGGTCGGGATCAACTACCTGACCAAGATCCAGATGCCCACGCTGCCGTCGATCTACGGCGCGATGATGGCGGGCGTCGACTACATCCTGATGGGCGCGGGAATTCCGAAGGATATCCCGGCCGTGCTGGATCGATTCGCCGAGGGCGGGGGGGCGACGCTGAAACTCGACATGGAGGGCACGGCCGACCCCGAGAAGGACGTGCTGCGCTTCGATCCCGGCGACATCGGAGCCTCCGGTCCGCAGAAGCGGCCCCGGTTCCTTCCGATCATCGCCTCCAATTCTCTCGCGACCATGCTCGCCCGCAAGGCGAGCGGACGCATCGACGGATTCATCATCGAAGGGCCTACGGCGGGCGGCCACAACGCGCCCCCCCGCGGCAAGAAGGTCTACAACGAGAAGGGCGAGCCGCTGTACGGAGAGCGCGACGTGGTCGATCTCGCCCAGATCGCCGAGTTGGGGCTGCCCTTCTGGGTGGCGGGCGGCGCCGGGCGGCCGGGCGTGATCGCCGAGGTGCAGGCGGCGGGCGGGACGGGGATCCAGGTCGGTACGCTGTTCGCCTACTGCGACGAGTCCGGGCTGACCGACGAATACCGACAGACCGTCATCCGCCGCAGTCTCGAAGCGCCCGTCGAGGTACGTACGAGCGACACCGCCTCGCCGACCGGATTCCCGTTCAAGACCGTGGACCTGGCCGAGAGCGTGTCGGACGAGGCGGTCTACGAGGCGCGCACCCGCATCTGCGACCTGGGATACCTGCGTACGCCCTACCGCGGCGACGATGGGCGGCTCGACTATCGTTGCGCGTCGGAACCCGTGGACGACTTCGTCCGCAAGGGCGGAAAGGAAGAGGACACCGTCGGGCGGCGCTGTCTGTGCAACGCGCTGATGACCAACGTCGGGCACGCCCAGGTGCGACCGGACGGGCGCAGCGAGCCTGCCCTGCTCACCAGCGGCGACGACCTTTCGGTGCTGGCGCGCTTCCTGAAGGGCCGCACCCGGTATTCGGCCCGCGACGTCATCGACTACCTGCTGTCATGAAAACCCGGATGCTCGCGCTGGGCGGCCTCGACGCCGCGCCAGGAACCCGTCGGCAGGGCACCGTCGACGTCACCGCCGCCGGAATCACGGTTCCGTTGCCCGTCTTCCTGGTCAACGGGGCCGGTGAAGGGCCGACCCTGGTCGTCACCGCGGGCATCCACGGCGGGGAATACCCGTGCGTCGAGGCGGCGGCCCGGTTCGGGCGGGCGCTCGACCCCGCCGTGATTTCGGGCCAGGTCATCGTCGTTCCGAGCGCGAACCCGGTCGCCTTTCGCGCCCGGGCGATCTACGTGACGCCCCCGGACGGCAAGAACCTCAACCGCGAGTTTCCCGGTTCGGCAGGCGGAACGTTCACCGAGGCCTGGGCCCACTGGCTGTTCGAAAACGTCCTCCGGCAGGCCGACGCGTACATCGACATGCACGGCGGCGACATGATCGAGGCGCTCGTGCCGTTCACGGCCTGGAACCGGACCGGCGACGCCCGCATCGACGACGTGGCGCGCCGCATGGCCGAGGCCTACGGCATAGTGCACGTCGTGGAGCGGGATCTCGAGGGCCTCTACGGCATGACGCACGCCGCCGCGGCGCGCGTCGGCGTCCCGGCGATCCTGACCGAGGCCGGCGGACAGGGCGTGTGGGACGAGGAATCGGTCCGCATCCTCGAAGAGGGCTGTCACCGCGTCCTGGCCGAGCTCGGCATGGGACCGGCGGTCCCGGGCGCGGTCGAGCCGGTGGTCGTGCACCCGGGCTGGACCTGGCTGCGGTCGGAACACGACGGGCTGTACTACCCCGCTGCCGCGGTGGGTGACGTCGTGGAAGCCGGGCAGGACCTGGGCCGCCTGGCCAACCTGTGGGGTGAGACGCTGCAATCCCTCACGGCTCCGGTCGGCGGGCTCGTGCTGTTCCAGGTCACCTCGCTCGCCATGAACACGGGCGACCCGCTGCTGGCGATCGCGCACTGAACCCGCGGTTCAGGCGGTGCCGGGTCCCCCGGCTTTCCCCGTGGGAACGCCGCCGAACCACTCGACGCGGTAGAGGTCGTGCCTGCGGTCGCGCAGGTTCTTGACCGTGCCCGAATTTCGGGCCATGCGCAGCGATTCCAGCCGCAGGTCGGCGAATACGACCATCTCCGAGTTGGGCGTCGAGTCGGCGGCGACCCCGTCGCGCGCGAAGGCGAAGTCGCACGGCGTCAGGATGCAGCTCTGCGCGTACTGGATGTCCATGTTCGCTACGCGCGGCAGGTTGCCCACGTTGCCGGCCATGACGACGAACACCTGGTTTTCGACCGCGCGTGCCTGGCAGCAGTAGCGTACGCGCAGGTACCCCTGGCGTTCGTCCGTGCAGAACGGCACGAAGAGGATCATGGCCCCCTGGTCGACGAGATACCGGGCGAGCTCGGGAAACTCGGCGTCGTAGCAGATCAGCACGCCGATGGTGCCGCAGTCCGTCTCGATGGGGGCCAGCCGCGAGCCGCCCTCGATAGCCCACCAGTACTCCTCGTTCGGTGTCGGATGGATCTTGGCCTGGCTCCTGATCGTGCCGTCCCGCAGGAAGACGTGGCAGATGTTCTCGACCCGTCCGGTCTCGGCGATGACCGGGTGCGAACCCCCGATGATGTTGATGTTGTACCGGATCGCCATGTCGCGCATCGCCGCGAGCAGGCGGGGCGTGTACTGGGTCAGGGCCTCGATCGACTCCCGCGCGGTGAGCTCCTGGTCCCCGATCGACAGGAGCTGGAGGGTGAACATCTCCGGGAAAACCACGAAATCACTGCGGTAGTCGCTCGTCACGTCGACGAAATACTCGACGATCGAGAGGAACTCCTCGAACGAGGCGACGCGCCGCTGCTGGTACTGCACGGCCGCGACGCGGATCGTGTCGGGCAGATGTGCACCGTACTTCTTCGTGCGTTCGCGCGCCGCGTCCTCCGGCACCTGCGGGTTGCGCCAGAGCAGGTGCACGGCATGGCCGAGCGATTCGTGGTCCTTGGGCAGGTACCCGGGCAGCACCCCGAGCACGTCGAACCCGTTGCGCAGCTGGAAGGTCAGGACCGGATCCCGTCGCGCACGGCGCCGCACCGCCTCGACGTAGGCCTCGACCGAACCGTACTGCCGGATGCGTTTCGACAGGGTCGGAAGGCGACCTCCGAACACGATGCCCTTCAACCGCCATTCCTGGCAGAGCTTCTTCCGCTCGTTGTACAGGCGCTGGCCGATGCGCAGGCCCCGGTAGTCGGGGTCCACGAATACGTCCATGCCGTACAGGTAGTCGCCGTCCGGATCGTGGCGCGCCGCGAAGCCACCACCCGTGATCTCGAGCCAGGTGTGGCGTTTCAGGGCGATCGCGCCGTCGATGATGAAGGTGGCACAGTACCCGATCACGGCCTCTCCGCGCACGACCACGAACATGCCGTCGGCGAAATTGCGGATCTGGCCGCGGATCATGGCCTCCGGGTAGCCCGGCAGGCTCGAGGCGCCGTACACCTTCTCGGAGAGGGCGACGATCGCCGGCACGTCATCGAGCCGCGCGTTGCGCACGACGAGCCGGGGCGGGGGCGAGGTGGCGTTCCGCTTGCTCATGCCCCAAGGTAACCATCGCGGCGCACCGGCGCCGCCCTCGTCACGAAGCTCCCAGCGGCTCGGACGGCCCCGCGACCCGAAGCTCGAGCCTGGCCTTCGCACCGGACGGGCCGCCCAGGGCCGCGTCGAACCGCACCGTGTGCGCGCCCGGCCCGACCGTGAGGCCTTCCGTGTCGACGGGCACCGTGAGTCGGGAATTCCACGTCGCCGAGTAGACGGTCGCCGTCGTCCCTCCGCGGTACACGAGGTGCTGGCTGTCGGCGAGCGACGCCGCGATCGACACCGGTCGGCCGTCCACTTCCAGCACGATGCCATGGACCGTTCCGCCCGAAGCCGTCACCGTGAAGGCCAGGGGTTGCGCACCGCCCGGGTTCTCGACCGACAGCGCCACGCCGGACGGCTCGCCCGGCTGCCGCTCCCGGGCCTCGAATTCGGCGCGCGCGATCGTGATCGGGGTGAGCAGCCAGGCTCCCGGGCCGGTTTCTTCCAGGTGGAATTCCCCCGAAACGTCTTCCATGCGCTTCTTCTGCTCGACCGAGAAGGCCCCGGCCATGCGGGCCCTCTCCCAGCGACCGAGCGCGGCGAGTATCGCGTCGGAGGCACCGTTCTTCTCGAGCGCCTCGAACGACGTGTAGAAGGCGTATCCGGCGTCGTAGGCCGCACTCCGCGCCAGCATCCACTCGATGTCCTCCAGGCTCGTCTCGGCCCGCATCGAGAACCAGCCCAGCATGCCCGGCATGTAATTCCGCCGGAAATAGGCCTGGTTCTTCATCCGGTACTCGGTCTGGCTCTCGCGGAAGCCCGCGTACCAGGGCTCGCCCCAGTTCATGCGCGAGTAGATGTGCCAGAAGAAGTGCGACGTGCGGCTCGCGTCGGCGATGTAGTGCTCCCGGATGTCGGGCGAGAGCGCGTCGTACCAGGCCTTCGTGAACAGGATCTCGCCGTAATTGCCCATGCCGGTCGAGCGGTTGCCCTCCAGGCCGTCGAACGAGATCTGCCTGAGGCCGGCCCGGTTGAAGAGGTCGGCGATGCGACCGGCCATCTCGTCACCCAGTTCGGGCGTCGTGAGGAACGTGCGGTAGCCATGGTCGGCGAGCATCCCGATGTCTGCTCCGGCATCGTGCTCGGCGGCCGTCGTGCCGTAGACGCCGCGCTCGACGCCCGTCAGGCGCCAGGGAGCCTCGGACGAGACGCCCGAGTAGCGCACCAGTTCAGTCCCGATGACCGCGGTGAACAGGTTGTTGTTACCCGTCTCGACGAAGTAGGTGGGGTCCTCGATTGCGATTTCACGGGCCGTCGCATCGACGGAAGCCGACAGGCGCGTCGAGCCCACGCGCGCGAGCCGGGGGTCGGGCTCGGGCGTGACGTACGGGTCGTTCGTCGTGATGAAGTTCGACAGCGTATGGACGCCGACGTGGATTCCCCGCGCCTCGGCCTTCGCCACGGCGGCGGCCAGTCCTTCGACGCCGTTCGGGAAGTACCGTGGGCGCAGCTGGAAATGCCCCCACGTCTCGAAGGCGTCGCCGTGGTAGAGGTAGCGCAGGCCGGCCTTCTCGACCACCTCGATAGCCCGGTCCACGTTCGATTCCGCGAAATCGAGGATGACGTAGGCGGCCGACGCCGAGCGCGACGTCTTGCCCCACTCGCCGTCGATCATCGGGTGCGGAAGGCCGTGTGCCTGCTCGATGAGCCCGATCGTCTCGAGGGCAAGCGAGTCGGGCACGCCGAAGAGCGCGATCGAGGAGCCGATGACCCCGCCGTCGTCGTAGGCGGGTGCCACGTACTTCGTGCGCCCCCAGTTCTCGACCACGCGTTCGGCCGACCGGTTGCGGGTGTACGCCTGGAGCGTCGAGCCGAAGGTGTCGGGTTTGGCCGCCTCGACGCGGTACAGCACCTCGCGCTTGCCGGCCTCGGTCAGGTCATTCGGGTCGCCGCTTTCGAAGATGTCGATCTGCGGCATCGCGTCGTTCTCGTTCCACGGCCATCCGCCGAGCGTCTTCGGATTCAGGGCCTGGAGGCCGATGGCCCATCCGCCGCCGCGCACGACGCCGACCGTTTCGCCGATCGTGTCGCCGAGGGTGGTCGGGAACGGGCCCCACGCCACGAGATCGACGGCGCCCGAGGCGTCGGACCCGTCGGCGTTCTCGAGCCGGTCGAGGCGGAACCAGACGTGCCGCATCCGGGACCCGGTCACGACCGTCGCCCGCATGCCGTTGTCATAGGTGAGCACCAGCGCGGTGTCCTCGAGCGCGGCCGCCACCGGCTTTCGGAATTCGCCGCCGATACGAAGCTGCAGCAGGGTCGCGTCACTCCTTGCCGGGAGGAAGTCGGGGCCGCCGGGGGCCATTTCAAGCGCGTGAATGCGTCCTTTCGCGTCGAGCGCGATCTGGAACCCGTCGGCAGAGAACGTGATCGAACGCGTGCAGCCCGTGCCGAGGACGGCGAGGACAGCGAGGACGAGGGCGAGGAGAATCGGTCGGCGCATGACGCAGTGCAGGGATTTCGGCGAAGGTAGGCATCCGCGCCGACTCCGGGGGGCGGCTCGACGGTTTCCGGCGGCTCCATTACATTGCGCCGCCCCCCACCCGTGCCGTTTGCCCGAACCATGCCGTCACGCCCCAGCCGCCGGATTGCCGCCGCCGCGCTCGCCGCCGTCGCAGCGCTTTCGCTGTCGGCCTGTACGTCGGGCCACGAGGTCGATTTCGCGACCGAGGTCCGTCCGATCCTCAACGCCCGGTGCCTCAAGTGCCACGGGGGCGTCAAGCGGGCCGGGGGCGTCTCGCTGCTGTTCCGCGACGAGGCCCTGGCGAAGGGGGAATCGGGGCGCACGCCGATCGTGCCGGGCGACGCCGACGCGAGCGAATTGATGCGCCGGATCCTGCACGAGGACCCGGCCGAACGCATGCCGCGCGACGACGACCCGCTCACGGCCGAGGAGATCGACGTGCTGCGTCGCTGGATCGACCAGGGGGCGGAATGGCAGCCGCACTGGGCGTTCGTGGCTCCTTCCGAGGCTGAGCCGCCCGAGACCGACGGCGCCTGGGGGGACGGGGGTATCGATGCGTTCGTGCTCGCACGACTCGAGGCCGAGGGCCTGGAGCCTTCGCCCGAGGCCGACTGCGACGTCCTGGCACGCCGCGTGGCGCTGGATCTGACCGGATTGCCGCCGACCCCGCAGCAGGTCGGGCGGGTCTGCGAGGGTGGCTACGAGGCCGTGGTGGACGAACTGCTGGCCGATCCGGCGTACGGCGAGCGCTGGGCCGGCATGTGGCTCGACCTGGCACGCTACGCCGATTCCCAGGGGTTCGAGAAGGACGGCCCGCGCTCGATCTGGCGCTGGCGGGACTGGGTGGTGACGTCGTTCAACGACGACAAGCCGTTCGACCGGTTCACCGTGGAGCAGCTCGCGGGCGACCTTCTGCCCGACGCGACCGACGAGACGCGGCTCGCCACGGCCTTCCACCGCAACACGATGACGAACGACGAGGGCGGAACCGACGACGAGGAGTACCGCTCGGCCACCGTCATCGACCGCGTGAACACGACGTGGGAGGTGTGGCAGGGTTCGACCTTCGCCTGCACCCAGTGCCACGGGCACCCGTACGACCCCTTCCGCCACGAGGAGTACTACGGGGTCTACGCATTCTTCAACCAGACCGCCGACTGGGACCAGACGAGCGAATTCCCGACGCTGGATTCGTTCGACGAGGGGCGGCGCGCCGAGGGCGAGCGCCTCGTGGCCGCGATCGCCGACGTGGAGGCGCGGATGATGGAGGCCGTCTCGACGCCCGCCATGGACGCCGAAATCGCGGCATGGACGCAGCGGCTGGGCGACCCCGCCGAAACCGGGCGCGTGCAGACGTTCTGGCAGAACGAGCTGCTGCGCGTGGTCGGCCGGCCCGATTCGATGCGCTCCGGGGCCGACCGGGCGTTCCTGCGCTACGTCTATGCCGAGATCGCCGACGCGACCGAGCCCCTGCGCAAGGAGCGCGGCGAGCTGTACCGCGCGTACTGGCCGCTCGAGCCGGTGCGTACCCCCGTGCTTCGCGAATTGCCCGCCGGCGCGCGGCGCGCCACGTACGTATTCGACCGCGGCAATTTCCTCGTGCGCGGACCCGAAGTGGCACCCGCCGTTCCCGCTTCGATGCCGCCGTTGCCGGGTGATGCTCCGCGCAATCGCCTGGGCCTCGCCGAGTGGCTCGTTTCAGACGGGAACCCGCTGACCGCGCGCGTCCTCGTCAACCGGTTCTGGGAGCAGCTCTTCGGAACCGGCATCGTCGAAACGGTCGAGGACTTCGGAACGCAGGGACTCACTCCGTCGCATCCCGAGCTGCTCGATTGGCTGGCCATCCGGTTCCGCGAACACCACGCATGGAGCGTGAAGGGCCTGCTGCGCGAGATCGTGACGAGCGCCACCTACCGGCAGTCGTCCCGCGTGACGCCCGATCTCCTGGAGCGCGACCCGGCGAACCGGCTGCTCGCCCGCGGTCCGCGCTTCCGCCTGTCGGCCGAGCAACTCCGTGACCAGGCGCTGGCCGTGTCGGGCCTGCTCTCCCGGAAGATGTACGGACGCCCCGTGATGCCACCGCAGCCGGAGGGAATCTGGCGGAATCCGTACAGCGGCCTGCAATGGGTCACCGCCACCGACGAGAACCGCTATCGGCGTGCGCTCTACACGTTCTGGCGTCGCACGGGGCCGTACCCGTCGATGATGGCGTTCGACGCCCCGAGCCGGGAGGTATGCGTTTCACGCCGCATCCGCACGAATACGCCCCTCCAGGCCCTCGTGACGCTGAACGACCCGGCGTTCGTGGAGGCGGCCGAAGCCCTGGCAGAGCGCGTGAAGCGCGAATCGGCCCCGGCGTCCGGGGCGCGCGATCTCGCCGCGGCGGTCTACCGGGCGGCACTCTTCCGCGAACCGAGCGCCACGAAACTGGACGCCCTGGCCGAGGTCGCCGAGTCGTCGCCGGGCGACGAGGGCCTGCGGCTCGTCGCCAACGTGGTCCTCAACCTCGACGAATTCGTTACCAAGGAGTGAGCATGACGCGACCGGAACACGAACGACGGTTGGCCCTCCAGGCCATGACGCGGCGCCACTTCCTCGGCACGTTCTCGACGGGCGTGGGCGCCGCCGCGCTGGCGACATTCCTCGGGGCGGAACGAGTGTTCGCCGGGACCGGGACCGGCGCGACGGGCACCGGAACGGCGGGCGGCTCCCTCGGGGCCGCCGCCGACCCCCTGCTTCCGCGCGCCCCGCATTTCGCGCCCCGGGCCAAGCGGGTCATCTTCCTCCACATGGCCGGGGCGCCGTCCCAGCTCGAACTCTTCGACTACAAGCCCGAACTCCAGCGCCTTAACGGCCAGCTCTGCCCGGAATCGCTGCTCGAGGGCAAGCGTTTCGCGTTCATCAAGGGCGTTCCGAAGATGCTCGGACCGCAGGCGACCTTCCGTCGGCGCGGGCAGTCGGGTGCATGGATTTCCGATCACCTACCGCACCTGGCCGAGGTTGCCGACGAGATCACGTTCCTCAAGGCGATGCACTCGGACCAGTTCAACCACGCGCCGGCGCAGCTCCTGATGCACACCGGCAGCCCGAGGCTCGGCCGGCCGAGCATGGGGTCGTGGGCGGTCTACGGGCTGGGAACCGAGAACCGCAACCTTCCGGGCTTCGTCGTGCTGCTCTCCGGAGCGAACCAGCCCGACGCCGGGGCCTCGGTCTACGGAAGCGGGTTTCTTCCGACCATCTACCAGGGGGTGCAGTGCCGGAGCGAGGGCGATCCCGTGCTCTTTCTCTCGGATCCCGAGGGCGTCGACCGGGAGGAGCGCGCGCGAACGATCGAGGCGATCGCCCGGATCAACCGGGAGCATCACGCCGAGGTCGGCGATCCGGAGATCCTGACCCGCATCGCGCAGTACGAACTCGCCTTCCGCATGCAGATGGAGGTGCCCGACGCGATGAACCTCGCCGAGGAGCCCGAGTGGGTGCACGCGATGTACGGCACCGAGCCCGGAAAAACGTCGTTCGCCAACAACAGCCTGCTGGCGCGGCGGCTCGTCGAGCGGGGCGTCCGGTTCGTGAACCTCTTCCACTGGGGCTGGGACTCTCACGGCGCCGGTGCCAGCGAAGCGCTGAACGTGGGCTTCCTCGACCGGTGTCGCGAAACCGACCGGGCGGCCGCGGCGCTCATCGCCGACCTCAAGCAGCGCGGCCTGCTCGACGAGACGCTCGTCGTCTGGGGCGGAGAGTTCGGTCGCACACCCATGCTCGAGAACCGGTCGGGCCAGGACAATCCGTTCGTCGGGCGCGACCACCACAACGAGTGCTACACGATGTGGATGGCGGGAGGAGGAGTCAAGCGCGGCTTCACCTGGGGCGAAACCGACGAGATCGGGTACCAGGCGGTCTCGGGGCGCGTGCACGTGCACGACCTGCAGGCGACCATCCTCCACCTGCTCGGATTCGACCACGAGCGCCTGGTTTTCCCGTTCCAGGGGCGCAATTTCCGCCTGACCGACGTGTCGGGACGGGTCGTTCGCGAGATCCTCGCCTGACACGCCGCGCCGCCCGATTTCCAGATCCTTACGAAGCTCTCGCGTCCCGATGCCCCGCTCGCTCCCTTACGCCCGCATGTTCACGACCCGGGTGCTCCTGGCCATCGCGCTCGTCGCACTCTACGCCCAGGCCCTGCTCCCGGGGGGCGATGCGTCGGGCCTGGCGCTGCTTTTCGGGCGGTTCCATCCGCTGCTCGTGCACCTTCCCATCGGCCTGCTCGTCGGCGCGCTGGGTCTCTTCTGGTGGAATCGGCTCGGCTTCGGCCTTGCGGCCGCACCGGCCGTGGCGACGCTGGTGCATCTCGGCGCCTGGGCGGCGGTCGCGGCGGCCTGGGCGGGTCTCGACCTGGAGGCCGGTGGTGGATACGGCGGGGACGGGGTGCTCTACCACAAGATCGCGGGCATGGCGGTCGCTACGCTCGCCGTGGCGGTGGTCTTCCTCGACTACGGTCGACTGCGGCAGGGCATCGAGGGCGTACACACCGCGCCGGTAACGCGTTCCCACAAGCTCGCCTCGCTGCTGCTCTTCGCCGCGCTCGTCGTTGCCGGCCACCTGGGCGGAAACCTGACCCACGGCCCCGATTTCCTTGCCGAGCACATGCCCGGCCCGCTGCGCACGCTGCTGGGCGGCAGCGGGCGGGTTGCGTTCGCGTCGATCGAGGACCCGGGCAGCCTCCCGGTCTACGCGGCGCTCGTCCAGCCGGCGCTCGACGCGCGCTGCGTATCGTGCCACGGAGCCTCGCAGGCCAAGGGCAAACTGCGGCTCGACACCCCCGAGGGTCTGATCGCGGGCGGAACCAACGGCGAGGTCATCGTCGCCGGACAGCCGGATGCCAGCGAACTGGTGCGGCGCATCCGCCTTCCGGCGTCGCACGAGGAGGCCATGCCGCCGGACGGCCGCGCCGGGCTGAGCGTCGCCGAGGCCACGCTCCTCGAATGGTGGATCGAAACGGGCGCGTCGTTTGACCTGACGCTTCAGGACGCCGAACAGACGCCGCAGGTGTCGTTCGTGCTGCAGGGGCTCGGAATCGGTGCGTTTCCGACCGGCATCTACGCGCTCGACACGGCGCCCCCCGATTCGACGGCGCTCGTGCGGCTTGAGGCGACGGGCATATCGGTGTTGCGGCTGGGGGAATCGGAAGCCTATGTCTCGCTGCGTTGCAGCCGGTCCGACGTCTGCCTGACCCCCGAACAGGTGGCCGCCATCGATCCCGTCGCCGCCCAGGTCGCGTGGCTCGACCTTTCGGGCACCGACGTGGACGATGCCGGCCTGGCCGTCGTGGAGCGGCTTCCCCACCTCGAGCGGCTGCACCTCCAGCGCACGCGCATCACCGACGAAGGCATTCGCCGGCTCGTCGGGCGCGAATACCTCACGTACGTGAATCTCTACGGAACGGCCGTGACCGATTCGGCGCTGTCGGTATTGGAAGGTCTGCCGGCGCTGGAGTCGGTCTACCTGTGGCAGTCGGGGGTCAGTGTCGAGGGGGCCGCGCGACTGCGGGAGCGGCGCCCCGGGCTGCTCGTGGATACCGGGGCCGCGGCGGGGGGGCAGTGACAGCGGGCCGTCGGCTCAGCGTTTCGACAGCGACTGCGGGTACAGCGGTGACGACAGGACGAGCTGGACGAGGCGGGGGAAGTGCTGCCCGAGGAACCGGCCGAGGTGGCCGTGGCCGGTGAACGTGTAGTGTCGGCGCCGATGCCTTATTGCGCGCATCATGACGCGTACCGCGCGTTCGGCCGGCCACATCAGCGCCGCCGGCCTTGGGTCCTTCGCTTCCGGCCGTAGCCGGTTGAAGCGGTCCACGCGGCCGATGTCGCTTTCGACGAATCCCGGGTAGATCGTCGTACAGGTCACGCCCGAGCCGTGCAGTTCCACCGACAGGGCCTGGCCGATGAAACGCACCGCCGCCTTGGAGGAGCCGTACGGAGCCGTTTCGGGGGACGGGACGAAGGCCGCGACCGAGCTGAGCAGGACCAGCCGGCCGCGTGTTGCACGCAGGTGCGGGATCGCGACACGCGCCGTCTGCGTGAGCCCGACGACGTTGACGTCGTACTGCCGGCGCCAGTCGTCGGCCCGGAGGTGCTCCACGCGGCCCGTCACCCCGAACCCCGCGTTGGCGATCGCCACGTCGAGACGCCCCCACCGCGCGACGACGGCGGTCACGGTGTCTTCCAGCGAACGCTCGTCGGTCACGTCA
Organism: Rhodothermales bacterium; assembly: GCA_024711125.1. Classification (GTDB taxonomy): domain Bacteria; phylum Bacteroidota; class Rhodothermia; order Rhodothermales; family UBA10348; genus JANJTM01. Next base: position 21,289 of record JANJTM010000063.1, read on the forward strand.
CAGGGTACCGCGAGGGCCTTGCCCCCGGCGGCCTCGATTGCGCTCACGACGTCCGTGAGCAGTTCGGCGCGCCGGGCCGAAACCGCCACGCGGGCCCCCTCGCGCGCGAAAGCGAGCGCCAGGCCGCGACCCAGCCCGGCGGACGCCCCGGTGATCCAGGCTACCTGCCCTTCGAACGTCGCGCTCATGCCGCGGAATCCTCGACGCGCAGCATCAGCAGGGCCGCGACGACGAAGCTCGCCCCGCCCGTCACGAGGACCCAAAGCGCCTGTCCGCCGAACACGTGGACGAGCAGTTGTCCGTACACGGTCGAGGCCGTGATCTGCGGCAGCACGATGAAGAAGTTGAAGATGCCCATGTACACGCCGAACTTCGCCGACGGCAGGGCATCGGTCAGGATCGCGTACGGCATCGACAGGATGCTGGCCCAGGCGATCCCGATGCCGACCATGGGAACAAGCAGGACGATGGGCTCCCGGATGACGGCGAAACTGGCCAGCGCCACGCCTCCGGCCACCAGCGCGGCCATGTGGGTCGCGCGTCGTCCGATGCGGCGGGCGACCCACGGCAGGGCGAACGCGACGAGTGCCGCGACCCCGTTGTAGGCCCCGAACAGCACGCCCACCCAGTCGGCGCCGTCGTTGTACGCGGCCGACGTCGGATCCGTGGCGCCGTAGACGTGGCTGGTGACGGCGGCCGTGGTGTAGAGGAACATCGAGAACAGCCCGAACCACGAGAAGAACTGGACCCAGGCGAGGCGCTTCATCGTGTCGGGCATCTGCAGCAGGTCCGAAAACACCTCGACGAACCCCCGCGGTCCCCGCTCGCCACGCGCCATACCGCCCGCGGCCGCCAGCAGGAGCCCGAAGATGATCATGCCGAATCCGAGCAGGTACATCTCCTTCTCGAACTCGAGCGTCATCACGAGCACGGTCACCACGGCGCCCGCCACCACCCATGCCGGCGTGACGGAGAAGAAGCGCTCGGCCGGCAGGATCTCGTGACGGGGGGCCGTCGCCGCCACCGGCTCGTGTTCGGCGTGCCGCTCCAGTTCCTCGGGCGGGTACTCCCGCACGCGGAATACCGTCCACCCGACCGCCGCGAGGAAAACGGCGGCGCCGGTATAGAACGCGTACATGACCGAGGGCGGAATTTCCCCGGGTGGAGCCGTGTTCTCGACCCCCAGGACCGAAGCCAGCATCCACGGGAAGAGCGACGCCACGACCGATCCGATCCCGATGAAGAAGGTCTGCATCGCGAAGCCCATCGTGCGCTGTTCGCTCGGCAGCATATCGCCCACGAACGCGCGGAAGGGCTCCATCGAGATGTTGATCGACGCGTCGAGGATCCATAACAGGCCCGCTGCCATCCAGAGTGCCGATACGTTCGGCATGAGAACCAGCGCGATCGAGGACAGGATGGCGCCGCCGAGGAAATACGGACGGCGCCTTCCGAGACGGTTCCACGTGCGGTCGCTCAGGTGCCCGATGATGGGCTGCATGACGAGCCCGGTCACGGGGGCGGCGATCCAGAGGATGGCAATCGAGTCGATCTCTGCGCCGAGCGTCTGGAAGATGCGGCTCAGGTTGGCGTTCTGCAGGCCCCAGCCGAACTGGATGCCGAGGAAGCCGAAGCTGACGTTCCAGATCTGCCAGAAACCGAGGCGGGGCTTGGCGGACATAGGGAATGGACGTGGTTCGGCGACAAGATACCCGACGCCCGGTTCGAACGCGATGCCGCCCCCCCCAGGAACGGCGAACCGCCCGCCCGCGCGCGGCGGACAGGCGGTTCGACCGCAGATCTCCGGGAAAGCCGGCGCTTCCGCCTACTGGAGCGGAATGCCGGCGGCGTTCTTCGCCAACCAGGCGTCGAACGATTGCAGGTCCGGGTTCAGCGAGCGCGCGAACGTGAGGTCCCGCCGGGCCATGAAGGTGTCGGCGAACTCCGTGTAGAACTGGAACATGTTGCCCAGGTCGTCGGCACCCGGGAATCCGAACGAGCGGTACACGTCGTGCGGAATCGCCTGGTAGGTCACGGCGCGGCCGAGCGCCGTGGACAGCGAGGCGGCCATTTCGGCCCCGGTGAGGTGTTCGCCGGCGATGCCGACGGTCGTGCCGATGGTGCGTTCGCCGGCCTTGAAGACCCCGAACGCGCACTTGCCGATATCCTCGGCGGCGATGCCCGAGAGCCTCGCGTCGCCCATCGGAAGCGCGAACACGAGGTTGCCGTCCGGCCCGGGCTTCGGTCCCATTCCGAACTGCGCGAGGTTCTCCCAGTAGAACGACGTGGCCAGCAGCGTGACCGGGAGCCCCAGGCTCACGAAGTACTGGTCGGCCGCGCCCTTCTCGTCGAAATGCGGCACCTTGTACTTCTCCATCAGGGTCGGCATGCGCCCGTCCTCGAGGGGGATGTACTTGCGCGTGTCCTCGAGGGTCGACCAGACGACGTGCTTCACGTCGGCCTTCTTGGCCGCGTCGGCGAGCACGCGGGCGTGCGCCGCCTCCTTCTCGGGCGAGAAATGCGCCCAGTAGAACGTGACGCAGAACGCGCCGTGGGCACCCTGGAACGCGCGCTCGATGCTGCTCGGGTCCTCGAGGTCGCCGGCGACGACTTCGGCGCCCAGTTCGGCAAGAGCGCGCGCCTTCTCCGAATCCACGTCGCGGACGACGGCCCGAGCGCGGAACTCGCCCTCGGCATCGGCCTGGATCGCCCGTACGAGGCTTCCGCCCTGGGCTCCCGTCGCGCCGACAACGGCAATGATCTTCTTCATGTGCGGCTCCCTGATAGTTGTTTGGACAACAGATGATACAACAATAGTTGGGCAAACAACTATATACCGTCACGTATCCGCCGCACCTGCGGGTCGGAACACGAATTCCTTCATTTCCTTCGTACAGCACTACGTGGTGGTGTGTCTGACCGTGATCCTCCGGCTCCGGGTCCGGACGCCATCGCCACCGTACGATCCTGATGCGCCCAGCCACCCTGTTCCCGGCCGTCGCCCTCGTCGGGCTCCTGATGCATCCGCTTCCGGCGGCGGCGCAGGCGCCGGTGCGCACGTTCATACCCGAGGGGCCGTCGCCGCCCCAGACCTTCGGCGTATCGGCGGCCTACGACGGGCAGACGCTGCTCCTGGGCGACGACGCGACCAATGCCGCGGGATTCCAGGGCAGCGGAACGGTGTACGTCTTCGAGCGCCGGGATGGCCTCTGGCTGAAGCGGGGCACGCTGGTGCCGTCAGACTTCTTCCACGGCATCTCGTACGGTCGAGCGATGGCCGTGCAGGGCGACCGCATGCTGATCGGTGCCCCGGACGGACGGGGAGCGGTCCCCCAGGGCGGTGCGGCGTACCTGTTCGAGCGCATCGACGGGTTGTGGACCGACCTCGGCAAGATCCTTCCGACCGACATCCCGACCGGCGAGGGATTCGGCGGATGGCTCGATCTCGACGGCGACATCGCGGCCATCGGCACCGAGCGCGGCGCCGCGTACGTGCTCGAGCGCAGCTCCACCGGGGTGTGGAGCATGGAACTGCTCGACGTCGTGCGCGAACCGAACTTCAACTATACCGACGTGTCGGTCTCGGGGCAGCGCATCGCGGTCGGTCGATGGAACCGCGGCGTGCGCATCTTCCGGAGGGACGGTGCGCGGTGGCTTTTCGAGGGCGAGATCGCCGTGCCCGGATTGATGGGCATCTCCTTCCGCGATCCGTACATCCTCGCGACCACGGACCGGAAGGCGATCTTCCTCGAGCGCGGGCACCGATCCTGGCGCACGGCTGCGACGTTCGACGCGCCTGCAGGGGACGAAACCAGTTTCGGAACGGGCCGGTCGCTCGACTGGCCGTGGGCGGTCGTCGGCGGCGCCCGGCGGGCGTACCTCTACGTGCACGACGGGCGGACGTGGCGGTTCGAGCGCACGGTCGTTCCCCCCACGCCGGGGGTGTCGTACTCCGACGGCAACCAGCTGGCCGTGGTCAAGAACGAACTCGTCTACGGCGATCGCGGCGTGCGCACGGCGTGGCTCTACGACCTCGGGTTCGCCGCCACGGGGGTCGATCTTCCGGGTGAGACCGCGCACTCGGTCGCCCCGAACCCGTTCGCCGCCGAGGCCCGGGTACTCGGTCGCACCGACGCCCACCGTGCCGAACTGTTCGACGCACTCGGACGCCATGTCGCCGACCTGGAGAGCGACGGAGACGCCTGGCGCATCGACGGCGTGAACCTCGCCCCCGGCCCGTATTTCGTCGTGGTGACGGGGCCTGGCGGACGGCGCACGGTTCCGCTCGTGCGCGCGGCGCGTTAGGCGCGCTTCATCGGGCCCCCTTCGACGGATGGTTACGCCCGCTTCATCGGGCGATACTTGATCCGGTGGGGCTGGTCGGCGTCGAGGCCGAGGCGCTTCTTCTTGTTCTCCTCGTACTCCGAGAAGTTGCCGTCGAACCAGTAGACCTGGCTGTCGCCTTCGAACGCCAGGATGTGGGTCGCGACGCGGTCGAGGAACCAGCGGTCGTGCGAAATGACCACCGCGCACCCGGCAAACGTCTCGAGCGCGTCCTCGAGCGCCCGGATGGTGTTCACGTCGAGGTCGTTCGTCGGCTCGTCGAGCAGGAGCACGTTGGCGCCTTCCTTGAGCACCTTGGCGAGGTGGACCCGGTTGCGTTCCCCGCCCGAAAGCTCGGTGACCTTCTTCTGCTGGTCGGTACCGCTGAAATTGAACATGCCGACGTAGGCCCGCGAATTGACCTCGCGGGTGCCGACCTTCATGATGTCGACGCCGTCCGAGATCTCCTGCCACACCGACTTCGTCGCGTCGAGCGGACGGTTCTGATCCACGTAGCCCAGCTTGACGGTTTCTCCGACCCTGATCGAGCCGGCGTCGGGCGACTCCTGGCCCGTGATCATGCGGAAGAGCGTCGTCTTGCCGGCGCCGTTGGGTCCGATGACGCCGATGATCCCGCCCGGAGGCAGCGAGAACGTCATGTCCTCGACGAGCAACCGGTCGCCGTAGCCCTTGGCCACCCCGGTGCACTCGATCACGTTCTGGCCGAGGCGCGGTCCGTTGGGAATCGGGATTTCGACCGACTCGTCCCGCTTTTCCTGCTGCTGCTCGAGCATCTGCTCGTAGGCCGCGATACGGGCTTTGCCCTTGGCGTGGCGTCCCTTGGGGGAAAGGCGCACCCACTCGAGTTCGCGGTCGAGCGCCTTCTGGCGCTTGGAGGCCTGCTTCTCCTCGACGGCAAGGCGGGCCTTCTTCTGCTCGAGCCACGACGTGTAGTTGCCCTCGAACGGGATGCCGGAGCCGCGGTCGAGTTCCAGGATCCAGCCGGCCACGTTGTCGAGGAAATAGCGATCGTGCGTGACGGCGATGACCGTGCCTTCGTAGCGCGCGAGGTGCTGCTCGAGCCAGGCGACCGACTCGGCGTCGAGGTGGTTCGTCGGCTCGTCCAGGAGCAGCACGTCCGGGTTCTGAAGCAGCAGGCGGCACAACGCGACACGGCGCTTCTCGCCTCCCGAGAGCGGGCCGATCTTCATGTCGGCCGGCGGGCACCGCAAGGCGTCCATCGCCATTTCGAGCTTGCTGTCGATATCCCAGGCGTTCAGGTGCTCGATCTTGTCCTGGAGCTTCGCCTGCTTCTCCATGAGCGCGTCGAAGTCGGCGTCGGGATCGCCGAAGGCCTCGTTCACGGCATTGTATTCCGCGATCAGCCCGACGGCCTCCGCAGCGCCCTCCTGCACGATCTCGAGGACCGTCTTGTCGGGATCGAGCTGGGGTTCCTGCGGAAGGTATCCGAACGAGACCCCCTTGTTCGACTCGATCTTGCCCAGGTAGTCCTGGTCGAGGCCGGCGATGATCTTCAGCAGGGTGGACTTGCCCGATCCGTTCAGGCCCAGCACGCCGATCTTGGCGCCGTAGTAGAACGAGAGGTAGATGTCCTTCAGGACCTGCTTGTTCGTCGACTTGTAGATCTTGCCGACGCCCAGCATGGAAAAGATGATCTTCTGGTCGCTCACGGGTATCGCCTGGGGAATACGTTCAGGGCAGCCCATATGAATCCGGGCCGCGCGACGAAGTTCTCGGGATCGCGCGAATCCCTTGCAGAAACGTGCATCCGGGGTCCCGCCGGGGGCCAGCGGGGGACCACCGGGCTCGGGTTCAGGCCTTCCGCAGCAGCCAGCCGCCGTACAGGAAGCCCGTGAACCAGCGGAATACCGGCTCCAGTCCTGCCTCGCGCGCGTGTTCGAGGATACGGTCCTCGCCGACGTAGACGATGCCGCGCTCGAGCCGATCGACGAAACGATCCCGTGCCTCCCCCGTCAACCCCCTTCGCTCGAAGAAGGTGTACCAGGCGTCCAGCGCGGTTCCGAAGCCCGGATGGTCCGGGTCGCCGTGAAGGTCGAAGAGCACGACGTGTCCGCCGGACCGTACGCGATGGGCGACCGAGGCCAGCAGTTCGGCCTTCGGCCCGTCGTCGGGCAGGAAGTGCATGACGTTGTAGACGGTGGCGGCGTCGAAAAGCGGCTCACGTGGAAGCTCTGACGCGACGCCGCATACCAGGTCGAGGCGCGATCCCAGCGCATCGCGGTGGCGGATGCGTTCGCACCGCGCGATCATCTCGCGGCTGGGATCGACGCCCGTGATCCGGCAGTCCGGGAACGCCGGCGCGAAGGTCTCGATTTCGCGCCCGGTGCCGCAGCCGACGACGAGAAGACGTGACGGAGCCCGGCCTGCGGCGCGCAGCAGCGCGACCCCCGCGTCGAAGATCTGGTCGTAAGCCGGTATGACCGTGCGGGCGATGAAGTCATACTCGCGCCCGTAGTCGTCGTCGAAGTCGAAGGCGCGGTGGTCTTTCATGCTCCGAGGTTCAGAAGACGCCCGGCCACTGGGGTTCGGGCAGGTAGTCGGGTTCGGTCCGCATCGTAAGCGGCAGCAGGACGGCCCGCGCGAAAGCCAGGAGGCCGAGGCCGAAGAACAGGAACGCGATCGCCTGGTCCTGTTCGAGCATCCCGAACCGTCCCAGCATCGTGTGCCAGTCGTGCAGCACGCGGTCTCCGCCCAGGAGCGGAAGGACCTGGGCGCGGGCGTCCGCGGCATAAACGCTGATGTTCACCAGGTTGTGCCCGAGCCAGAATAACGAGACCTGGACGCCGAATCGGTAGTCGTTCCGGCGGAAGTGCCATGCCATGAGCAGCGGTACGAAACACTGCATCAGGGTTCCGCCCGCGAGCATGGGGTAGGTGCCGAACGGCCGCAGGAAGAGATGACCGGCCTCGTGGAGGAGGAGGTCGGCGTTGTCGAGCAGGGTAAACGTGCCCCGGTTGGCAGCGAACCACAGGCAGGCGGGGAGCAGGACCAGTGATCCTGCCCAGTTGCCCAGGCGATTCCTCCAGGGCACCGACGACCGCGAGGGGGAGAGGCGCGGGTGCATGGCAGTGACCATGGAATGTGATCCCTTCATCGGCCGTCGTGAACCGGGAATGAAGCCGCGAACCGTGAATTCGCGCCGGTGCGGTTCACCCCCGAAACGACGGCGGGCGGGAAGCCCGAAAGCCCCCGCCCGCCGATGGTGCGATTGCGGAACCGCCGCTCAGCGCATCTGCGCGTCGGCCTCGGCCTCGGTCGCGGCGAGTTTGCCCGCCTTGAGTTCGAGCACCATGCGATCCATGTCGTAGATCTCGTCCAGGGCCTCCATCATGCCACGCGAGTCCACGGCGACGGCACGCGCGCTCTCGGTCTGGAAGATGAACGCGGAGGGCAGCGACTCGATGTTGCCGTCGAAGATCAGACCCACGACCTCGAGGTCCTTGTTCAGGAGAGGAGACCCGGAGTTGCCGCCGATGATGTCGTTCGTCGTCGCGAGGTTCATCGGGGTCGAACGGTCGAACGTCGGCGGGGCGTTGAGCCAGCGCTGGGGCAGGTCCCACTCGCCGGGCCCTTCGGCGCGGGCGGCCATGCTGTAGTAGCTGTTGTACAGACCGTGGAAGGTCGTGTACGCCGGGGCCTTGGTGCCGTTGTAGTCGTACGACGCAACGCGGCCGTCGGCGATGCGCAGCGAGAACGTGGCGTCCGGCGGGCGCGACGTTCCGTAGATGTCGTACCGCGCGCGTCCGTGGCGGGCGTTCAGTTCCTGTTCCTGCGCCTGCAGCCCGGCGAAGGCGCTCTGGAACGCCTGGAGCCGGTCCATGAACGGGGCGACCAGGGCGATCGCCGGATCGTCCATCGTGAGGGTTCCGGCTTCGAGGGCAGCGCGGGTCTTCGCCTGCGTCGCGAGCGGCGAGGCCTGCAGCACCGCGCGCGCCGCATCGGCGGGCGTGCGGCCGGCGAGGGCCTGGAGCACGCCCGGATCGTTCGCGCCGAAGTACGTGACGAAGTCGTTCAGACGCGCGGCAAGGAAACGCTCGTCGATACGCGGATCCTGGTCCGGCGCGTTCTCCAGCGAACGGCGCAGGTTGGCCGCCGCGTCGGGGCCGCCGGCGGCGAGCTGCTTGAGGTACCCGTGCGCGATGACCGCACGACGTACCGTGGCGCTCGACAGGGCGCCCGGCCCGGCCATCTGGAGGAACGCCCCGTATTCGGCCGCGAACTTGCGCTTTTCGACCTGCAGTGCGGCGAGATCCTCGACGAGCGTGAGGTAGGGCACGTCCACGTCGGTCGAGATCTGGTCCCGGTATTTCTCACGCAGGTCGTTCACGAACTGCGCCTCGGTATCGGCGCGCTTGGTCATGATGACCGGGTCATTGAGGCCCTTGACGCGTCCGCGGTAGAGCTTCTGCGAGTTCTGGAGGCCGAAGATCAGGTTGAGGAGATTCTCCTCCGGCTCCATGTCGTAGACCTCCTTCAGCGCGGCGATGCGCGAGTCGAGGACGGCGAGCAGACCCTTCTCCTGCACGTCGCGCCGCCACTCGAGCTGGGCGACGGTCTCCAGGCGCAGCGTCGAGCCCGGGTTTCCGATCACGAAGACCGGGTCGCCTTCGCGGCTGCCGTCGGCGCTCCAGCGGAAGTAGTGTTCCGGCTCATACGGCTTGCCGTCCTGGTATACGCGGAAGAACGTCATGTCCAGGGCGTAACGCGGGTACGTGAAGTTGTCCGCGTCGCCGCCGAAGAAACCGAGCTGCAACTCGGGGGCCATCACCAGGCGCAGATCGCCGAAGCGCCGGAACGTGTACGCCGAGTAGCGACCGCCGCTGTAGAGCGAGATCACCTGGACGACGTAGCCCGCTTCGGTGCCGCCCGCGGCGGCGAGAATGCGCTGTTGGGCGGTCTGGATCGCCTGCTGGCGGGCCGAGGCCTTCTCGGCGTCGGTTTCGGCCTGGTCCACGGCGGCATAGATCTCGTCGGTTACGTCCTCGATGGCGACCAATTGATCGACGTAGAGGCCGTCGACCTTTCGCTCTTCCTCGAGCGACTTCGCCATGAAGCCGTCGGCTGACAGCGACTCGCCTTCGCGGGTCACCTGGGTGACCGAGTTGCGTCCGCAGTGGTGGTTCGTCATGACCAGCCCGTACGGCGATACGAACGAGGCGGTGCAGTTCGGCAGGCGCAGGGCTCCCAGGCGCGCCTTGGTGAACCAGGCCTCATCTGGCGTGAAACCGTAGAATTCCTGCATTTCGGCGAGCGGGGGGTAGTCGAACGTCCACATGCGGCCGTTGTCGTACTTGCCGGCGCGCACCTGGGAGAGGTCGGTCTGTGCGAAGGCCGGCAGCACGAACAGGACGGCGAACAACGCCGTCGCGACTACGCGGCGAAAGGGGAGACGCAGCATGGCGAATGGATTCAGGTTGGCGGAAGGTGCGGAAACCCCGTAATGGACGAAAAAACGGGACACCGTTCCGACGGAACTCCCGTACGTCCGACGTAGGGGAATACCGGGGGGCGAACCCGCAGGTTCGCGGCTTCGCGGCGATTTCGCCGAGAGGTCGGGGTGGGCCGTGGACCGGAGGGATCGACGCCGGCCCCGGCTTTCCGGTGGCGGTCCGTCAGTCCCGCGGGCTGTCGGTCCTGGTTTCGGAGGGGCGTTCGTCCGGCTCCGATGAAGCCGAGTCGCCGCGGCGAGCAGCCTTCTTTTCCTCCTTCTCGGCCTTCTTCTTCTTCTTGGCGATCTCGCGCTGGCGCTTCTCGTAGCTGAAGTTCTGACGGGCCATCGGGGGTAACGGGGATGCTGGCGGGGGGCGCGAGGCGCAATCTAGCGCATCGGCACGGCGATCGTGCGCTCAGTCGTTCAGAATGGCGCGGACGGCTGCGTCGTCCCCGGTCATCTCCCACTGGATGAGCGACACCGGGATGAGGCCGGACGCGTTCAATTCGTCCACGAAGCCCTTGATCGTGAAGGCGTCGCCCTGCCGATGCTGGACCTGGAGCAGCAGTTCCTGGAGCTGGGCCTTGCCCGCCAGGTAGCTCGAGCCGTAGCCCGGCTGCTGCAGGTAGAGATGCTGCTCGAACCAGACGAGGTCGCTCTCGGCCGACATCCAACCCCGGGGCGTCCACGCGGCGGCGAATTTCGTGGCATCCTCGAGCGTGTACTCGTTCGAGTGCATGTAAAGACCCGCGAGGGCCCGGGCAGCGCGCTGGGCGATCAGGATCTGGATCAGTTCCTTCGCGCGCGGCGGGTCATCGAACAACCCCGCCTGCATCATCCACTCCTCCCACGCCGTGGACAGCCCCTCGGAACGCGAATCCCAGATGTTGAACAGGAGGGGAGTCGCGCGGATAGGGCTCTCCGGGGGATCGTTCTCGAGCCGGGCGAGGTCGATCCAGTGGTTGCCGTGCGTGCGCATGGCGTACGGATTGCGGTATTCGACCTGCGAGAAGAACGACTGCGGGCCTCGGTCGGAGAACCGTCCGATGCGTTCCTCGAGGGCGGGAGCGAACCAGTCCTCGGTCGTCACGATGCCCTGGGCTTCCATCCAGGCCACGTACCGTTCCGAAACGTCCCCCATGACGCGCTCCCACTCGTCTGCCGACGCGACGGTGGCCAGGGGCTCGAGCTCCCGGTTCCGGTTCTCCTGGAACCGCAGCGCGGTGTAGGCGCGGGCCAGTTCCTCCTTGTGGATGCGCACCTCGTCGGCCCACGTGTAGGGGCTGAGATGCACGTGGCGAAGGTACCAGTCGTAGTTCTCGCGTCCAATGCCCGACGGCCCGGTCTTCGAAGCCGTGCGCTCGTCCAGCCAGCGCGACAGGTCGCCGCTCGCCGCTGCCGCGGCCGCGACCGCCTGGTCGAGCTCGGCGCTCGTTCCGGCCACGCGCTCGCCGAACCGCTCGAGGTCGGTGCGCTGGGCATCCAGCGCCTTGACGCCCATGAACCAGAGGTCGCGCTGGTTGCCGGTGAGGTTGGTCTTGGCCGTTTCGAGGAAGGCCGGGATGCGGGCGATCTTCGCGGCCAGGTCGGCGGCCGCCTCGGGCGACAGCGGGTAGTCGACCTGCCAAAGCTCGATGACGCCGGACGGGGTCGGGCCCTCGTGCTCCGGCGTGTCACTCTGCGACGGCCAGACCTGCACGTAATACGCCGGGTTGTTCTCCCACGGGCGCAGCACGCGGTGGTCGAAGTCGAGGCCGTTCATTTCGGCCTGGACGAGGTGCCAGTCAATGCGTTCGGCGACGCTCCAGCCCGTCGTGTCGAAGGACGCCAGCAGCCTTCGCCAGTTGGCCAGGTCGGCGTGCTGGGCCTTCATGGCCTCGACGGAGTAGTCGGGCACGCCGTTGACGGCAGGCGGGGCCGCGAACGCGCGCCAGGCGCCGAAGAACGCGACGAGTTCGTCGTGCGTGGTGCCGGCGGGAGGCGTCGGCGATTCGGACGGCGCTCCGCACGACAGGGCAGACAGCGCGAGGACCAGCACGGAGAGGCGGAGGGTTCGCATGGCGGTGCGCGGGGCTTCGGTGGGGGCGGGCGATTCAGGATCCCGCCGTCGTATCGGCCGAGGCGGCGTCGAACGCGCGGATCTGCGCGACAACCGAATCGGCGATTTCGTTCGGAATGGGCATGGACAGGTTGTACTGGGCGATGCGCCAGTCGCCGCCGACGCGGACCAGCACGCCGCTTCCGCGCGTCGTGCCCATGGACGCGTTCTGCAGCATCTCGTCGAACCACGCGGTGCGGCCGTCATCGGCGACGAACACGTGCCGTTCGGTCGACGCATACTTCCATCCGCCCCGCTCGAACCGCGGTCGGGCGTAGGCCTCGAAGGCCGGCCGCTCCCACCGCTCCCAGTCATCCGTTCCGAGAAATACGGCCTCCGGGGCGAAGAGCGCGAAGTAGGCTTCGTAGTCGCCGCGGCCCGCGGCGTCATGGAAAGCCGTGAGCACCGAATCGATACGGGCCCCGGCGTTCCCGGACCCGGGCTCGGGCGCCGAAGTGCAGGCGGCCACGGCCAGCGTGCCTGCCAGCAGGATGGCGGCGGATTTCATGGAGCAGGGGGGATTTCGGCGATGCACTCGATCTCGACCGGCGCGTCGAGGGGATTCGAGCGCACGGCGATGGTGGATCGGGCAGGGCGGTGGTCGCCGAATACCTCGGCGTACACGGCGTTCATGGCCTGGAAATCGGCCATGTCGCGCAGGAAGACGGTGGTCTTGACGACGTCGTGCAGCGAGCAGCCGGCCGCCGCGAGGACCTCCGACAGGTTGGCCAGCACCCTGCGCGTCATCGCGGACACGTCGCCCTCGATCATGCGTCCGGTGGTCGGGTCGATCGGCGTCTGGCCCGAGCAGAAGAGGAGGTTGCCCGCGCGCATCGCGTGGCTGTATGGACCGATGGCGGCAGGTGCGCCGGGGGCGGATACCGGGGTGGGCATGGCGGTCAGTCGATGAGGTCGAGTACGTCCCGGTACATGCGCTCGGCGAGTTGAGACGACAGCCGGTCGGCAAGCTGGAGACCGAGTTCGTCGTCCTGTCGCGCCCATTCCGCCGGGTCGAATTGCCTTCGTTCGCGGTCCGAAAGGTCGAGGTCCGCCGGATTCCGCCCGAAAACGGCGCGGGTGAATCGGTCGGTCACGTCGGCCTCGACCGCACGTTCGGCGCGCACGCGCCCCGTTCGAACGTCCACGACGCGGTACTCGACGCGGGCGAAGAAACGCACCTCGAGATCGCGCCGCGTGTAGGTGGTGTCGGCGCCGCCACGGCCGCGAAAACGGGCCCGGACCGATTCCTCGCGGCGTACCCGCTCCGTGCGTACGAATTCGACGCCCTCCCCGGTCGCGACGAAGTCCACGTCGAGCTGTCGCCCGGCGTCGGCCATGCGGTTGCGGTCGATGATCCGGTCGTCGATTCGCTCGACGCGCACGAACCGGCGGCTCTCGGCCGGGTCGAGCAGTACGATGAAGGGCGATGGCGTCTCGCGGCGGTCATCCGCGAGCGACTGGTTCATATCGTCCCGTAGCCGGGGCGGGGCGGCCCGGCGAAAACTCTCGGTCTGCCAGAAGGGAAGCACCGCCAACGTGCGCACGCCTTGGGCGAGCGCCGACGCCCATACCCCCCGGGCCTCCTGCTCGAGTGCGCCGTTGGTCGAATCGAGCGAAGCCACCGCGTCGCCGGCCTTGTCGTATGCCGATCGGAACCGCGCCGAGGCCATTTCTGCGCGCGCCCACTCGAGGAGTGCGCGGGCGCGTTCGGCCACGACGTCCCGGCGAACGGCACCGGTCACGGCGTACCGTTCGAGCGCCTCGTCGTAGGCCTCGACCGCCTTGTCCCAGTCCCTGCGTGCCTCGGCCGCGCGCGCGCGGTCCCGGAGCGCTTCCACCGCCCGGTCCACGAGCCGGGAGCGCATGCGATCGAATCCGGTCGGAAGCGTGAGCGCGACCCCTACGGCGCCGGCCGCGTCGACGAGTCGGCGCAGCCGGTCGAGGCGGTCCACGCCCGACGCGGGGTCTCCCGATTGGTCGAGAGTCCGGGCCTCGTCGAACAGTTGGGTCACGGCGCGGGCCCCGACGTCGGCGAGGCGGTCGGCCGCACCATCGTACGAGCGGTCGCGCTCGAGCACGCCGATGTAGGCTTCGGCCGCCTCGACGAAGCGGCCCTGGGCCTCCAGTTCCCCGGCCTTGTCGAACCGCTTGGACGTCGTGGCGCACCCGGAGAGGAGCAGGACAGCGAGAAGGAGGACGAGGGGGTTTCGGCGCATGGGGTCGGGGAGCCGTTCCGATGGGCGACTCCGTTCGAGGCAGGATTCCGGAAGATCCGTCACCTGCTCCCGCATCGCAACGTCCGTTCGGACCGACGTCCGTTCGGTCGGCCGCACCAGTGCGCCCGGCGACCTATTTTGTCGACGTGTCCCGCGCCGCCTGCCGCACAAGGCGGCGTCTCACCTGTCCGAGCCAGCCATGAGAATCCTCCTCGCGTTCCTCGTTCTCGTCCTCGCAGTCCCCGTTCACGCGCAGAACCTCACCGAAGCCGACTACGCACGCGCCGAGCGGTTTCTCGGCCCGAACATGGCGTCGCTCGTGTATCGGGGCTCGGTCCAGCCGAACTGGCTGTCCGGCGACCGGTTCTGGTATCGATCGACGACGGGAGAAGGAACGGCCGAGTTCGTCCTGGTGGATCCCGGGCGCAAGCGGCGTGCTCCCGCATTCGACCACGTCAAGCTGGCCGCGGGCATCCAGGCCGCCGCGGGAGGCTCGGTGTCGGCCGACGCCCTTCCGTTCACGACGTTCACCTTTTCCCAGGACGAGCGGTCCGTGACGTTCGACGTGGACCGTGACCGGCTGACGTGCAGTCTGCGCAACTACCGGTGCACCGTCGAAACGGGCGCGGGAGCGGGTCGCCAGGCGGGTCCCGTCGGAATGCGTGGCCGGTTTGCCGGGTTCGGTACCGAGATCGACTCGCCCGACGGCACGAAGACCGCCTTCGTGCGCGACCACGACCTCTGGGTGCGCGACAAGGCTACGGGTGCCGAGACGCGGCTCACCACCGACGGGGCAGAGGACTACGGGTACGCGACCAACAACGCGGGCTGGACGAAGAGCGACCGCCCGGTCCTGCTCTGGTCGCCCGACTCGAAGAAGATCGCCACCTTCCGGCACGACGGACGCGGCGTCGGCATGATGTACCTGGTCTCCACGAAGTCGGGACATCCCGAACTGCAGGCCTGGAAGTACCCGCTGCCGGGCGACAGCCTCATCTTCCGCATCGAGCGCGTCGTGATCCACGTCGACGAGCCCCGCGTGGTTCGCCTGCAGATGCCGCCCGACGACCACCGCTCGACCATCACCGACCACATCGTCGACGGCGGCGAGTGGGTCGACATCGAGTGGAGCCCTTCGAGCGACCGCCTGGTCTTCGTCTCGACGTCCCGCGACCACAAGACCGAGGTCCTGCGCGTCGCGGATCCGGAGACGGGCGCCGTGCGCGACGTGCTGACCGAGGTCGAGGACACGTTCTATGAATCGGGATTCGACGTCGTGAACAACCGGCTCGTCGACGCGACCGACGAGTACATCTGGTACTCGCAGCGCGACGACTGGGGACACCTCTACCTCTACGACCTGGCCACGGGCGCGCTCAAGAACCGCATCACCAGCGGCGCCTGGAAGGTGCTCGCCATCCGCCACATCGACGAAAAGGCACGCCGAATCTGGTTCACGGGTGCCGGCCGCGAGCCGGGCGACCCCTACTTCCAGTACCTCTACAGCGTGAAATTCGACGGCAGCGACCTCAAGCTGCTGACGCCCGACAGCCTGAATCACCAGGTGACGTTCTCGCCGTCGATGCGATACTTCATCGACGTGGCGTCGGCGCCGGCGATTCCGCCCACGATCTCGCTGCGCGACGCGAACTCGGGCGCGCTCGTCTCGACCCTCGAGACGGCCGACATCTCGGCGCTCGTGGCGGCCGGGTGGAAGGCCCCGATCCCGTTCGTGACGAAGGCCCGCGACGGAGAGACCGACCTCTACGGCCTGATGTACACGCCGACCACGCTCGATCCGTCGAAGAAGTACCCCGTCCTCAACTATATCTACCCCGGTCCGCAGACCGGTTCGGTCGGAAGCCGCTCCTTCACGCCCGCGCGATCCGACAAGCAGGCCGTGTCGGAACTCGGGTTCGTCGTCGTGGAACTCGACGCGCTGGGCACTCCCATGCGCTCGCACTCCTTCCACGCCTATTACTACGGAAACATGGGGGACAACGGGTTGCCGGACAACATCGCCGGCATCCGCGAGCTGGCCGGCCGCCACGGGTTCATGGATCTCGACCGGGTCGGCATCTGGGGGCATTCGGGCGGAGGCTTCGCGTCGACGGCGGGCATCCTGCGCCACCCGGACTTCTACAAGGTGGCGGTCTCGGGCGCCGGAAACCACGACAACGCGTCGTACGAGGACGACTGGGGCGAGAAGTGGCAGGGACTGCTCGTGCGCAACGAGGACGGAACGACGAGCTACGACAACCAGGCCAACCACCTCATCGCCGGAAACCTCAAGGGCAAGCTCCTGCTCGCCCACGGCGGGCTGGACGGAAACGTGCCGCCGTACAACACCCTGCTCGTCGCCGAGGCCCTCATGAACGCCGGAAAGGACTTCGACATGCTCATTTTCCCGAACTCGGGCCACGGGTTCCGCCAGGGCAACTACTGGACGCGCCGGCGGTGGGACTATTTCGTGCGCCACCTGCTCGGGGTCGAGCCGCCGAAGGAATACGTGATCGGGGCAGGCTCGAGGTGAGGACGGCCGCGTTCCTTCTGGCGGTTGCCGTCGCGGCGTGCGGCCCGGGGGCAACGGAGGTGCCGCCTGCCCGCGGTCCCGTGGCCGGAACCGGGCCCGTCGTCGCGGCCCCGGCCGACGAACTGCGCGCGCGCCGCGCAGCCGTGGCGGCCGCGTTGGGGGAAGGGACGCTCCTCCTGCGCGCGCGGGCGTCCGAAAAGGAGATGGAACAGCCGTCCTGGATCCAGGACCCGGACTTCTACCATCTCTCGGGGGCCTGGCACGCGCCCGGCGCGATCCTCGCGATCGAGGCGCCGGTAGGGCGAACGACCCTCTTCGTCGCGCCCCCGCCCGTGTCCTTCGGGGTCCCGGTGGCGGCGCTGGACCTGGCGGCCGACGACTCCCTGGCGATCCGGTACGGATTCGACGCCGTGCTCCCGACAGCGGGATTTGCGGAGTGGGTGCGCGGAAGAGCCTCGCAAGGGCCGCTCTGGCACGCCGGGCCGCGTTTCCCCGAGCCTCCGGGCGTACCGGACGGCATGGACCGGGTGGACGGCCGCCACGCGCTCTGGGTCGAGAGTCTCTCGAGCCTGGTACCCGGCGGCGACTTCCGTCCGTCCGGTGCCGTGCTGGCCCGGGCCCGCTGGGCCAAGTCTGACGTCGAGGTCGCGCAGCTGCGCCGCAACGCCGGCCACTCGGCCCGCGCGCTGGAAGCCGGCATGCGGGCCGTCGCGCCCGGGACGACCCAGCGGCGTGCCGAAGCGGCGGTCGTCGCCGCGTGCCTCGAGGACGGTGCGGCCGGCCCGTCCTTCTGGCCGTGGATGGCGTCGGGCGAGAACGCGCACTTCGATCGGCTGGTGCGCTCGTTCTTCGACTATTCCGGCCTCGACCGGGTCCTTCGGGCCGGCGAACTGGTCCGTGCCGACGTCGGATGCATGGCGGGCGGATACGGAGGCGACGTCGGGCGCACGGTGCCCGTTTCCGGTGCGTTCTCCACGGAGCAGGCGCGCGCCTGGGACCTGCTCGTGGCCGGCTACCGCGCGGGAGTCGCGGCGATCGGCCCGGGGGTTCCGCTCGATTCGATCCGTGCGGCCAGCCGGCGCGAGATCGCACGGATCGGCGCTCGGGACCCCGATCTCGCGGCGCTCGCCGAAACCATGAATGCCCCGGTCGGCGGCGTCGACTGGCATATCCATGGCGTGGGTATCGAGAGCGGAGAGGCCCCGCAACCCGTGCTCGTGCCCGGCGCCGTGATCGCCTACGAGCCCATGTTCTCGTTCGGTCCGGACGCCTATTACCTCGAGGACATGATCCTCGTCACGGACGTGGGCAGCGAGGTGCTCACCCCGGGTCTGCCCACGACGGCCGCCGAAATCCGGTCGTTCCTTCGGGCGCGGTAGGGGATCCTCCGACAGCGATGCCTCCGGTCGCTGTGTACTTTCGGTCCGTCATTCCCGGGTGCCCGTCATGGTCCGGAAAGCCGGCCGGCGTGCCCCGGTTCACCCCCGGAGGTACCCATGATCCAGCGACTCGCGCTGTGCGCGGCTTTTCTCGCGATCGTCCCGGTCGCCCAGGCCCAGTTTTCCACCGCCGGCCTCTCGATCCGCCCGCACCTCATCGCGGCCGGCTGGACCGTCGAGGACGTCGACATCGATTCGGCGACGGGCGGCGGCCTCGGCCTGGGGGTCTCGTGGGGCTTTTCGGAACTCGTTGCGGCCTACGCCGAACTGTCCGGCGTGTCCGTCCAGGGCGATGGCGACATGTACGGGCTCGCGCACTTCGATCTCGGTGCCCGGTTCACCTTCGTTCCGACGCGGGACCGCATCAAGCTGTTCGCCAATGCGGCGCTGAGCGGACGTTCGGCGCCGGAGGCCGACACGGGGTCGCAGGTTCTCGAGCTCGTGGGGGCCGGCCTCACCGTGGGCGCCGGCCTCGAGTACCGTACCTCGCGGCCGTTCGGGTTCCAGTTCGACGTCCAGGCGACGATGGGCGAGTACACCGACGTGAACGCCGCAGGATTCGTGCGTCCGATCACGGTGAACTCGACCTCGGTGCGCGCCAACTTCGGCGTCGTCTGGTACCCGGGGCGCAACTAGGCCACCGGGTCGCGCCGGCGCGCGGGGCTGTTCAGAACTCCCCGGAATTGCTGACGAACGCCAGGCGCTTCGAGTCGGGTGACCACGACGGCACGTTGATCGTGCCCTGGCCTCCGTACACGTACGCGATGACGCGCGGCGCCGCGCTGCCGTCGGCCGGCACCAGGTTGAGCGTCACGTGGCGGTAGAACGGATGCTCTGACGGGGCGACGTCCGGCCCGTACGCCAGGTACGCGACCCACCGGCCGTCCGGCGAGATGTGCGGAAACCAGTCGTTCGTCGCGCTCTCGGTCATGCGCTGCGCATCCGCGCCGGTTGCGCGCATGCGCCACAGCTGCATCGTGCCGCTGCGCACCGAGTTGAACCAGATCCACTCTCCGTCGGGCGTGTACTCGGGACCGTCATCGAGGCCGGGGCTGTCGGTCAACCGCGTTTCCGCACCGCCTTCCACTGGGATGCGGTACACGTCGTAGTCGCCGCCGCGCAGCGCCGTGTAGACGAGGTGCTTGCCGTCGGGCGACCACCCGTGCAGGTACGAGGGACCGAACTCCGTCACGCGCTTCGGAATGCCGCCGGTGACGGGCACCGTGTACACGATCGACTGCCCGTCGGCGTCCTCGGCGTGGTGGCTGATCGCGAGCATCGACCCGTCGAACGAGAGCACGTGGTCGTTGTTGTTCGCCGTCGCGAAGTCCGTGTCGATGCGCGAGGTCTCGCCCTTCGCCAGGTCGAACCGCCACAACAGGCCGTCCCGGTTGAAGATCAGCGCCGCGCCGTCAGGCGTCCAGTTCGGTGCCTGGATCGAGCCCGGGTCGGAAAGGACGATCGCCCGGTCGCCGGACGACACGTCGAGGATCTCGAGCCGGCTGCCCAGGAAGTCCTCGTAGGGCGTGAAGCCCGGCTCGGCCGGCTTGACGAAACGGACCTGCGAGAATCTCGCCGTTTCGAGGCGGGTCGCGTCGTGCGAACACACGAAAAGCCCGACGTACAGGCTGTCGCCCGTCGGAAAATCGTCGAGACGCACCGAGCGCAGCGGCTCGCCGAACCGCGCGAACGACGCCGTGACGGTCGAGCCGGAGCGCTCGATCTGCACCACGTCGGGCGCATGCATGCCGGACTCGAAGCCGTCGACACGGATCTCGGCGGTCTCGCCGCCGGACTCCAGGCGGTACTGGAGCGCCGCCAGGCCGTCCCCGTGCACCGCCGCGTAGGCGGTGGCGTCATCCGCGCCGAGCCCCGTGCGCAGCAGGACGCCGAATTTCCGGTGCTCATGGCCGCCGGCCTCGGGGAAACTCCCGCGGGCGCGCAGTACGAAGTCCCCACCGACCTTCTTCCATGCAAAGCGGAAGGCGTCTTCCGTTCCCCACATGTTGGCTCCCGCGCCGGTCAGCTCGACGACGTCCGGGTCCTGCCCGAGGACGGTTGTGCCCGCGAGCCCCGTCGAGCCGATGTCCTGTACGCCCTCGAACGGACCGATCGGTGCTGGTTTCATGGGTTCGGCCGGCCGGCACGCGGCGACGGCGAGGGGGACCATCAGGAACAGGACCCTGGAAGTCATGGCTCGAACCTCCCTTGACTGAGGAAAGCTACGGGTCGGCACCCGGATTGCCGGGGCGGTCGGCAGGATTCGGAGACGGTTCACACGGACGCCCCTACCGTTGGCCGGGGCCTGCGCACGGTTCACCCCCTGCGTCGCCGGTCCGGCGCATCCCGGGCGGAAGGGCTTCCGTAGCGGGACGAGGTCCGGACACGACGCCGAAGCTCCTTGAAGCCAGACGGTCCGGTCTCCACAAGCTTCTGTCCCACAACACGTTGGAGGGTCCCGGCATGTCAACGATCCGTAAATCCCACACTGCCGCCGGCGTCCTGCTCGCCGCCGCCCTGCTCCTCACCTCCCTGCCCGCTGCGGCCTCGAACGGCTCGATAGCCGAGCGCCTCGAGGAGGCCCGCGTCCTGCTCGAAACCCGCGCCTCGACGCTCGGTGCCGCCCAGATCGAAGCGATCTCGTCGACCGTCGGCGAAGCGCTCGAAACCGCCCACTACGGCCTGCAGACCTCGGCGCTCCGGCTCGTCATCACCTACGCCGACGAAGTCGAATTCAGCCGCACCACGGTATTCGACGTCGTGCGCCTGTATCGTGACCACAAGGATGACCGGGTCCGCCGCATGGCCGTCGTCGCCCTCGGCGAGATGAATCACGCCTGGGGCAATGACATGCTGAAGCGCTCGCTGCGCTTCGAGAAGAGCGCGCCCGTGAGGCACACGATTGCCGCGGTGCTGGCCGAGGCGAAGGGCTGACCGAAGGGCCCCGATTCCTCCGGCCGCACGCCCCCAGCCGCCGGATCGTGACGAAGCCCCGGACGCGTCCCATCGCGCCCGGGGCTTCGCCCGTTTCCGTCCGACTTGCCGTGGGGGGCTTACCAGGAATCCGTCCTGAACGGCCCCGCCGGCAGCCCGTCCCCGTTGTAGAGATTCGCCCGGTCGGGGTTGTTGCCCCAGGCGTAGCGAACGGCCACCGGCGAAGGCACCCGCGGCGAGGACACGACGACCTTTCCGTCCACGATCGACGCGGCCGCCCAGACGAACCGGCGGTTGGCGCCCGCGATCGCGAAGCCTTCGATCGGAATACCGGCCCCGGCCGAGCCGTCGGTGCGGCGGCCGACGAGGCCCTGGCCGAAGTGGTCGAATTCGACGATGATCGAGCCGCCCTGGATGGTGTGGGCCTTGTAGGTCGGGCCCGAATAGACCAGGTTCTCGCCGTACGCGAGTTGGCGCGCGGCGAGGGCGAGCCGCTTGCCGACGTCCTGCTTGTTGCGGGGATGGATGTCGTCGGCCTCGCCGATGTCGATGAGGATGGCCTGGCCGGTGTTGGCCACGGACAGCGTGGCCGTCTGGGACTCACGAAGCACGGCCCAGCCCGACTCGGCGGGCTCAGGGTCCGGCGCCATGAAGTTCGCGAGCTGCGCCCAGAGGAAGGGGAAGTCGCCGACGCCCCAGCGGGTGCGCCAGTCGGCGATCATGGCGGGGAAGAGGTCGCGGTACCGCACGGCGTCGGCGTTGCCGGCGTTCGACTCGCCCTGGTACCAGATCGCGCCCTTGATCGGGAAGGGCAGGAAGGGGTGGATCATGGCGTTGTAGAGCCCGACCGGCACCTGGTTCTTCGCGGCCCCCGACGACACGCGCACCTCGCCCAGCCGGAACAGCCACCCGTCGAGCCCGCGCCGGGCTCCGCCAGCCTCCAGGTACACCTGGTCGGGCGAGCCTCCGATGCCGCCGCCTCCGCCCGTGTCCTCGACGCGGATCGCGACGACGTTGCGGCCTTCCCGCAGGGCCGACGCGCTGACGGGGTATACGCGCGGCTCGTTCCACGCCATCTGCATGCCCCCGACCTCGATGCCGTTGACCCAGGTCCGGTCGCTGTCGTCGATCTGGCCGAGGCCGAGCGTGACGCCCGCTGCCGCCTGGTCGGCGGTCAGGTCGAACGCGACGCGGTACCACGCGATGCCGTCGACGCCGTCGAACCCCTGGGATTCCCACATGGCAGGGACCACGATCGGCGCCCACGGCGCTTCGTCCAGGTCAGGCACGGCCCAGACCGCCACGCTGTCGACCAGGCCCTGGTCCACGGTCGGGATCTCGCCCAGACGCGCGCGGATCGCCCCCAACACGGCTTCGGCCCGGGCCTCGTCGGCCGCCACGATCGAATCCATGTCGGCCTGTGTGAAACCCAGCGCCTCCATGCTCATCCACGGCTCGATGCGGCTTCCGCCCCAGGAGGTATGCAGGATGCCGATCGGCACCTCGGTCGCCGCGCGCAGCTCGCGGGCGAAGAAGTACGCGACGGCCGAGAAGTCGCCGACCTGCTCGGGCACCGCGTAGGTCCACGGCCCTCCGGTGACCGTGTCGACCGGCGCGGCAGCCCACGTGTGCGGAACGTACCACTGCCGGATCATGCGGTCATTCGCGGCGGCGATCTCGGCCTCGGCGTCGCGCGAGCCGGCCACGGGCCACTCCATGTTCGACTGTCCGCTCGCGACCCAGACGTCGCCGACGAGCACGTCGCGAACGACCTTCGAATAGCCCGGACCCTCGATTTCAAGCTCGTACGGGCCCCCGGCCTCGCGCGCGGGCAGCTTCACGGACCAGCGCCCCAATGCGTCGGCGATGCCGCGGCTCTCGTCACCCGCGAGAGAAACTTCGACCTCCGTGCCCGCGGGAGCGGTACCCCAGACAGGGATTTCGTGGCCGCGCTGCAGCACGACACCGTCGGTGAACAGCAGCGAGGGGCGGATGTCGGCGGGCTCCGTGCAGGCGGAAAGCAGCAGGGCGGTGGCCAGGGCGATACGTTTCATGGCGGTATGCGGGTGGAACCCCCAAGGTAGCGCCCGACGCCGGATGCGTCGAGTCGGGGAATCGCCCGCACCGATCCGCGTCCGCGGCCTCAGTCCACCGCCGGCAGCGCGTCGTAGAACGCCTCCATGCGCGCCCGCATCGCGGTGTCGGGAAGCTCGCCCATCGCCGCGCCAAGGTTGTCGGTAGCGTGGTGCGGCTTCGTGGTGCCGGGTATCGCCGCCGTCACGGCCGGATGCGACACCACGTACTTGAGGAAGAACTGGCCCCATGAGGCGATGCCGAGTTCGTTCGCCCATTCCGGGATGGCGCGGTCGCCGACACGACGAAAAGCGTCGCCGCGCCCGAACGGCATGTTGACGAGCACCGCGATCCCGCGATCCAGGGCGAGCGGAAGCAGGTCGTCGGCGGCGTTGCGGTTTCCGAGCGCGTAATCCACCTGGATGAAATCGACGCCCTGCGAACGGGCCACGGTCGCGAAATCGTCGTACTGGCGGTCGCTGGACGTCGTGATGCCGATGTAGCGCACGAGCCCCGAGGCCTTCCACTCGCGAAGCGTCGCGAGCTGCACGTCGACGTCGCGAAGGTTGTGCACCTGCAAGAGGTCGACGGTCGCCGTGCCCATCTTCTCCATCGACGCGCGCATGCCCGCGATGCCCTCGTCGCGTCCGGCCCGGTCGACCTTGGAGGCCACGAAGAGCCGGTCGCGAAGGCCGAGCTCGGTCATGAACCGCCCGAGCAGGGCCTCACTGTCGCCGTAGGACGGCGCGGTGTCGACCACGCGGCCTCCGCCCTCGACAAAGGTGCGCAGCGTCTCGCGGTAGTTCGTCAGGTCGCCGTTCTCGGCCCAGTCGGTGCGGTAATTCCGCATGCCCACACCGACGACCGGGACGGTCTCGCCGGTCGACGGGATGGCGCGCGTGATCAGCGAGCGCGCGGCGACGGGCACCGAAAAGGCGATCCGGGGAGCGAGGGCAGGCAGCACGGCCGAGGCGGCGCCGGCCTTGAGGAAGTCGCGACGGGTCCAGGTCATGGCTGTGGGTCGTAAGGTTCGGTGCGCAGACGCTCGTTCGATCGCCCCAGCCACCATCCGGTTCCGACCCAGGCTGCCGCGAGGGGGACCGCGGCGAGTGCGATCGACGCGACCGAGAGGCCGAGCGCCGCGAGCCCCGCGTAGATCCAGGCGCTGACCAGGTCCCCGCCGCGGTAGACGGCCGCGTCGATGAAGGCCTTCGACTTGTACTTCTCTTCGCGTCGGACGACGGTGAACAGGATCTCGCGCGTGGGCTTGGCGATGCCGTACCTCGCGGTACGGTACAGCACCTGCAGCGTGACCAGTACGGCGAGGAGGGGCCAGGCTCCCACGGCCAGGAAACCGAGGAGCGCGACCAACGGCAGCAGCGCGAGGCTCCACGGCAGGCCGATCCAGCGAATCAGCCGCATGGTGATCGCCGCCTGGAACGCGATCGTCAGCACGTTCACCCAGAGGTCGATGCGCGCGAAGAACGCGGTGCGCTCGCCCCGATCGGCGAATGCGTCGCCGATCAGTTCGGCCTGCTGGAAATACAGGACGGTCGAGGCGAACGTCATCAGGAGGATGTAGGCCGCGATCGTCGTCAGGTAGCGCGAGCGGAAGACCGTGCCGATTCCGCTCAGCGCCGTGCCCGGCAGCGGCAGGTCGGCTCCCGGATCCGACGACGGACGGATCAGTCCCTCGCGGTGCAGCGCCCGCGCGCACAGGGATCCGGCTTCGAGCGGAACGCAGGCGAACAGGAGCAGCACGAACGGTCCGACCCACGAGGCCAGGGACGCAGCGATTGTGCTGCCGAGGATTCCCCCGACCGAGGCCCCCACGCTGACGAACGCGAAGAGGCGAGCGCCTTCGTCCCGTGAGAACGTATCGGCCAACAGCCCCCAGTACACCGTCACGACGAACAGGGCGAACACGCTCGCCCATACGTAGAACACCCGGTCGATCCACGGCCGTGCGCCCTCGGGAAGGATCTCGAGCGCGGCCCAGAACAACACGAGGTTCGACGCGAAGAACCGGTTGGCGAGCGGAACGAAGACTCCACGGTGCCAGCGCGAAGCCGCCCACGAGTACGCCGGCACCGCGAGCAGCATTACGAAGAACACCACCGTCCAGAGCACCTGCAGGTTGCCGCGGTCGGCGCTTGAGATCTCGTCGCGTACCGGGCGCACGAGGTAGTAGGCGACGAATATCGCGAACCCGTAAAGCGTCGCGAGCCAGACGCGACGGGTCTCACCCTCCCGGAGTTCGAGGAAGGGTCGCAACAGGCGGGCCACGGGCGAAGCGCCCGTCATCCGGCCTGGACCAGGGTCCGGCGCCCGAGGTGTCCGAGCGCCGTGTCGGGGAAGAGGCGCGGAGATTCGAGCACGCCGATGTGGATTTCGGCGGTTCCGCCCTCGTAGGAGGCGACGTGGCCCTCGAGTTCGTGCAAGCGGTGCAGCAGGCCGCGGCGCTCGGCGTCCACGTAACCGACGAACGTCTCGATGCCTCGGGAAGCCGCGAACCGGCTGAGCGCTGCGAGCAGGATCAGTCCGAGACCCTGCCGTTGGTACGCGTCGGCGACCGTGATGGCAAGCTCGCCGTAGGCCCAGCGGTCCGGGAGCCGTACGCAGCGCGCGATGCCGGCACCCCGATCCTCGGGTCCGCTCAGGTCCACTGCGCACAAGGCCAGGTGGTCCTTCTGGTCGACGTGCAGCAGGTAGTCGATCTGGGCCTTGGTCGGGCGGAAGATCGGCGTCTGGAACCGCTGGTAGAGCGTGGACGCCGACAGCGAGCGGATCCCTGCCACCACGTGCGGGCGGTCCTCCGGAACCAGCGGCCGAATGAGGACCGGAGTTCCGTTCAGGAGCCGGGTTTCGAAGGGGATCATCGGGGTGGTAGGGTCCGGACGGGCTGCGCCTCGACGGATAAACGAGCGGCGCGCCCCCGGTTTGTGCAGGTTATGCGAAGTTGCGGTAAATTGCCAACGCAGGCCGCTGTTTGTGCCCCCGACGGCGTCTTTTACCACCATTCCCGGCCGCAGCGGCCCCAGGACGCATGAGCGCCTCCACGGAGACGATGAAGAAGATCCGGTTTCCCCGACCGGATTCCGCACGGTTTGTCAAGGAAGTCAAGCAGCGCGTCAACGCGTACTTCGAGGAGCAGGGCATCTCGAAGCACGCGAACGCGGCGATGGTCCTCAAGACCGTGCTGATCTTCTCGATGGCCCTCGTGCCGTACGGGCTCATCCTGAGCGGAGCGTTCGGTCCCTGGGCGATGCTCGCCCTGGCGGTGATGATGGGCATCGGCGTCGCCGGCATCGGCTTCTCTATCGCGCACGACGCGCTGCACGGCGCCTATTCCGCCAACCCGAAGATCAACCGGGCGCTGGGCTTCGCCTTCGACCTGCTGGGCGCCAACGGCTACATGTGGAAGATCACCCACAACGTGATCCACCACACCTACACCAACATCCCGGGCATCGACGAGGACCTCACGGTATCGCCGATCCTGCGGCTCTCGCCCCAGGCGCCCCGCAAGTGGTACCATCGGTTCCAGCCGTGGTACGCCATCCCGGCCTACAGTCTAGCCACCCTCAACTGGTTGTTCCTCAAGGACTTCCAGCAGTTCCTGAAGAAGGACATCGGGCCGTACCAGAACAAGAAGCACCCGGCCGGCGAGGTTGCGATCCTCGTCGTGACCAAGATCTTCGTCGTCGTCTGGATGATCGTCGTTCCGCTCCTCGTGCTCGACGTCGCCTGGTGGCAGTTCCTCATCGGCTTCGTCGCCATGCACCTGACGGCCGGCGCGATCCTCGGCATCATCTTCCAGCTCGCCCACGTCGTCGAGGGCACCGATTACCCCGAGCCCGACACCGAGGGCATGATGGAGCACACGTGGATCCTCCACGAGATGGAAACCACGGCCAACTTCGCGCACCGCAACAAGCTGCTCTCGTGGTACATCGGCGGGCTCAACTACCAGATCGAACACCACCTCTTCCCGCAGGTCTGCAGCATCCACTACGCGAAGATCGCCCCGATCGTGCGGCAGATCGCAGAGGAAACCGGCGTTCCGTACCACCACGCGCCGACGCTGATGGCCGCGTGGCGCTCGCACTACCGCATGCTGAAGCACCTGGGGCGGAACGACGGGTTGGCCGCGGCGTGAGCGCTACGCCCGGGCCGATTCGGCCCGGATGCGTTCGCGATCGGGGTGCTTGCGGCGGGCGAAGATGCCTCCGAAGACACGCACGGCCAGCCAGTAGAGCCGCGCGAGGGCGAATCCGTCCCGTCGCATTAGGTCAAGAAAGAGCCGGTCGGCCTCGGCGCGTGTGATCTCGTGCCAGGCCAGGTACTGGTAGAGCGCGTCGTGCACGAGCGACGCGGGTCCCGTGCGCCGCATGCCCGTGCGCACGTTCACGATCCCGTCGGGCGTCCCGATCGTGAAGAGATCCAACACGCTCCACTTGGGGGTGCAGCCGTCCCAGGCATAGCCTGCCGGGATGGTGATCGTGCCGTCCTCGTGGATCGTCAGCCAGCGCGCGCGGAACGGCCGCCCGACGAACGGCGACTCCACGCGAAACTCCCGGTCGATGCGGTACAGCCAGAGCCCCCAGCGGTCCCGGGCGCGGAAATCGGGATGGTCGTCGAGCGTCGGCAACGGGGTGCGGGGTACACCCCGGGAAACGACACCTGCCGGCGCGACGCGACACGGCCGGCTCAGCGGGGCTGCACGGGCTGCACCCAGGCCTTCCCGGTCTCGCCCTCGCGATACGGGTTCGCCATCGGGCGATCGCTGATCACGGTCGCCCGCACGAACAGCTCGTCGCCGCGCAGCCGGTACGACGGCTCGTCTCCGGCGACGCGGGCGAACACGGTCGAGACCTCGACCGAATCGGCTCCGGCGCGCCGCGCGCCCACGAACACCGTCTCGTACGCTACCCCCGGGCGCTCTTCGATATCGAGCGACAGCGTGCGCCCGTCGAAGCGCACGTCCTCCAGCTCGACCCCGCTCGACCCATAGAAATCGCCCGCCTCGAGCGCCGCGATGAGCGCGGCGGGCGTCAGCTCGGCCGCGCGCACCCGCACCCATCCGCGCCCCGGATTGGCCTTCCCTACCGCCATCTCGTGGTAGTTGTGCGAATCGTCGGTCGCGAGCCCCAGGAGCAGCGGCAGCCCGCGCGCCAGGCGTTCCGCATTCACCCGGTCCCACATCGCCTCGGTGCCCGGCCGCGTATCGTCGCCCTCGTTGTGCACGGCCGGATGCCCGTTGTACACCTCGAAAAACCGCTCTCCGACCAGCGGAACGAGGTCCTCCGGCGAAATCGCCCACCCAAAGTTCGGATGGTTGATGTGCGGAATCATGGGCTGTCCGGTCGTCTCGCGCTGGTGCAGGACGACGTCGATCGTCTTCTGCAGCACGTCGGTCACGCTCGTCCCCGTCTGCGGCTCGATGAAGTGCACGAGGTTCGTCGCGTTCACGTGCAGCGGACGGCGCTCGAAGCTGCTCGTGATCTCCTCGCCCTTGATCACGAGGAAGCGCCCCGGCCGCTCGAACAGCGCCCGGTACTCGTCGTACGTGCGCAGGCGCGCCTCGAGCGTGTCGCCCCGCTGCCTTGAGGTCGCGCCGAACCGGCCCTGGAGGACGTCGTAGGCAGGTCGCCGGGCCGCGTCGATCCGCACCCACTTCTCGCCGTCGGCGATCGTGTTGTGGTCACTGAGGGCCACGAAATCGTAATCCCGGTCGGCATACCAGGCGACGACCGACTCGGGGAAGTCGTCCCCGTCGCTCCAGAGCGAATGCGTGTGCAGGTTGCCCTTGTACCACGGCTGCGTCGAGGCGCAGCCGGCGAGGAGGAGGGCGAGGAGGAGAGGGCGCATCCTTCCGAGGTTCATGCTTCCGAGGCTCATGCTTCCAGCCAGTTTTCGAGGCGAAGACCCCTCACCCGGGCGAATTCCCGCCGGTTGTTGGTGACCAGGGTCAGTCCACGCCGCACGGCCTGTGCGGCTATCAGCGTATCCAACGGTCCGATCGGCGTGGCTGCCGATTCGAGCGACGCCCGAACATCGGCATACGCGACCGCATCGTCAGAGTCGAACGGTACGATCTGGATCGGTGCAAGAAAACGCTCGACGCGCGCCAGGGTCTGTCCGGGAGCTGAACTCTTTGCCGCGCCGGTGCGCAGCTCAGCCTCCGTCACCACGCTCACGGCCACGTCCGCCCGGCGGTGCGCGAGCAGTGCGTCGATCACATGGCGATGTCCCTTCAGCGCAAAGATGCAGGTATCGGTGTCGAGCAGGAGTTTCATTCCAGGGCCTCGCGCCGATCGGTCTCGCCCTGTTCGGGTCGGCTAAAGTCGCTCGGCACGCCGGTAAATGACTCCACGTACCCTTTCGGCCAGTCATCGACCGGCTCGAGAATGATGGTGTTGCCTTCGCGATGTACCAGCACTTCGTCGCCCTCGAAACGGAACTCCTTCGGGAGGCGGACCGCCTGGCTGCGGCCTGTCCAGAAGACGCGCGCTCGCTTGGATGTGCCCATGCCTTATTCAAGATGGTATACGGCAATGATAGGTATCATTACGTGAGGGAGCAATGCGTGTATCTGTTTTGCCTAAGGAGCCGTATCGTGCCCGCATTGCAACGAGACCAGCCCAACCGATGTCGACTCGCCGCCAGTTCCTCTCCACCGGACTCGCAGCCGCACCTGTTCTCGCCCTCGGCGCCCTTCCCACCCGCACCCGGGCAGTCTCACCGCAGGCTCAGGCCCGCGATGGCGCCCGAAGCATCCTCATCCTCGGCGGCACCGGCTTCCTCGGCCCCCACCTCGTCAAGAACGCCCTCGACCGCGGGCACACGGTCAGCGTCTTCAACCGCGGACGCACCGTGCCGGCACTCTTCCCGGAGTACTTCGACCGGGTTGAGCACCTCGAAGGCGATCGGAACGGCGACCTCGCCTCGCTTGTCGGCCGGTCCTGGGACGCCGTCATCGACAATTCCGGCCAGCAGGCCGCGTGGACGCGCGATTCCGCCCAGCTCCTGAAAGACCGGGTGGACCTCTACGTCTACACCTCCTCAACCGGCGTCTACTACCCCTACTACGGCTCGAACCTCACCGAGGACACGCCGCTCGTGCTCGAGGCCGGGCCGGACGCCAACGAGGACCTGGCGTACGGCGTCATGAAGGCGCAGTCGGAACTCGAGGCCCGGCGGGCGTTCGGCGACGACCGGACGATCGTGGTGCGCCCCACCTACATCATCGGCCCCGGCGACCGCTCGAACCGCTTTCCGTACTGGCCGGCGCGGCTCGAGCGGGGCGGAGAAGTGCTGGTTCCGGGCAGGCCCGACGACCCGGTCCAGTGGATCGACGCGCGCGACCTGACCGAGTGGATGATCCGCCTCGTCGAGAACCGCACGGTCGGAACGTTCAATGCCGTGGCCCCGACATGGGAGATGGGCATGCGCGCGTTCGTGCACGGCGTGCACGCGGCGACCACCGCGCCGTGCACTTTCGTCCAGGTCGATGACAACGACTTTCTGCTGGAGCACGGCGTGCCCTACGTCGTGCCGTGGATCATGCCGACGCCCGACAACTACGGCTCGGCGCGGGTGAACTTCGACCGCGCGGTCGCGGCCGGGCTCAGGATGCGGCCGCTCGCCGTAACCGCGCTCGACACCATCGCGTGGTGGCACTCGGATTCCGTGCCCGAAGCGCGGCGGCAGCGGCTCGTCGAGGCGCCTGATGGTTTGATGGCGCGGGAGGCCGGGATCCTCGCGGCGTGGAGGGCGCGGGGGTAGGGGCGGAACTGCGGTCGCGGGGGGCGGAGCGGGCGCGGGGTTTCTAGTCGCGGTCGGCGGAGCGGGCGCGGGGTTTCCAGCCGCGGTGGGGCCGGCGCGCAGGGAAGGGGCCAACGAGGCCGCGGGGGTGGGACGGCGAGCCCGTGGTCGGCTGCAATCTGGAAAAAAGCCCGCAAATTCCACGTTGAAACGTTTCAACCAGCGCAAAAACGTCGAAAAACGCCCCGATTTCCACGTTTTTGCCCCCGAAATGGCGCGAAAACATGGCATTTCGCCCGTTTTTACACATCCCGGCTCACGAAGTGACTCCAGGGCCGGGGGCAGGACCCCGATTTGAGCGCGCACCCGCCCGCACAGGGCCCCAGGTGGGTGCCTTGGGCGCCGCGCCCGACCCGTCCGGCTCCGCGCCCGGCCCGACCGACGTTGCGCACCGCTACACCACGAGCTTCGCCCGGAACCCTCGCGCCGCGTAGTACGAC
>JANJTM010000068.1 GCA_024711125.1 Rhodothermales bacterium
TCGTCGTCCTGCTCCAGTCCGGTCAGGGCGGAGGCCTCGCCGGCGTCGCCGCGGGCTCGACCACGCAGATCCTCGGGTCCCGGCAGGCTCCGGACGTCCTGGAGAAGATCACGTGGGGACTCGCCACGGTATTCATCGTGCTCTGCATCGCGACCAACTTCGCGATCGACAAGGACACCCAGGGCGGTTCGGTCATCCAGGAGCGCTCGCAGGGCGCGGGAACCGAGCAGACCCTTCCGGCTCCGCCGCCGGCCGACGGCTCGGCGCCTGCCGGCGAGACCCCGACGCCTCCGGCCAACTGATCCTCGGGTCACGCTTCCCGATCCCGAAAACGGCGGGCACCGGCAACGGGCCCGCCGTTTTCTTTTCCGCCCGGCCGCACCGGGCGGCCCGAAATGGGAAGGGCGGCCCCACCGGGAGCCGCCCTTCCGTGCGCGGTCGTGTCGACCTGTAAGCCGAATTCTGTCTGATCCGGGTGTCCGCACCACCCGGACGAGACCGTCATTTATCTGGGACTGCCGTCGCCGGCAGCCTCGAGCGGCCTACCCGCGCCCTCGGAACGGGCCGTTCCGCCCTTGCGGGGAGCGCTGCTTGGCCTTGCATCCCGTGGGGTTTGCCTGGCCGCCCCGGTCGCCCGGGACGCCGGTGGGCTCTTACCCCACCGTTTCACCCATCACCTGTGCCCCGTTGCCGGGGCCATCGGCTGGCCTGTTTTCTGTTGCACTTGCCGTCTCCGACCGGTGCCGGAGCCTTCCCGTTAGGAAGCACGGTGCCCTGTGATGTTCGGACTTTCCTCACCCCGGGACGATGCCCGGGACGCGACGGTCCGGCCGACACGAAAATGGAACGCCCCGGGCGGCCGGAAGGTGCCCGGGGCGTGAAAATCGCAAAGGGGCCGGGTTCGGTCAGGACGGGATTTCCCGTACGGTCTCTTCGAACAGCTCCTGGTCGACGATGATACGCCCGGTGTGTTCGCAGGCCACGATGCGGTTGCGCTGGCGGATCTCGAGCTGCCGCTGCGGCGGCACCGCGAATCCCGCCGCGGCGCCGCGCTCGAGCGGAACCACGGCACGACCGTCGCGAAGCCGGTTGCGAAGACGCTTGTACGCCCTCAGGTAGCGGGGATCGACGCTCGTCTCGGCGTCATTGCGCCGCGACTCCAGCTCGGCCTGCTCGTGCTTCGTGTCGTCGAGCACTTCGTTGAGTTCGGCCTGCTTGCCGGAGAGGATCTCATCGAGCACCACGAGGCGCTGCTGCGCGATCTCCATGTTGACGTCGTGCTCCGGCGCGCGGAGGGTCAATTCCTCGACACGCAGGTTGGCATCGACGATGCGCTGCTTCTGCGCCTCGATTTCCTTGGTCAGCGCGTCGTACTCGCGGTTGTTGCGTACCTGGAGCTGCTGCTCCTCGTACTTCTTGATCAGCTCCTCGGCCTCCTTGACGTCGTATTCGGAACGGCGGCGCATGGCCTCGTCCTCCCCACGTTCGGCCTTCAGCTTTTCGATTCGGGTGATGAGACCCTCCTTCTCGTCCTCGAGGTCGCGGATCTCGTCCGGAAGATCACCCCGGAGCTTGGTGACCTGGTCGATCTTGCTGTCGATGTGCTGAAGGCGGATGAGCGCCTTGAGCTGCTCGCCGATGCTGGTCTCCTGGACTGGGGTCGACATGAGGAAGCGGTGGGTTGCGGGAGAGACGGAGCGGGTCTACAGAACAGTCTGTAACCGACCAGCAGCGAATTGGTTCGTGGACATTTGGTGGAGGATCACCGCCGCACGAACAAGGACACGGGGTTCGTGGGATGCGAGGCCACGCGCCACTCCACTTCGGGAAACCGGCTTCGCAGGGCGTCGGCAAGCAGCGTTTCGGCAACGGCCTCCGTCTCGTAGTGCCCCGCGTCGATGAGGGCGATGCGCGGCTCGCCGGCGGGTCCGAGGGCGTCGAACCACCGGTGGTACGTAACGTCGGCGGTAACGAACGCATCCGCCCGTGCCGAGATCGCGGCACCGAGGAATTCCGTGCCGGAGCCACCGCATACCGCCACCCGGGCGACCGTTCGCGAGGCGTCGCCGACGTGCCGCAGGCCCGGTGCGTGAAGGGCGTCGGCGACGCGCTCCAGGAAATGCCGAAGCGGTTCGGGATCCGGCAACGTTCCGACCGCCCCGTAACCGGCGTTGCGGAAGGGCTGCTCGACCGGGATCACGTCGTAGGCGATCTCCTCGTAGGGATGCGCGTCGCGCACGGCCGCGAGCACCCGGGAGAGGTTCCACGAGGTCACCTCGGCTTCGATACGGGCTTCCGCGACACGCTCGGTCGGGCCGCCCGACGCGCCGAGGTACGGGGACGCCTCCGGCCGCGGCGTGAACCAACCGTGTCCGCGCAGTTCGAAGGCGCAGTCGTCGTAGGCGCCGATCCGGCCCGCGCCGGCCGCGCCCATCGCCCGCCTTACCGCGTCGGCGTGCGATTCGGGCACGTAGACCACGAGTTTGCGCAACGGCCGGGTCTCGAGAGGGGCCAGGAACGCGACGTCGCGCAGGCCGAGCGCTCGGGCGAGGGCGAAGGAGACCCCGCCGGGAGCCGCATCGAGGTTGGTGTGGATCGAATAGAGCGCGACCCCGGCCTCGGCGAGGGCGAGCGCCACGGCCGACACCGGGTGGCCGTCGGTGAGCGTGCGCGGGGGCTTGAAGAGCAGCGGGTGGTGCGTCAGCACCAACTCGGCGCCACGTTCCTTCGCCTCGGCGACGACCTGCGGGGTGCAGTCCAGCGCGATGACCGCACACGTGACGGCCCGGCCCGCGCGTCCGACCTGGAGCCCCGAATTGTCCCACGAGGCCGCGAGGCCGGGCGGCGCCCACTGCTCGAGGAACGCCGTGATGTCGCCGACGGTCGGTGGGGTGGCGGCCATCATGACGCGGTATCCAGGTCCGCATTCCTGCCGGACGCCGCGATGCCTTCCCGCTCATCCACGCGGAGTATCAGCAGGCCGCCGATGAGAAAGAAGGCGGCAACGACCGAGATGCCGACGCGATGACTGTCGAAGGCCCTCGTCAACTCGGCGAACAGGAGCGGCCCGAGAAACGCCGTTGCCTTTCCGGAAAACGCGAAAAAGCCGTAGAACTCGCTCTCATGGCGGGCCGGTGTGAACCGACCCATGAGCGATCTCGACGCCGACTGGTTCGGTCCCGCCAGGAGCCCGACCAACAGACCGGCCACCCAGAACCAGGTGCGATCCGGGGCGAGCACTGCAATCAGCGTCGCGACCAGGAGGCCGGCGGTGCTGAGCAGGATCGTCGCACGGCCCCCCGCGCGGTCGTCGAAGAAGCCGAACAACCAGGCTCCCAATCCTGCCGAAACATTGAGCCCGATTCCCAGGAGGAAGAGATCGGTGAACTCGAACCCGAACTGGTTGGCCGCATACACGCCCCCGAGTCCGAAGATGGTCGTGAGCCCGTCGTTGTAGACGAGCTTGGCCACGAGCAGACGGACGATCTGCCGGTACCGACGGAGGTGGGTCAACGTATGCCGCAACTCGGAGGCGGCTGCCCGGAAGAGAGAGAGGGTCGACTCCCGGGACCGCACCTGGCGGTCCGGTACCCACAGGAAAATGGGAATGCTGAACAGGGCGAACCAGGCGGCCACCAGGAGGTTCGCTGCGCGCACGTGGGCGCCCGTCTCCTTGTCCAGCCCGAACGGCGGGATTTCCGGGGCTACCAGCACGAAGTATCCGACCACGAGCGCCAACAGCCCTCCGACGTAACCCAACGCCCAACCGTACCCCGAGACCCGCCCGATGGCAGAGTGCGGGGCGATGTCGGGCAGGAACGCGTTGTAGAACACGCCCCCGATCTCGAACGCCACGTTGGCGACCACGAAGATCGCGAGCGCGGTCATCGCCTGGCCCGGAACCGGGAAAAACAGGGCCACCGAGCCGAGCACGCAGACGGCGGTCGACAGCATGAGGTATCGCTTGCGCCTTCCGCCCCGATCGGCCATGGCGCCGACGAATGGAGAGAGGAGCGCGATCAATATGGCCGACAGCGAGACGGCCCTTCCCCAGAGCCACGATCCGGTCGTACCGTCCGACGCCATCTGCGACGAGAAGTACGCCGAATAGATGAACGTCACTACGATGGTCGTGAACGCCGAATTGGCGAAGTCATACAGCGACCAGCCGAAGACGACGCGGCGATCCAGGGTGTCGGAAGACATGGGGGAGCGGTTGGGACCGCGCAAGGTAGCAGTGCGGCGGGAGGGGGGCAACGACTCAGGCGTCGACGCGGCGAGACGAGCGGTCGCGCCACGATGCATCGAAATCGACTCCCGTGAGTTCGAAGAGGTGCATCGCGTCCCGGCGGAAGTGCTCGTACAGCCGGTCGACTTCCGCGGGATGCAGCGAGGTGGGACCCGCCCTGTTGAACAGTCGGTAGGCGCCGCCCGCGAGGGACCTTACGGGTCGCGGAAGCCAGCGCGCCGTCCGCGAGCGAACGTTCCGAACCACCCGGTGAACCAGCCAGGACCCGGGCGCGCCACGGCCTTCGTAGCGCCGTTCGACACGATCCGGGATCTCCGTTGCCGACAGGCCGACGTGATCCAGGACCGCGCGCATCCAGCCGGCCGGATCGCCGACCATCCGGTCGTACGAAAGGACCAGGACTCGCTCGCGACCGAACGTGTCGAGGAATCTCGCGAGCGCCTCGGCGTACAGCGAACAGCGCGCGAAGCGGGTGTCTCGCTCGTTCGGCACCGAGCGCGGATCGCGGAGGGCCGCAAGGAGCCGATGCTCGAAGTCTGCAGCCGGCAGGTTCCGCTGTCCCGCCCACATCAGGTAGTGCGAGAACGCCCGTTCCACGGGGTGCCGCAGGCAGACGACGATCCGCGCGTCCGGGGTGACTTCGCGAATGGCGGCCGCGGCGTGTACGCTGTGCAGGTACACCGGTGAGATGTCGCCTACCCGCAGCGTTTCCGGGGTCACGCGGAAAAGGTCGGCGTAGGCCTCGATCGTGAGGATTCCCTTGGTTTCCCTCTTCTCGTGGTCCGGCGCGAAGTAGGACGGTTCGGGAATGGAAGAGAGCGTGACGCCCGGCACACGCGCGAGGGTGGCGCGAAGCCCGGTAGTTCCCGTCTTGGGAGGTCCGACGTGGTAGAAATCGGGTAGCCTCATGCTGCCGTCGAATCACGGTCGCCTATCATCGCCGGTATCCGTATCGGTCGACGATATCGCCCCAGCGGTCGTTGAATACGGCCGTGACGCGTGGCGTGAAATGCTCGCGCCATTGGGAGGGCGCCGGATTGCGAACGTGGCTGGATCGATCCGTCACCGTTTCGCTCGAGCGGTACGCCACGATCCTGCGAAGTACCAGGCGTTCGGCCGCGGAAAGGCCGAAGTGCCCGGCGATGCGGGCGTAGGCCTTCGGGAGATCCTCGAGCACGTCTTCGTATCGCTGGACCAGTACGTTCGGGGAGTCGGGCCAGCTTCGCATCGACTCGAAATGCCGGGCGCGGAATTCCGTCTCGGCCAGCAACCCTTCCTCTATCGGGAGCCTGTGCAGGCATTCCGAAAAGGATTCGCCGGCCGTGATCGCCGACGGAACGACCCCGTGCACGACGGCGAAGTCGTCCGGAGTCGGGTCCGCCTTCAGGCACCACGGTTCGGCTCCGCGACGATGGTAGAAGTAGCCTGACACGACGAGATCGCGCGGATCGCGCACGAAACGGCTGACACGAACCGAATCGCGCACCTGGGACGGGAGCACGTGGTTGTTCAGTGACGAGACCGTGCACGCCGTCCACGAGTCGAGAAAGCGTTCGACCTCCGAGTTGAAATGCTGATACCGTCGGACGGAATGGGGAATCGGTGCCCACAGGGCGTGAAAAACCGATGCCGTGAGACCGGTCAGGCACTTGTGGTACGAGCAGTGCACGCCCCTTGCTTTCATCGCTGCGGCTCCTCGCTACGGCTGCGACCGTTCGGGACGGAGTGCGGCGGAACGTGGTCCACCGGTTCATACATCCGGTGCGCCACGGGCGACGTGATATCCCACACGGTCGAGCGTTGGCCGGCGGAGAGTTGGCCCACGCGGGTCTCGAAAATCGAGGCGCTGTTCCGGCGAAGGTCCGAAAGGCGGCCGGTTCGACCGTCCGCGTTCGCGTTCGACGTGAGGCGGGCAATCCGCCGATCCACGACCCGGTCCCAGGGCAGGTCCAACCGCTCGAATGCCTGGCGGAATGCCGTCGGGGCATCGGCACTCAGGTCCTCGTGGCGCAGGACGATGGCCCGGGGGCATTCCCGGAAGAGGAAGCCGTAGGCGACACGCCAGAAGACCGCCACTTCCTCCACGCGATCCAGGCTCGATTCGAGCAGTCGGAGGTCGTCGGAAGGCAGGCGTTCGAGCAGCGGTTCCTGGGTGCGGAACAGCTCGAGCTCGGGTGACCACCCGGTTCGGAGAAAGCTGGATGTCCAGGAGGCCGGGTGTCGAACCACGACAACCGTGCGCATGCCGCCCCGGCGCTCGAGGAACGGTGCGAGAAAAAATGCGGTCGGATCCTTGAGGATTCCCACGCTTCGTATCCCGGATCGTCTTGCAGCGCGATAGTAGACGGCGCCCCGCCCGCCCACGATGCGTTTTGCGACGCGCAGGTACACGGGGTCGCCCGGCCATACCTGGGTCTTGAACCGCAACGGACTCAGGGCCCGGATCCGGGCGACGATATCCGCGTAGCGCTCGGCGTCGACTCCCTGCCCCTCCGGGTCAAGGTACGGGTACCTCGCCGTCAGTCCCTCGACCGAGCACGACGGGTTGAACGGTTCATGCACGTACGCGGCACCGCGTGCCGAGCGAAGGATCTCGGCGACGAAAGTCGTTCCGGACCGGGGGGTTCCGGTCAGAAAAACCCACGGAACGGTGGAAGGAGGACGTTCCGTGCTCATCAGTCGCGCACCGGGTTTCGGTCGGGCAGGCTCGCGAATGCCGTGCCGACGAACGTCCAGAGTATCAGGGCATGAACTCCGTCGAAGGCGTTCACGAAGAAGCCGGCGGCGAGCAAACCGGCCACGCCACCGATCAGGGCGGCGTACCGTGGATCCTGCGGATTCCTCCCGCGCACGATGACCACGAGAAGGCTGCCGAGACCGTAGAAGAAGAGGGCGGCTCCCAACCAACCGAACTCATACGGGAGCGCGATGTACCCGGAATCGATACTGACGGTGTCGCCGGTCGTGAGCTTGGCGGCCTTGCCCGCCGCCCCCAGCCCGGTCCCCTCGGGTGAGGCCAGGAATTCGAAGGCGCGGTTGGTATAGAGATTCGTCCGGCGTCGCAGGCTGATGTCCTCGTCGAGTTCGGCGAGTGTGTCCATTCGCGTCGCGATACGGGATCCGAGTGGACCGGCGAGAAGCAGGAGCACGACCGTGACGGATCCGACCAGCGCGATACGCCCGATCACGGCCCGCGTGTGCCCGGACGACGCGGCGAACGCCACGAGAACGGACACGATCCAGGCCCCCCAGGCCGCACGGGTCCACGAAAGAAGGAGGCCTGCCACGAGCGGAGCCGAGACCGGAAGCGACTTCAACGAACGGCCGCCGAGCAGCAGCGTGAGCCCGGCCACCATGACGTAGCCGAAGGGGTGGGTCGAGTTCAGCGTTCCGAAGATCCGGAACCTGCCGGGATCGATGTAGCGGGTCGGATAGGCCTCGGAGGCTACCATCCACGCCCGATCCCACGGAGCAATCCAGAAGAACTGCATGACCCCGTAGACGGCCGAGAATCCGCCGGCGATCACGAAGGTGACGAGCAGAGGTCGATACAGCTCGTCGAGCGCCCGAGGGCGCGAGGACAGGAACAGCCCGAACGCGAGCGGTGCCGCGTATTCGAGAAGGCGGAAGGTCGGTCCCGGGATCCCGTATCGCACCAGGCCCACCCCGTACGCGAGGAGAAGCCCGGCGGCCGCGGCCAGGAACGGCCAATACCGGCGGCGCAGCAGGACCGACGGCCTGGCAAGTACGGCAACCGCCGAGAGCCCGGCCACGGCGAACGGCGTGACCTGGACCGGGTTCACCGCGAGGTAGCCCAGCTGCCAATCGAGTATGCGGCGCACGAGCGGAGACAGGATCCAGACCCACCAGACGAAGCCGACGTACCAGGTCGGTCTCAGCCACAGCATCGCGGCGGCCGAGATCGTCGCGACGACCGGAAACAGGTACCGGGCGGTCGCCAGATGACCCGCAGCGGCGGCGAGAAACAGCAATCCCGCCGAGGCCAGGACTACCGCGGCCACGAAAAGGCCGTGACGGCTCGCCTCGAGCGGAGGCCGTATCCGGGTGTCGAGCTGGTCAGCGCGGAACGACGGCATCGTCTGATCTCTCCACGCGTTCGTCCGGCAGGCCGTCGAGCTGGGATTTCGTCACCAGGATCGTGGACGTCTCGAGGCGCACGAAGCGGTCCAGACC
Source organism: Rhodothermales bacterium (assembly GCA_024711125.1). GTDB lineage: Bacteria > Bacteroidota > Rhodothermia > Rhodothermales > UBA10348 > JANJTM01. The sequence continues at coordinate 8,444 of JANJTM010000068.1, forward strand.
CGCGATCTTCCAGATCGACGCGTGCTCTTTTCCGGCCTGAAGGTACGCCGTCGAGTCTGCGGGCGCCCAGGAAACCGTAGGCCAGAACGTCTCCCAGTCGAAGCTGAATCCCCCGGCCTCCCGCCGGGTCGAGCGATTGTTCCCTGCGCCGAGCAGCGGAAGGGCGCGGTGGTCGCCCCCCAGCTCCGCAACGAAGAACCCGTCGGCCGTGAACAGGTACAGCCCGCCGAGGTCGTTGTTGGCGGCCCAGAGCGGGCCGGCCGCCGACGGAATGGGAAAGCCCACGATGCGCGAGGTCTGGGCCAGCCGGCCCCCGGCACTGAGGCCGGATTCCTGCCCCCGGCGGTACCACGGGTTGTCGTAGTGCCAGGTCCTGCCGCTCGTATGTACCCCGACGATCGGCCCCCCCGCGCGTACGGTCCAGCCATCGCCGGCATCGAGCACGTCACCCGTTCCCGGGCGCCGCCCGGGCCCGGTCGTTTCCAGGCGGTCCAGGTCGAACACCGGGACCCCGTCCGCACGGATCGCGGGCGGCCCGAGGCGCGAGAAATCCGAGAAGATCGTGGCCAGGTCCTGGCCCACGCTGATCGTCAGCGGCTCGCTTTCCACGGACCGGAACGCGATTTCGGCCGCGGAGACCCTGCCGTCCCGGTCAAGGTCAGACCATGCATACAGCCTGGTCCCGCCGTCTCGAGCCAGGATGCGTTCGACCGCCGGCCAAGTCTGGCCTGCCTTTGCGCCGACGAAGCCGACGGCCGCGACCAGCCGGGCGACATGATCCTCGTCCAGCATCCAGATCCCGGCCGTGGCCGTCTGCCCTTCGGGCGTCCGGTTGAAGGCGTTGAGCAGGTAGCGGTGTCCCAGGTGAAGAACCGGTTGCTCGGGCCCTGCCGACGGGAAGCTCAGGCCGTCGCCGGTATCCGTGGGGTGCAGGTAAACGAACTCCGGCCGGGACGGTCCGCCGTCCAGCGGGAGGCGGAACGCGATTCCGGAACGGGTCTGCCGCTTATCCTCGAGGTGCGCGTAATAGACCAGCGCAGGGTCCGCCGGGTCCACGACACCGCCTCCGCCGTACTTGGGGCTTCCGTACATCGCTCGAACGAAGCGGCCGTCGGGAGACCAGACCGAGATCCTTCGCAGCACCGGGCTGTTCTCAGCCACCCACAACTCGTCGCCGACCCAGGCGAGACCTGCCGGATAATCCATCCGCGACGGGTCGTACGGGCCCGAACGCAGTCCACCCGGAATGCCGAATATCGTGCCGTGAGCTCCGTCGGGCGACAGTCGGACCACGGTATGTGTCGACTCGTCCGACACGAAGAAACCGCCGGACCGGAAGACGACCCGCTGGGGACGGCCGAGCCCGTGGCGTACGGTCCCGGTGCGCGTGAGCGTGCCCGTTCGCCGATCGACCGCGTAGGACTCCAGGTTGGGCCCGGCCAGCACCCAGAGCGAACCGCGATCGTCCACGGTGAGCCCGGAGGGTCGATCCACCGGAACACGGGACAGCAATCGGGTCTGCCGGGCGTTCCCCCCGAGGCGCAGGACGAGCAGCTCGGAGGTGGAGGGAACGCTCACGACCGCGAGGTCGCCGAGGATCGTGACGTCGGGGAGGGCACGATCCGCCGCAAGGGTCCCGGGTTCGTCGTACAGCCTCTGTAGACGGTCCTTGCCCACGTGACCTCGAAGGACCCACCGATCGGGAGTCTGGACGAGGGAGTACAGGTGCCGTCGATCCACGGCATCGGACGGGACGGCGAGCGCGACGCCTCCGTGCCAACCTTCGCGCAGCCCGAATAGCTTCGTGCCCCGCCCGTCCAGCCAGGCGTAGGAGTGTCCGGCCTCGGACAATTCGGCGGAAATGGCAGCCCGAGCTCCTGTGTAAGGGGTGCCAGGCTCCAGGGACACGATGGCGACCGGCGGCGCATGATCCGACAACCAGGCACCCGAGGCGTCCGGGAGATGCCAGGGAATCGTGGCGTTCGTATAGATCGAGCCGGCGAGCGTCAGGTCCAGCGAGTCACGAAGAAGCGCCCTGACCGTGTATTCGCCGGGTTCGACGCGTCGGAAAACCACGTCGTACCGGAAACCCATGCCGTTGCGGCGTTCGTTGGCGACACCGCCGGACGCGTAGCCGTCCCAGGCAAATTCGCGCGGGCCCGCGTCGACCCACCGACCCGACACGAGATTCCGCACGCGGTTTCCTTCCCGATCCTCGATGACGACCGACAGGAAGCCTGCGCGCGGAACGTTTACCAGGATCCGTATCCCCGGCGGCTCGCCGCCGGTCCGGACCGCTTCGGACGTTGCCGGGCCGGCGCCGGGTGTGCCGCACGCGGCCAGGGCGGCCAGCAGCAGCGGCAGCGCGCGACCGGTGCGAAGCCGGTTCCGCGAGAAGCAGGTGAAACGATGACTCAACGCTTCCACCGGGACAAGTCGAGATCGAGAAGGGTCTCCACGGCCTCAATGTCTGTCGCGTACCGCTCCACCAGCATGGCGCGCACCGCCGGATCGATCCCGCTCTTCCGGGGACGGGTCCGGCGCATCACGAATCGTCGGACAGGCTCTCGTACCACGGCCGGCACGGACTTCTGAAGGATCCGCTTTGCCGACGAGTCCCGGAGAATGAAATGCCGGAGCGACCGGAGTCTCGATACGCCGGACGACACGTTGAGTCGCTCGGAAACGTCCGGAACGAAACGGTCGTCGACTCCTATGAAGCGGAAGATCTCCCCCATGACGCGCTCCGGCTCGGCGTCGAAATCCTCATAGCGGAAGAACCGCACGCGGTCGGGTCCGAAGAGATCCACGTACGACCGGACCGCGTCAGCGTAGAGGCTGCGTCGAAGGCAGAATTCGGTGATCAGGTCGCCTGACCCGTGCCACGGACGATCGATGCGCCGATGGACGGCCGATCCGAAATCGGACTCGTCGACGTCTTCGTGGCTGGCCATGAGCATGAGGTAATGGGAGTACGCTCGCTCCACGGGGTCTCGCAGCACACCGACGATCCGCACGTCGGGAAGTGTATCGCGGATGGCGCGAGGTGCCACCGCTGAATGAAGGTACCGCGCCGAGACTTCCCCTCGGGTAGGGAAACCCCCGGATCCGTCGAACAGACGGCGGTATTCCAGGGCGTCACGGACAATGGGGTTGTCGTCGGCCGCGAAGAACGCCGGTTCCTTCATGGAGGGCAGGAAGACCTGCGGGTGCTGGCCGAGATACCGGTGCAACGACGTCGATCCGGTCTTTTCGGCACCGATGCCGAGAAATGTCGGCCGCAGCGGCCAATCCGAGAGTCGTGCGTCCATCACCGGGATTCGCCGGCGCTGCGCCGGAATAGTGCAGAGAGCGCGCGTTTCGCGTGGTGGCGGAGCGTGTCCGGGCCGAGCCACCACGACACCGCTGCAAACGCGACGGCCGCGGAGCCGACGGGGAGCAGAATCTGCACGAGGGTCGGACCGGGGATCAGACGCGCCGCCCAACCGACGGGAAGGCTGGCGAAGAACGCGATCCATCCCCACGTGCTGGAGCGAAGCACATCGGACAGCAGTCCGGATCTCAGCGCGCGGAACAGAGGCGTGACAAGGTAGGCCGTGGCGACGACGGCGGCGACGGCAACCCCGACAAAGCCGACGGTGAAGACCAACAGGACACCGAGCCCGAGCTGCAGCGCCGTTCGTGCGGCCGAGTTCTTCAGTACGAGCATGACCTCGCCCCGCGCATTCAATGCCACGGTAGCGATCCACGAAAAGACGCTGAAGTAGGTCATCGCCGCGTACGCGATCAGCGCGGGCATCGCCGGCAGCCACTTGTCGGTGTAGACGAAGCTCACGAGCCGATCGCCCGCGACCACGAGAAGGGCCAGCCAGAGCAGGTAGATGGGCGACAGGAGCTGGACATAGCGTGTCACCAACCGGCATTGCTCTTCGTCATTTCCCTGCAGCCGCGAAAAGTGCGAAAAAGACACCCTGGCGATGTTCCCGGTCATGACGAACGCCGGTTTCGTCCCCAGGCGGAGCGCCCAACCAAGGTAGCCGACGGCCGCCGGGCCGATGTAGGTCGCCACCAGGGTGGGCGCAAGCCACTCCCTGGCCTTCTTGATCAGGCCCTGGGCCTGGAACGGAAGACCGTAGGCCAGCAGGTCACGCGCGAGCGACCAATCCAGTGCAAACCCGATGCGCCACCGCGCCATGGCGTACATCAAGGAGGCTCCGACCAGCCCGCGTCCGAGTACGGCGGCAACGAGGCTCCAGACGCCGAATCCCATCCAGGCCAGCACGATGGCCACCACCTGGTAGACCACGTTTTCCGTCATGTCGACGAGAGCCAGCGGCCGGTAGCGCATCGACCGTTCCAGGACTACGGCGCTCACCGAACGGAGGGACTGGAAAAGGAGGTTCGCCGCCAGCACACGGATCAGCCAGGCGAGCTGCTCCGGATCCACCGGGTAGAACCCCACGACGAGCGGCGTCACGAACCAGAGGATGAGTATGCCGACCGCCGTCAGCATCAACTGGAGTGTGAAGGCCACCCGCAAGGTCCTGGTCTCGAGTCCCCCGGCACGCTGGATCAGGGACGGAGCGAGGCCCACCTCCCCCCATTGGGCAAGGACGAGCACCACGAACGTGACGATGCCGAAAAGGCCGAATTCGGCAGGCGTAAGGATGCGGGCGAGGATGATTCCGCCCACGAGCGAAAGTACCTGCAGCGTCACGCCACGCCCGAGCATGACGCGGATCCCGGACCGGGCCCGGCGGTGAACCTCCTTGACGCCTTGGCGGTCGTCCGGATTCACGCTCTCCACGGGGTCCAGGGAGTCACTCACGGGAACGCAGGGCGTGGATGGGGTTGACCGGCCCGGCCGGTCCGGACGGTCGGGGACCGTCGTCCGGCTGAGCGATCCTCATGTCGACGAGGGCAGATTCCGCGACCGCGAGCCGGGTGCCTCCTCGTACCCGTATCCGTACCCGTACCCGTACCCGTATCCCGAGCCGGAAGAACCTGCCGTCGCCCGGTTGGCCACGATACCCGAAACCGCGGCCTGCACATTGGAAAGAGCCTCCAGGGCGTCGGATACGGCGGCGGTCGGGGTCCGATTGAGGGCTACGACCAGGAGGCTCGCGTCCACCCGGGTGCAGAGTACGGCGCTTTCGGTCGCCAGCAGCACCGGAGGGGTGTCGATGACCACGTAGTCGAACGATCGGGACATCTCGTCCACGAGCGAGCGCATGCGTTCCGAGCCGATGATCTCGGCGGGGGCCGGCACGGATCTGCCGGCGGGCACGATCCAGAGGTTTTCTGCCGGAGTCCGGAAGCGGGACCAATCCGCCGGCCCCTCGTCGAAGAGGAGGTCGGCCAGCCCGGGTGATCTCGGTGTCTGGAAGAGGTCGTGCTGTGAGGGCGACCGGAGGTCGGCGTCGACCAGGAGAACCCGGTTTCCGCCCATGGCCATGGCCACCGCGAGGTTGGCGACGACGGTCGACTTGCCTTCCGAAGCCAACGCACTCGTGACGACGACCGTGCGGGCCCTCCGGTCCGGGGAGGCAAACTGGAGATTCGTTCGCAACGCGCGGAATGCCTCGGCCCCGGGCCCCATGGGCGCATGAAGCGACAGGACCTTGGCCGGTGTTTCGGTCCTCGGGGCGGATCCGTTCGTCTTGGCCAGCCAGGCACCGTCGCGGAATTCGGGGATGGTACCCAGTATGGGACGCCCGAAGGCACGAAGGGCGTGGATCGAGTGCACCCGGCGATCGAGGGCCTGCCGCGCGAACGCGAATCCGGTACCGAGGAGGAGCGAAGCGACGAAGGCCAGCGCCAGGTTCATTGCCGGGTTCGGACGGGCAGGCCGTGCGGGCTTCAGGGCACGGCGGACGATCGATACGTACCCGAGGGTGGACTGCTCGGAGACCCGGACCTGTTGCAGTTGGTCTGCGAGGCCGAGGAACGTGTGTTCGACGCTCTGCCGTTGCCGCTGCAGTTGTCCGAGCCGGATCATGTTCGCGGGCATTCGATCCAATCGACGCCGGTACACGTCGAGCCGGGCCTGCATCGCCTCGAGCCGGGCCTGCATCGCGGAGCCCTGGATCCGCTTGTCGGCGAGTTCGCGGGTACGGTTCGTCACCGACTCCAGGTCGGCGCTGCCGGGCTCGACCGAGGCGATGCCGGCGGCCATGACCCGATCGACATAGCGCTTGGCCAGGGCCGACAAATCGGAGCGGGCCGAAACCAGCGATCGTTCGAGTCGGGCGAGTTCGTCCGGCCGGTCCGCATCCGGGTCGGAGGCCAACGCGGGGTATCGCACGTAGTACTCCGCCAGACGTGCCTCGATATCGGCCATCCGGTCCTGCACGGCGCGGATCTGCCGTTCCGGCGATTCGGCGATCCGGGCGGCCATGTCTGACGACACCGCCGAAAGCTGCCCCTCGATGGCGTCGATCTCCGCCGCATTGGCCTCCCGATCGATACGGAGGTCCTCAAGCCGCGAATCGAGCGCGGCGATCAGGTCCACCAGGAAATCGGCCTCCTTTTCCAGGACGACGATGCGTTCCTCCTCCATGAAACGCTCCATGTCCTCTTCGATCCGGTCCAGCGTCTCGGCGCGGCTCGCAACCTGTCTCTCGAGGAACTCCCGGGTAGCAGTGACGCTCGCACGGCTGGTTTCCCGGGCCCAGGTCCGAAAGGTTTCGGCGTAGACGTTTGCCAGCAGGGTCGCTTCGGCGGCATCGCGGCTGACCGCCTTGATCTGGATCAGGCTCGGCCGGTTCTCTACGGCCGTGAACGTCATGCGGGCATCGAGAAGGGCCACGGCCACCTGCTGACGGGTCCGGACAACGCCCGACTCGTCCGAAAGTACCGGCAGCGCCGATCCGTCCTCCGGGGCGCGACCGATTGCCAACAGCGAATCTGCCACTCGCTCGGCGATCGGGAGCGACTTGCGCAGGATCTCGAGCTGGTTGTAGAACCGGCGATCCTCGGGCGTGCTGGTGCGCTCGACCGGATCGTAGCTCGACGAAGGCGTCTCCGACTTGATGTCGCTTGCATCGACCAGGACTACGCTGGACGCTTCGTACTCCGGGCTCTGGACCGCCGTCAGGGCAGCGGTGAGCGCGAGCCCGACAACCAGCGTGGCGACGATGACCCAGCGACCGCGGGATATCGCCCTGACGAAGGCGGCGAACTCGGCGGTTTCCCGGGTAGAGGATTCCGAAAGCGGGGTAGGCATGCAGTGGAGCGCCTCAGTGGGCGCCTTCGCCGAGGAGGATGGTGGGAAGGGTCGCCGCGAGGAGACGGACGTCTCCCGAAATCGTTGCCGTGCGGGCATACTCGGCGTCGAGCCGCACCCGCTCCGAGAAGGGGAGACTGTTTCGCCCGGAGGTCTGCCAGAGGCCCGTCAATCCGGGTCGCACCGCCAGGATCTCGTGCGCGTGCTCGCCGAGTTTGTCGATCTCCTCCGGAAGGTACGGACGCGGGCCGACGAGGCTCATGTCGCCCCTCAGGACATTGAACAGTTGCGGAACCTCGTCGAGGCTAAGACGGCGCATCCACCGGCCGACACGCGTGACGCGGGGATCTTCCCGGAGCTTGTGAAACTGGTGATATTCGTGGCGCAGGTCCGGGTCCGAGGCCAGGATGCGCTCCAGGACGGCGTCGGCGTCCGGTCGCATGCTGCGGAACTTGAGCAGCGTGAATCTTCGCCCGGCCACCCCCAGGCGCTCCTGGCGGAACAGGACGGGCCCGTGGGTCTCCCACTTGATGGCCGCCACCGCGAGCAGCGCCACCGGGGAAAGTACCACCGTGCCGAGGAGCGCAAGAACCACGTCTCCGAGTCGTTTTCCGGGCAGCGACCGGAATTTCACGGTTTCCGGGCGGAACGCGGAACGATTCTCGGTCCCTTCTGCGTGCGGCATCTGCCCGACCGGGGTCGGCGCGATATCGAGTTCCATGGATGCCTGCAGGCCGACGTCGGAATCTCAGCGAATCCTGAATACAACCCGAAGATACCCCTGGATGTTCCTCGATGCCCTATTCACGGGGCAATTCCGTACAGCCCGGAGCGACCTCTTCGAACACCGCGTAGGTCCTGGTCCGGATGCCGTGGATGTCGAAGGTCTCCGCCGCGTACCGACGGGCGCGTCCGGCGAGACCGTCGGCGAACGCCGGATCGTCCAGGACCAACGCAATGGCTTCAGCCAACGCGGCCGGGTTCTCGGGCGGAACCAGGAGTCCGGTCTCGCGCTGGCGGATGGTTTCCCTGGAACCTCCGAGATCCGACGCGATGACCGGGACCCCGGACAGTTGTCCCTCGATGGCCACCCGTCCGAACGCCTCGCTTTCTACCGAAGGGACAATCACCGCATCCAATGCACACAGGATGTCGACCGCATCGTCCCGATGGCCCAGGAACCTGACCCGCCCCCGAAGATCCGGTTGTCCGGCCCTCTCGCGCAACGAATCCGCGTACTCGGCGTCCCCGCCGAAGAGGGCGTCGCCGACCAGGAGGACCGTTACCTCGGGAAGCCGGGCTACGGCGTCGAGCAGAACGTGCTGCCCCTTCCAACGGGTAAGTCGGCTCAGGCAGCCCACGACGTTCCGGTCGGACTCGAGCCCGAGGGCCGTCCGCACGCGCATTCGGGTGCCGGCGTCGCGAACGAAGCGTGGCGGATCGAAACCGTCCGGGATGACGAGTACTCGATCCGCCGAGCCGCCGCTCGCGACATATCCTTCGGCGCAGGTTCGCGTCGGGGCGATCATTCGATCGCAGAGCAGTTCCGATGCCGTGACCGTGGCGATACGGGCGAAGCCCGAATAGTACGAGTCGAGGACCGTGCGCTGGTGCCAGACGCACGGAACGCCGGACAATCGGGCCGCGAGGCCTCCGAGAAAGGCGGCCTTCTGCGAGTTGGTGTATACGAGCCTGGAACGGTCGGCCAATGCGGCGAGGCGCATGAGCGGAGATGGCATTCCCGAGAAAGCCCGGACCGCCGCGCCGATGCCCGCCTTTCGCCGGAAGTGCGCCAGCCCCTCGACGACCGGCATGACCTCGCAGTCGATTCCGACGTCCGACAGCCTGGAAACCAGGGGGCCGTCATCGAACAGTACGACGCGGAAGAGTCCCGGGCGACCGGCGAGGAGGTCCAGCATGGACAGTTCGCCGCCGCCCATCTGGGCGGTCTGGTTAACGACCAGGATCGGGCGCACGGGCGCCGAGGCAGAACTCCGCATGTCTACGAGCGATTTCCGTCCAGGAAAAATGGGTGTCATGGAACCGCCGCCCCGTGTCGCCGATTTCGCTGCGCGCGACGGCGTCCTCGCAGAGCCGGATCACCGTGCGATCGAACGCCTCGCGGTCCGAATCGGGTACGAGTTCGAACGCTGCACCCGAACCCTCCCGCAGGAATCGGTCCGTGTCCGGGCCGGCGGTCGATACGGTCGGTATGCCGTGCTGCAGCGCGGCGATGAAGGAACCCCGGCGACCGGACACGCCCCTTCGAAAGGGCGTCGCGCAGAGGTCCATCGCGCAGAGGCCGTCGGGTACGGCGGCAATCGGAAGCGGTCCCGTCGAGACCACCGGCACCGAGCCGGCGGCACGGTGCACACGCTCCACGTCCGGTCCGACATAGAACAGGCGTGCGTCCACACCCCGCCGGCGGGCGGCGTCCACCGCTCCCGCAACCCAGTCGATTCGCCGCTCAGGCCGGACCTTGCCGAAGACACCCACGAGGATGGCGTCCTTCGGAAGGCCGAGTGACGAGCGGGCCGAAGGGCGCGGGACGATCCGCAGCGGAACGTTCGACCCGATGGGTATGGCGGTCACTCGACCTGCGCCGACCGCTCGCCCGAAGCCGGGTACCCAGGCCTCGATGGTGGATGCGACGCGGTCGACGTGCCGCAGGAGCACCGCCAACTGCACCCGGTGCGCGAGGCAGAGGACGGCCTTTCGAAGGGTCGCGGGTTCGATGTGGGTCTCGTGGGCCACGAGCACGATCCGGGTCGAGGGGGAACCCCGACGGACGCGGGCCAACACAGGCGCGAGCCATGGGTTCACGCCCCGGTGTCCGTAACTGAACGGGTTGTACTGTACCAGCAGGGCGTCCGGCCGGCGATCGACGACCGCCCGGGCGATCGCGGCGATCGACCGGCGCGGAGCTTCGTCGAAGACACGCTCGATCCTCGCTCCGGCGACCGGTGAAGGGTCGTGTTCGGAGGTCAGGATCCGGACGTCGGCGAACGGGGCAAGGTGTTCCGCGAGGATGGCCGTGTATTCTCCGATCGCGTCGAATGCCGGCGGGAGCCTCGGGAATACGAGGTCCATCGTCATGGCGCGGCGCCGTACGTGCCATTGGAGCCGGCACCCGCTTCGCCCGGAGCGGACTCCGCCGTACGCGGTTCGTAACCGAAACGCGTGATGATCAGCGCCTCGCGCTCGTTGACGAGCCGTAGGGTGGCCGCGTCGTGGTGGCTGATCCGTTTCCTGCCGCGGAACGAGACGTTCGTCCTCGGGGCGTTGCGGAGATGCTCCACCTGGGCGTCGGTCAAGGGGGTCCCCGCGAGCCGCAGCGCCTTCACCAGGTCGTCCTCCAGGGACTCGTTACGGATCCAGTAGTCCACGAATTCCTGCCGGGCACACCACTCGACGAGGCCGTCCAGGGTCCCTCCCGAAACCGAACCGGGTGGGACGGAGGACCGCAGGTACAGGCGCATGTAGCGGTGACTCATGAACCCGAGCCGGTCGGAGAGGCCGCTGGCCGAATACCCTTCCCCGAGATGTTCGACCCATTCGGGATCGGCGATCCGATGCATCCAATCGCGGAATGCCCCGGGATCATTGACGTCAGCGTAGCATCGCTTCCACGCGCGCGTCCCGGTCAGGGATCGAACCAACCGTCCCGCGAAGTCTCCGTGGACGCCCCGTCGCCAGTCGACCCGCTGCAGCGTGACCGGGCGCGTCAGTCGTTCGTACAGCGCTCCCTTGCGGGAGCAACCGTAGGCCCAGAGCGAAACGTACCAGTCCCATGGATTGCGGATGGAGCCAAGGAACTTCCGCCCGGAGGCGAGCAGCGCGTCGGAAGGTCGGTTGTGACGGCCGACCTGGGTGCCCGGCACCAACTCAGACAGTAGGGTGGTCACATGGGTCCCACCCGTCTTGTGGAGTTCGACAAAGGCGAATCGATCGGTGACGTACATGGTTCAGCCACGGGTCGGCGCACGCCGGGTTTCGAGTGCTTCCCGGTAGACTTCGATCGTCCGGCCGGCTACCGCGGCCCACGCGAACCGATCCAGGGCGTATTCGCGACATCGTTGGGGCGACGGAGCGGGCAGGCGCCCTTCCAGCGCAGCCCGAAGATGGGCGGCGAGCGCTTCCGATGACGATCCCGGGCAGACGAGTGCGGGTTCGAGCGGACGGACGATCTCCGGCAGGCCGCCCACGGGAGTAACCAGGCACGGCGTACCGGACGACAGTGATTCGACGCATACGAGGCCGAAGCCCTCCAGGTCGACGGTCGGAACGACGCTCCAGTCGGCGGCCGCGTAGACGAGGGGCAGCAGCACGTCTTCGACCGGTCCGGTGAATCGCACGGTTTCGTCGAGTCCGAGAGACGACGCGCGGCGTCGCAGGGACTCCCCTTCGCTGCCGGATCCCACGACGAAGAGACGGAACCGGTGGCCGGCGTCCAGGGTGGTCCGGCAGGCTTCGAGCAGATTCTCGATGCCCATTCTCCGCTTCAACCGACGGACGGTGACGAAGACAGGGAGGTCGTTCTCCCACCCGAGTCGCTGACGGGCATCGGCGAGGGAACGGACGGGTACGAACCGCTCCGTGTCCACTCCTCCGGGCACGATTCGTATGCGATCGCGATGCACTCCGAAACGTGAGGTCGCCATTTCGGCGAAAGCCGACGAGAGCACGATCACCCGATCGGCGGCGCGGTATACCCTCCTTTCGACGAGTCGTTTCGCGGCGACCACGAGGGGGTGTGCACCCTCAAACGCTGATTCCAGCGACCACGGGCCATGGAAATGGAAGACGAACGGGTGGCCCCGGATCACGTCCAGAGCAGGCAGGGCATAGGGCGCGAAGTGGGCGGCGACGACATCGGGTCGAGAGTCCCGCACCACTTCCCGGGCTCCGCGACGCACGGCCCGCAGCTTGGCTGCCATGGATGCGGAGTGCGGTCCCAGCAGGAGGTCCACGGAAGGATCGCCGGAGTCGCTGAAGCTCGCGGTGATCACGTCCGCATTCCGCGCCCTCAGTCCACCGACGAGCCCCTCGACCATGCGGTTCAGGCCGCCCGGTTCGTCGGCGAAGGAGGACATTCCGATTTCCAGGACTCGCACGGGCTTGAGCGGATGAGTTGGGACGGCGGGCGCAGGTTGTCAGTAGCCCATGGCGGCCCGCAGGCCCCCTATGCGCTCGCGGCAGATCCGCAGTTCTTCGGCGGTCAGCACGTCGGTATGTCTGCGATTGCCCCCCGTCGCCAGGTGGAATCGCTCGAAAGGTTCGTCCCTTGCGACGATGGCCTGCGCAGAATAGCGTGAGGCGATGTCTCGCAGCCGGTCGTCCGCGACGTCGATCCCGAGCCAGTCCCGCAGCCGTCCGAGTTCAGCCGGTGCGTCTGCGAGCAGGTCTTCGTATCGCACGGCAAGCGTGCCTGCACGGTGAGCCCAGAAGGACCACTCCGCCAGGTACGGCTCCAGGTAGTCGAGTGCCGTTCGCACGTCGGTGACCGACGCGTGGTCAGACCGGTTTCCCTTTTCGCGTGCGCGCCGTCCGTGGTCCATCAGCGATACGACGACGTCAAACGGGTCCCGATACGAGAGCACGACGCGGATCAGGCCGGCCCTCGCGATCACGCCCGTGGAATAGGAGCCGGCGCGATGCGTCGTGACGAGGAACGGGCCGGTCCTCCTGGAAGCCAGGAGCAATCTCGCCAACCGCAAGGGATTCCGGCCGTTGACGTGATCGGTCTTTTCCCGGATGACGGTCTGCAGACCGCTGCGCTCCCGAACGTCTGCGGCCCGTGGATACCCTGCGGCCTCGGCGACGTCGGAGGCCATCCGGTAGAACCACGCGCTGCCGGATTTCTTCATCCCGACATGGAGAATCAACATCACGGACAAAGGTTCGGCAATCGCGGGTTCGTTTTCCGGCGGTTCCATCGGTACGCGCAGGATACGGCAATTCTTCCGCCCGGACGAGAATTCGCGAAGCCCGGGCCGCGAGTACGGGGTCGGGCGAAAATCGGGCGACGGCGAACCCGTGTCGGCGGCCGCGCGTTCGTACGCGCCAGGCCCTCGTAGCTCAGGGGATAGAGCAGCGGTTTCCTAAACCGCGTGTCGCAAGTTCGAGTCTTGCCGAGGGTACATGAAGGCAACGCCCCTGCTCATCTACGGCGCGTACGGCTACACCGGCGAACTGATCGTCGCCGAGGCCCTGCGGCGGGGCCTGCGTCCGATCCTGTCCGGTCGAAACCGTCGAGCCCTCGAGCGGGTCGCCCCCGGCGTCGGGTTGGAGATCCGCGCGGTGGATCTCGATGACGAGTCCGGACTGAGGAAGGCCCTGGACGGCGTTACGGCTGTCCTGCATGCGGCAGGCCCTTTCACGACGACGTCGAAGCCCATGGGACGGGCCTGCCTCGAGGTCGGCGTACACTACCTCGACATCACCGGCGAGATTCCCGTTTTCGAGAAGCTGGCTGCGCTCGACACCAGGGCACGGGATCGTGGCGTCATGCTGCTGCCCGGCACCGGATTCGACGTGGTACCCAGCGACTGTCTCGCGGCACACCTCAAGCGCCGGCTTCCGTCCGGGACCCGCCTCGAGCTGGCCATCGGATCGGATGGCGGCGGTTTGTCCCGCGGGACGACGCGTACGATGCTTCGGCACCTCGGGCGCGGCGGGATCGAGCGGGTCGCCGGGCACCTCGTACCGGCACCCGTGGGCTCCCGTCGCCGAACGGTTGACTTCGGAAGCGGGCCGCGGAAGGCGATCTCGATACCGTGGGGTGATCTGTCGACGGCCTATCACTCGATTGGGGCGAGCGATATCGTCGTGTTTGCCGCGTACCCGGCGCTGATGCGGGAGGTGGCGACCCGCGTGCACTGGTTCGGGCCGGTGCTCGGCACGATGCCGGTGCAGGCCGCGTTGCATTGGGCGGTCGGGGTGTTCCTGCCGCCCGGACCCAGTGCCGAAACGCGCGCAACGGCGCGGAGCCACGTCTGGGGCCGGCTTTCGGATGCGGAAGGCCAGAGCGTGAGCGCACGCATCGCGGGACCCGAGGGATACGCGCTCACGGCCGTCACGGCGGTCGACATGGCGATCCGGGCGTTGGCAGGCGAGGCAAGACCGGGCTTCTGGACGCCGTCGCGCCTGCTCGGTCCGGATTATCCGCTGTCGCTGCCGGGATTCGACCGGGAGGACCTTTCCTGACCGGACTCGATACCTGCGTGCCGCTTTTCGTGCGGCGGGCTACCTTGGCTTTCCCGAGACAGGAGAGAAGCCATGACGTCGAGACGATCGTTTCTGAGGACCGCCGCGGCCGGACTGGGCGGCATGTGGATCGCGGGTGCCGCCGGGGGAGCGCCGCGATTTGACCCGCGGAACGCGGCGAGGCGCGAGGGGCGCAGGTTGGGCTTCGCGCTGGTGGGCCTTGGATCGCTGTCCATGAACCAGATCGTGCCCGCGTTGGCGAAGACCGAGCACGCGCGGCTCGCCGGCGTGGTGACCGGAACCCCGTCGAAGGGTCGTCGCATGATCGAGGAGTACGGCCTCGCCCCGGGCTCCGTATACGACTACACCACCATGGAGCGCATGCGCGACAACGCGGACATAGACGTCGTGGTCGTCGTGACGCCCAACGGACTGCACCACCGCGACACGCTGGCCGCGGCCCGGGCAGGCAAACACGTGCTCTGCGAGAAACCCATGGCGAACACGGCCGCCGAGTGCGAGGAGATGATCGCGGCGTGCCGCCGGGCCGGCGTGAAACTGGCGATCGGATACCGCTGCCAGTTCGAGCCCCATCACCTGGAATGCATCCGCCTTGCGCGGGAGCAGGCGTTCGGGGCCGTGAAGATCGTGGAGGCGGGTCTCGGCTTCCGCATCGGGGACCCGTCCCAGTGGCGTCTTCGGAAGGATCTCGCCGGGGGCGGCGCGATGATGGACGTCGGGGTGTACGCGCTGCAGGCGTGCCGATACCTCACGGGCGAGGAGCCCGTTCGTGTCTCGGCCCACGAGACCAAGACCGACCCGGTCAAGTTCGCCGAGGTGGATGAGACGATCACGTTCGACCTCGTCTTTCCGTCGGGCGTGCTGGGATCGTGCACGACGACATACAACGCCAGCGGCGCCAACTACCTGCGGGCGTTCGCCGAGCGGGGGTCGTTCGGAATGGACCCGGCGTATTCGTACGGAGGCCTCAAGGCCTGGTCGAGCGCGGGCGAGATCCGGTTCGATCCGACCGATCACTTCGCGGTGCAGATGGATGATTTTGCCCGCTGTGTGCTCGAGGGCCGGGAGTCGAAGGTGCCGGGCGAGGAAGGGCTGCGGGACCTTCGCATCATCGAGGCCGTGTACGAGTCGGCACGCAGCGGCCGCGCAGTGACGCTCGGGTAGGCCCCCGAGCGAACGGTCATGTCCGGATCGTCGCGTGTTCCTGTCCCGCGCGTCGTGTCCGGACGGGTGTAGGATGGATCAGCCAACAGGAGCCGACCATGCTGCACCCTTCCGTCCGTGTCGAACCGTGGATCCGGCGGATGCCGCTTCGGGGAATCAGCGTCATGTCGTGGTTCGCCGCCGCCGTCGCCGTGATACCGATGCCCGTCGTGGCCCAGTCGACCTACGGTTCATCGAATTCGAGTCGAGTACACGTCACGTTGAGTGCGGGTCCGTCGATTCCGCTGCAATCATGGCGAGGGCTCTCCGGTGCGGCTCCGGAGTACGCGATGAACCCCTCGGACTTCAGCAGGAGCGCGATTCCATCCGCTGCGTCCCGCGTCGGGCTCGGCATCCCCGTGACCCGGCATTTCGCGGTGGACTTGTCCTGGGCTGCGAGCTTCCCGGAAGCCTTCGCCATTCGAACCGGGCGTACCGCCTACGAGCCCTTCGGCGACGGACGGGGCGTATGGTGTCGGGTGGGCAGGACCGCGTCCGGCTTCGAAGTGCTGGGCGTGGCCGTCCTCTCCGAGGCCTCCTCGACGATTCTGACCCGCTTCGGAATTGGAATCGGCACCTATGCCGTCAGTGCATGGTTCCGGCCGTATGCCAAGAAAGTCACCTACACGTTGACCGGGGAAACGACGTCAACCCGTCGGATGGTCGCACCCGTCGCGAGGGCCGAGGCGCAACTGGGTCGCAGGTCCTTCTTCGCCACGGTTTCGGGGACTCTTCGCCTGCTGTCGGATCTTGACTTCGACCCCGTGCATATCGGGTATCTGGACGCCGAGAACGTTCGAACATCGGTTACCGTCGTACCGAAGGGGATCCCGTATGCCGAATTCTCCGTCGGGCTCGGGTTCGGGATCAGGTTTGGCCGCTGACTCGGCACGCCGTCTCCCGGCCGAACCATGGATCGCCGACCCCCCGGGGTCGCGGAACGGAGCGGACTGTACGACGGGTACCCGCGTTTCGTACGTTTGCACGATGCGTATCGTTCGGTTTTCCGTCTTCCTGCTGCTCGCCGCCGCCGCGATTCCGACGTCGGCGTGGGCGCAGGACCGTGATCGGGAAACGACGGGCCTTCGGGTCACCGTGATCGGCGAAGGGTTGCGGTTCCGCGACGGGCACGACCCCTGGTATGCGGCCGGCCTGCGCGTCGGCGCCGACCCGGCGTTCGGAACCGTCAGTGCGGAATGGCGCCGCAGCAGTCGCTTCGGCCGATGGGATGACCTCGTCGGGCTCGACGCGTGGTTCCACGCAAGTCGGCACTGGTACGCAAACGCCCGACTCGAACTGGGTCCGGGGGCCGATGTACACCCGGGTACCGACCTGCTCGCCGAGGTCTTCCGACCGATATCGGGCGGTTGGGAGCCGTCGATCCAGCTTCGGCTGATGCGCTGGCCGGGTACCGATGTGCTCCTCGGCGGCGGAGCGATCGGGCGGTATTCCGGTGCCTGGTACCTTCGCGCCCAGGCCGTGGTCTCGCGCTCGCGCGATGGAACGGGTGCGGCCTTCGTCGCCGCGGCGAGACGGTACCTGCGAGAACCGGATCGATACGTGGAGGGTCAGGCTGTTGCCGGGCGCGAAGTGATACCCACCGGTCCGGCGGGGCTCCTCGAGACATCGACGACCCGGGCCGTTGCGCTGCGCGTCCGTTGGGGCGTCGCCGGGCCCTGGCACGTCGGTGTCTCGGTGGTGTCGCAGGACGACCGTGCTCTCGGGCGACGCGAGGGACTCTCCGCCGAACTTTCGGCCCGACTCTGACAGCCATGCCCCAGGGGGATCTCGACCTGCGGTTTGCGCTCGCCGCCGGGGCCGGAGCCCTGGCGATGGTGCTGTATCTCCTGGCCCTCATCCTCGTGGCAAGGGCATTCGAGGTCACGAACCGCATCCGGCGGAGCAAATTCGTGGACAACTGGAACGAGGTGCTCTCCGGGGCCAGACCCGCGGTACCCGCGTCGATCGCACGGTTGCGACCCAGGGAGCGCCGGGACATGGTCGAGCGGTGGAACGCGGCCTTTGCCGACGCGCGGGAATCGGGCGTCGACCCCCAACGTCGCGATTCCGACCTGCGCCGGCTTCGGCGCATCGGCGAAGCGACGGGACTCGTCGAAGCGTCCTTCCTGATGCTGCGTCAGCCCGGGCGGGACGAACACGTCGCGGCGGTGACCTGCCTCGGGCACATGCGGGCCCTTTCAGCATGGAACGACCTGGTGCCCCTGGTGCGCGACCCGGATCCGTATGTCTCGCTCTCGGCCCTGCTGGCGCTCGTCCGGATCGACGAGTTGGATGCGGCGCCGTTCCTGACCCGCCACTTCGGTGCGCACCCGGACTGGCCGGAACACGCCGTGGCGACGCTGATCGACGAGGTGTCCGAGGCCACGCGGGAAACGCTGATCCTGTATGCGCTGCACGGCACCCCGATCGAGACGCGCGCGCGCATCTTCGCGGGACTCGAACAGGTCGGGCATTCCGGCGCGGCGCGCCTGCTCGACGATGTGGTGGCCGAAGGAACGTCGGTGGACGACCTGACCCGCTTCCTGTATGCCGCTCGCCTGGAGGGGCATGTGGAGCGGCTCTCGGCGGCGATCCGCGAGGGGCGGGAACGCGCTCGTGCGCACGCCGTGAGCCTTTTCTCGTCGGTGCCGGGTGTTGCCGATCGCTGGGAGTCCGAACCCCCGTGGGTCCGTGCCCTCGCCGTCAACCTTCTTGCGGCGTCGGACGAAACGCCGGCCTTCCGCTGACGGCCATGGCGTGGTCCCTCGTCGTCGATATCGTGCAGTGGTTCTTCCTCGCGTACTTCGCCGGGCTGCAGCTCACGTATTTCACTCTGAACCTCGTCGCGTTCGTCGATCTGCTCGGGCGGCGACGGGTACGACGCGGAGAGGCCCGGCCGAGCGTGTACCGAGGCTACGAGCCCAGCGTCTCGATCATCATGCCCGCCTACAACGAGCAGGCGATGATCCTGGAGGCCCTGAAGACGATGTTGCACCAGGACTACCCGGCCCTGCAGATCGTCATTGTCAACGACGGATCGAAGGACGCGACGCTGGACGTGCTGATGGAGGCATTCGACCTCGTTCCGCTCGAAATCGAGCCCCGCAGCAGGCTCGAGGCCAAGCCTGTGCGGCGGGTATACCGGTCGCGAACGCAGGCCGACCTCGTGGTGATCGACAAGGAGAACGGCGGAAAGGCAGACGCACTGAACGCGGGCATCAATTTCGCCCGGCACGATCTCGTATGCATGATCGACGCCGATACGGTCTTCGAGCCCGACTGCATCCGGCGCACCGTCGAGCTTTACATGGAGCGGCCGGACACGATCGCCGCGGGCGGCACCATCATGCCCATGAACGGCAGCGTGCGCGACGAACGCGGATTCGTGGTGCGGCCCGGGCTGGCACGCAATTTCTGGGCGCGCATCCAGACGGTCGAGTACGTACGCGCTTTCCTGTTCGGGCGCCTGGGTTGGGTGCCGGCCAACGCACTGCTCGTGATTTCAGGCGCGTTCGGGCTCTTCGACCGCCGTGCCGTGGTTGCCGTGGGCGGCTACCGTCGCGACACGGTGGGGGAGGACATGGAACTCACGGTGCGCCTGCACCGGTGGGCCCGGGAGCAGGGACGCCCGTATCGGGTGGCATTCGTGCCCGGAATCACGTGCTGGACGGAAGTACCGGAGAAGGGCTTCGTGCTGCAGCAGCAGCGCATCCGCTGGCACCAGGGCCTTTCGGAATGCGTGGCGATTCACCGCGGGCTGCTGTTCCGCCACGGCGCCGCCGGCTGGCTGGCGATGCCGGCCCAGGTGGTGTTCGAGTGGCTGAGCCCGGTCGTCGAGGTGTCGGGCTACCTCTTCGCCGCGGTGGCCCTCGCCCTCGGGCTCATCGGTCACGAAGCCGTGATCGCGTTCCTCGTGCTGTCCGTGGGACTCGGGATCCTGCTGTCCGTGTCGTCGCTGCTACTGCAGGAACTCGTTCTGAAGGCGTTCCCGCGTTTCCGCGACGTCGCGGTTCTTTGCGGCTACGCGGTGCTCGAGAACGTGGGCTATCGGCAGGCGCACGCCGCATGGCGCATCATCGGCCTGTTCCGCTGGCTGGGCCGGCGGGGTTACAGCTGGCACTGACGTCGACGGCGCTCACGCCGATACGGGTCGTACCGAGAGCACCTCGTTGACGAGCTGCTGCCAGGCCTTCCATTCGGCCTGGACCTCGGCACGCAATGCGGCGATCCGGGCTTTCGCGGCGGTGACCTCTTCCCGCCGGGCAACCCGCCGTGCGGCGCGGTACGCGTCGACAGCCTCCTTCAGTTCGGCAATCCGGGCGACGACGGCGTGGCTGGCTTCTTCGACGCGCCGTCGCGTGGCTTCAATGCGGGCGAGATAGGCCTCGTGCGCATGGTCCAGCCGCTCCTGTCCGGCGTGCCGCCACCCGGCGAGGCTCTCGTGTGCATGGTCCAGCCGTTCCTGTCCGGCCTGCCTCCACCCGGCGAGGCTCTCGTGCGCGACGGACCGGAGGTGATCCAGGAGCAGGGCACGGTCGGCGGCCACGAGTCGCTTCTTGATCGTCAGGTCGCCTACGCGCTTGAGGTTGCGGGTGAGGCCCACCTTCGAGAGCAGCCAGATCATGTGCTTGGACGGATCGAAATGGTACCACTTGATCCCGTTCCGATAGTCGCCCGCAAACGTGTGATGGTAGTTGTGGTAGCCCTCGCCGAACGTGAGCAGCGCGATCACGAAGTTGTTGACGGCCGAATGCTCGGTCGAGTACGGTCGCGATCCCCAGATGTGCGCGATCGAGTTGATGAACCACGTACCGTGGTGGGAGAGGAAGAGCCGCAGCAGGAACGCGAAGACGAACCCACCCCAGAGGTCTCCCGCCAGCAGCCCGATCCCGACCGTCGTGATGACGTTCGAGCCGATCGCCCACGCCAGGTAATGTTCGTGCTGGGAGCGGATGACCGGATCACGCAGCAGGTCCTTGACCAGGCTCTCGTTGACGGGGGCCTGCCGCTTGAACATCCACAGGACGTGGGAATGCCAGAAGCCGAGTTGCGTCCCGTACGGGTCCCCGTCGCGGTCCACGTGCTTGTGGTGGAGGCGATGATCGTGGGACCACTTGACGATGGAGCCCTGGAGGGTCACGCTTCCGAAAAACACGAGGAGCCACTCGACGATGCCCGCCGCTTCGTACGTGCGATGCGAAAAGAGACGATGGTACCCCATCGTGATGCTCAGCATGGTGACCGTGAGCAGCGCGAGGGTCCACGCGAGGAGCGGAAGGGACGGTGAGCCGAACCCGAGGTAAACGGGCAGCGCGATCGCGAGGACCACGTGGTAGCCTGCGATGAAGCCGAAAATGCCCCAGTCGATGTCGTTCTTGCGGAAAAAGTCGAGAGCCCGGCGCAGCATGGTTCGGAACGGGATGGCCATGAACACGAAACCCCGGCTTTACCGGGGCTTCGGGAGAAAGATCCGTGCGCCGAGCGCGGCGACGGGCTGATTCTCAGTAGCGGTCGCGGTCGCGTCCGCCGCCGCCGCCGCCGCCGTAGCCGCCACGGCTTCCGCCGCCGCCGTAGCCACCCCCACCGCGGTTGCCTCCGCCGCCGCCGCCGGGGCCGCGACGCTCAGGGCGCTCGGAGCGCGGACGGGCTTCGTTCACGACGAGGGCGCGGCCGCCCATGTCGGTGCCGTTGAGCGCATCGATCGCGTTCTGCGCCTCGTTGCGGTCGGGCATTTCGACGAACCCGAACCCGCGGGAGCGATCCGTCTCGCGATCCTTGACGATGGAAGAGGAGTCGACGCGACCGTACGCTTCGAACATGTTGCGAAGCTCTTCTTCAGAGGTCCGCCAGGGGAGATTGCCTACGTAGATGTTCATGACCAGACTGTCGTTCTTACCGGGTCGATGCCACTGGCGCACGGGAAAGACCGACAGGGGGTAGCCGCGAAAGCCAATCTCCAGTCCGCGTCGAGTGCGGATGACAACGCCATAACCGAGCGGTGCAACAGGCGGTTTTCGTCAAAGATCCAAGATGTGCAAATTTTTTTTCAACCTCCGGCCATCCAAGACGTTGGGGCACAACCCGGTGCGGCCTGCGGTCCCGCCGCTCCCGCACGGAACGCACGACGGGAACCCGCCCTCCGTACCGGGTAGACGGGCGTAGGCAACCGTCCTATCCCCGAAACAGGGATCGTTGTACGCGGGATCGTAAGATTCGCCCGCAGGGCCGGCCGTCGGGCGTTCGCATCTTGCGACCAACGCGCGGATCGTGCCGAGGACGGAAGCCCTGGAAATCGGGCACCGACGACGGCTTTCAGGGCGCCATGGACGACCACCGACGCGGCATCAAACCCATGGGAGGTTTCCGTATGCGAGTGCTCGCCGCCGTCATCCTGCTCGTGTTCATGACGGGATGCGACTCCAATGACAACAACAACAACGTCAACCCGCCGATCACCAACACGAACCCGCGCGTCCAGGTCAACAACCAGAGCGCGACCACGATCGTCACGTTCCAGTGGAGCGACTGCTCGGCGACCGTCTGGGGCGGCGACCGGCTCGGGACCGACGTCATCGGTCCGGGCGGAAGCCGTGCTTTCGAACTTGCCCCGGGCTGCTACGACTTCCAGGCCGTCAACGACCTGGGCCTCGTGCGCCAGTTGATGGGTCAGCAGGCCAACTACAACCAGACCATCCAGTTCAACTTCACGAACTGACGGTCTCGGAATACGTCCACGCTCTGCGGATCGACCCGGAAGCCTCGCGCCGAAGCGCGGGGCTTCCGCGTTTCGTCCGGGTCCCCGGACCTGTTCGGCGGGTCGTTGCCAAGGTTCGGGACCGTGGGTATCCTAGCACGTCTCCAGCAACCGCCATGGCCCGCTTCCTGTACGCCACCCTGCTGCTGATGCTTCCCGGCATCACCGCCTGCACGCCCGATCCGCACCTCCTGGTGTTCTCGAAGACCGCCGGGTTCCGTCACGATTCCATCGAGCCCGGCATCGAGGCGCTGCGCAGGCTCGGGGCCGAGAACGGATTCACCATCGAGGCGACCGAGGATTCGACGGTCTTCTCGGACGAGAGCCTGGCCCGCTTCGATGCGGTGGTTTTCCTGTCCACGACCCAGGACGTCCTCGGCGAGCCGGGCCAACAGGCCCTCCAGCGCTACATACAGGCAGGCGGAGGGTACGTGGGAATCCACGCCGCGAGTGACACCGAATACGGATGGCCCTGGTATGGGCAGCTCGTCGGAGGCTATTTCGAGAGCCACCCGGCCATCCAGGAAGCCCGACTCCTCGTGGTGGACCGGCAACACGAATCGACGGCGCACCTGCCGGACGAGTGGATCCGCACCGACGAGTGGTACGAGATCGACCGCGTCAACCACGACGTGAACGTGCTGCTCGACATCGACGAAACGTCGTACCGGCGATTCCGGCCAGCACACGAAGGCGACAGGCGGCCGCTCGCCTGGTACCACGAATTCGAAGGCGGGCGCTCCTGGTACACGGCGCTGGGGCACACGATCGAGTCGTACTCCGAACCGGAGTTCCTTCGCCACGTGCTGGGGGGCATCCGCTGGGTGACCGACGGACGGGGTGGCCTGGACTATGGGCGCGCGGGTGTGAGACCCACGTTCGACCGGTTCACGCGCGAGGTGTACGACCAGGATCTCGACGAGCCCATGGAACTCGACGTGCTGCCCGACGGACGTGTCGTGTTCGTCGAGCGGAGGGGAGCGGTCAAGGTGCACGACCCGCGGGCGCGGGTTACCCGGCTGGTCGACTCGCTCCACGTGTACTACGGGCTCGAGGACGGGCTGCTCGGATTGGCGCTGGACCCCGAATGGGAGCGCAATCGCTGGGTCTACTTCTATTATTCGTCCCCGGACGCCGTGGAAAACCGTCTCTCGAGGTTCGATTTCGACGGCGAAACCCTCGACGTGACCTCGGAGAAGGTGCTCCTGACCGTGCCTACGCAGCGGGACGAGTGCTGCCACGCGGGCGGTTCGGTCCAGTTCGGACCGGACGGCCTCCTGTACGTTTCGACGGGCGACAACACGAATCCGTTCGCTTCGGACGGGTTCAGTCCGACCGACGAACGTCCCGGGCGGTCGGCATGGGACGCGCAGCGCACGGCCGCCAATTCGATGGATCTCCGCGGCAAGATCCTCCGGATACGCCCCCTTCCCGACGGGTCCGTCGAGATTCCGACCGACAACCTGTTTGCCGCGGATCCCGCGCGAGGTCGACCCGAGATCTACGTCATGGGAAACCGGAACCCGTTCCGCATCCACGTGGACGGACGCACCGGGTGGCTCTACTGGGGGGACGTCGGTCCCGACGCGAACGCGGAGGATTCGACGAGGGGCCCGGCGGGGCACGACGAGATCAACCAGGCGCGCGAAGCGGGCTTCTTCGGGTGGCCCTATTTCATCGCAGACAACCGGGCGTACCACGACGTCGATTTCGCGACAGGACGTTCGGCCGGTCCGAGGGACGCGTTAGCGCCGGTGAACGATTCGCCGAACAATACCGGCGCCCGCGACCTTCCCGAGGCCCGGGGCGCATTTCTCTGGTACCCGTATGGACCGTCGAAGCGGTTCCCGTTGGTCGGACAGGGAGGACGGACGGCCATGGCCGGCCCCGTATTCCACGAGTCGCTCTATCCGGCGGGTCCGGCGCGTTTCCCGTCGTATTTCGACGGCAAGCTCTTCGTATACGAGTGGATGCGGCACCGCATCTGGGTCGTCACGATGGATGCGGAAGGCCGGTACCGCTGGATGGACACCTTCCTGCCCGAGATCCCGCTGGTTCGACCGATGGACCTCGAGTTCGGTCGGGACGGCTCGCTGTACCTGCTCGAATACGGGGAGGTATGGAACCAGCGAAACCCCGACGCCCGGCTCTCACGCATCGCGTGGCGAGGCGATCCGTGACGGGGTCACGTTCCGGTAATCCGGCGCCGCTATCCTGCTCCGAACCCTGCCGTCCATCTCCGCCATGGCCCGTCCGCACCCGTTCCGCATCCTGAAGACCGTCGCGATCCCGTTCCTGGCCCTGCTCGCCCCGGGACCGGTCCTGTCGCAGCATACCCACGCGCCGAGCCGGGCCATCGAGTTCCCGGACGTGCCGGGTTACGAGACCCTCGTCTGCGACCTGCATATCCACTCGGTCTTCTCGGACGGCAGCGTCTGGCCGTCGATCCGGGTGGAAGAAGCGATCCGGGACGGGCTCGACTGCATCGCGACCACCGAGCACCTCGAGTACCAGCCCCGCAAGGCCGACATCCCGCACCCGGACCGCAACCGGTCGTTCGAGGTCGCCAAGGGCGCGCTGCGCGGGCGCGACCTCATCGTGGTCAACGGGAGCGAGATCACCCGGTCGATGCCGCCCGGCCACGCCAACGCGGTGTTCGTGAGCGACGCGAACCGGCTCCTGGCGGATGATCCGATCGATTCGTTCGAGGAGGCAGGCCGGCAGCAGGCCTTCGTGTTCTGGAACCACCCGAACTGGGACGCGCAGAAGAAGGACGGAATCGCGTCCGTCTGGCCGATGCACCGGAAGCTGATCGACGACGGCCTGCTCCACGGCATAGAGGTCGTGAACGACCTGACCTTTTCGGAAGAGGCGCTGCAGATCGCGCTCGACAACGACCTGGCGATTCTCGGCAACTCGGACATCCATGACCTGGTGGACTGGCAGTTCGACATTCCCGCCGGCGGACACCGTCCGGTTACGCTGATCTTCGCTTCGGAACGATCCGAAGCGGGCATACTCGAGGCGCTTCGGGCACGGCGCACGGCGGCCTGGTTCCGAAACCAGTTGATCGGAAGGCCTCGGGAGGTGCTGCCGATCGTCCGGGCGTCGGCCGTCGTGACCGCGGCGAAGTATCGGGCCGACACGGTCATCCTGGAGGTGACCCTCGAAAACCGGTCCGACGCGCCGTTCCTCCTGCTGAACGAATCTCCGTACTCGTTCCACCGGGACGCGGACCTCGTCGTCCTCGAACCGCACTCGACGTACGTACTCGAGGTGAAGACGGTCACGCGCGTCGAGACGCTCGAACTTCCGATGCGGGTCCTGAACGTCGTGACCGCCCCGGGCGAGAATCCGGTGGTGTCGTTCCCCGTCGTCGTGCAGCCCTGAGCCCGGGGGCGTCCCGGTCAGAGTCCGAACGAGAACGTGATCGTCGTCCAGGCTTCGACCGCGCGACCGTCCTGGCGGGCGGGGCGGAAGGTCCACTGCCGGGCCGTCGCCAGGGCGCTTTCCTCGAGGCCGTAACCGAGCGCGGCCACCGATTCGCGCTCGTTCCGCTCGGGATTGCGGACGAGAATGCGCTCGACGATGCGCGCGTCGGTCACCCGGCCGCGCGCGTCGACCAGGACCTCCACGACGATTTCGGCGCGGATCCTCCTGCGTCTTGCTTCCTCGGCATACTCGGGTTCCACGAAGCGCACGGGGCGCGGTCCGGAGTCGGGCCGGGTGGCATTCGTCCTGCCGGTCGGAGGGGATGGGGCGGCGGCGTCGCCCGTGTCACCGACCGCATCGGCCAGCGTGAGATCCTGGGAGAGTTCGAGGTCTGCATCGGGGAGAACGACGTCGTCCGGAACGATCACCGGGGGCACGGGAGCCGGTGGAGCGGGGGCGCGCCGTTGCTGCCGGGTCGGCAGGATTTCCTCGATCGTGATCGTTTCCTGGGCCCGGGTATCGAACACGAGCGTGGCCTCCTCCTCGGTCGGAACCGGCCAGAAACGCACGGCACCGATGCCGACGAGCAGGCTGAACACCAGCCCCGCCGCGATACGAAGCGGGTAGGCGGCGTGTTCTTCGGTATGGCGGTCGAGCGGGGTCATGGCGGAGTGGGTCTAACGAGTCCCCGCACCGGCGGTTCGGGCGCCCGGACCCCCACCGCCCCCGCGGTCGCCGAACCGGTGTCCCGGGGTGCCGAGACGTCGGGGCGGTACCCCGGGCCGGAGTTGTGGAAAACTTGACGGCATCCTCACGGAACCGCACTCCCTGCGCTCCTGTTCGAACGGACAATGCGCAAACCCCTTGCCGTTCGCGCGCAGCCGCACACTCCCACTCCCAGGTACTTCGAGAGGCGTGATCGCCGATCCCCTGATCCCCGCCACGGACGCCCGCCAGTCGGCCTTCCCGATCATTTCGGGGAGGCTTTTTTTTGGCGGTGACGTGACGGTGCGGGGCCTCGAGCCCGCTTCGCGACGTCCCGGAATCTCCGAAGCCCGATGATCCCCGGCCTCATTACCAGCGATTCGATCCGCCCGGCCAAGCTGGCCCTCGAAGACGGCACCGTCGTCACCGGCATCGCCGTCGGACACGAGGGAGAGACCGGCGGCGAGCTGTGCTTCAACACCAGCATGTCGGGATACCAGGAAATCCTCACCGATCCGTCCTACCACGGACAGATCATGATGATGACCTACCCCCACATCGGCAACTACGGGGCGATGGACATCGACACCGAGGCAGCCGGGCCGATGGTCGCGGGTCTCGTCGTGCGGCAGTTCACCTTCCGCTACTCGAACCAGATCGCCGACGAGTCGCTGGAGTCGTTCATGCGACGCCACAGGCTGGTCGGCATCTCGGGGGTCGACACGCGCCGGCTCGTGCTGCACATCCGCGAGAAGGGGGTCATGAACGCCGTCATCTCGTCGGTCGACCTCGACGACGCGAGCCTCGTCGCCAAGGCGAAGGACTGGCCGTCGATGGACGGGCTGGAACTGGCGTCGCGCGTGACCACCGGTTCCGCCTACGATTTCTCGAGCGGCGACGGGGCGCGCATCGCGGTCTACGACTTCGGGGTCAAGCAGAACATCCTGCGCTCGTTCCGTGACCGGGCCTGCACGGTGCGCGTATTTCCGGCCTCGACGCCGCTTGCCGAGGTGCTGGCCTGGTCGCCCGACGGCCTCTTCTTCTCGAACGGTCCGGGCGACCCGCGCGCCATGCCGGCGACGATCGCCACGGTGCGCGACGCCGCCGCAACCGGGCTTCCGATGTTCGGCATCTGCCTCGGGCACCAGCTGATGGCCCTGTCGCAGGGCCTGGACGTGTACAAGATGTACGTCGGGCACCGCGGCGCCAACCACCCCGTCCAGTTCCTCGAGACGGGCCGGGTCGAGGTGACGACCCAGAACCACGGGTTCGCGGTCGACCCGAAGTCGCTCGGGGGCGACGCGGCCGAGCTGACCCACACGAACCTCAACGACTCGACGGTCGAGGGGCTGCGCTTCAAGCAGTTCGCCGGGTTCTCGGTCCAGTACCACCCGGAAGCGTCCCCGGGGCCGCACGACAGCCAGTATCTCTTCGACCGCTTCCTCGAGCTCGTCCGCGACGTGCGTGGGGTCGAGTCGAAGCCGTACGTGCTGCCCGTCCGCTGACCTCCGCCAAGAACCCCTTCCGCCCCTCGAGATCGAACCGCCCGCCATGCCCAAGCGCACCGACATCCACAAGATCCTCCTGATCGGGTCCGGCCCGATCATCATCGGCCAGGCCTGCGAGTTCGACTACTCGGGCAGCCAGGCCGCGCGCGCCCTGCGCAAGGAAGGGTACGAGGTGGTCCTGGTCAACTCGAACCCGGCCACGATCATGACCGATCCGGTCACGGCCGACAAGATCTACCTGCAGGAGCTGACGCCGGCGTCGATCAAGGAGATCGTCGAGAAGGAGCAGCCCGACGCGGTGCTTCCGACCATGGGCGGACAGACGGCGCTCAACCTCGCCGACAAGCTGCACCAGGAGGGCTACTGGGAGAAAAAGGGCATCCACGTCATCGGCGTGGACATCGACGCGATCCACATCACCGAGGACCGGCAGCTCTTCCGCGACCTGATGGAGCGCGTGGGGCTCGACCAGGCCGCCTCCCGTACCGCGAAATCCCTGCTCGAGGCCAAGGAGATCGCGCAGGAGCTCGGCGGGCTCCCGGTGGTCATCCGGCCGTCCTTCACGCTGGGCGGAACGGGCGGAGGGATCGTGTGGCGGCAGGAGGACTTCGACCGCAAGGTCATGCGCGGCCTGGAGTTGTCGCCGGTGCACCAGGTCCTGATCGAGGAGTGCCTGTTCGGCTGGAAGGAGTACGAGCTGGAGCTTCTGCGCGACGCCAACGACAACGTCATCATCATCTGCTCGATCGAGAACCTCGATCCGATGGGCGTGCACACGGGCGACTCGGTCACGGTCGCGCCCGCGCAGACGCTCACCGACAAGCAGTACCAGCGCATGCGGGACGCGGCCATCCGCGCGATGCGGTCGATCGGAACGTTTGCGGGCGGCTGCAACATCCAGTTCGCGTTCGACCCCGCGACCGCGCGCATGATCGTCATCGAGATCAACCCGCGCGTATCCCGCTCTTCGGCCCTCGCGTCCAAGGCCACCGGCTACCCGATCGCCAAGGTGGCGGCCCGCCTGGCCGTCGGCTACACGCTCGACGAGTTGCGCAACGAGGTGACGGGCACCACGAGCGCCTGCTTCGAACCGGCGCTCGACTACGTGGTCACCAAGATTCCGCGGTTCAACTTCGACAAATTCGAGGGCGTCGACGAGGAGCTGACCACCCAGATGAAGGCCGTGGGTGAGGTCATGGCCATCGGCCGCACCTTCCCCGAGAGCCTGCAGAAGGCCTGGCAGAGCCTCGAGAACGGGTACGCGGGGCTCGGCGCGGACCGGGACGAGGTTTTCCGCAAGGAAGTGCGGGAGCGGCTCGTCAAGCCCTACTGGGACCGCACGCTGCAGATCCGGAACGCCTTCAAGATGGGCGCCTCGGTCGACGAGGTTGCCGACGTGACCAAGGTCGACCCCTGGTTTCTCTACCAGATCCAGGACATCGTCCGGATGGAGGAGGAGATCCGGCAGCGGCCGCTGTCGCGCTGGGACGAGGCGTTCATGCGCTCGGTCAAGCAGTACGGATTCTCGGATTACCAGGTCGCGTACCTCGTGCCCGATCCGACGACCGAGAACGATATCCGGCTCTTCCGCCAGTCGCTCGGCGTGAACCCCTCGTACCAGGTCGTCGACACGTGCGCGGGCGAGTTTCCCGCGCAGACGCCCTACTTCTACTCGACCTACGAGACGCAGACCGAGAGTTCGCGGTCTGACCGCGAGAAGATCGTGATCCTGGGCTCCGGCCCGAACCGGATCGGGCAGGGCATCGAGTTCGACTACTCCTGCGTGCACGGCGTGCTCGCGGCGAAGGAGGCGGGCTACGAGGCCATCATGATCAACTGCAACCCGGAGACGGTCTCGACCGACTTCGACGTGGCCGACAAGCTCTACTTCGAGCCTGTGTTCTGGGAGCACGTACTCAACGTGTGCGAGCACGAGAAGCCCATGGGGGTCATCGTGCAGCTCGGCGGGCAGACCGCCCTCAAGCTCGCGCGGCGCTTCGACGACGCGGGCATCCCGATCCTGGGCACCAGCTACGACCACATGGACCTCGCCGAGGATCGCGGGCGGTTCTCGTCGCTGCTGCGCGACATGGAGATCCCGTACCCGCCGTTCGGCCTGGCGCGTACCGTCGCCGAGGCCGTGGAGACCGCCGAACGCATCGGTTACCCGCTGCTCGTGCGTCCGAACTACGTATTGGGCGGCCAGGGCATGCGCATCGCGATCAACAAGGAGGAGGTCGAGAAGTACGTCAACCAGATCTGGAAGCTGCTTCCCGACAACCCGATCCTGCTCGATCTCTTCCTCGAGAACGCGATGGAGCTCGACGTCGACGTCGTGCGCGACGGCGAGGACGTCTGGATCGCGGGCATCATGCAGCACATCGAGCCGGCGGGCGTGCACTCGGGCGACTCGACCGCGGTGCTGCCTCCGTACAACCTGCCGGAGGAGGTGCTCACGACAGTCCGCCACTACGTCGTCGAAATCGCGAACAAGCTCGACATCATCGGGCTCATGAACGTGCAGCTCGTCGTCAAGGAGGGCTTCGTGTACGTCATCGAGGCGAACCCGCGCGCCTCCCGCACGGTGCCCTTCGTCGCGAAGGCGACCGGGATCCCGGTCACCAATATCGCGACGCGGGTCATCCTCGGCGAAAAGCTCAAGGACTTCCGCGCCCGGGGCGAGCTGGAGTCGAAGCTCGTCGGCTTCGCGATCAAGGAGCCGGTCTTCTCGTGGGACAAGTTCCCCGAGGTGCCGAAGGAGCTGGGCCCCGAGATGAAGTCGACCGGCGAAGCGATCGCGTTCATCGACGAGCTGACCGACGACCACTTCGCGACGGCGTACGCGATACGGAACCTGTACCTGTCGAGGTAGGGGCACCCCCAAAAGGATTCGCGGTCCTCGAGGGCCTCCTCACGCTCCGGCCGAAGGCCGCTCCGGCGGGTCGGGGAATACACGCGCGCCGCGCGTTTCGTCCGCTTATCGCGGGGGAGCGGACCCAGTGCGTCGAATCGGGGCTGAACGTCCTGGCGTTCGCGCGCTTCTCGGGGCCACGATGTCGTCTTTCGGCGGAAAGTCGACATATTCAGCCGTCTTTTGGGGTCAAAATGTCGAAAAACGGCGGAAAGTCGACATATTCACCCGCATTTGGGGCCCAATACATCGACTATCGGCCGAAATCCCACATCCGCACCCTTTCGTGCCCTTGGGGGCGCGAACGAGGCCACAGCAGGCCGCTACCCCGCCCCGACGTAGCGCACCCGGTCCATCCCGGCGAAATCGGCGTCCTGCGTCCACAGCCGCCGAGACACCTCGTAAATGGCAATGCAGGGCACGAGCAGCCCATCCGGCTCTTCAACCGGCGGGGCGAAGACGGAAGCGCGGGGTCCGTTTCGGAAGTACTCGATCCAACCGGAGGAGTCGGCGACGATCATAGCTCCCGATCGGGTTCTTGGATCGGATCCGACAACTATCCAAGGACTCACGGACGGCCCAATCATGACCTTCCGAATTGACCCCGTTTCCACGCAACGGAAGGGCCGCGCTGCCGTAGCCTGACGTCGGCAAGCCAACCCCATTCCGCCATGAACCGCTTGATGAACGGCGCGCTCGTCGTGTGCGCGCTGATCGCGGCCGCGCCGGGTGCGCGGGCGCAGGATATTCCGATCGACATCCCGTACGAGTCGTTCACGCTCGACAACGGGTTGACCGTGATCGTGCACGAGGACCGCAAGGCGCCCATCGTCGCGGTCAACGTGTGGTACCACGTGGGATCGAAGAACGAGAAGCCCGGCAAGACCGGGTTTGCGCACCTGTTCGAGCACCTGATGTTCAACGGGTCAGAGAACTTCAATGACGACTACTTCCAGGTCATGGAGCGCATCGGCGCGACCGACCTGAACGGCACGACCAATGAGGACCGCACGAACTACTTCCAGAACGTGCCCACCTCGGCGCTCGACCTGGCGCTCTGGATGGAGTCGGACCGCATGGGGCACCTGCTGGGGGCCATCACGCAGGAGAAGCTGGACGAGCAGCGCGGCGTGGTCCAGAACGAGAAGCGGGAAGGCGACAACCAGCCCTACGGGATGGTCGATTACCTGCTGATCGAGAACAGCTTCCCGAAGGGTCACCCGTACTCGTGGAGCGTGATCGGGTCGATGGAGGACCTGGACGCGGCGTCGCTCGAGGACGTGCAGGAGTGGTTCCGCACGTATTACGGGCCCTCGAACGCGGTATTGGTGCTCGCCGGGGACATCGACGCGGCGACGGCCCGCGAGAAGGTGCAGAAGTACTTCGGCGATATCGAGCCCGGGCCGCCGGTGGCGCGCCACGAGGTGCACGTCGCGAAGATGACCGGCGAGCACCGGATGTCGATGGAGGACCGCGTTCCGCAGGCCCGCCTGTACATGCGCTGGAACTTCCCCGAGTGGAAGAGCCGGGAGTACGCGCTGCTCGACATGGTCTCTGACGTGCTGTCGTCCGGCAAGACGTCCCGCCTCTACAAGCGCCTGGTGTACGATGAGCAGATCGCCACGAGTGTCTCGGCCTTCGTCGACGGGCGGGAGATCGCGTCGCAGTTCGGCATCCAGGCCGACGTCAGGCCGGGCGTGGAGCTGGCGACGGTCGAGGCGGCCATCCGCGAGGAGCTGTCGCGTTTGATCGCCGAGGGGCCGACGCCCGCTGAGGTAGAGCGCGTGCGCACCCAGATCGTTTCGGGGCTCGTGCGCGGCACCGAGCGCATCGGTGGTTTCGGCGGAAAGAGCGACGTGCTCGCACAGGCCCAGGTCTACGGCGGGTCGCCCGACGCGTGGAAGAACCGCATCCGGGTCGTGCAGACGGCCACCGCGGCCGACCTGCGCGACGCGGCCCGGGCCTGGCTGTCGGACGGCGTGCTCCTCGTCGAGGTACACCCGTTCCCCGAATTCGCGGCGTCCGAAGTCGGTGCCGATCGTTCGGCGCTGCCCGCGACGGGGACTCCGCCGTCGGCCTCGTTCCCGGTCCTGCAGCGCGCCACGCTCGCCAATGGGCTGAAGATCGTGCTCGCCGAGCGGCCGACCGCCCCGATCGTCGAGTTCAACCTGATGGTGGACGCGGGCTTTGCGGCTGACCAGGCCGGGATTCCGGGCACGGCCCAGCTCGCGATGGCGATGCTGGACGAGGGCACGAAGACCCGCACGTCGCTCCAGATCTCCGAGGAGGCCGCCCTGCTCGGCGCCGGCATCGGCGCGGGAAGCAACCTCGACATGTCGTCGGTGTCGCTCTCGGCGCTGAAGGCGAACCTGGCGAAGTCGATGGAACTCTATGCGGACATCGTGCTCAACCCGTCGTTCCCTGAGGCCGACTTCGCACGGTTGCAGCGTCAGCAGTTGATCGGAATCCAGCGGGAGAAGGTCACGCCGATCCAGATGGCCCTTCGGGTCTTCCCGGGCCTGTTGTACGGGCCGGGCCACGCCTACGGGCTTCCGTTGACCGGTTCGGGCACCGAGGAGTCGGTTGCGTCGCTCACGCCGGCGACCTTGGCCGACTTCCACCGGACCTGGTTCCGCCCGAACAATGCCACGCTCGTCGTGACGGGTGACATCACGATGGCCGAACTGCGTCCGCTCGTCGAAAAGGCGTTCGGCGGCTGGAAGCAGGCTGACGTGCCGATCAAGAACATCGCCGATGTGCCGTTGTCGACCGGCGGCACGGTGTACGTGATGGACCGGCCCGGTTCGCCGCAGTCGATCATCTTCGCGGGGCACCTCGCAGCGCGCAAGGCGGATGTGGACGAACTCGCGGTAACCATGGCCAACACGGCGCTCGGCGGCGCGTTCGTGTCCCGCGTCAACATGAACCTGCGCGAGGACAAGGGATGGGCGTACGGCGCGTTCACGGTGCTCTGGGACGCCAAGGCCCAGCGGCCGTATTTCGCGTATGCGCCCGTCCAGGCCGACAAGACGGCCGAGTCGATGGCCGAGATCCGCAAGGAGTTCGAGGGCGTGGTTTCGTCGAATCCCCTCACGCAGGAGGAGCTGGATTTCGTGCGGTCGCAGCAGATCCTGGCGCTACCGGGCCAATGGGAGACGATCGGCGCCGTCGCGGGCTCGGTCTCGAACATCGTCCAGTTCGGCCTGCCCGACGATTATTACCAGGGGTACGCCGACCGGCTCGAGGCGATGGGCCTCGATCGCATGAACGAAGCGGCCAGGTCCCTGGTCAAGCCCGGCAACGTGGTCTACCTCGTCGTGGGTGACCGCGCCGCGATCGAGCCGCGCATGAGGGAGCTCGGCTTCACCGACATCCGGGCGCTGGACGCCGACGGGAAGACGGTGGGGAACTGAGCGGGGCTCCGGGTCGGGCAGCAACGGAAAGAGCCCGGGTCGCTTGTGCGGCCCGGGCTCCTCGCTTTCCACCGGCTCCGAATCCCGGATCAGGAGCCCGGATACAGCTCGTGGTTGTCGACGGTGATGCCGCCGGTCACGTTGATGAAGGTGAACCACGCGTAGCGGTTACCGCCCACGATACCCGGAATGGTGTCGGCCACGTTGGAGAGCGTGCGCGACCAGACGACGTTGCCGTCCGCATCGAGCAGGTTCAGATCGACGGCGAGGTACCCGCCGGCATCGCGGAACGCGTGCTGCAGCGTGTACCAGCCGGCGGTCTCGACCTTGTAGCTCGCCTGCACGTGGAGATCCAACCGCGGTGCGAAGTTGGTATTGTTCGAGCCGAATACGTAGAGGCCCTGCCCGGCGATCGACGACACGTGGAAGATGAAGTCGCGCAGGTGGCCGCCGCCACTGTTGCTCGAGGCAACCGAATAGTCGAAGCCCTGGCCCGGCGTCCACGCCGGATCCAGGTAGACATCGATCTCGGCGAAGTAGTCACCAGGCCACGTGGCCTCGTAGCCGTCGAAGCGGGAGAAGGGACTTCCGGCGAGGTTCGCCGTGCCACCCGAAGCCGTGACCGTTCCGAACCATCCGGTAGCGTCCACCGAGAAGTCCTGCTGCCACCAATAGGCCTGGACGGGCGAGCAGTCGGGGCCGAAGTTCTTGCCGGGCATGCCCGGATAGGCCGAGCCGGGCTGGCCGTCCCCGTGCTTCAGGTGCGCGGCGAGGGCATTGCCGTTGATGGTGAGAAGCTGGAACGTGCCGCCGTCGACGTGGCAGACGTCCACCTTGGACTGCTTGCCCTTGGCGGCGATGTCGGCCTCGTCGAGGCCGGCCAGGTTGCTGTCTGCGCATCCCGCCACAAGCGCAAGCGCCAGGACGAGAAGCGCGGCATTACGTAGAGGTGCCATGCGTGTCTCCATTGAGGGGATGGATCCGGGTGCGATCGGCCGCATCGATGAGATCTGTCGGCGTCGCATCCGCTTGTTTCGAATGGAAACGCTGGAATTCCGCCAATTCGCTCGCCGGGCGATTCGGAGACCCTCACCACGACACCCGAATCGCGCCTGCAGCCGTGCGGCCAGGGTAATACCGCGCCGACGGCCGCAGGCCCGCGCCGTCCCACAGCAGGATCCGGTCCAGTTCGTTGCGACGGTCCAGGATGTTCAACACCTCGATGCGGAACTGGGCCCGGACCGGACCGAGCGCGACCGCCCACGCCGCGGTTCCGTCGACGGTGACGAGAGCGGGCAGCCGGTGCGCGCCCGGGTTGGAGAAGTCGTAACCCAGGTGGCGGGCGGTGGCCCCGTCGTGGCCGAAATAGTCGTAGTACACCGGCCGGAATGCCCAGGTGCGCCCAACCTGGGCCACGGCCCGCAGCCCGAGGTCGAAGGAAGAGGCCGGGGCGGCGTCGATGCCGAACGAGACGCGATGGGGAGCGTGGCCGGGAGTCGGTACACGGCGGCCGGCAAACAACGATGCGGCGCTGCGCCAAGACGAAGACCGCTCATACCGCAGGCGAGCCGTCCAGCGGGCGGCCTCCCAACCGGCCGAGATGCCGAGCCCGCGATCCAGACCCCGACCGGGCGTCAGCAGCGTGGCCTGGTCCAGGCGAGCGCCGTCGACGAGCAGCGCGGGGTCGACGGCATAATTGAAGAGGTGGAGGTGCCGGTGATCCTTCACCCAGGCGTCGGCAACCACAGACGCATGGCGGACCGGCGACCAGGTGATCGCGGCGGCCGCGTTCGCCGACCGGGGCGGGCGTTGTGTCGCGTCGGACGGAAGCCATACCCGGGTCGACGGAAAGAATGCCCCGGCATTCAGCGACGAGAGGTCATACTGCCCGGTGAATTGCCGGTACAGGCCGCCCGAGGCCGTAATCGAAACCGCCCGCCGCGGGGACCAGGCCGCCCGGAGACGGGGTTCGGCGTAGACGGTGGTCCGCTCCGGCCGCACGGTCGTCCGGATTCCGGGTTCCAGCGTGAGGCGGCCCAGGTTGATCCGGTCCGAAAGATGCGCCGCCCAGGTGACGAGTGTAGCGCGGTTCGAAACGCGGGCGTGTCTCGGCATGAATACCGACGCGGTCTCCCAGCTCACTTCGCTGCCGGGGCCGTTGGAGATCGGCACGACGAGCTCGCCGGCACTTCCCGCCGCGACCGACGCGAGACGCAGGTCGAACGCGCTGGACGTGCGGCCGACCTCCACGCCGCCCGACCAGTCGTGCCGTCCGCGGGCATACGAAAAACGCCCCGTGAGCCCCCACGCGTCGACCGCATTGCCGTCGCGCGCTTCGCCCGGCGACGACTCCGGCAGGGCGAACACCTCGTCGGAGGATCGCAGGGCGATCCGGTCGGCCAGTCGGTACCGGTGGTCCAGTTCGTAACGGGTGACCCAGGCCTGGGCGGTCAGGAAGACGCGGGTTCCGAGCACGCGTTCGTGCCGTATCTGCGCCATGCGGCTTGACCAGTCGTAGGCATCCACCGAGCTGAACAGGGGCCTGTCGTTCACCGCGGAGTCGGAGACACGCTCGGCGGCCAGCCGGTTTCCGCCCACCCGGCGATTGCCGAGGTGTGCCGATGCATCCCAGGAGACTACGGGTCGAGGCCGGTACCGGGCTGCGAGGTGAAGGTCGTCGAACCCCAGCGTGGGGGTGGCGGGAACGAAGAGGCCGGTCGCATAGCCGATCGCGCCGGGCGTGGCCAGGTCGTAGCGGCCAAGCGGGGCGACGAGCAGGAACGGGTCCGGCCCGCTCCAGTCGCGCAGCATGGAACCCAGCGAGCGCGGGAGCATCGCGGCGCCCAGGCCGTGTCTCCACGAAACGAGGCCCTGCACCACGCGGGAGTCGGAAACCGGGGAGAATCGGGCACGACCCGAGAACGCGTACGGATCCAGCTGCACGTCGATGCCGGGTCGTCCCGTCAGGGCATGGCGGAAATCGAGTACGCCCCCGGTAGCGCTCGGCCCGGACGCCTCGAACCCGGCACCGTGTATCGTGATGCGGTCCAATGCGGCCGCTCCGACCGCGCCGACGAACGACGCGATCGAGCGGGGTACGAAGAGCGGAACGCCGTCGAGTCGCAGCGCCACGTCGGCGGCGACCCCGCCCTGGATGCGGGCGTCGGCTCCGGCGTCGGACAGCGTCACGCCGGCGCGATCGGCGAGTCGGGCCGCGACCGAACCCGAGCGATCCACGCCGGCCGGCATCTCGAGCGAGGACGCGCGGTCGGCGGCCAGCCACGGGTCACCCCCGGCGCGGTCGGCCTCGACGACCAGGGGCCGGACCACGAGGGGTGAGGCCCTCAGGCCCGCATCGACGAGGGTCCCGGCACCGGGAGCGACGAACAGGGAGTCCTGCCAGGGGGAGAACCCCAGGTGCGTGACGGTAAGTACGTAGCGGCCCGGAAGCAGCCGGTCGAGGTGGAATCGGCCGGAGCCGTCGGCGGCGGCTCCCCGGGCGACCCCGGCCAGCAGGACGTTCGCGCCGGGCAGCGGTGCCCCGCTCTCCCGGTCCACGATGCGGCCCGCGATCCGTCCGTACGCGGGCTCGATCTCCATGCGCGGGCCGATGACATAGGTGCCCGAGGCGCGGCGGAAGAATTCGAGCCCCGTGCCGTCGAGCAGGCATCGCAGGCGAGCCTCGGTGTCGGCGCTCGCGGTGACGCACCAGGCCGTCTTGCCGCGGACGAGCGCAGGGTCGAAGGCCACGCTCGATCCGGTCCGCTCGGCGAAGAACCGGAGGGCATCGGCCAGCGGGATGCCCTGGACCGCGAAGCGATCCAGACCCTGTCGGGCCAGCGCCGGCACCGCCGATCCGAACACGAGCGCCGCGAGGACGAACCACCGTGGGAAGGCCGGGGGGCGTGGCGTCGGTATCGGGCCGGAAGAGTTCACGGGCGGAAGCGGAACGACAACCACCAGCGGCGGGTCTCGAGGTCGTTCGAGCCCGAAGAACCATGCCACGTCGGCAGGGCGAGCAGCCGGATGTCGAAGCGGTCGGCCGGCGTCACGGTCACTCCGAGCAGGACGTCCGTGTCGATCTCGGTACGCTGCTCCCGCGGCTCCCGGTAACGCTCCCCGAATCCGGTCCTGGTCTCGGTGCGGCCGTCGGTTACCGTCGTACGCCGGTCGAACAGGGCAAGAGTCTCGTCTTCGATGCTCCACGCGGCCATTTCGCGCGTGATTCCGGCCATGAATTCCACCGTGGGATGGAACCGGTGCGTGTAGAGGATCGGGATGCGCAGCGCCGTGCGGCGCGATTCGAAACGCCACTCCATGCGCTTCTCTTCCGAAATGCGCTCGTCGTACCGGTCCACGCGGCCGTCGTAAGCGTACCGGTAATACCTCGAGCGGTAGGCTACGACGTCCTCCCCGGTTTCGGTCCGCGTGCGGTCGATGTCCACGTTGGCGCCGACGGAAAGCCGGGACTTCGCGCCCATCGGCCAGTCCATGGACAGCGAGAATCGATTGCCGGTGCCTGTCCGCGTTCCGGCCCCGGAACGCTGGTCCGAGACCCGGCCCCAGCCCTCGCTCTCCCAGCGATTGGCGGTTTCCTGTTGGAAATAGAGGTATTCCGAGGTGTCCCGGACTGCGGACGCGACCACGAGGTCCGTCGATTCGCTCAGCAGGCGCCAGGTCGCGGTCAGGATCCGGCCGCCTCCCAGGAACCGGCGCAGGAACGCCGACGCGTGGTAGGTCGTGCCGTCCTCCTCCCACGAGGCGTCGGATGCCCCGCCCTGCATGTTGCGGGTCCAGTACCCCGACACGGGCTGCGCACCGGTCCCCTGGCCCCAGAACGACGTGTCACGCCGCACGAGCTCCTGGGTGGCGGTCCCGGACAGCCGGCCGATCGACGCCCCGAACAGCGTCCGGTCGTTCGCGCGGTACTCCGCCCCGAAGACGAGATCGAGGTGATCGTACTCCTGTTCGCGCGATTCCATGTGGGACCAGATCGACGCGAGCTGACCCGACGATGCCGGCGTGCGGGACGTGGAGCCCGACTCTCCGGTCCGGTCGAACGCGGCGAACCCGGCGCGCACCCCGAATCTCCACGGTCCTCCGTCCCCGTATCCGACGTGGATCGTCGGGAAATGGCCCACCTGGTGCATGTCGTCCGAACCGGTATACACGTCGGTGATCGAATACGAATCGTTCGTCATGCGCGACCCTTCGTAGTCGGCTCCGGGCGTGCTCCTGTACACGTCCTGCGGAATCGAATAGTAGCCCTGGTCGTCCACGATGGCCTGGTACGTGAGACCGACCGTCAGGCCGGGCAATGCATCGGGCGTAGGCCGCAGGAAGAGCGCCGCCGCGACCACGGGTTCGGCGAGCCGGCGCGCCTCGCGGTAGTAGATCGGGTAGGAGAGCCGGTCGTACGACGCGACGTCGGACCGCACGGCGGCGTCTGCGTACATCGGCCAGTAGACCTCGTCCGCGTGCCTGCTCGACGTGGATCGGAAGTCGAGGTAGACGAAGTCCCGGGTCGAATCATCGGCTCCGAACCGGGACGGAGACAATTGCAGATCGACGAGCGGATCGCGAAGGAGCCCGGCGACCGACCTTCCGAACGCCCCCGCGCCATAGGGATTGAGATAGCCGGGGCGGAAGAAGAAGTCCGTCTTCTCGAAGCTCTTCTGCAGGACCTGCGCGTCGTAGTACTGCGCCTGCACGGCCGCGTTGGGGAGCAGGATGGCGAGCAGGGCGACGCACCGCCGGATGTTCGAGGTACACATGGTTTGAGCTCGGATCGGCCCGCCGGGCGGGCCATGTGCGGAATCAGGCTCTTTCGGCGAGGATCCGGACGACGTAGGACGCGGCGGGAATCTCCTCGCCGGCCCGCAACGGATACGGTTTCACGAGCAGGAGCCGGAGCGTGACGCCGTCGACGACGGCCCGGTTCGCCGTCGATTCGGCGGCCGGGTTGTCGCCCAGGACCAGCACCACCGGATCCCCGGTCGACGGCGCGACGACGAACCGCGCCCTGGCCTCGCCGGCCCATATGCACTGCACGTCGGCGGCACACCGGCTGTCGGCCTCGATGCCGTCGAATCGCACGTCGATGCCCATGAGAACGGCGCTTCCGCCTGCCGGCAGCTCGACGACCTCGGCGGGCGGGGCCTCCACGACCGACGTCAAGGCCCAGGACATCTCGTCGTCGATGGCGTGGGCGATCCAGTCGATGTCCACGGCCGACGGCCAGCCGTTTTCGTCGTAGGTCACGGTGACCTGATCGGCTTCGCGTTCGGCGCGCTCGACCATGGCGAGCAGTCCGTCGACGGTCGGAAAGACCTCGGACCACCACGAGGGGTCAAGGCGCCAGCCCTGGTCCTCGACCGGCGCGGCGAAGACGACCGAGTCGCCGCGCACCATCACGTCCCATTCGCCGGCGCCCACGCAGTAACACATGCGGCGCATCCGCATGTCGTAATTCTCCAGGTCGAGCGACCGCCAGCGGGAGCGGGCGACCTCGAGATCCTGGAAGGCGGTCGCCGAACCTCCTCCGGCCACGATGCAGCCGGAGAAGAGCGGGAGAAGCAGTGCGAGCAGCAGGGATGGGGTTCGCATGGCGTGGATCGGGTTCAGGCGAGGGAGCGGATGAGGCCCAGGAACAACAGGGCGCCGGAACTGCGCTCCCGGATGGCAAACAGGAACGGGCGATCGACGCGGATGCCGCCGCCGCCGATCGAGGTCACGACGACGACCGTGGTGACGGCCGCCGCTTCGGTGCCTTCTTCGTTGACCTCGACCACGGCCTGGTGCAGCACGTCGCCGATCCAGAGGCCTCCGCCCGCGACCAGGTTCGAGAAATCGGCGCGACCGCCGTCGAAGGCGATGCCCATTCCGAGCGCCGAAAGCGGTTCGACGAGCGAGGTCTTGTAGGACGTACGGAATCGGGGCAGCCAGATCTGCACGTCGGCGGGTTGCAGGTCGTCGACCCACGAGGACCAGGTTTCCGCGTCGAGTTCCTCGAGGAGATCCTCCGGGTCGACGCCAGGGTCCGGCAGCACGACCGTCATCGAGAAGAGCGAATCGCCGTACGCGAGGTCGAACGCGTCGAACCGGTCGGTGTGCAGGACCGGCAGGCGGGTCTCCAGCGTCATCATCGGGACGGTCGTCGTCGTGCCGTCTGCGTTATGGAAGGGCGCATCGCGGGTATCGTCGGTGTCGAACCGCGCTTTCCACGT
The DNA here is from genome assembly GCA_024711125.1 of Rhodothermales bacterium. Taxonomy (GTDB): domain Bacteria; phylum Bacteroidota; class Rhodothermia; order Rhodothermales; family UBA10348; genus JANJTM01. The sequence goes on from JANJTM010000068.1 coordinate 50,048, forward strand.
GCCCTTGAAGTAGACGGCGTTCATCAGGTACAGCACGGCCGACGGGTCCAGGCCGTCGAGGACGCGCGGTATCATGCCGTGCGTACGCTGGTTTGCCCACCCGTTGATCCGGTCCACCGAAGCGGGTGCGGAAAAGTCCAGCGCCTCGACCTCGGCATCGTACCAGCGGTCGGCGACGTCGGCGAAGGTCGGAACGAGCGTCACGCCCCGGCGCGGCCACACCGAGTTGGCGATCTCGACCGTGACGCGCGGGTCGGCACCGGTGAGCAGCTCGGCCAGGTCGTGAGTGGCGCGGTTCATGGTCTCGGCGTCCATGCCGGCCCGGGAGAGGGTCGTGAGCATGGCCGACCGGGTCTGTCCCGCGGCGCCGTTTGCGGTAAGCGACAGCGCCGTGGACACGGAAAGCGGCGACAGGAATACGTTTTCACCGGACGGCTCGGCGGCGAGCGTACGGAAGAGCTCCAGGCCGAAGCGGTTGTCGGCACGGGATACCGCGGCTTCGTCGGCGGTCAGGGCGCGCAGCGACGCGGGCGGGTCGTCCGAATCCTGGGCCGATTGGGAACAGGCCCCGGTCAGCAGCAGGAAGGACATCAGGAGCAGGAAACGCACGCGGGCGATCATGGGTGTCGTGAGGTGTCGGCAGCCACGACCGTCCATCCGTCGGCGGTTCGCGCATAGCGCAGGCCGAGAGCGAACGAAACCGCGTCGAGGACCTCCTCGACGTGCGGGCTGCCCGGGTTCATATAGGTAACGGTCCGATCGCGGGTCACTGCCGGATCGGCTTCGAGACGGATGTCGTACCGGCGTTCGAGTTCGTCCAGGAAGGCCTCCAGGGGCCGGTCGGACACGGCGAAGGAACCGTCGCGCCACGAGGCCGCCTGTTCGGCCGTATGTCCCGGATCCACGTGCCGGACGAGCCCGTCCGGACCGACCCTTGCGATGTCCCCGGCCTCGAGGGCCAACGCGACCGGCGCGGCGATGGCCAGGGCCGGCCCATCCGCCGGGGCTCCGGCCGGCCGAAGCAGCACCGAGCCTTCGACGAGCGCCACTTCGGTTCCGCCTGCGCCGGTCCAGGAACGCACGTTGAACCGGGTTCCGGTCACGGTTACGGTTGCGTCTTGCGTCGAGACCGAGAACTCCGCGTCGCCGCGGGCGACCTCGAAGAACGCCTCGCCGGAAAGCGAAACCCGCCGCTCCCCGGAAAACCGGAAGGACGCCTGCCGAAGCGTCGAGCCCGGCGCGAGCGTCACGCGCGAGCCGTCGGGCAGTTCGACCGCCAGCGGAGAGCCCACGGGGGCCACGAAAACCGATGGGCGCGCGATCCACCAGGACAGGCCGACGACGACGAATGCCAGGGCGAGCGAGCTCACCAGGCGCGGATGCACCGTCCAGATACCCGCCGCTCCGGCAAGTCCGGTGCGCGGGCGCGATTCGGCCGCGACGCGCCGCATGACACGGTCGCTGAAATACGGACCGAAGGATTCGGCACGCGTGGTCGCGAGATGACGGCCCAGGGCAGAATCGTCGAGCGGCGGTTCGGATCGCATGGATTGTTCAGTCTTCGAGCGCCAAGGCCCCGAGGATCGACCGGAGACGGTCCTGGGCGCGGGACAGGCGGGACAGCACCGTTCCGACCGGGATCGACAGCGCCTCGGCCGTCTCCCGCGTCGAGAGCCCCTGGACGAGCCGGAGCACGACGACCGACCGGTAGTCCGGCGCAAGCGATCGAACGGCCCGATCGAGCCGATCGCGCAGTTCGGCCGCCCCGACGACTTCATCGGGTCGGGACCCCGGGTCGGCCAGGTCGTCCGGCACGTCGGACGAAAACCGGCGAAACCAGCGCGAGCGGGAGCGAAGCCTGTTCAGGGAGCCGTTCATTGCGATCCGGGTGAGGTAGGTGCCGACGGAGGAGTCCCCGCGGAACCGGTCGAGCGCCTTCCAGAAGCGGACGAAGGTCTCCTGGCCGACCTCTTCGGCGTCGGGCCCGCGGCCCAACATGCCGATGACGGTTCCGGCCACGAGCGGCTCGTACCGCTCGACCAGGGCCCGGAAAGCCGCCTGGTCCCCCGAGCGCGCCCGTCGCACGAGTTCGTCGTCGGGCGGGCCGCCGGGCCCCTGCGTCTCCGTCATACCCCGGTTCATGGTGGCGTTCGACAATTGGACACCGGATGGCCCCGGCGTATTCCCGCCCCGCTCAGGAAAGTACCGCGAGCGTGTACTCGTCGGTATCGACGATGCCGTCGTCGGCCACGCGGTCGAGCCGGACCGACGTGATCGTCCCCCGGGCCGGGCCGCCGGCAGCCGATCGCACCCGCAGGAAATTGTCGGTCAGCCCCGTGGTCGAGCCGTCGGGCTCGGGCGCCTCCCAGAGGACGGGGCGCTCGCGGCCGACGAACCGCGCGGCGAACGACCGGTGCAGGCGCTCGCCCAGTCCCGTGAGCACGCGATTCCTGCGCGAGCGTTCCGCCCGATCCACCCCGGATCCGAGTCCGGCCGCTACGGTGCCGGGCCGCTCGCTGTACGTGAAGACGTGCAGGTACGAAAGCTCGAGGCCGGCCACGAAGCGCGCCGTTTCCTCGAACGCATCGGGGGTTTCGGTCGGAAATCCGACGATCACGTCGGCCCCGATCGAGGCGTCGGGCACATGATCGCGGATCGCGCGCACGCGGTCTGCGAACACCTCCCGCCGGTACCGCCGCCGCATGGCGCCCAGGACCCGGTCGTCCCCGCTCTGCAGGGGTACGTGGAAATGGGGCTGGAAGGCGCGGGACCCCGCCACGAACGCGACGACGTCGTCGGTCAGGAGGTTCGGCTCGATCGACGAGATCCGGAATCGGGGGACGTCGGCCACCTGGTCGAGTGCCTGGAGCAGCGAGAGGAACGTGGACCCCGAGTCGAGGCCGTACAGGCCGATATTGACCCCGGTAAGCACGATCTCCGACGCTCCGTCCCGGGCCAGGCACCGGGCCCTGTCGACCAGTTCGCCGATGGAAGGGGACCGGCTCGCTCCCCGGGCCAGTGGAATCGTGCAGAAGGAACAGGAGTAATCGCAGCCGTCCTGCACCTTGAGGAATCCGCGGGTGCGGGATCCCCGGGCCGCTGCGTGCTCGAACGGCGCCTGGTTCATGCACGAGACGTCGATCTGCGTCCGCTCCGGGCGGGTCGCGTCTGCGAGGAGGCGGGGAAGCGCGGCCTTGTTCCTGTTTCCGACCACGACGTCGACGCCGTCGAGGCGACCCAGGTCGTCCGGTCGCAATTGGGCGTAGCATCCGGTGACCGCCACGATCGTGTCCGGACTCCCCGCCCGCGCGCGACGAACCGCCTGGCGGCACTTGCGCTCGGCTTCTTCGGTAACCGAGCACGTGTTGATCACTACGGCATCAGCTGCTTCGCCGGACGGGACGACGGTCCAACCGGCCGCGGCAAAGGCCATTTCGAGCGAGCCCGACTCCGCGAAGTTGAGCTTGCAGCCGAAGGTGTGGATCGCTACGGTCGGCACGTCGGGTTCCAGGTGCGCTGCGCGGGGGAAAGGGGTATTTTACGATTTCCGAGCCCCGGCTCCCCACCTGCCCGCACGCCAACTTGTTCGCACGCGAAGGTCATGCGCTGATCGCCGGCGCCACGGTGATCTCTTTCCTGGTCGTCCTCATCGGGTTCCAGTTCTCGACCCCCGTCCGCATCGCCTCGGTCCTCTTCGCGGTTCTGCTCACGGGATTCCACCTCTGGTTCTTCCGCGATCCCGAGCGTACGCCCCCGGCTGACGCATCCGCCCTGCTCCTGGCACCCGCGGACGGCAAGGTCGTGGAAATCGTCGAGGAGCGGGATGCGCTCTACCACGACGCCGTGGTCCGTCGCATCTCGATCTTCCTGTCCCCGCTCAACGTGCACGTGAACCGTGCTCCCGCCGACGGGGTCATCGAGTTCGACCGGTACGTGTCGGGCGACTACCTCGTGGCCTGGCATCCCAAGGCCAGCGAACTCAACGAGCGGTCGCAGCTCGGCCTCCGGCATCCGTCCGGAACGAAGGTCCTCTTCAAGCAGATCGCCGGGGCGGTCGCGCGGCGCGTGGTCTACCACGTGACCGTGGGCGACACCCTGAAGGCCGGTGAGCGGTTCGGTATCGTCAAGTTCGGATCGCGCATGGACGTTCTCGTTCCGCTGGACATTCCGGTCTTCGTGAAGGTGGGCGATCGGGTCACGGCCGGCGAAACCGTGCTCGGACGCCTCGTTCCAGCGGGAGCCACACCCTGAGCCATCGATGAAAGGCCTGCGCAAGAAGGAAACCCGGCCGGGCCAGAAGCAGCGCCGCTTCCGACGGCGGCTCGATGCCTTCCGCCTGGCCCGGACGGGCGGAATCAAGCGCCGCATTCCCCGTGCCGCCGTGCCGTCGTTCTTCACGCTGATGAATCTCTTCAGCGGGTACCTGTCGATCGTGCAGGCCTACGACGGCAACCTGCGTAACGCAGTGTGGCTCATCGTGCTGGCGGCATTCTTCGATCTCCTCGACGGCATGATGGCCCGGATCACCAACGGCCAGAGCCTGTTCGGCGTGGAGCTCGATTCGCTGGCCGACATCGTCTCGTTCGGCCTTGCGCCGAGCTTCATCCTCTACGTTTTCGGACTCCGGGACTCCGGCACGCTCGGGCTCGTGGTTTCCGGGCTTCCCGCCATTTGCGGCGCGGTGCGCCTCGCCCGCTTCAACGTCAATTTCGACGGGGAGAAACGTGACTATTTCATCGGCCTGCCGATCCCGGCCGCGGCCACCGCGCTCATGGCGGTGATCCTGGCCGTTCACGGCGACCAGTGGTACACCCGCGTCGGCCCCAGCGGATTCTCGATCCTCGTGCCGGTCGTCGTCGTGCTGTGCGCGCTGATGATCTCGAACATTCGGTTCGACACGATCCCGAAGCCGTCGCCTGCCTACCTCAAGGCGCACCCGGTAAAGTCCCTTGCGCATGTGGTCGGTTTCTTCCTCGTCGTGGTGCTGCAGCAGGTGGGTCTGCTGATCGTGATGTCCGTATACGTCGTCTCCGGGATCGCACGCTCGACGTGGGGGTTGATACAGGCGATCCGAACCATGGAACTGCCGGACGAACCGGCGTCCTGACCCTTCCGCCCGCTGCCCAATGACGTTCAAGGCCAAGATCCGCGTGACGCTCAGACCGTCCATCCTCGATCCCCAGGGCAAGGCGACCCATCACGCGTTGCACCAGCTGGGTTTTCACGGCGTCTCGGACGTGCGCATGGGCAAGTACATCGAGTTGACCCTCGACGCGGCATCGGTCGAGGATGCCCGCGCGGTCGTGGCCGAGGCGGGGGCGAAACTGCTCTCGAACGCCGTCATGGAAGACGTGTCGTTCGATCTGGAGGTCGTCGCGTCCTGATGGCCGGCGCGTACGATCGACGTGCGCGGTCTCGGTGGATCGTCCAGGGTGCCGTGGCCGCCCCTGTACGCGCCCGTCCGGCTCCGCAGGTACGGGTCGAGACCGAAGACGAGGTCGCGAGCCCGTGGCACGTGGTCCTGTTCAACGACGACGTGCATTCGTTCGAAGAAGTGATCGGGCAGCTCGTGAAGGCCACCCGGTGTTCGACCGACCGGGCGACGGAGCTGGCGTGGCAGGCCCACACGGAGGGCAAGGCCGTCGTATTCGACGGGGAGTTCGCGGAATGCTACCGGGTCCAGGCCGTGCTCCAGGAAATCGCCCTGATCACGGAGCTCAGGGGTTGATGCCCGGGTCGCGGCGGCGGCGTTCCACCGGAAAAGCGGGCCGCCGGCCGGAAGACTTTTCTCGATTCCGGTCTCCTCGGGGGCTACGGCGACCCTGCGCGTGACCCCGATCCCGCGCTTGGCACGGATGTTGGCCGCAGAACCGGCGCACCCAACACGATACCTTCCATGAGCCCTCGCCGCATCGCCCTCCTCGTTGCGCTGCTCTCGGTCTTCGCAGGGACCGCCACCGCACGCCAGGTCGAAACCGGTTTCGCCAGCTGGTACAACCGGGGCTTTCACGGCCTGCGGACCGCAAACGGGGAAACCTACGACCACGAAGCCCTCACGGCCGCCCATCGCACCCTTCCTTTCGGCACACACGTCCGCGTCACCCGGCTCGATACGGGCGCGAACGTCGTCGTGCGCATCAACGACCGGATGCCCGAAGGTCCCGGTCACGTCATCGATCTCTCGGGTGCGGCCGCCCGGCAGCTCGAACTGCTCCGGGTGGGAGTTTCCCGCGTCAGCCTGGAGGTAGTTCCGGCCCGTGATGCGGCAACAGCGGCACCGCCGCCGAGGCCGAACCGGCCCGACCAGGCGGCGACGCCGCGACCGGATCCGCCGGCGGGCGTCGCGGCGCCTGTTCCGGTCCCTGCCGAATCGGGCGCGACGTCGGCCCGCGCGTCCGGATACACCCTGCAGATCGGCGCCTTCACGCGCATCGACACGGCGCGGATGCTCGCCGCGCAGTACGAGCGAGCCTACGTAGTCGCCACGGGGGCATCGACCGGAGCGCGATACCGGGTGTTCTTCGGCTCGTTCGCAGACGCCGTCGCGGCGCGGGCTGAACAGGCCAGGCTCTGGGAGCACGGTCAGGATTCGGTACTTCGCCCTCTCTGATCGAGGGAGGTGCGCATTCGGACATCGCCACGGGGCGGGTATTGTCCCGTTTCCATAGAGGGTCCACCGCGGACCCCGGGAGGGCATCCGGCCGACGCCGGGTGCCCTTCGTACCTTCCGGCATGCAGACCCCACACGATCCCACGGGCCATTCCGATGCCTATCGTCGGCCTTCGGCCCGGGCGACCGCAGAGACCCGGGTCAAGGGATCCCGGTTCTTCGCCGAGGTGATTCCCGTCAGGGACCCGGCAGGGGCCGGAGCCGGCCTCGACGGGGTCCGGCGTCGATGGCACGACGCGACCCACCACTGCTCGGCGTGGCGCCTCGGCCCTGCCGGGTCTCCGTTCCGGTTCGACGACGACGGCGAACCCTCCGGGTCGGCAGGACTTCCGATCCTCCGCCAGATCGAAGCCGCGGCATTGTTTGACGCCCTGGTCGTGGTGACGCGCTGGTTCGGCGGAACGAAGCTCGGCACCGGGGGGCTGGTGCGTGCCTACGGCGACGCGGCCCGGGAGGCGCTGATGGCGGTTCCCGTGGAAGAGTGCATCCTGCGCGTGCGGTTCGTGGTCGACTACGCGTTCGAGGACACCTCGCCGGCCCTGCACTGCCTGACGCGCTTCGATATCGAGCGTGGCGAGCTGCACTACGACGAGCGGACCCGGCTGGAGGCGGCCGTGCGCTCATCCCAGGCCGACGCATTCGAAAAGGCGTGGGTCGAAGCCCTGCGCGGTCGCGGCGGTATCCGGCGCGTGACCGCCGACGGAACTACGGCTTGAACGCCTGCATGGCCTTGACCGCCAACTCGTCGGCCCGGTTGTTCAGGGCGTCGTCGGCGTGCCCCTTCACCTTGACGAACCGCACCTCGTGTCGCTCCATTCCGGCGAGCAGCGCTTCCCAGAGGTCCCGGTTCTTCACGGGTTTGCGGTCGGCGGTCAGCCATCCGCGCCGCTTCCAGTTGTCGATCCACCGCTCGGTGAACGCGTTGGAGACGTAGGCCGAGTCGGTATGCACGGTCACGCGGCACGGTTCGCGCAGCGCGGCGAGAGCCTGTACCACGCCCATGAGTTCCATGCGGTTGTTCGTCGTGGCCGGTTCCCCTCCAGAGAGCTCCCGCTCGGCCGACCCGTGGCGCAGGATCGCCGCCCACCCCCCGGGCCCGGGGTTTCCGGAGCACGCTCCGTCCGTATACACGATGACTTCCTTCACCGGAGGAATCCCGAGGCTCGCGTTGCGGTTGACGACCATTCCTCCTCTATAGGGGGAAGGCCATCCGAAGCGGACGCGGCGGCGAGGTTCCGCCATCCATGAAATTCGTCGACTACGTAACGATCACCGTGCGCAGCGGGAAAGGGGGCGCGGGCTCGACCTCGTTCCGACGCGCGAAGTACGAACCGCGCGGGGGCCCGGACGGCGGGGACGGCGGTGCCGGGGGATCGGTGATCCTGCGGGGGGACCGGCAGCTGTACACGCTCCTGGACCTGCGCTACAATCGCCACCACTTCGCGCAGGGCGGACAATCCGGCGCGGGCGCCCTCAAGACCGGAAAGAGCGGCGACGACATCGTGCTGCGCGTGCCGCTCGGTACCGTCGCGCTCGACACGGACACCGGAGACGTGCTCGGCGAGGTCACCGACATCGGCCAGGAACTCGTGCTGGCCAAGGGCGGGCGCGGAGGCAAGGGCAACACCTTTTTCAAGACATCGACCAACCGGGCGCCGCACTACGCGCAGCCCGGCGAGGACGGCGAGGAGCGCAACGTCACGCTCGAACTCAAGCTCATGGCCGACGTCGGGCTCGTCGGATTTCCCAACGCGGGCAAGAGCACCCTCGTATCGTCGGTTTCGGCCGCTCGCCCCAAGATCGCAGACTACCCGTTCACGACGCTCGAGCCCAGCCTCGGTGTCGTCGGTGTGGGTGAGTTCCGGTCCTTCGTGATCGCCGACATCCCCGGCATCATCGAAGGGGCGAGCGAAGGGCGGGGGCTCGGACTCAGGTTCCTCAAGCACATCGAACGCAACGCCGTGCTGCTGTTCGTCATCCCGGTGACCGACGAGAAGCCGGCCGCGAGTTTCCGAGTGCTGCTCGGGGAGCTGGAGGCCTTCTCGGACGAACTGATGGACAAGCCCCGCCTGGTCGCGCTCTCCAAGATCGATCTGCTTCCGCCCGACGAACGGGAACGCACCGTGAAGAAGATCGCCCGTTCGTTCGGGAAGGGCGTGGACGTGGTCGCGATCTCGGCGGTGTCGGGCGAAGGCATGGAGGAACTGAAATTCGATCTCTGGCGCCGCCTGGAGGCGCTCAGGGCCGAGTCGTGATCGTCCGATGCGGGCCGTCGCCGATTTCCTGCTGCGCCTTGCGCGCGTCGAGCGACTGGGCGCGCTGCGAATGGGCCGGCTGCTCAGGAACGCGGAGTGCGACGTCTGCGCCCGACCGGACCCGTGCTTCGAAACCTTGGCCGCCGCCGCGGGGCTCGGGCCCGGCGGTGCCGCGGCGATCGCCCGTGCGATGGCGTTCGACACCTCGCCGCTCTGGGAAGCAGCCGAGCGATGCGGAGCCCGGGCCGTCACCTGGTGCGATGACGACTATCCGACCGGGTTACGGCGCATGAGCGACCCCCCGGGGCTGCTCTGGGTCCGCGGAACGCTTCCGCATCCCGACTCCCGTCTCGTCGCCGTGGTGGGCACGCGGAAAGCCACGCCGTACGGACGGGCCATGGCCCGGGCGCTGGGAGAGTTCCTGGTGCGGAACGGCGTCGGGGTCGTCAGCGGGCTCGCCCGCGGCATCGACGGCGAAGCCCATCGCGGCGCGCTGGCGGGCAGGGGATGGACGGGCGCGGTGCTCGGGTGCGGCATCGACCGGATCTACCCTCCCGAGCATCGCGGACTCGCCGTCGAGATGCTCGGGCAGGGCGCCATCGTCTCGGAGTTCGACCCCGGTGAGCGATCGGCCGCGCATAACTTTCCGCGGCGAAACCGGATCATCGCCGGGCTGTGCGGTTCGACCGTGGTCGTCGAGGCCGGCGAAAAGGGCGGCGCGCAGATCACCGCGAGGCTGGCACGCGACTACGAGCGCGAGGTTTTCGCCATACCGGGTCCGTTGACCAGCCCGTCGAGCCGGGGTTGCCACGATCTCGTCCGGTCCGACGTTGCGCGGCTCGTTTCGCGATTCGAGGACATCCTCGGGGAGACCTGGGTCGACATGGCCCCCTTGTCGCCTCCGGAACGGCTCGCCGAGGTCGAATCGGCCCTTCTCAGGGCGGTCGGACCCGTCGGAACCGGTCTGGAGGCTCTTTGTGACGCTACCGGGATGGAGCATTCCGCGGCGCTAGTGACGTTGCTCGACCTGGAATTGCGGGGTTACGTGCTGCAGGTGCCCGGCCGGCAGTTCCTGCGCACCGCGCTGGCCGACCGCGCCGCCCCGTTCGTATCGTGACGGAATGAAGGAACCCGAGAAACAGGAAACCGTGCTCGATATCCCGGTGCCGCCGGGGTACCGGGGTGCCGAGCGTCTCGACGTCTACGTGACGCGATCGATCGAGAACGCCTCGCGTGCGAAGGTGCAGAAAGCGATTCGCGACGGCATGGTCTCGGTCTCCGGGGTCGTCGTGACGCGAGGGTCGCACGTCGTTCAGGCCGGTGAGCGTATCGAGTGCCGCGTAATGCGGCCGCCGCCCATCGAGGTGGCTCCGGAGCCGATCCCGCTGTCGATCGTCTTCGAGGACGACCATCTCATCGTGCTCGACAAGCCGGCGGGACTCGTCGTGCACCCGGCCTACGGAAACCGCACCGGAACACTCGTCAACGCGCTGCTCTACCACGTGGGTGCCGGCCCCATCGCGCTGGACGACGGCGCGGATGACGACGGCGAAGAACCGGACGTCGAAGGGCTCTCCGGGGTGAACGCCGTGCCGAGGTACTCGGGAGACCCGGCGATCCGTCCGGGGATCGTGCACCGGCTCGACAAGGATACCTCGGGCCTGATGGTGGTCGCCAAGGATGACGTCACCCATCGCCGTTTGGCGAAGCAGTTCGCCGACCGCACGATCCGCCGACGGTACGAGGCGATCGCCTGGGGACATTTCGATCCGCCGGAAGGGCGGGTCGAAGCCGCGATCGGCAGGGATCCGCGCGACCGGAAGAGGATGGCCGTGGTGAAGGGCGCAAAATTCGCGGCAACCCGCTACGAAACGCTCGAGCGCCTCGAATACACCTCGCGCGTCGCGTTCCGACTGGAGACCGGGCGAACCCACCAGATCCGGGTCCATTCGCGGTTCCTTGGGCATCCCATCGTCGGGGATTCCACGTACGGAGGTGACCGGATCGCGCTGGGACCCGATACGCAGCGACGCCGGGCGTATTGGCGCAACCTGTTCGCCCTGATGCCGCGCCAGGCGCTGCATGCGGCCACCCTGGGATTCAGGCACCCGGCGACGGGAGAGGACCTGGACTTCGAGGCCACCCTGCCGGCCGACATGGCAGAGGTGCTGAAGCGCCTTCGAAGCGGGGATCCGGGGTAACGGTCGCGAGGGCCGGTCCCTGGAAATCCGGGCGAGGAATTCAAGTACGTCCAGGGTCCGTGCGTTGCGGCGGGCGGGTTGCGGGGCGTAGTATCAAAGGTTCCGGTCTGCATTCGGCGGTTTTTGCTCCATTCGCAGTCCGGTTGCCCTGTCCGTCCGCCTCCCCGGTCCCCGACATGCAGATCAGCGAAATTCTCTCACCGGGCACCATCCGAGCCGGCCTGGAGGGTTCCGACAAGCGGTCGGTCATCCACGCGATGATCGATCTGCTCGCAGGCCATCCGGCCGTGGAAGACCTCGAGGAAGTGCGGCGCGTCGTACTCGAGCGGGAGGAGCTGATGTCCACGGGCGTGGGCAAGGGACTTGCGCTCCCCCACGGCAAGACCTCGGCCGTGACCGCGAACGTGGCAGCGCTCGCGCTGACCAGGGAGCCGATCGACTTCGAGGCGATGGACGATCAACCGGTGCGCCTCGTATTCCTCCTGGTCGGAACCCCCGAGGCCAAGTCGCAGCACGTGAAAATCCTCTCCCGGATCTCACGGCTCATGAATCGGGACGCCGTTCGCGACCGGATGCTCGCAGCGCGCACGCACGACGACCTCTACCGGGCGGTCGTCGAGGGCGAGGCGTCCCTTCTCGAACACTGACCCGGAGCCTGCGTCGTGTCGAACCCGATCCGATCGATCACGGGCACGTTCGACGTGCTGCCCGATGCCTACCGAGTCGACGATGCCCTGATCGCCGGTTCCGCGGCCTGGCGTCACGTGGAAGCGACCGTGCGGGATGTCATGGCACGGTACGGTGCGGAGGAGATCCGCACGCCTATCCTGGAGCCGACCGAATTGATCGCCCGGGGCATCGGCCAGCTCACCGACATCGTCTCGAAGGAGATGTTCGCCTTCGAACGCGGCGACACGAACTACGTGCTGCGCCCCGAGCTGACCGCTCCCGTGATGCGGGCGTACCTGCAGCACCGGCTCGACCAGCGCGGAGGGGTGCAGCGCCTCTACTACATCGGGCCCTGTTTCCGCGCCGAGCGCCCCCAGCGCGGGCGTTATCGCCAGTTCCACCAGTTCGGAGTGGAGTGCATCGGCGCCGAGGCGCCGCAGGCCGACGTCGAGGTCATCTCGATGATGATCGGGGTCTACCGCGCACTCGGCGTGAGCGACATGAAGCTGCGCCTGAATACGCTGGGCGATGCCGAGAGCCGGCCGCGATACAGGCAGGCCCTGCAGGCATTCCTGGCCCCGCACGCCGCACGCCTTACCGAAACGAGCCGGCAGCGGCTCGAGACCAACCCGTTGCGCATCCTCGATACGAAGGACCCCGGCGAGCGGGCCCTCCTCGCGGATGCGCCGAAGCTCGTCGACTTCGTGGACGGGGCATCAAGGGAACACTACGACCGCGTACGGAACCTGCTGTCGGCCCAGGGCATCGCCTTCGAGGAGGATCCGTTCCTCGTCCGCGGCCTCGACTACTACACACGGACCTCCTTCGAGCTGGAGAGCCCGGCCCTCGGCGCGCAGAGCGCGTTGGCGGGCGGAGGGCGGTACGACCTGCTCGCGCTCGAGGTGGGGGGACGGGAAGCCGTCCCGGCCGTCGGGTTCGCGGCCGGAATGGAGCGGCTCTTCCTCGCGCTCGACGCGGCCGGCATCGCGATGCCGGCCGCCGAACGGCTCGATGCCTACCTCGTGGCCCTGGGCGACGAGGCGTCCGAGTGGGCGACCGGGACAGCGGCCCGACTGCGCGAAGGCGGGCTTCGCGTCGCGACCGACCTGCTTTCCCGATCGATGAAAGCCCAGATGCGGGAGGCGAACCGACTGTCGGCGCGCTACGCGGTCATCGTCGGGTCCGACGAAATGGCCGCGCGCGAGGCCATGGTGCGTGACATGGCCGGGGCCGAGCAGGAGCGGGTCCCGTTCGACGACCTCGCGCTGCGCCTCCGGGCCTGACGATCCCGGGGTCCTCTGCCGCCTCGGCGTGTGAGCGTCCGGCCGCGGCTGACCCGGACGCACGAATCGCGACCCCGCGGCGCACCGGTCCCACGGGATCGCCCGCCGTACGCCGGCGTTGCACGCTGCAGCCACCTGCCCGCGCGCCATGTATCCCCGCATCAGCGACCTGTTCAAGGACTTCCTGGGCTTCGAACTGCCGTTTCCCATCTACTCGTTCGGGTTCATGGTGGCCGTGGCGGTGCTGCTGGCCGCATGGATCACGCAGAAGGAACTGGATCGCCTGCACGGAGAGGGTCGCATCGGCAAGGTCCGGCTCCCGGACCGCAAGGATCGCAAGCGCCTCGTGGACGTGAGTCCTTCCCATCTCATGGGAACGGTCACGATGCTGGCCGTCGCCGGCGGATTCGCTGGCGCCAAGCTCTTCCACATCCTCGAGAACCTCGGCGAGTTCTTCGCGGACCCGCTGGGTATGATCTTCTCGTCGGGCGGATTCACGTTTTACGGAGGGCTGATCGTCGCCGCCGTGCTCATCGCGAGATACGTGAAGAAGCACGGCGTCGCCGTTCCGCTCTTCGCCGACGCGGTGGCCCCCGGACTCATGCTGGCCTATGGCGTCGGCCGGATCGGGTGCCACCTGGCGGGCGACGGAGACTGGGGCATCGCGTCGAACGTGGCCGACAAACCGTCGTGGATCCCGACCTTCCTCTGGTCGGAGACGTATCCCCGCAACATCTGGGGCGTCGACCTGTCGCAGTCGCCGGTCTACCCGACTCCGCTCTACGAATTCGCGATGGCCGCCCTGCTGGCCGCTGCCCTGTGGACCCTGCGTCGCCACCCGTTCCGCGCGGGATGGCTCTTTTCGCTGTACCTCGTCATGAACGGCGTCGAGCGGTTCCTGATCGAGAAGATCCGGGTGAACAACACCTTCGACGTGCTGGGATTCGAGTCGACGCAGGCCGAACTCATCGCCGTGCTCCTCATCGCGCTGGGCGTCGTGGGACTGTACAGGTTCCGCGCGCGCCGTGCGGTGGCCCCGGTCGAGGCCTGACATGGATACCGGGTTCCTGATCGACCGCGCCGTCGCCGAAATCAGGGCGTGGGAGGCCGGCTGGGGAAGCTATGACCGGCATCCCGCCGTCGAGGTGCCCGCGGATCGCGCCGCCGAGGCCCTGAAGGTCTTTACCGACCGCCTGAAGGACAACTACCCGTTCTTCCATCCCCGGTACGCCGGGCAGATGCTCAAGCCGCCGCATCCGGCCGCCGTGGCGGCCTACGTTGCGGCGATGCTCATCAATCCGAACAACCATGCCCTTGACGGCGGTCCGGCTACGGGGGCGATGGAAAAGGAGGTCGTGCGCACGCTGGCCGTGGTTTTCGGTTTCCCCGAGCAGCACCTCGGCCACCTGACCTCCAGCGGAACGATCGCCAACCTGGAGGCTCTCTGGGTGGCGCGTTCGTTGAAGCCGGGCGGGGTTGTCGCGTTTTCGGCCGAAGCGCACTACACCCACGCCCGCATGGCGCAGGTGCTGGGGCTCGAGACCCGCGTGGTACCGACGGACGCGTCCGGGCACATGGATCCTTCGGCCGTGGAGCGCGCGCTCCAGGACGGGCGGGTGTCGACGCTGGTCGCGACGGCCGGCACGACGGGGATCGGGGCCGTCGACCCGATCGCCGACATCGTGGAAGTCGCGCGTCGATACGAAGCGAGGCTGCACGTCGATGCGGCATACGGGGGCTTTTTCCGCCTCCTCGCCGAGGCGGCCGACCCCCGGCTCACGCCGGAGACGCGACGGAACCTGCTGGCCGTTTCGGAAGCCGATTCGGTCGTGGTCGACCCGCACAAACACGGGCTTCAGCCGTACGGGTGCGGTGCGGTGCTCTTCCGCGATTCCTCGGTAGGTCGGTTCTACCGGCACGATTCGCCCTACACGTACTTCACGTCCGACGAACTGCACCTGGGCGAAATCAGCCTCGAATGTTCGCGCGCCGGGGCGTCGGCCGCGGCGTTCTGGCTGACGACGCGACTCCTGCCGCTCAGGGCCGACGAGGGACTCGGACCGATCCTGGGCGCCTGCCTGTCGGCGGCCCGAACGTGGCACGGCCTCCTCGCGGCGTCTGAAGATCTCGCTCCCCTGCGGGCCCCGGAGCTGGACATCGTGACCTATTTCCCGAGAGTCGAATCGGCGCGAGCGGCGGCGATCGACCAGGCGTCCCGGGCGGTTTTCGAGGCGGCCATGACCGATCCCGAGGATCCCGTGTTCCTGTCGGTCCTCCGGGTGCCCGCGTCGCGCGTGACGCTCAACGGTCGTGGGGTGCGCCGGGATCGGAACGACGTCCAGGTCCTGCGGAGCGTACTCATGAAACCCGAGCACCAGGGCTACGTGCCCCGGCTGCACCGCCGGATCGAGGCGATCGCGCGGCACGTGCGCAGGGAGGTGGCCTGACGTGCGCAACGCCCCGGATACCCCGCTGCTGGCAGGGCGCAACCCGGTTCGGGAAGCGCTCGAAAGCAAGAGCGACATCGACAAGGTGCTGCTCCAGGCCGATCTTCCGGGCCGGGTGCAAGGGGAATTCCGTGCCTTGGCAAAAGCCGCCGGTGTGCCGGTGCAGCAGGTCCCGCTGGCCCGGCTGGAACACCTGGTGCCGGGTGTGAACCACCAGGGTGTGGTAGCCCTGCTGGCTTCGGTAGGGTATCGGGATTTCGACGACATGATGAGCGCAATCGCGCCCACGCGGGACGATGTCGTGGCCCGGAAGCCCATCATCGTGCTGCTCGACGGCATCCAGGACCCGCACAACCTCGGGGCGATCCTGCGCACCGCCGTCGCGGCGGGTGTCGCGGGAGCGGTCGTGCCCGAGCGTGGAGCGGCCCCGCTCAACGCGGCCGCCCTCAAGGCCAGCGCGGGATTGGCCCACCGGATTCCCGTGGCGAGGGTGACGAACCTTCGTGACGCGATCTGGCAGTTGAAGGAACGGGGATACTGGGTCGTCGGCGCAGACGGCGAGGGGGAAGCGACCTGCTGGGATCTCGATTGGGATCGCGCGGTAGCCCTCGTTATCGGCAGCGAGGGTCTGGGCATGCGGCCCGCAGTGGCAGCCGACTGCGATTACCGCGTTCGTATCCCGATGCCGGGCCCTGCCGAGTCATTGAACGCATCGGTGGCCGCGGGAATCCTGCTCTTCGCGGCGATACGGTCGCGTTCCTGACCCGACTCCCGGGGTGCCCCTGATCCGGCCGTCTCCCAAGGACGACGGCAGGGTGGCAACCGGTGGTCCGGCTCAGTGCCGACGGCCGTTGAGCCGGTACACGATCTTGCGGATCGTGTCGAACTGCAGGTACGGATACTCTTCCCGCAGGCGTTCGATGGCGTCGTAGGCGGGCAGCCCCTCCTCTCGGAGGACACGGAACCGCTGCCGGATGTGGTAGTCGCGAATTCCCTTCTCGCTCAGCACGTTGTGGGTCTCCAGGGCCTGGTAGACCTCGTCGTTGATCAGGTCGGAGAGGGGATTCGCCATCGGGTGATCGGCCACAAGCTGCATGGTCGCACGGGTGAAGCGCGGGAGCGCGCCGGTCGGGCTTCGCCGGTGGGATCCCACTTTTCGATTCTACGGTAGCGTCGACGGCGGGATGCGCAAAGCCGCAAAGAGCCGAATGGTCCACCGTCCGCGGTGAATCGTCCCCACGCGAGGTCGACCGGGCCTCAGCCCTGCGGGGCGAGCGACCGCTCCAGCGCACGGCGCACGGCCGGGTCCGGCTCGCGCTCCAGCCGCCCTCGAAGCCCCGCGAGCTCGCGACCGGGCAGCAGGAAGCCTGCCGACTGCGCGACCGCGAACCGGACGCGGAAGGACGGGTGGTCGAGAAGGGCCTGCACCCGATCGGCGAGCGCCCGCTCGCGGGTCATCGAAGGGGCGAGTTCGAGTGCAGCGAGGATACGGTCAACGGGAAGGTCGGGCCGTGTGTGCTCGAGGAACAGGCGCCTCCGCTCGATCGAGGTGAGCGACGAATCGCCGGCCAGCACACGGAAACCGGCCCTGCGAACCGCCTCGGCGTACGCATCGGTCACCAGCGCCGAGCGGGCGATGTACGTGGCGTCGTTGCCGCGCATCGCCGCGAGCGTCTCGACGGCGGCCGCCTGGACCGAGCCGGACGCGTCGGCGGTTGCTTCGTCCCGGGTGAACGACTCCCATGCCGGATCGCCGGCGAAGGCGCGGGCGGCCCGAACCGCTTCGACCCGCACCCGGGCATCCGGGTCGGACCACGCGCGTCGAACCAGCGCAGCCAGGGAGCCCCCGGCGCCGATGCCCCCGGCCACGGCCGTGAGCGCCACCCGCACGTCGGCCTGCTTCTCCTGTTCCATCGCCAGCCGGATGGCCAGCGGGAGGGCCGGGTCGTCGAGGAAGCGTTCGAGCTCCCATGCAGCGTGCAGCCGTGCACCCACCGGACCGTAGCGGACTACGGCCGTCAGCGCGCTGAGGTCGGCCTGGTGGACGATTTCCGCCGGAAGTCGACCCTCGGCGTCGAGCAGAACGTATCGCGGTTCGATACCGGTGACCGTTGAAAACGTCCACACCGAGTCGGCCATGCGCACGGGCGCCGATCCGTTCTCCATGAGCGACATCCAGCGGAGATCCGTCTCGGCCGGGAAGACGGCGGGCACGAACGAACCCTCCTGGATCTGCCGGACCGTCACGTCGAGGCGCTCGGCGTCCAGGTCGAACCGGGCATCGAGTCGGAGCCTCGGATGGCCGGCGCCGTACACATACGCATCGAACCACGGAAGGAGGAACCGCCCGGAAGCGCCTTCGAGGGCTGCCCGGAGGTCCTCCGTGTCGGCGCCGGTCTCCGAGGACGAGGCAAACAGGCGGCGGAGGGCCGCTCGAAACGGAGCATCCCCGATCAGTCCGTGCATCATGTGCAGGAAGCTCCCTCCTCGTGTCGAGGCGTGGGCGTCGAGCAGGTCTGCGGGATGCTCCCACCGGTCCCACACGAGCGGACGACGGTAGCGGCCTGTCTCGGCCAGATAGGCCTGCCAGCCGTCGTGCCGGATCGCGGCGGCCGCTCCCTCGCCGCGGCGGCTCGATACCGTGCCGACGGAAAGCCACCACGCCAGCGCCTCCGGTACCCACGAGTCGGTCCATGCCGAGGCTCCCAGCATGCCGTCGGTCCACGCTCGGGCGGCCAGTTCGGCGATGGCGGGCAACGGATCGACAGAGAGCCGCGCCCTGGAATCTGCGAGCAGGGCCCGGTCGGCGACGAGAAGGCCGGTTCCGGAGAGGCCGGCCCCGTCGGGATCCGCGAAAACGACGCGCAGCGTGTCGTACGGCATGACGAAGCCGGTCGCACGCACCACGAAGTCGAGCGACGCCTCGAGGTCCTCGTGGAAGAGGGCCAATCCCTCGTCCTGTGCCGTCACACCGAAGTATGCGATTCTCGTGCCGCCGGCCGGACGTACCACGGCTGAAGACGAATGAACGGCGAGCACCAGCTGCTGCGCGGTGACCGGCCGGTCGTAGGCGAAAACCGGCCTGCTCCCGTCCCGAAACCCGCCCGAAAGGACGTGCAGCGTTCCGCGCCGGCCGGCCGTGATCTCTGCGGTGAACCGGTCGGGAAGGTCGTGGGGCAGCGGAAGCCAGTCGGCACCGCCTCCCCGGATTCCCGGCGTCCAGGCCTCGCCCGATCCGTCGCGGGACAAGGTCGAACGCAGGGCCGGTCCCTCGGGAACGCTGTACACCAGGCCCAGCACCAACCTCTCGCCTGAAGGAATCGCACCGACGGATACGAACAGGGTGTCTCCGGAGACGACGGGTTCCAACTCCCGCGGTCCTGCCAGCGAATCGGCCGCCGCATCCTCCGACGGACTCGGAACGAGCCGCGCCGACCGCACGGTCAGGCCGCGCACCGGGAGCGCCAGGCTGCGGAGGCTGTCGGCCACGACCTCCATTTCGAGGAACAGCGCCACGTCGAGCGTGCCGCGTCCGTCGGTGGGGGTTACCGTGGCCCACAGGTGAACGATATCCACCGGGAGTTCCGACGGAAGTCGCAGCGGCGCGTCGAGCGGCCCTCCGGCCGGCCGCTCGCGCAGCGGAGCGTCCAGTTCCCACGGAAGTGGGCGGTGCTGCGCGCTCGCCGCAGGAATGAACCCCAGCGCCGCGAGGGCCAGGGCCGCGACGACCATGGGCTTGCGCTCAATCATCGCGGCGCTCCATCACGAGATCGCTCCACCGGGCGCCCTGCGCGAGCATGGCGACGAACCCGGTCACGACGTACAGGACGAGTTGGCCCGCGTGGGTGACGATGGCATAGGTCGCCGCTTCGGAAGTGGCAAAACCGAACATGAGAACCAGGGCCTGGATCGTGATCCAGTGGTAGGACCCGATTCCGCCGGGAGACGGGACGACGACGCCCAGTGCCCCGATGAGCATGATCGCCCACGCATGGGCCAGCGTGATGCCATGCGCCGTGTCGAAGGAAAACATGGCGAACGGGATCCAGGCCATGATGCCGTACAGGGCCCATATGGCCAGCGTGGTAACGATCAGCGTGGACCGGTGCGGGGTTCGGGCGAGCGCGGCGATCCCGCTGCCGAAGGAACGCACGAGATGGCCGATCCTTCCGCCCGCGCCCCGGCGGATACGGAAAACGAGCCATGCCGTCGCGGCAATCGAGACGAGCAGGACGATCGCGGAACCGAGGGCGTGGGCCGCGACCCGATCCTGCCACGCCGAAACGGTGTCACGCCAAAGGCCCTCCATGGCTCCGAGCCGGCCCGACAGGACGAGCGGAACGCTGAGGAACGCGAGGGCCATGGTAACCAGGTCGAGAACCCGCTCGACCGCCACCGTGCCCAGCACCGCGCTGAAACGGAGCTTGTGGCGCGTGGCCACGTTGGCCGTGCGCACGAACTCGCCGAGGCGCGGCGCGGCGTAGTTGGCCATGTAGCCGACCATGACCGCCGCAAAGGCGCTCGAAACGGGAACGGCTGCCCGGGTACCGTCGGTTCGGGGAAGGGTATCGAGGAAGAGTGTCCACCGCCAGGCCCGCAGCGCGTGGCTGGCGAGCGCGACCGCAGCCAGCGGCAGGAACCAGCCCCAACGGGCCGACGCGAGGTCGGCGCCCACGCGCGCGAAATCGACGCCCCGCAGCGCAAGGACGAGAAGCACGGCGGCGAGGCCGAATCCCCCGACCTGGACGAGTCGTTTGCGTGCCGCGGACATGCGTCAGCCCCTGAGGTCCACGACTTCGACCCCGCGGGGGATCTCGAGTCGGAAGCGCGAATCGTCCAGGGAGCGCTCGACCACGTTGCGCAGCCGGAACGACATCGTCGATTCGGCGGCGTCGGTCACCGCGATGCGGAGTACGGTCCAGTCACGCTCCCGCACCGCTACCGTGACCCCGGTGAACCAGTCATCCGGATCGACGGGAATCAGCGTCACGATCTGCACGCGCTGACCTTCCTCGACGGCCGAGACCGCACCCGAAACACGCCACCGCTCGTCGAAGCGATACAGGAAGCCCGGGATGGAGAACGTGGTTTCGTCCTCGACCAGGTCGCTGACGACGACCCGGTTCTCGTTCCGGTCATGCACCCAGACCGTCTTTCCGTCCGTCACCACGGTTCGGGTGCCGGTCTCCAGTCGGTACCTTTCCCCCTGCAGCCAGAGCGTTCCGCGCAATCCACCCTCCTCGTCGGCCTGCTCGAACCGGGCCTCGAGCCCGGCCGAGCGCTCGTACCGCTCGCGCACCCGATCGAGCGCCGACTGTCCAAGGACCGGGACGGCGGCGACCGAAGCGAAGACGAACGCCAGGGCGACAAGACTCGAAATGCGGTTCATTCGGCTGCGTTTGCGAGCGAAGACGGAGTGCAACGCGATACGGGCAAGGCTCGTGCCCGCTCCATCCTAAATCCGCAGAACGTCGGTGAGTCCGCCCACCAGGGCATCCAGATCGGCCCTGTCGTTGTAGACGTGCGGAGAGACACGGACGGCATCGCCGCGCACCGAGACCCGTACGCCGCGCTCTTCCAGGCGGGACCGCACCGTTTCGGCCGGTACGCTGCCCGGGGCGCGCAGGCCGAAGAGGTGGGACGCACGGAACCGAGCGTCCTCGACGCGGAATCCGGCCCCGCGCAGGATGTCGAGGGCCGGCTCCGCGAGCCCGCGGCAGTACGCCTGCACGCGGTCCGGTCCCCACGATGACACCATCTCGAGCGCGGCCAGCATCATCGGGACCAGGATGAAATTGCTGCGCTCACCCACGTCGTAGCGGGCGGCCCCCTCGCCGTACTCCGGCTGATAGTCGACCAGGCGCGCGAAATCGCGGCTTCCGCGTCGCGATATCCAGTTGTCCTCGAGCGGTTGCCCGCCGTCGAACCGCTCCCCGAACCAGGCGAGGCCGATCGAATACGGACCCATCAGCCACTTGTACCCGGCGCACACCAGTGCGTCGGGACGGTGGACGGCAACGTCGAACGGGAAGGCTCCCACTGACTGCGTTCCGTCCACGATCAGGGCGGCGTCCACGTCGCGTGTGCGCGCCGAGACGGCGGCCAGGTCGAATACCGTGCCGTCGGCCCAGTGCACGTGGGGTATCGCCACCGCGGCGGTCCGTGCATCGATGGCCTCGAGAAGGCGCTCGTTCCAGCCCCGACCCCTACCGTCGGATTCGGGCGGGCGCACGATGCGCAGTTCGGCGCCTGCATCGCCGGCAGCCCGCATCCACGAGTAGATGTTGCTCGGAAACTGCTCGTGAAGCACGACGAGGTTCGATCCGGACTCGATCCGCAGGTTGCGGGCGGCGGTCGCGATCCCGTACGAGACCGACGGCACGATGGCGACCCGGGAAGAGTCGGCGGCGCCCACCAGGCGGGCGAACGCGGCCCGAAGCCGATCGCCGTCGGCAAAGAAGTGGTCCGCCGTGACCAGCGCGGGATTACGCTTGCGCCGAATGCCTTCGATGCCCGCCGCCTCCACCGCGGACGCGAGCGGGGACATGTAGGCGCAATTCAGGTAGTGGAGTCCCTCGGGCAGGGAGAAGAGTCCCTTCTGGCAGGTGAGCATGGCGACCGGGGCGGTGGGCCGGCAAGATACGCCCCGGGGTCCCGGGCGTCAGACGTTCGCGGACGCCACGGGCCGGTAGGACGGGCCGGCGGTCGAGGTGACGCTGTCGTACAGCGTGACGCGATCGATCTCGAACGGCTCCATCTCGAGGTCGGCGTACCGATCGAGCCAGGCCCCGAGTTCGGGCGGAGGCGCGCCCGAAAACCGGGCCAGCGTCACATGCGGGTGCCATTCCGGGCCGTCGGCCGGCAATCCGGACGCGACGCACGCGGACTCGATCGCCCCCTGCAGCGCAACGAGGCCTTCACGTATCCTCAGCCCGGCCCAAAGTACCCGGGCCCGCCGCAGTCCCGGAAAAACGCCCACTCCGTCGATTCGAACCCGGCGATCCTCGGCGGCGGCCAAACGAGCCACCCGGCCCAGACCGTCGACCAGGCGGTCAAGACGCTCCGGAGTCACGTCGCCCACGAATCGGAGCGTCACGTGCATCCGTTCGGCCGCAACCGGACGGACCGAGGCCGACGGCGGCAGCGTGAGTTCCGCCAGTCGGTGAGCCTGGTTCGAGGGCAGGTCGAATGCAAAAAAGAGGCGCATCGGGAGTGCATGCTCCCGTCCGGCCCTGGTTCCCGAAACGCGTTCAGCTCTTGACGACGACCGTCACTTCACGGTCGCCGACGCGGATGGTCTCGGTCCGGATCGTCGGTGCCGGCGGCGCGAGGACCGCGTCCAGTTCGGCCGCGGCGGCGGCGAGCGAGCCGTGGGTTTCGATCTTCTCGCGTTTCAGCCGCAGCAACTCTTCGGATAACCGCGTGGCCGCCTCCTGCATGGAGATCGCCGCCTCGGAACGTCCGTCGGATGCCAGCCGCGCCGACTCCTCGGCCAACAGGGCGGCCTCTTCGGCGAGCCGGGCGTGCGTTTCGGCGAGAATTTCCGCCTCGAGGGCACGCTGAATTTCGAACGCGTGGTTGGGCGGAATCGGGGCCTCGGGAGCCATCGGCACCGCCACGTGCGGGTGGACCTCGATGACGCGTTCCGTGACGACCCGGCGATCGTGCGAACCGAAAAGCGAACGCTTGACGTATCCGGTTACCTGGGTGACGAACAGCACCAGGGCGATGAGGCCGAGCACCATCACGGTGCGGTCGCGGTCGAGGGCGGGCATGGCGGCGGTCGTTCTGGGGACAGGATTCGGCGCCACCTCGTTCGGGGCGCCGGCGGGATGTCTTCCCATGAACGCGGCGTACGGCCCCTTATTGTGCCGGGTTGCGCGCTGCCAGCGACGCCGTCGAAAAAGCGTCGAGATCGACGGCTTCCTTGCGGTTCCAGCACCAGAACTGCTGGCAGGGAAATCGATTCTCGTAGAGAGCGCGGCCGACGATCACCGAGTCGACCCGGTATTCCTTGAGCGTCGACAGCGCGAGCAGGTCGCGGTAGCTGCCGACGCCCCCGGAAGCGGTCAGCCGCACCCGCGAGAGCCGGCTCCCCAGCGCGCGGTAGGCGTCCAGGTTGGGTCCCTCGAGCGTTCCGTCGCGCGAGATGTCGGTGTAGACGATGCGGCAGCATCCGCGCCGCTCCATGTCGAGCGCGAAATCGACGGCGTCGAGCCCGGAGCCTTCGGTCCAGCCCTCGACCCGCACCTCGCCGTCCCGGGCGTCGATGCCCACGACGATTTTCTGCGACCCGAAGCGGGCGACCGCTTCGCTCACGAGATCCGGCTCGCGAACGGCTGCGGTCCCGAGTACCACGCGGTAAACCCCGCTCTCGAGCATGCCCGCCACCTGGTCGATGGTCCGGATGCCTCCGCCGACCTGGACCGGAATGTCGATTGCCCGGCAGATGGCCCCGATCGTGTCCCGGTTGTCGTCGTCGCCGCTGCGGGCGGCGTCCAGGTCCACGACGTGCAGGACCTTGGCGTTCTGCACCCGCCAGAGCTTCGCCATCTGTACGGGATCGTCGAAATAGACGGTCTCGCGCTCGTACGAACCCTGCAGCAGGCGGACGCACTGTCCGCCGCGAAGGTCGATGGCCGGAATGACGAGAACCATGAAGGACGCGGGATGAACCGTTTCAACCCTTGGGTCGCTCTCGCGGTTTCCCCGTTACCGGGCGGCGTTCAGTCGCCCGTCCCGATCGCGTCGGCCGGGTGTACGCCCTCGTCCACCTTCGAATAGTCGAGCTGGCTTCCGCCCATCGAGTGCGGAATCAGGTAGACGCCGAGCATGACCATGGCGGCCACGATCACGATGGCGCGCCGTATCCGCCGCACCGAGGCGTTCGCCGTGTAGTACGCGCCCGTGGCCAGCGCCCACGCGATCCACATGAGCAGCGTCTTGTTGTCGGTCAGGTCGTAGCCCCACGGAAAGCCCGTCCAATAGGCCCCGAACGCGTACTTCTGCACGATCGGACCGAGCACCAGCCCGCCGATCGTCATGAGCACGAGCGCGACGAGGGCAAGGCGTCGGCCCCCTTCACGGTTCACGATCACCTCGAAGGCGGCCCGCACGGCGATCATCATCGCGATGAACATGGCGAGCACGTGCGCCAGGAGCACGGGCAGCGGGACGGGTCCCTTGAACCGGATGATGACCGGGTCGTCCGCTGCGATCGGAACGGTACCGTCCGGCGCCGAGACATCCAGGAAGTACGCCAGTTTGCCTGCCGCCGGTTGTTTCGGGAGAAATGCCACGAGGCTGTCGCCGCGGGGCGTCATGGGCACGGCCGTCCACGCATCGTCGGTACCGTACCGCTTCCAGTGGAGCACGCCGCCCTGCCCGTCGAACACGATGGGCAGCGCGACGCGGGCGTCCCGGTCGGTGGTCTCGCTCCGGAGAAACTCGTACTGGATTTCGACGCCGCCGATCGTCGCGGATCCGCCCAGCGGATACGTGGGGCCGGTCAGTCGCTGGTAGCGTCCTGCGGCCACCATGACGAGAAAAGCGGCGATCCAGAGGAAAATGGCGCGAATGCGGGAGCCGCTGACGGATGCCATGGCAGGAAGAGGGTCGTGGAATGCGCGCAAATCTGCGCAAACCGGTGCGGGCGCCGTGCCGGGGAAACCCTGCATCGCCGTGCAGATTCCGGGAAGCGCATCAAACCGCCGCCGAAGGCGTTGGACGACGGCAGTACGCAGAAAACGCCCCATGACCGAACGAGAGTCCCGCCGCATCCTCGTCACCGCCGCGCTGCCCTATGCCAACGGGCCCGTGCATATCGGGCACCTGGCGGGCGCGTACCTGCCGGCCGACCTCTACTGCCGTTACCAGCGGCTGCAGGGTCGGGACGTGGCCTTCATCTGCGGGTCCGACGAGATGGGCGTCGCCATCATGGTGCGGGCCCGCACCGAGGGCATCACTCCGCAGGAGCTGGTGGACCGCTACCACCCGATGATCCGCGACGCGTTCAAGGGCTTCGGCATGAGCTTCGACTGGTACGGGCGCACGACCTCGCCCGTGCACGCCGAGACGTCGCGCGACTTCTTCCGCGTGCTCGCCGCCAAGGGCGCGTTCACGACGAGGACCGAGCAGCAGCTGTTCGACCCCGCGGCGGGCATCTTCCTCGCCGACCGGTTCGTCAAGGGCACCTGCCCGTCGTGCGGAAACCCGGACGCCTACGGCGACCAGTGCGAGAAGTGCGGAACGTCGCTCTCGCCGCTCGAACTGGTCGATCCGCGCTCGACGCTGACCGACGCGAAGCCCGAACTGCGCGAGTCGACGCACTGGTACCTTCCGCTCGGCGCCTCGCAGGCGCGGCTGGAGGAGTGGATCGGGACGCATCCCGAGTGGAAGTCGAACGTGCTGGGGCAGGTGCGCTCCTGGCTCGCCGACGGGCTGCGCGACCGCGCCATCACGCGCGACGTGCCGTGGGGCGTGCCCGTGCCCGAGGACGTGGCGGCCGCGGCCGGCGTGGACGCGGCGGGCAAGGTCATCTACGTCTGGTTCGACGCGCCGATCGGCTACATCTCGGCGACCCGCGAGTGGACGGCCGCCCACGGCGCGCCGGACGGGTGGAAGGACTGGTGGCAGTCCCCGGACTCGCGCCTCTTCCATTTCATCGGCAAGGACAACATCGTTTTCCATTGTCTGATGTTTCCGGCCATGCTCATGGCGCACGGCGACTACGTGCTGCCCGAGAACGTGCCGGCCAACGAATTCCTCAACATCGAGGGCAGGAAGCTCTCGACGAGCCGCGGCTGGGCCGTCTGGCTGCACGAGTACCTGGCGGAATTCGAGCCCGACCTCCTGCGCTACGCGCTCGCGACCACGCTTCCCGAGACCAAGGACGCCGATTTCTCGTGGAGCGACTTCCAGCTGCGGGCCAACTCGGAGCTCGCCGACGTGCTCGGCAACTTCGTGCACCGCACGCTGACCTTCGCCGGGCGGTTCGCCGACGGCGTCGTGCCGCCGCTGGTCGACCCGTCGGACGCCGACCGGGCCGTGCTGGACGAGCTCGCCACGTTCCCGTCGCGCATCGGGGAGGCCTACGAGGGCTTCCGATTCCGCGAGGGCGTCTTCGAGACCATGGCCCTCGCGCGGCTCGGCAACAAGTACTTCAACGACACCGAGCCCTGGCACACGCGCAAGACCGATCCGCAGGCCTGCGCGAATACGATCCACGTGTCGCTGCAGCTCTGCGCCTCCCTCGCGGTGCTGCTCGAGCCCGTGCTGCCCTTCACGGCGGCGGCGATCCGGCGCATGCTTCGCCTCGAGGGCGTGGCGACCTCGGCGCCGGCCGACGGGGAATTCGCGGACGCCGTGCCGTCCTCGGCGACCGTCGCAGGGGGCCGTATCCGCTGGGCCGACGCAGGAGCGCCGCTCCTCGCGCCGGGGCACGCGATCGGGCTGGCCGAGGTGCTCTTCCGCAAGATCGAGGACGAGGCGATCGCGGCGCAGCTCGCAAAGCTCCAGGGCCCGGCCGCGGAGGCCGCACCCGAGCCCTCGCTGCCGTACGCTCCGGCCAAGGGGCACGTCACCTACGACGACTTCGCGAAGCTCGACTTCCGGGCCGGCACCGTCGTCGCGGCCGAGGCCATGCCGAAGTCGAAGAAACTCGTCAAGCTGCGCGTGGACCTCGGATACGAGGAGCGGCAGATCCTGGCCGGCGTCGCCGAGCACTTCAAGCCCGAGGACCTGGTCGGAAAGCGGGTCACCGTCGTCGCCAACCTCGCTCCGCGCCTGATGATGGGCCTCGAATCGCAGGGCATGCTGCTCATGGCCGAGAACCGCGACGGCTCCCTGCACCCCGTTTCGTCGACCGGGGAAAACGGATCGGTGGTGCGATGAACGTTCCGGACGCGGCGCTGCGCGTGCCCTTCAAGCTGCCCTCGTTCTCGGATCTCGACGAGGGGGACGGCTTCATCTACCTGGACGGCGAGTACCTCGTCATCGAGTACTACATCCTGACGATCGGCATCCTGCGCGGCGAGGCCCGATTCGTCAAGGCCGAGCGTACGGTCGTCGCGGGCCTCGAGCTTCGGCGTGGGCTGTTCCGCGACCGGCTGGTCGTGGAGACGTCGTCGATTCCGTTCATGCGCGAGATCCCGGGCAAGCATGCCGACGGCATCACGCTCAAGGTCTGGCGGAAATACCGCGACGTGGCCGAGCGTTTCGTGGAGCAGGCCAACGCATGGGTGGACGGGGTCGGGCCGGGGCGGTTGCGGGCGGGGCGGTAGGGGGGGGCGGAGGTGGTCAAGCGCGGCACCACGACGGTCATGCGCGGGGTCCTGCGGAGGGTTCGGAACGGGTTGTGCGCCGAGTGTCGATAGCACGCCGGCACCGGCAACGTACTATCTATATCGTGAATATTGTAAGAATACACGGTCTACCATCTTTCTGAAAGGTTGCGAATGAGCAAAGGGGAGTTTCCCGTTCGTATGTAATCCGTGTCTGATGGCGTAGCGATTCACTGCGCCTTGACGGTCTGGCCGACTGGTCGTTTTTACACCAAATCCTATCGGAATCATGAAGTCATTCGTACCCCTCCTCACCCTGACCCTGGGCCTCACGTTCCTCGCGGCGTGTACCGACAGCGCCCTGGTCGATTCTCCCAATGACGTCGACACTGCCTCGAAAGGCAAGCAGGACAAGGTCGATGTTTGCCACCTTTCGGATACCGGCGATTTCATTCTCATCAACGTGAACGGAAATGCGCTGCCCGCACACCTCGCGCACGGCGACGGGCAGCCGGGCGATCCGGTGCCGGGTGTTGCCGGCAAGAAATTCGACGAGGCGTGCGCCGTTGTTGATGCGGGTCCGACCGTGACGTACGGCCCGTTTGCGAAGACCTCAGCAGCGGGCGTACGGTTCAAGGGTCAGACCTCAGGAAACGAGATCTATCTCGGACGCGACCTGGGCGCCGCCCCCCCCGCCCGAGTCGAGGCGGGGTACACCTGGTCTGCCGGTACCTATGATGTGACCTTCCGATTCGACGCTAGCCTGAACAAGGTCTTCACGACAATCGACGGCCCGGGCGGTCCAAAGTCGTTGGAATACTCCCTGACCACCTTCGCCTGCGCAGTTTCCGGTTGGAATGTCCTGGACATCTATATCAAGAATGGTCCACTTTCAACTTCAGCCAAGTACTTGGAATTCAACAACGTCTACCTGAACGGATTCAGCCTTGGCGACTTCAAGACCGTTGAGGGCGGCACCATAAACAACAACTGGAAGGTGGCGGATTTCAACTTCGGCCAGGACTTCACCGTATCAGGTAAGCTCGTGGTCGACGGAATATGGGGCGCTAACGAAGAAGACAAGCTCCAACTCGTTGTCGGCTGCCTGCCCTAGCGATCATCCGTCCTGCGCGCGCAAGCGTGGGATGGAGTCCTTTTGTCGAAGCCCCGATCGGTCTTGCCGGTCGGGGCTTCGCCGTTCGGGTACCCGGCCAGAACGCCGCGCCCGGTGGTTGACGGGTCGACCGGCGGGTCGCCCGGGGGTTGATCCGGACCGACGCGCGGGATAGCATACGCGCTCCGACCCCAGACTGGCGCCCGCCGCGCTCCGAACGCCATGAAGAAGCTGCTCCTGCTCGCCGCGCTCTGTTTCCCGTTCGCGATCCCGATGTCGGCCCAGAAGGTGGCCGTCCGCGCGGGCCATGTCGTGGACCCGGCAACCGGCACGGCCGCCGCCGACCAGGTCATCCTGGTGGAAGACGGCCGCATCACGGCCGTCGGCCGGAATCTCGACGTGCGCGGCGTCGACCGCGTGATCGACCTGTCGGACGCCTGGGTGATGCCGGGCCTGATGGACGCCCACGTGCACCTGACGCTCAACATGCCGGACGAGATGGGCGTGGCGGTACCGCTTCCGACCTTCTACCTGTCGCAGAGCAACGCGTCACGGGCCCTGCTCGGCGTGAAGAACGCCCGCGACGTGCTGCACGCCGGTTTCACGACGGTCAAGGACATCGGGAACGACGGCAACTACGTGGCGACGGACCTGCGGCGGGCGGTGGAGGCCGGCTGGATCGAGGGACCGACCATCCTCAACACGGGCAAGATCATCGGGCCCTTCGGCGGCCAGACGCACGACATCTCGCCCGACATGCCGCACATCTGGGAGTTCGAGTACGTGGACGCCGACTCGCCGGAAGAAGTGCGCAAGGCGGTGCGGCAGAACATCTACTACGGCGCGACCGCCATCAAGCTGGTCGCCGACAACAGCGCCTTCTACTACGACGTGGACGAGATCCGCGCGGCCGTGGACGAAGCGGCGAAGGCCGGGCTGACGGTCGCCGTGCACGCGTACGGGGGTGAGGGTGCGCGGAACGCGATCCTCGCCGGTGCGCACTCGATCGAGCACGGATGGACCCTGGACGACGAACTCCTGCGCCTCATGAAGGAGCGCGGCACGGTGCTCGTCGGGACGGACTTTCCGCTCGAGCATTACCGGGCGATGGTCATGTTCTTTCCGGACCCCGAGGGGATCTACGCCCAGACCGTCCGGCGGCTGCGCCGCGCCCACGAGATCGGAGTCCGGATGGCGTTCGGAAGCGACGTGGTCGTCGACCTGTTGGACCGCGATCGCGGGCGGCTCGCTCTGGACTTCCTCTCGACCTGGGTCGAAGCCGGGGTGCCGGCGCCCGAGATCCTGAGGGCCTTCACGACCAACAACGCCGAGTTCCTGCGGGTGGCGGACGAGCGCGGGGCGATCGCGCCGGGTCAGTGGGCGGACCTCGTGGCGACGCCCGGCAACCCGCTCCAGGACATCCTGCAGCTCAGGGAGATCCGCTACGTGATGAAGGAGGGCCGGGTCGTGCGGAGCGAGTAGGGGCGGCCCCTCCCGCGTCGGGCTCCGGTCGGCCGTCCGGTGGATTCGGGGGCCGGGGGGACGCGATCAGACTTCATCGCGACGCGCCTCGTCGGGCAGCTCGAGGCCCAGCGCGCGAAGCGTGAGGTTGATGTCGCCGAGGAAGAACCCGAGTGAGGCGACCACGCAGATCATGCACAGCGTGAACAGCCCCACGAGCAGCGCCGTGACGTGGAGCTGGAGCAGGGTGCCGACGAAGAGCGTGATGATGAGCAGGGCCACGAAGAGCACGCTCACCGTCATGAGCGCGATGGCAGTGCGCACGAGCCGCGCCCGCTTCCACAGGATGCGCAGCTGGGCCATGAGGCTCTCCCGCTCCGATGGGATCGACTCGGCGAGCTGCATCGTGAAGATCCGCGAGCGGTCGATGATCCGACCCATCCGGTTCGTCATCGTGAGGAGCAGCAGCCCGATGCCCGAGATCAGGATGACCGGGCCTATGGCGAGCTGAAGCGTGGAAACGAGTTCACGTAGGGGCATGGTGAGGCCGGTTGTCGGGGGCGTTAAGGCGGCGAGGGGCGCGGGGTTCCGGCCCACGGCGAACCGACGGGTGACGCCTGGGCCCCTTTTTGTCGGAGCCGCGTAAACCTCCAACCGCGATCGGGTGTCTAGTAGGCATCGAAACCCCGCCTCCCGCCCTCCTTGACCGCCGCCCCCCTCGAAAATGCCGAATTCAGACGCCTGGTGGAGACCCACCGGCAGCGCCTGTACCGGCTGGCGATCGACCTGACGGGCGATCACGACGAGGCCCAGGACCTGCTGCAGGAGGTGTTCGTGCGTGCTTGGCGCGGCCTGGACGCCTTCCGCGGGGAAGCGGACGCAGCGACCTGGCTGCGCCGGATCACCGTGAACACGTTCCTGAATACGCGGCGCAGCGCCCGGCTCGAGCTCGTTCGACTGGAATCGGACGGAAGCGCACCGGAGCCTGCCGCGCCCGAGCCCGCCCGCGACCCCGCGGATGCGCGCCGCATCCAGGAGGCGATCGCGCGGGCACTCGACGGCCTTTCGCCGGGCGAGCGCACGGCGTTCGTACTTCGCCATTACCAGGAGCTGGCCGTGCTCGAGGTGGCCCGCGCCATGGGCGTGGCCGAAGGCACCGCGAAGAGCCTGCTCTTCCGAGCGACCCACAAGCTGGCGGGCCGGCTGGCCCACCTGCAAACCGAGACCCTGTCGTGAGCTGTTCCGAATTCGAACCGATGATCGCCGATCGGCTCTTCGGCGAGCCGGATGCGGCCTCGAGCGAGGCGCTCGACCGGCACCTCGCGCAGTGCGAGGATTGCCGCCGGACGCTGGCCGGCATGGAAGCGGCGCTCGGTGTCGCGTCGATGCGGACCCGCCCCGAGCCCGACGCGGCCACCTGGGCGTCCTTCGACGCGAGGCTTGGCGAGCGGCTGCGCGACGAGCGCGTTCCGCAGCGGACCCGCGTACTCTGGCTCCGGGCGCGCCCCTGGGCCGCCGCCGTGGCGTTCCTCGGGCTCGGGCTGGTGCTGGGCCGTACGGTGCTGGCCCCCGTCCCGGCCGCGCCGGACGCTCCGTCGGCCGTGCAGACCGTTGCCGGCGACGTGCTGGAGCGGACCACGGCGTACCTGGACCGGTCCCGCCTCCTGCTGCTCGACATCGCCCATTCCGAGGGCGGAACGGACGATCCGGCCGCGCTGGACCTGCCACGGCGGTCGCGCATCGCGCGCGAACTGGTCACCGAGGCCGCCGACCTGGGCGAAGCCTTGAGTGCGGCTGACGAGCGGAGGCTGCGAGCGCTCGTGGCGGACCTCGAATCCATCCTGGCCCAGCTTGCGGCCCTGGAGACCGGTCTTGACCTGCCGGGACTCGAACTCGTCCGCTCCGAGGTCGAAAGCCGGGCCCTGCTCTTCCGCATCGATATCGAACGCCTGCGCGCGGCCGAGCCGCGCCAAACCCGATCGAGGACCCGTAATGACGCGTAAATCATTCTTCCTTGGCCTGTTTTCCGCGGTCCTGGCCCTCCATGCGGCGCGGCCCGTGTCGGCCCAGACCGCCGAACAGGCCTACGCCGAAGCCAACGCGCTGCTGCTGGAGGGCAGGTGGGCCGATGCGTCGGCCGCATTCGCGGCCTTCGTGCGCCACTCGCCGGGTCACGAGCGCGTCGATGACGCGGCCTACTTCCGCTGCACGGCCGACGACCGGCTGCAGCCGGCGAGCGAAGCGTCATTCGCATGTTTCGAGAACTTCCTCCGGTCCTATCCCCGTTCCAACTATGCGGAAGCCGCCCGAACGGACCTGGTGCGCATCGGCACGCGGCTGGCCGACGGCGGCAAGCCGGTCTACGCGGAGCGGGTACGGGCCCTGCGCGAAACCGGAGACGAGGAGGTGACGCTGGCGGCCATCCAGGCCCTGTTCGAGCGCGACGACCCCGAGACGCTTCCCCTCCTCCTTGGTCTGCTGGACCGGTCCCGCTCACCGGAGGCGCGCGTGCGCCTGGTCTACCTGCTGTCGGAATTCGACGGATCCCAGGTCATCGCCCGCCTGCAGGCGGCCGCCACGAGCGATCCGTCGACGGCCGTGCAGGTCGCCGCCGTGCGCGCGCTGTCGTCCGTGGAGGGCGCAGAAGCCGCCGAGGCCCTGCGCCTGATCGTACGGGGGAGGAGTGATGCGGACGTGCTTCGCGACGCGATCCGGGCCCTCGGGCAGCGGGGCTCGCTCAGCGACGTGCCGCTGCTCGCCGACCTCGCCGTGCGCAGCGAGGTTCCCCCGGTGGCCCTGTCGGCAGTCTACGCCATGCACGAACTGGGCGCCGAGGTGCGTGACCTGGCGCGCGTCGCACGCTCCGCCCGGGACGTGGACACGCGCCGCAACGCGCTGATGGCCCTTGCCGAGAAGGGCGATCCGGATGCCCTTGCCGTCCTCGTCGAGGTCGCCACGACGTCACCCGAGGCCCAACTGCGCCGCACGGCCGTCATGGCGCTCGCCGAGTTCAAGGACGACGCGTCGGTCGAGGCGCTGTCCCGCGTGGCGCGCGGCGACGCCGACACCGAGGTGCGCCGCACGGCGGTCCAGGCGCTCGGCATGATCGGATCGCCGGCGGCGCGCGCCGCGCTCCGGGGGCTCGTGGGCGGGGAGGAGTAGCGCCTGTCAGAACGCGAACTTCCCGACCCTCGGCTTCACGAGCCGCTCGAAGTCGTCGTACGCGAGCTGGAGCAGTTCGGTGTGGGTGCCGGCGTTGAAGGCGATCTCGTGGTCCTTGCGCAGGCTCTCGGCGACGAAGACCGGCATGCCGTAGAGGTTTCCGAACGGCGGCATCGCGCCGGTCTCGCACTCGGGAAACATGCGGCTGAAGTCGGTCTCCGT
Source organism: Rhodothermales bacterium (assembly GCA_024711125.1). Lineage (GTDB taxonomy): Bacteria > Bacteroidota > Rhodothermia > Rhodothermales > UBA10348 > JANJTM01. The sequence goes on from JANJTM010000068.1 coordinate 83,813, forward strand.
GGCCAGTTCGATCTCCTGCGCGCCGGCCAGCTCCCGAAGGCGCTCGAGGTCGACCCTGAGCGAGCCGGGTACGACGGCCATCGCCATCTTGCCGTCGATCCGCACGATGACGGTCTTGGCGAGGTCCTTGCCGGGAATGTGGGCGCTCGCGGCGATCTGCTGGGTCGTGAAGGCGCGCGAGTGGCGGATGGTCACGTAGCGGATCCCGTGTTCATCCAGGAAGCGGCTCAATACGCGTAGCGGCATGGCACCCTCCTTGGTGTGCGCGGCGCATGGGCAGCGCCGATGATGGTGGCTGTGCCCGGCCGTCCGTTGCCGCACGATCCCGCCCCGCCGCTCGACCGGGGCAGGATCACGGTAGCCCATGTCCTGCCTCCGTGTCGAGGGGCAATGTCGCATCTCGGGGTCGGAAAAAGCCCGACGGGTGCGTGCGTTCAGCGCGCCACTCGGGCCGGCTTGCGCCGCGGGTTGTTCGGGTCGCGCGGCATCTCCCAGCGGAACTCGCCGTCCTGCTTGTAGACGCGCCCGTCCTTCATGACGAAGTGGATGTCGTTCAGCGCGTGGACGTCGTCGAGCGGGTTCGCGTCCATGGCGACGAGGTCGGCGTTGAACCCGACCTTGACCTGGCCGGAGTTCACCCGCAGCAGCTCGCCGTTGTTCATGGTCAGCATGCGCAGGATGAGGTCATTCGGAAATCCGGCCGCCGTGAAGCTCTCGAGGAACTCGAGGGTCAGTTCGCCGCGGGTCCAGCCGGGGCGCGAGTAGACGACGTCCGAGCCGAAGGCCATCGGCGTGCCGGCCGCCAAGGCGCGCCGGTTGCGTGCCACGATGCGTTCCCAAGCGGCCTGGCCGGATTGCGAGGCCGGGAAGTCCGTTCCGACCAGGTACGTTCCCTTTTCGGCCATCAGGCGCAGGGTTTCGTCGGTCGGGTTGTTGCCGTGTTCGATGGAGGCCACGCCCGCGAGCACGGCCTTGCGGATCGCCTCGTCCGAGTAGGCGTGCGCAGCGACCGTGAAGCCGACGTCCCCGGCTTCCTCGACCGCCGCCCGGATCTCGTCGATCGAATAGTTGTAGGGCTGGTTGTCGGTCACCAGCTTGATGGCGCCCGCGCCGTAGTGGATGTTCTCGCGCACGGCCTTGCGCACCTCGTCCGGCGAGTCGGCATAGTAGTACTCCGGGTTGCCGAGGTCGGGCTTCTCCGGCTGCATCTGGAACTGCCCGCCGAAGGGCGCGATGATGCGGCCGGTCGCGATGATGTTGGGGCCGGGGATCCATCCGCCCTCGACGCCGCGCCGCAGCTCGACGTCGGCGTAGAGCGCGTTGTTGCCGATGTCCTTGATCCACACGAAGCCCGCGTCGAGCATCGACTGCGCGTGCACGACGCCCTGGATCGCGCGGAAGGCGGTCGTCTCGATGAGCCCGGTGTAGTAATAGCTTCCGAAATCGTTGATGGACGCCCCGGGCATGGTCGTCATGGCCAGGTGGGTGTGCGCGTCCATGAGGCCGGGCATGACGTACGAGCCCGAGAGGTCGATCACGGGCGTGCCGTCCGGCGCCACGACCCGGTCTCCGATGGCTGCGATTTTTCCCTCCTGGACCAGGATGGACTGGTTCGGCACCGCCCGGCCGCTTGCGACGTCGATGACGTGGCCGGCGCGGATCACGACGGTGGACGCGGGTGGGAGGCCGACGGGTCGGCGGGGCTGGGGATTCTGGGCGGATACGGTCCCTGCGAGCGCCGAAACCGCCAGGAGGGAGACGAGTAGCCGGTAGCGTTTCATGATGTGCGACAATCGGTTGCGGGTGACCGTCGCACGGTAGGGGAAACGCGCGACATGAGCAAGTGCCGTTGCCGTCAGGCCGGCGGCCCGGCGGGGTCCATGGGCAGGGTCACCCTCGCCTCGAGTCCGCCCCCGTCCCGGCCGAAGAGTTCGAGCGCCCCGCCCAGGAGGAACGCCAGGCGGCCACTCACCGCGAGACCGAGTCCCAGCCCCTGCTGTTCGTGCCGCTCCCGGTTGAACTGGCGAAAGAGGCCGACGGAGGCGATCTCGTCGGGCGTCATGCCGCGTCCGCGATCCAGTACCGAGAGCCGGTAGTGCTCCGCGGTACGAACGCCGGACACTTCGACGGTCGCGTCGTGGGCCGAGAACTTGAAGGCATTGTCCACGAGTTCGCCCACGATTCGCTCGACGAACGGACCGAGCAGATCGCACTCCGCGGCTTCGACGTCGATCGAGAGCCTTCCCGTGGCACGGTGCACCGCGGCGGTTTCGTATGCGCGTGCCCGGACCAACAGGGACAACTCATACGGGTGGCGGGTGCGCAGCGGATCGCCGCCCGCCTCGAACGAAGCGAGGTTGGCCCGGACCGCGCTCTGGTACAGGTCGGCCAGGCGACGGATGCGCTGCGTCGCCGATTCCATGATTCCGATGAGTTCGGAATGGATGCCGTCGTCCGGCGCGGTTTCGACGAGGTCCCTCAGGATATCGGTCGCCCCGGCGACGACCGTGATCGGGGAGGTGAGCTCGTGCGGAAATATCAGTTGCAGTCCCTCCAGCAACTCGTCCACACCGCGACGCAGGTCGGCTTCATGACGGCGGTGCTTCTCGAGGCGCAATTCCACGGCCTCGAGCAGTTCGGCGAGGTGGACCGGCTTCAGCAGGTAATCGTCGGCGGCGGCACGCATGCCGCGACGGATGTCTTCGTGCTGCGTCAGGCCCGAGAGGAATACGAAGGGGATATTGCGAAGGGCAACCCGGTCGTTGAGTGCGCGCTTCAATTCAAGGCCCGTCATGCGGGGCATGTCCACGTCGCTGACGATGAGGTCCGGGGTCGCCGACTCGATCTTCGCCAGCGCGTCGAGGCCGTCGACGGCCTGTCGCACCGCGTAACCGGCACTCGCGAGCGCTTCGGCCACGATCTCGCGCATGGCCACGTCATCCTCCACCACGAGGATCGAGGGGGTCCGGGCGGGTGTCGGTACGAGTCGCATCATGTCGGTGTCGGCTGATACCCGGCGTCCGGCGCGCCCGGCGACGGTTCAGACCTTGAAGTAGAGCCCACGCCGGTCGAGCCACCAACACACCCCTGCCCAGAACGCCACGAAGGCCATTGCCCACACGAACGAGGCGAAGGTCGGGTCGCCGAGGGCCGCCGCGAGCGCGTCATACGACCAGGATTTCCAGTTGGACGGCGAAGGGGAGCCGTCGAAGGCGGGGGCACGCAGGCGACCGAGGGCGGTGGCCATCATGCCTGACAGCACGAACGCCAGGATCGCATTGCGGCCGTAGGCCCGGAATACGTGGAACCAGCGCCCGCGCTCCCGAAGGTCCACGAGATGGTAGAGCACGGCCAGGCAGAGCAGCGCCATGCCGGCTGTGAAGATCGTGTAGGAGCTGGTCCAGAGGTTCTTGTTGATGGGCATCCAGATCGAGACGACCAGTCCCGCGAGGAGCAGCCAGGCCGCCGCGACGAAGAGCCCGTTGAGCCGCCGCTCGTCCGCGACGTCCTTCTCCCGCATCCACATACCGGCGAGGATGCCGAAGAGCACCGTTCCGACCGCCGGAATCGTCGAGATCAGCCCTTCAGGGTCGAACGACCAGAGGAGGGTGCCCGACGCGTCCCGCAACTGGCGTGCGCTCCAGGTGTGATCGCCCAGCACGTGGTAGTCGATGTAGTAGGCCCAGTTCGAGAAGAGCCGGTCCACCGGAGTATCGGCCGTCGGAAAGCCCATCGAAAGGTCGGCGAACCCGAAACCCGGCACGGGTACCCAGAGCATCCAGGCGAGATAGAGCGCAAGCAGCCCCACGAGCCAGCGAACGATGGAACGCCGGTCGGGTGTCGTGAAGTAGATCGCCGAGGCGAGCAGGTAGCAGAGGCCGATGCGTACGAGTACGCCGGGGATGCGCACGTTCGCCAGCGCCGTGAGCAGGGAATCGTCGAAGCCCGTGAGGGCCGCGCCTCCGACGAAGAAGGCCGCGCCGGCGGCGAGGACACCACGCCAGGCGCGAAGACGCTCCGTTCCGGCGAGCAGCACCACGCCCGAAAGGACCACGGCGGCGTAGCCGGCCCGCACGAGCAGGGCGCCCGCGACCGCCGTGCCCGAGGCGTCGGCCTGGGAGATCGCCGATTCGGACCCGGGCCAGAAGATGCGCCACCACGTCGCGCCCCACCAGCCGAGCACCATGAGGGCGAACGCGCGGCGCACGACGTGAAGGAAGAGCGCGCGGCGCGAGTCCCCGGCCTCGAGGCGCTTCGGGAAGGAGTACATCATGGCCATTCCGACCATGAAGAGGAAGAACGGGAAGACGAGGTCGGTGAAGGTCCACCCGTTCCAGTCGGCGTGCAGCAGCGGCGGGTAGGCCGTCGACCACGTCCCGGGGTTGTTCACGAGCAGCATCGACGCGATCGTGATGCCGCGCAGCACGTCGAGCGACTCGAGGCGGCGGGAGGGCTGGAGCGTGGCGCCGAGGGTCATGGGGATACCGGGCGGGTGGTGGCGCGGAATGCCTGCAAGCTACGCACCCGCCCGGAATGCGGTACAGCACGCCGCATCACAATGCACGTCGCGTTCATTGATCGAAAGACTCCGTTTATTTAGATTTGATCTAAACAGCGACCCGGCGGGCAGGCTTCCGGCCCCCTATTCCCGCGGCGGTGGTTGCCGCCCCCCTGGACTTTCTCGCGGATTCATGCGCTCGAGACTCTCCCTGCTCGCCGTTGCGGCCGTCGTTTCCCTATCTGCGGTCCTTGCAGGTTCCGCGCGGGCCCAGGCCACGCAGGGGAGCGCCGACCCCGAACGCGTCCGCACGCTCGTGCACGTGCTCGACTACCTGGCGATCGACTACCCGGCCGCGGTCGCGAACGGGTCGATCATCGATACGCTCGAGTATGCCGAGATGGTCGAGTTCGCCGCCCTCGCCGATTCCCTGGTGCGAGAATTCGAGCGCGACGGGCTGCTGCCGGACGAAGCGGCGCTGTCGTCGGCGAGCGCCGAGCTTCCTCGCCTCGTGGCGGGGCTGGTACCCGAGGCCGAGCTGGCGGCGCGCGCCGGTGCCGTGCGGGACGGCGTGGTCGCGGGGTCGGGTATCGCGGTCGCACCCCGGCGGTGGCCCGACATCGCCCGCGGAGCGACGCTGTACGCGGCGCTGTGCGCCTCATGCCACGGTGCCGGCGGCCTCGGGGACGGCCCGGCCGGCGTCAACCTGGACCCCGCGCCCGCGGTGCTGTCCGAGGGCGATCGCATCGCCGGCATCGCGCCGTTCCAGGCCTACAATACCGTTCGCCTGGGCGTGGAAGGCACGGGCATGCTCGCGTTCCCCCAGCTGTCGGAGGAAGAGGTCTGGGACCTCGCATTCTTCGTCAAGTCGCTGGCGCATCTCCGGCCCGCCGACTCGACCTCGGTGGCGGCGGCGCGACGGCTCGTGACGCTCGAGGAGGTGTCGTCCCTGGGAGACGCGGAACTGTCTGCGCTCGCCTCCTCGCGCGGCGCCGCCGACGCCGGCGCGGTTGTCGCGGCGCTCCGGACGGCCCCTCCGATCGCCGGAGACGCTTCGTCGCTCGATCTCGCCGAGCGGCTCCTGGCCTCGTCCCTCGCGGCCTTCCGGGCGGGTGATGCCGCCGGGGCCCGCCAGCACGCGATCGCGGCCTACCTGCAGGGCATCGAGCCGGTCGAGCCCATCCTTTCTGCCCGGGATCCCGAACTGGTGGCCCGCCTCGAGCGCACGATGATGGCCGTGCGCGCGGCGGTGCAGGGAGGCCAACCGCCCGAGGTCGTGGCGCAGCTCGTCGCCGAGGCCGGAGCGTGGATCGACACGGCCCGCGAGGAACTGGCCGACCGCAATACGTCGGCCTGGTTCACCTTCTGGATGGCGATGTCCATCCTGCTGCGCGAGGCGCTGGAAGCGTTCCTGATCATCCTCGCCATGTTGGGCGTCGTGCGCGCCACGGGCCAGCTTCGCGCGGCGCGCTGGATCCACGCCGGCTGGATCTCGGCCGTCCTGGTCGGATTCGCCGGCTGGCTTGCCGTCGACGCCCTGCTCACGATGTCGGCGGCCAACCGAGAGCTCATGGAAGGCTTCATCGCGCTCGTGGCCGTCATCGTGCTGCTGTCGGTCGGGTTCTGGATGCACGACATGACGTCGGCCCGAAAGTGGACCGCGTTCCTGAAGGAGCGCATCTCGCGGCAGCTGTCGACCGGCAACCTGATCGGTCTGGCCGCTTTCGCCTTCTTCGCGGTCTTCCGCGAAGCGTTCGAGTCGGTCCTGTTCCTCGCCGCGCTGGGGCTCGAGGGCGGGGAACACACCGGAACGGCCCTCGCGTCGGCGACCGGGGCCACGCTCGTGCTCGTTCTCGTGCTGGGCGTCGCGGCCGTGAAGTACTCGGCCAGGCTGCCCGTGCGACAGCTATTCCGTTACGCGTCGGTCCTGATCGCCGTGCTGGCGGTCATCCTGGCGGGGAAGGGCATGCATTCGCTGCAGGAGGCGGGCCTCGTGTCGGTTACGCTGGTCGAGGCCTCCTTCCGCGTGGAATTGCTGGGCGTGTACGCGACGATGGAGACGCTGGGGGCCCAGGCGGCAGTCCTGGCGGCCATCCTGGTCCTCGTACTCGTCACGAGGCGATCGCACGCCCGGCTGGCCGTCGCGGCCTGAGGCGTTCCGCACGTTTCGTGCCCGCGGGCGGGTTGTCCGTTCGCTCCCGACGTGGTACCATTCGTGTCCCAACTCACGATGATGACCACCCGACGCGAATTCCTCAAGCGCACGGCCGTTGCCGCGGCCGCGCCCTCGGCCCTGGCGATGGCCTGCGCCGAGCCGTCCGTCCCGTCGCCGGTCGGCGATCCGATACGCCCCCTGGTCGTCTCGACCTGGAACATGGGCCTCGGGGCCAACGAAGCCGCGTGGGAAGTCCTGTCGGCGGGCGGAAGGGCACTGGACGCCGTCGAGGCGGGCGTGCGCGTGCCCGAAGGGGATCCGAACGAGATGACCGTCGGACTGGGTGGATTTCCCGACCGGGACGGCATCGTGACGCTGGACGCCTGCATCATGGATGAAAACGGGCGTTGCGGCTCGGTGGCGGCGCTCGAGGGAATCGTACACCCGGTCTCGGTCGCGAGGCTCGTGATGGAACGCACTCCCCACGTGATGCTGGTCGGAAAGGGCGCGCAGGACTTCGCCGTCGCCAACGGATTCGAGATCGAAAACCTGCTGACCCCGGACGCCGAAGCCGCGTGGCGGCGATGGCTGGCCGAGCAGGGACCCGAACGGCCGCCGATCAACGTGGAAAATCACGACACGATCGGCATGCTCGCGATCGACCAGGCCGGCAATCTCTCCGGGGCCTGCACGACGAGCGGAGCCGGCATGAAATACCACGGTCGGGTCGGCGATTCGCCGATCATCGGCGCCGGGCTCTATGTCGACAACGAGGTCGGAGGGGCCACGTCGACGGGGTGGGGCGAGGCGGTAATCCGGGCCGTGGGGTGCTTCCTCGTGGTCGAACTGATGCGCCAGGGCCATTCGCCCGCAAAGGCGTGCGAGATGGCGGTCGACCGCGTGATCGCCAAGAACCCGGACTGGCGCGACATCCAGGTGGGGTTCCTCGCCGTGAACCGGCAGGGGGAGGTCGGTGCGTTCTGCATCGCGCCGGGGTTCAACTACGCCCTGCGCACGTCGGAGGTCGAGAACGTGATGTTCGACGCGCCGAGCCGGATCTGAGCGCGTCGGGAGCCCTAGTGGATCGGGGGTTTGAGCGGATCGGGTTGGCGATTGCTGCTCGGGTCTGTTCTACCATGCGACAGGACTCCGCGCCCGGCCTTGTTGCCCGGCCGGGAGGGCCAGGAATTGGAAAAAGAGCCCCTGATGCGATGTATTTGCCCCGTTTTGGGGGTGAAAAAGTCGAAAAAGGGCCGAAAGTCGACATATTTGGCCGCTTTTTGGGGTCAAAACGTCGCGGAAGGGCCCAGAATTCCAATTTCGGGCGCGGCGCGGCGCGGCGCGACTGCGGAAGGCAGGCGGAATCGGTCCGAACGGTCGCAGAATCGATTCGAACGGATGTCGGCGGCGTAGTGAAATTCCCTACGCATCGGTATCATTGGAGGCTTCGACCGACGAACGTGCGACCGCCGAACGATCGACGCCCCATGCGTTACGACCGACTTCCGATTCTTCTCGTGCCGGCCGTGCTTGCCCTCGCCGGCTGCGCAGGGCCCGCGCCGCTGGCCACGTCGAACGTACCGACGCCGGCCACCGCTCCGCTCGTACAGGCCGGTGCCCCGGGCACGGCGAGCCGCACGGTGACCTCGGCCCCCCGCGAGCAGCGCCGTTTCGTGCACACGCCGGCCGACGTGTCGTTCATGCAGGGCATGATCGGGCACCACGCCCAGGCGCTCGTCATGACCGAGATGGTGCCGTCCCGGGCCGTTTCCGAAGACATGCGCCTGCTTGCCCGCCGCATCGAGGTCTCGCAGACGAGCGAAATCACGATGATGCAGGAGTGGCTGCGCGCCCGTGGCGAGGCCGCGCCCGGAGCGCATGATCACATGCACCACCTGATGCCGGGCATGCTGAGCGACGCGCAGCTCGCCGAGATGCGCGCGGCGTCAGGGATCGAATTCGAGCGCCTCTTCCTGCGCTACATGATAGGCCACCATGCCGGCGCGCTCACGATGGTCGAGGAGCTGTTCGCCCAGGAGGGCGCCGCCCAGGACAACGACATCTACCAGTTCGCCTCGGACGTGGATGCCGACCAGCGCATGGAAATCCGGCGCATGGAGGCGATGCTCGAGGCCCGTACCCCCAACGAAAACCGATAGGCTCATGATCCGGACCCCCATGGCGGCGCCCGCCGCCTTCAGCCCCCGGGCTACGTGGCTCGCCGCCGCGCTCGCCCTCGTGCTCGTCGCGGCCCCCTTCGAGGCGTCGGCGCAGGACCAGCCGCCCACGATCACGCCCGACCCCGCGTGGAACTGGGACACCAGCGATCCCCGCATCGGGCTTTCGGCCGGCCTCGACAACGCCGGGCAGGCCGCGCGCAATGTGCGCCTGCTCTCCCACACGCCGCTCACCGAGGCCTTCGTGACGACCGCGGCCTCCGGCGGCGGCTCGGTGCGCAACACCGACTTCGCGTTCCAGGGCGACCTGGCCTTCATGGGCAACTACGGCGGATTCAACGTCTACGACGTCAAGAACCCCGAGGCGCCCGAACTCGTCGTGTCGGTGGTATGCCCCGGCGGCCAGGGCGACGTCTCGGTGTACGGCAACCTGCTCTTCATGTCGGTCGAGGCCATGAACGGTCGGCTGGACTGCGGAACGCAGGGCACCTCGGGCCCCGTGGACATGGAGCGCTTCCGCGGCGTTCGCATCTTCGATATCGCCGACATCAAGGCGCCGAAGCAGGTCGCGGCCGTGCAGACGTGCCGCGGCTCGCACACGCACACGGTGGTCACCGACCCGGACGACGCCGATAACGTGTACGTCTACGTGCAGGGCACCGCGCCGGCACGACCCGCCGAGGAACTCGCCGGGTGCACCGGCCCGCAGTCGCAGGACCAGGACGACACGGCGTATTTCCGCATAGAAGTCATCAAGGTGCCGTTGGCCGCGCCCGCGCAGGCCGAGGTGGTGTCGATGCCCCGCATCTTCCAGGACTACGCGACCGGCGACATCCGCGGACTCTGGGCCGGCGGTGATCACGGGCCCGGCACCCAGCGCACGTCGACGACCAACCAGTGCCACGACATCACGGTCTACCCGGCGCTGGGTCTCGCTGCGGGCGCGTGCTCGGGCAACGGCATCCTGCTCGACATTTCCGACCCGGCCAACCCGGTCCGCATCGACGAGGTGAGCGACCCGAACTTCGCGTACTGGCACTCGGCGACCTTCTCGAACGACGGCACCAAGGTCATCTTCACCGACGAGTGGGGCGGAGGCAACGCGCCGCGCTGCCTCGGCACCGACCAGCCCTCCTGGGGCGCCGACGCCATCTTCTCGTTCGAGGGCGGAAAGCTGAAGCTCGAGGGCTACTACAAGCTGCCCGTTCCCCAGACCGACAAGGAGAACTGCGTGGCGCACAACGGCTCGCTCATCCCGGTGCCGGGACGCGACATCAAGGCGCAGGCCTGGTACCAGGGAGGGCTCTCGCTCTTCGACTTCACCGATCCGGCCAAGCCCTTCGAGATCGGGTTCTTCGACCGGGGCCCGATCAGCGACACGACCCTCGTCACGGGCGGCTACTGGTCGACCTACTGGCACAATGGCAAGATCTACGGGTCGGAAATCGTGCGCGGGTTCGACGTGCTCGAACTGACCCCCAGCGAGTTCCTGACCGAAAACGAGATCGCGGCCGCGAAGCTCGCCCGGTTCGACGAGTTCAATCCGCAGGAGCAGCCGCGCTACTCGTGGCCGACGAGCTTCATCGTGGCGCGGGCCTACCTCGACCAGCTCGTCCGGGCAGGGGCCGTCGCGCGGGACCGGGCTGCGTCGTGGGAGCGGTCCTTTGAAGCGGTGCAGAGCGGAAACGGGCGTGCGGCCGGCCTGCGCGCGATGGACGCCGCGGCGAACGCGTTGGATGCCGACGCGAGGGCTGACGAGGGCGCCGGCCACGTGAACCGTGTTCGGGGCCTCCTGGCCGAGCAGATCCGGGACCTGGCGGTGTCGTTCCGATAGACGCCGCGCGGCAGGGCCGGGCAGAGGGCTCGTGTCGGATTCGGTCCGGCACGAGCCCTTGGCATTTCGCGCGCCGTGAGTGGGACTTTCTCCGTCAACGCTTGCAGAATCGGGATGACGCGGCGCCGGGTCATGCCCCGCCGCCGAGACGTCGCTGCGTAGGATATCGTTCGGGATATCCTTCCGGAGACGCGCCGTGATCCGTCGATTCCTCCTCAGCGCCTGCCCCCTGGCAGCCGCGTTCCTGGTCCTGGGCGACCTGCCGGCCCGCGGCCAGTCCCTCGACCTGTTCCTGCGCCCGCTCGAAAGCCAGGAAATCCAGCTGAAACGCCGCGCGGCGAGGGAGTCCGGCGACCCTGCCCCAAAGGCGCTTACCAAGATCGACCAAGGCGATTCGCTCGCCCTCGTCGCGTTGTACGATGCGGCGGGCGGATCAGGATGGACGAACCAGGCCGGGTGGCTTGGCGGCACCGTGGACACCTGGTGGGGCATCGGGGTCGCCGGGACACGGGTCGTTTCGGTCCACCTCGACGGCAATAACCTCGTCGGCACGATCCCCTCGGCCATCCGCAACCTCACCGCCGTGGAGTGGCTGGACCTGAGCAGTTCCGGGGATGATCGGAACTACCTCAGCGGCCCGATTCCGGCCGAGATCGGGGACATGACGGCGCTCGAGGATCTCGACCTGGCCGGTAACGAATTGACCGGCGGCATTCCGCCCGAAATCGGCCGGCTGACGGCACTGCAATACCTGGACCTGAGCACCAACCGGCTTACGGGCACCTTGCCTGCGGAGATAGGCGACCTGGCCGCGCTCGAGACGCTGGCCGTAATGGAAAACGACTTCGAAGGATCGATTCCCGTCGAATTGGCGCGGCTGTCGAATCTCGAGTTCCTGTTCCTGGGCTCCGAGGAGGACGACAACCGGTGGAGCGGCACGATACCCGCCGCGCTCGGCAGCCTGGCCAACCTGGAGTGGATGTACATCGGCGGAGGCGAACTCGAGGGCCCGATACCCCCCGAACTGGGCAACCTGTCGAAACTGCAGATCCTGGCGCTGCACGGGAACAGGCTTTCCGGAACCCTTCCGCCCGAACTGGGAAATCTCCTGGAACTGCGAATGCTGAGCCTGGGGCTCGTCGGGACCGATGAGGACGCCGGAGGCGGTGAACCCCGGACCTTCAACATGGGCAACAACCTGTCGGGGCCGATTCCGTCGGAACTCGGCAACCTCAGGAAGATCGTCTCGCTCGCGCTGGCGGGTAACCGGTTCACGGGGGCACCGCCGGCGGGTATGGTCTCCAATGCCCGGCTGATGATCCTGCTGGCCAACTGCAATCAGTTCGACGATTTTCCGGTACCGCCGTCACCTTCAAGTCTGCAGGTGGTGGACGTCAGCAGCAACCGGCTGCGGTTCGACGACCTCCTGCCGTTCGTGGGCATGGCCGGCGGAAACGTCCGGTACGCGCCCCAGGCCCCGGTCGAATGGACGGTCGAGAGGTTCGGCCTCACGACCCGCCTGTCGGTTCCGTCCGGCGCGGCGGGCGACATGATCCAATGGTACCGGGACGGTTCGCCGCTTGCGGGTGAGAACGCATCGAGCCTCGACATCCCCGGAGCCGACGACGAGAGTCGCTACGAGGCCCGGATCACCAACCCCGGCGCGCCGGAACTCACGCTTACGACGAGGTCGGCCGGTTCAATCGAGGTGACCTCGGACCAGGACCTTGCCGACGCCGATCCGAACGACCAGGCGTGCGATGTGGATCTGCAGACGCCGGGCGCGCAGTGCACGCTCCGGGCAGCGCTGGAGATCGTCGCTTCGGGCGGAGGGGACCCGTGCGAATGCACGCGGAGCATCACGTTCGGAGCGGGCGTGTTGTCGGTCCTGGTGAATTCGGAGCTTCCTGTGATTGTCGGTCCGTTGAGTATCGACGGCGGAGTCGACCGCGTCCGGATACATGGGGGCGGAATCGCCGCCGATGGGTTCAGCGTTGCCGGCGACGGTGTGGCTCTGCGCAATCTCTTCGTTTCGGGTTTCGAGGGTCACGCGGTGCGTTTTCTCTCCGGCGGTGGGCATTCGCTGACGGGCTCGGTCGCATTCGCCGAGCACGCGGGGCGAAATGCCGTTCGCGTAGACGATGCCGTGACCTCCGTCACCGTGGGTGGGATGACCGAAACCGACCAGAACGAACTGTCTGGCGGAATCGTGATCATGGGACCGTCCCGGGGCGGTATCCGTATGCTGCGCAACGAGATTCGGCTCTCGTCGGCCGAGGTGACGAGGCGTCCTCTTCTTGTTCCCATCGATAGGGGCGCGGACGGTCCCACCTGCGCGGACTGGACTGACCCGGAGACCCTGCCGCCGCCGCGCATCCTGGAGTTGTCGACAACGCTGGTCCGTGGGTTCGCCATGCCGTCGGCAACCGTAGTCGCGAACCTGGAGACGTCACCCGGAAGCGAAGCGGGGCGCTACTGGTCGGCGTCGATTCGGCCGCTGGGCGTGGCCCAGGCCGGCCCTGATGGGGAGTACACGGTATTGTTCGACCGACCGGTCACCGCCGGAGCGCGCATCGTCATGCATTCGGTGGACGTGTCGGGTCGTACGTCGGAGCTGACGCAGGCAAAACGCCCGGTCATCGTGCTCCCGGGTGTGGGAGGGACCTGGCTGCGGTCCACGACCGGCGACAATCTATACATCGACCTCGGACACTCGATTGACTACACGATTCGCAAGCAGCTTGACCGGCTGCGTATGGACGTGTCCGGAACGGTCCAGCTCAACGGTGAGACGGTGGTCGCCGACGAGATCATGGACGGAACCCTTTTCGGGAACGACCTGCCGTACCGACCCATGACGCGCAAACTGGAGGCGGCGGGCTGGACGGGGCATCCGAAAAACGAAAACGAGCCTCTGCTGGATCTCTGGCGCTTTCCGTACGACTGGCGTCTGCGCAGCTACGAGCATGCCGACCGGCTCCGAGACCTGGTCGAGCGGCTCACCAAGGCTTCGGTGTCGACCCAGTCCCGTCCTGCAGTCTCTTGCGAGGTCGATATCGTCACACACTCGAATGGGGGCATGGTAGCCAGTGCCTATGTCTGGAAGCACCGGGAACACAGCCGCAACCGCGTCAACCGGCTGCTAATGAACGCCGCGCCCTACCTCGGCGCGGTCCAGGTTGCGGCCGCCCACACGAGCGGCTACCTGTTCGGCATCGAGGGCGTGGATTGGGTGGGCCCCGACCTGCACTACGGCCGCCTGACACGGCTCTTCCGGAATCTGCCGAACGGGTACGGGCTGATGCCCAGCCGCCTCTTCTACGATGCGCTGGATGTCGGGCTGCCAAGCCAGTCCCTAATGGTTCTTTCCAACCTGAAGGGAGAGCGGCTGGTCGGGTACGACGCGACGTTCGGGTTCCTGACGCGGTCCAAGACCGACGCAACAGGCGCTCCTGACGGGCTGGGACGCAATGCGGCGCTCTGGGCCGCCGAGCAGTCCAACCTCCACGACCTCATGAATGACTGGCGAAGGTTCGACGGCCCGCCGCAGGTTTTCCGCCACGTAGGGCGCCTTCCACGCTCGACCGCCATGGCCTTTTCCGTGCCGGCCGGCCTGAAGATCCCGTGGCGCATCCTGGCTTCGGACTACCAGGAGGACGGTGACACCGAGTTGCACGTGGCGTACAGGGAACGTCTCGCCGTTCGGCTTTCCGGATGGGGGGACGGCACCGTGCCGCTCGTATCGGCAACGCTCGGTCGCGGGATGACGACACAGGGTGGCGTAGGTGCGTTGGACTACTCGGGCGTCGATGAAAGCCCGTGGATCGAGGAATTCGAGTACTTCCCATGCCTGCACATGCCCATGGTGGAGGAGAGCTGTCCGGCAAATGCAGAGGGCAGAAAACCGCTCGACCGCATGATCGAGGTCCTCGAGGGCGGATCCGCGGTGCCGGCAGCCACCACCGGGAAGTCGGGCGGGTGGGATGGCTCGGGCCGGGAGGTGTTCGTCGTCGAGGCCGATGCGCCGATACGGGTATTTGTGCGGGGCGCAAACGGCTCCAAGGGCGAGGATCCGTCGGAGAACGAGCCGTCCACTCTCCCTGAGGTGGGCCTCTGGTCTGGCCCGGCGTGGGCCACGATCAGCCTTCCCGCAAATGAGTCCTACACCGTGCACGTGCTCGCGGGCGACACGCCCGCGCGGGTGCAAGTGAGTCGACAGACGGAGACGGCATCGGACGCTGCCTATCGGCTCTTTCCGGAGATGGATCTCGACGCAGGCGGATCGGCCGTGATGGCGCTGTCGGCGACGGGGACCGCTGGTTCCGCACCGTTCGAGGTGGATGCCGATGGAGACGGATCGACCGAGGTTGCCGTGGCACCGGCCGTCGAGCGGGCCGGAGCCACCGAGGGTTCAGGCGTGCCGTCTCCGTATCCCGTGTGGTTTGACGAGGTTGCGGCGCCCGGAGACGCTCCGTTCGAGCGGATCCTCCAACTCCTGCAACCAGGGGCCGACACCTGGACATGGCGCCTCGAGGGCCTGCCGGCCTGGCTGTCCGTCGACGCGACGCAGGGAGCAACACCGGCCGAAGTGCGGCTGACCTTTCTGCCCGCCGGGCTGGGCGACGGAGCGGTCGAAGCGTCCCTCCGGCTCCGGTACGTGCTGGACGGATTCGAAACCGAGCGCGAGGTGCCGGTACGCCTCGTAGTGAGGGGCGCTCCAGCTGTTGTCACCACGATCCAGGTCGCACCGACCGGACTCGATCTGGCGCCCGGGGACGTCGCGCAGTTCAGTGCGATCGCGTTCGACCAGTACGCGGTGTCCACCCCGGCCGCCTTCACATGGACGGCATCCGGTGGAGAGATCTCCGCTGACGGTGAGTACACGGCCGGGCCGCAGTCCGGCCTTTTCCGCGTAACGGCTACAGGGCCCGGCGGTGTGGCAGGATCCGTCGACGTGCGGATCGCGGGCGGGGTCGGGTTGGAATCGGAACCGGGACTTCCCGGCCGTTACCACCTCGCCCCCGCGTACCCGAACCCGTTCAATCCGGCGACCGTGGTGCCTTTCGATCTGCCCGCGGCAAGCCGCGTGCGATTGGTCGTGTACGACGCCTTGGGGCGAACGGTCGCCGTGTTGGTGGACGGGACCCTGCCGGCCGGCAGTTACCGCTATCGACTCGACGCAGGGCTCCTGGCGGGTGGCGCGTATTTCGTCACCATGGACGCGTCAAACTACCGGCAGACCCGGGGCCTGCTCCTCTTGCGCTGACCTCAGAACGCGCGCACGCCCGGCTTCGTCGCGGCGTAGCGGAACGTCATGTAGCGCACCTCCTCGGTCTCGCTGTGGTAGTACGACGAGATCTCCATCTTGGCGTACCGGCCGTCGCGCAGCAGGAAGACGAGGGTGTGGTCGGGCAGCGGCCAGAGGAAGTGGGCCTGCTGGTCATAGTTGTACCAGCGGTCGCCCTTGGCCGAGCGGATTCCGCCCTCCTGGTACCCCTCGGCGGGCGCTTCGGCGAGGTCGTCGTACTTCTGCGCGAGCAGCACGCCGATGCCGTTCGGCTTGATGTCGGTGCCGGCGATCTGGAGGTCCCAGTTCGTGTCGGTGACGAGGCTGTCGGGCACGACGCCGGTCGCGAAGCTGAAGTGCACGGGGTCGCCGCCGACGTAGAGGTTCGAGACGCTCTGGGCGAAGGCTGGAGTTACCGAAGCGGCGAGCGCGACGGCGCAGGCGATGACCAGGTGTCGGGCGGAAGTCTTCACGGGACGGTCTCGTTCGATGAGTGCGGGTTTGCGAACCGGAACGCTCGTCGGTACGCACCCGCAACGGTCCGGATTCTGTTACCAGCGGCATTCAACGCGTTTTCGCAGCCCGGGGGAGGGCACCGGGCCGGACCGGCACAACCACGTCCCCCCGAGCCACGTCGGGGATTCCCCCCTTCCATCGGCGGCCCACGGACGCTATCCTCTCCCAAGGAATAGGGCGAAGATCGATGTTGTGGCTTCGTCGCCTTGTGCTTGCCATTTCGTTGTTGCCGGTACTCTGGACCGCCTTCGTGCAGCAGAGCGCCGCGCAGGAGCCTGGACCGTTCCCGGGTGCGGTCCGACTCGGCGTCCCGTATCCGAACCCGGCACAGGACCGCGTCGCAGTCCCGTTCCGCACGTCCAGACCCGCGTTCGTGACCGTGGAGGTCCACGACCTGACCGGACGGCGGGTGCTTCACTCCAGGCAGTTCGTGCAGGGGGGCCGCCACGAGATCCTGGTGGACCTCGGCGATTCGGCGGCCGGGCTCTACCTGGTTCGGGCCTTCACCGGGGAACGGGGGTCGTCGGCCGTTTCCTTCGTCCGCACCGCCCGCAGCGGCGGATCGGCCGGCATCAGTATCCGCGACGCCGGCTCCGGCGGTTTCGATGCAGATCCTGACCTGCGGCCCGAAATCGCAGATTCCGACGAGGTCCGGGCGGGGCACGCATCGGCGTGTGCGCTGCGGACGTGTTCGCCGGCCGCCTCGACGACCCGGCCGGACAGCCTGGTCAATTCGGTCGGAATGTGGTTCACGCGGGTGCCCAAGGCCGAGTATACCATGGGTTCGGTCGACGGGCCCGGGGACGAACGGCCGGTGCGGAGCGTCCGGCTGACGAGGGATGTGTGGGTCGCACGAACCGAGGTGACACGCGCCCGGTTCACCGAGGTGCTGGGTGGGGCCGCACCGGGCTCGGCAGCCGCTACCGACGTGCGCCCGGTCACCGGGGTGTCGTGGTTCGATGCCGTGGGATTCGCGAATGCGCTGTCCCGCATCGAGGGGTACCCGGAGTGCTACGTACCCGGTGGCGAGGTGCTTTCCGGCGCGATCACGGAATGTGAGGGCTACCGGCTGCCGACGGAGGCCGAGTGGGAGTTCATGGCCCGGGCCGGTACGGCGACCGCCTGGTCGTTCGGCGACGACGCGTCCCGGATCGGCGAATTCGCGTGGTACGCGGACAACTCCTCGTTCGGCGTACGGGGAACGCGCGGGGTCGGGGTCAAGCGGCCGAACCGGTGGGGAATCCACGATGTGCACGGCAACGCCTGGGAGTGGGTGCACGACCGGTACGGGTCGTACGACGACGGAAGTCGGACCGACCCGAGAGGTCCGACCGAGGGACTGCTGCGGGTCATTCGAGGAGGCAGTTACCTGTCCAGTCCGTCGTCGATGCGATCGACCGGGAGGGGTTCGATGGATCCTGTCGGGCGCAATCCGGGCGTAGGTTTTCGCATCGTGCGGACGGCCGACGGCCCCGCGCTGCCCGGGGGGCCGCCTTCGGAACCCTCGGATCCCGCCCCGCAGGACGGGCGAAGGGGCGTCTCGCCGGCCGGATCGCTCTCGTGGTTCGCCGCGGACAGGGACGGCGACGAGGTCACGTTCGACGTGTACTTCGGGACCGAAGAGCCGCTTCCGCTCGTCGCGTCCGGCCTCGTCGAGCCGACGCTGCCGATTCCGCCTACCAATGACCGCACGACCTACCGGTGGCGGGTCGAGGTCTCGGACGGTCGCTGGGCCATCGAGGGACCGCTCTGGACGTTCACGACCGGACCGGAACCCGGGGCGCACGGCCTGCCCACCATGCGCAATTCGCTCGGAATGGAGTTCGTACTGATTCCCCCCGGAAAATTCGTGATCGGGGATATCAACTACACCCGGTACGACGTCACGCTCACCCGGGAGTTCTGGATCGGGGTCTACGAAACGACCCGTAGCGAGTATGACCGGGTGATGGGCGCGGTCCCGCCGGGTGGTGACGATCGCCTGCCGGTCCAGAACGTCACCTGGCTCGAGGCCGTCCAGTTTGCCAATGCGCTTTCGGTACTCGAAGGAGCAGAGGTTTGCTACGGGGCGGACTTCGAGCCGATCCGCACGGACATTCACTCTTGTCGAGGGTACCGGCTTCCTACCCAGGCAGAGTGGGAATACGCGACGAGAGCCGGGACGACAGGTCCCTGGTCATTCGGCGACGACGAATCCCGCCTCGGTGAGCACGCCTGGTACGCGGCGAACTCCGGAGGGGTGGCTCACGCCGTGGGGTGGCGCTTGCCGAACCCGTGGGGTCTTCATGACATGCACGGCAACGTGCGCGAGTGGACCCACGACCGCTATACGAATTTCCTCGGCAGATCGCGCACGGATCCGATCCTGGGCGGGGGATGGTCAAAGGGGGTTCGGGGCGGGTCCTTTCGATCCGAGGCAGGGGCCACCCGTTCCGGGGCGGAGTCGTCGCTCGATCGCGACGCACGACGCGACGACGTTGGGATCCGGCTCATTCGAGGCTCCACAGCGCTGAATCGGCCGCCTGGCGTGCCCTACGGCCCGTCCCCGTCGCATGGAGCCTTGAACCTGGAGCTGGATTCCACGACCCTGACGTGGCAGGCCGTCGATCCGGACGACGACCCGCTCGGCTACGAAGTCTACTTCGGAACGAGTTGGCCACCGCCGCTCGCGCAGGCCTTTACGACCCACGCGTCGTTCGAAACGGGGCCGCTCGCGGCGAATACGCACTACTACTGGAGGGTGGTCGCACGGGACGGACCCGACCGGACCACGGGTCCCGACTGGGTTTTTCTGACCGGAAACGGCTCCCCTGCCGAGCCGCTCGCCAGAGCGATCAACGGGTGGGGCATGGAACTCCTGAGGGTGCCGGCAGGCACATTCAAGATGGGATCTCTCGTGGGCCACCAGACGGCTCGTTGGCCTCACCAGGTCACCTTGACCCACGACTTCTGGCTGCAGCGCTTCGAAACGACCCAGGCGGAATACGTGCGGGTGACCGGCATGAATCCGTCGTTGTCCCGGTCGCCAGACCGGCCCGTCGAGACGGTCACCTGGTTGGAAGCCACGAGATTCGCCAACACGGTATCCGTTAAACAGGGATTCGAGGCCTGTTATGCCGCCGACGGTTCGTTCCGGCCGGGCGACATCTACACATGCACAGGGTACCGCCTCCCGACCGAGGCCGAGTTCGAGTATGCCGCCCGAGCCGGGACGAGTACCGAGGACTGGTTCGGAGACGCGGCCTCGATGACCCGGGATTTCGCTTGGGTCGATTCCAACTCCGACAGGAATCTTCAGCCGGTAGGCCGGATGCCGCCCAATCCGTGGGGCTTCTTCGACCTGTTGGGCAATGTCGGTGAGTTCGCTCATGACGGGACCGATCTCGCGTCGTTCTCGGCAGACCCGGTGGTCGATCCCGTACTCGGGCTTGCCGCCGTTCGACGGATGTATCGAGGGGGCAGCATCCGGACGACCGATACCTATCCATTGACGAGCGTCCGTTGGGCCATCGCACCAGACGAGAGTGAGAGCTATGTCGGCTTTCGCCTGGCGAGGACGGCGTTCGAGGAGAGAGGCGCCAACCTGCCGCCCAACGCGGCGGTATCCCCATATCCGGTGGACCGATCGGTCGTCCGGGACCTCGATACGCTCCTCGAGTGGCAGGGAAGCGACCCGGAGGGGGATCCTGTCACCTACGATCTGTACTTCGGAACGACCGACCCCCCTCCGCCGATCGCCCGGGGATTGACCGAATCGGTCTTCGATCCGGGAACCCTCGATCCATCGACCGTCTATTTCTGGCACGTCGTGACGGCGGACGGCGAGGGGCACTCGCCCGCCGTGGAATGGCGTTTCATCACGGACGGGCCACCGGTCGACCCGCCGCTGGCCCGGACGACGGGCCCGATGGGGATGGATTTCGTAAGGCTTCCCCATGGCCATTTCGAGATGGGTTCGGAAGCGACCGGGGAGCGGCCGGTCAGGCGGGTCGTGCTCTCGCACGATGTCTGGATGGGCGTCCGCGAGGTGACGCAGGCCGAATACAAGGCCATGCTCGGAACGAATCCGAGCCGGTTCACCGCGACCGGGCAGCACCCGGTCGACGGCGTCACTCGCCTGGACGCGATCCGGTTCGTCAACGCGCTCTCGCGATCCGAGGGATTGGTCCCGTGTTACGACGCTTCGGGATCGGCGGCGGGCGACCCTTACGATTGCGAGGGCTACCGACTTCCGACCGAAGCGGAATGGGAATATGGCGCTCGCGCCGGAACGTCGGGCGACACCTTTTTCAGCGGCACAGGAACCGGTCTGGAGGACTTCGCCTGGTTCTCCGGCAACTCGGCCGGAACCGGCACGCGCGAAGTGGCCCGAGGGCTGGCCAACCCGTGGGGCCTTTTCGACATCTACGGCAACGTCCAGGAGTGGGTGGACGACCACCTCGTGCCCTACGATCCCGCCGAAGCATGGGATCCGGTCGGTCGCGGCACCCGGGACACGCGAGTCGTGCGCGGCGGAAGCTGGACACAGGGAGTCGACAAGAACCGGTCGGCGAGCCGTGTCCCCCTGTCGGGAGGCGTTTCGCTGGCGTCCGTCGGCTTCCGGGTGGCCCGGACGGCCCGGTGACCTCGGACTGTCGATAGTCAGCCCCCCAGCGCCTTCCGCACCGCCGGCGCCACGACCGTTCCGTAGAGTTCGATGGCCTTCAGCACCTTGGCGTGCGGCATCGGGCCAACCGTCAGCTGGAGCAGGAATCGCTTCATGCCGAAGACCTCGTGCTCCCAGAGGATCTTGTCGATGACCTGCTGGGGGCTTCCGACCAGCACGGCGCCGCGGGGCGAGATCTCGGCGTCGAACTGCGCACGGGACGTCGGGGGCCAGCCCCGCTCGGCCCCGATGCGGGACATGGTGGCGGCGAAGGGCGGGAACGCCTCGTCGGCGGCCTGCTGCGAGGTCTCGGCGATCCAGCCGTGGCTGTTGATGGATACGGGCGGAATCGGGTTCAGCCCGGCCTTCTGCGCCGTTTCGCGGTAGAGGTGCACGAAGGGTGCGAACCGCGCGGGCGAGCCGCCGATGATCGCGAGGGCCATCGGGAGGCCGAGTGAGGCTGCGCGCACGACCGACGGCGGCGATCCGCCGACCGCGATCCAGATCGGGAGCGGCCGTTCGGGGCGCGGCAGCACGGGCAGGCCGTCGATGGATGGGCGGTGGCGACCCTGCCAGTGGACCGTGTGTTCGTCACGAAGCTTCAGGAGCAGTTCCAGCTTTTCGCTGAAGAGCTCGTTGTAGAGCGAGAGGTCGTATCCGAAGAGCGGGAAGGACTCGATGAACGAGCCCCGTCCGGCCATGATTTCGGCCCTCGAGCCCGAAAGCAGGTCGATCGTCGCGAAGTCCTGGAAGACGCGCACCGGGTCGTCGCTCGACAGCACGCTGACGGCGCTCGTGAGCCGGATGCGTTTCGTGCGGGCGGCGGCGGCGGCGAGCACGACGGCGGGCGACGAGACGGTGTAGTCGGCGCGGTGGTGCTCTCCGACCCCGTAGACGTCGAGCCCGACCTGGTCGGCCAACTCGATCTCCTCGATCAGGTTGCGCAGGCGTTCGCCCGCGCCGACGGCCCCGGGGGCCTGGCGGGCGGGGTCGATCTCGGCGAAGGAGTAGATTCCGATTTCCACGGGTCGCAGGGATTTGGGCGTCTCGCTACGCGCGATGTGGGGGCGAGGTTCGTGGTGCGTCCCCCCAGCGCGCGGTGTCGCACCGATCGTCCGTGTTTCGTACCGTGCGGGCGAAGGATGTTACCCCCATGCTCGACCGACGCACTTTCATTCGCCGCCTCGCCGCGGCGGGCGCTCTTTCGGCGCTCCCCGGGCTCGCCGGCTGCGCCCGCCAGGCCTCCGCCCGCCCCAGTTTCCTCGTGTTCCTTGCCGACGACCTGGGGTACGGGGACCTCGCCTCGTACGGGCATCCGATCCTGCGCACGCCGAACCTGGATGCGTTCGCGGACCAGGGCACCCGGTTCACCGATTTCCACTCGGCGGGCACGGTCTGCTCGCCGTCGCGGGCGGCCCTGCTGACGGGCCGCAATCCGTACCGGTCGGGCCTCTATTACATCGCCGAGGCGGGCATGCACCTGCAGCGGGACGAGGTCACGATCGCGACCCTGCTGCGCGACGCGGGCTATGACACGTGTTTCGTCGGCAAGTGGCACCTGAGCCGGTTCGATCGGGACGCGACGGCGCCCACCCCGGGCGATCACGGTTTCGACTGGTGGTTCGCGACGGCGGTGAACGCGTTCGAGGGGCCGGAGGACTCGACCACGTTCTGGCGGAACGGCGAAAAGGTGGGTCCCGTCGACGGCTGGTACTGCGACGTGATCGTCGACGAAGCTCTCACGTGGCTGCGGAACCGGCCCGATCCGGAGCGCCCGTTCTTTCTCGAGGTGTGCTCGCACGAGCCGCATACGCCGGTCGAGCCTCCCGAGGAGTTCGCGGCCCGGTACGACGGGGCGCGCGTCGATTCGCTCGAGCGGGGCATCGCCTACGGCGGGGTCGCGCGCCCTCCGCATGACGTCGCGCCGAACAAGCGGTACTACTACGGCACGGTCGAGCAGCTCGACGCGGCGTTCGGACGGCTCATCGCAGGGCTCGACGCGCAGGGGCTGGAGGACGACACCCTGGTGCTCTTCACCAGCGACAACGGGCCGGAGTCGCCCGTGAATCTCGAGGAATCGCGGGGCGAGTGGGAGGACCCTTCCCGCGACCGCGCGCTCGGCACGCCAGGCCCATGGCGCGGCATGAAGCGGTTTCCGTACGAGGGCGGCCACCGCGTCCCCGGGCTCGCCCGCTGGCCCGGCCGCGTGCCGGCGGGGGCGGTCAGCCACGAACTCGTGAACGCGACCGACCTGCTTCCGACCATGGCCGAACTGGCGGGTATCGCGGTGCCCGGTGACCGCACCATCGACGGGACGAGCGTGGTGCCCGTGCTCGAGGGGGGTACGGTGCGGCGCGAGCGGCCGGTGTTCTGGCTGTTCCCGGCTCACGAGGATACCCACTACCTCATGCCGCACATAGCGATGCGGGAGGGATCGCTCACGCTGCTCGGGTGGCTTGAACCCAAGGACCCCGACCGGCGCATCATGGAGTGGATCAAGTCGGCGCGACTGCAACGGTTCGCGCTGTACGACCTCGCGACCGACAGCACGCAGGAAAACGACCTGTCGCAGGCTCGTCCCGACGACGTGGCACGTCTGCGCGCCGGCATGGAAGCGTTCTGGGCGGAACTGCAGGCCGAAGGCCCCGACTGGCCCGGCTGGACGTCGAAATAGCGGGCGCGCGCCGGCCGGTTCCAAGGCGTTCGGGCGCCCGGTGGCCCCTACGCATGCCGGGCTGCGGCCTATACCGGGATCGGACCTCCCCTGCTGGTCTCCGGATTCCGCGTGTCGTACCCTTCACGTTCGGCCCTACCGAGGAACCGCCATGCGCCTGGCCGAGACTTCCTACGACAACCATGAGACCGGCTGCTGCGCCCGGTTCGACGCCGAAGCGTGGGACGGGAGGGAGGTCAACTGGGTAGACCAGCCGTTCGTGACCGATCGCGTGCACTCGATCATGCACATTCCGATCGATTTTGGACAGGTGATGACCCGCTGCCACGCCGCCGTCGAAGCCGCCGAAGCCTGGCCGGACGAACCCATGTGGCTCAGCGACGAATCGTCTGCATGGGGTTCCGAGCTCTACGTGATGACGGACCGCAGCGTCCCGGGGGCCCTGATGACGCACTTCACCGGGCGTTTCCTCGCGAGGGCCTTTGAGGGCCCATTCCGCGACGCGGGCAAGTGGCACAAGGAGATGCAGGCTTATGTCTCCCGGTGCGGACATCGCCCGGGCAAGACGTACGCCTGGTATACGACCTGTCCGCGCTGCGCGAAGAAACTCGGCCGTAACCCGGTCGTGCTGCTCACGCGCGTCGGCTGACGGAACGAAACCGAAAGGCCCGGCCTCGACAAGGAGACCGGGCCCTTCGGACAGGCGGCACGGGCGGTTCAGCGGCCGAACGCCTTCGTCAACGCGTCGGCGCCGCCGACGATGGGCAGCGTGATCGACGTGCCGTCGAGGTCGAGCGTCAGCTCGGTACCCGGGCGCGGCCAGAGCGTGAACTCGCGGTCGCTCGAGAAGACCGCGATTCCGAGCTGCTGTCCTGCCGGAATCACCTGGTCGTCGGGCTCGAGGTCGAACGTCATCGTGTAAAACGCGCCCGGGTCCAGCGGCTCGCTCTCGGTAAGCGACGCGTGGTTCTGGAGATCGGCCCAACCGCGCGTCACGAGGCCGCCCTGCCGCACGGTGACGATCTGCTGGCCCTGCCGCTCGCGCCGCTCGGACCACGGCAGGGAGACGAGGTACACCGACAGGTTTGCGGCAGGCTTCGACGACGCCATTTTCACCGTCACGCGCACGGTGCCCGACAGGTGAACGGAATCGGCGAGCACAGGCGATACGTAGAGCAGGCGGTGGTTCGACCACTCGGCCTTGACGAGCGTTTCCGCATCGAAAGCCACGTTGTCGACCAGCGTCTCGGTGCCCTGCCACGTTGGCGTGCGCGCGAGCACCAGGTCGCCGGCTCCGTGTCCGCCGGCCTGCGGATACAGCGTGACCGGGGAGGCCTCCGGATGCGGCCACTCGGCGTACGCGGTCGGAGCGTTGCGGTCGTCACCCTCACGAACGATCCAGGAGCGAGGGCCCTGGTCGATGCCGTTATCGACGCCGTACAGGTAGTGCGAGAAGAACCGGTTCATCATGTCGGGCGGAGGCGGTCCTCCGTGACCGCCCTGGTGCAGGTAGATCATGGGCCGCTTGCCCTGCTCCTTGAGCGCCGAGTAGATGCGCAGGCTGTGGTCGGGCATGACGTTCCAGTCACTGAGACCGTGGGCGAGGAACACGGCGGCCTTCACCTTGGGCGTGACGTGCGTATAGTCGCGGCCCTTCCAGAAGTCGTTGTAGTCCCCGGTCACGCGGTCCTGGCCATTGGCCATCTCGCCGTCGCGCACGTTGGCGTCGCACCAGGCGTCCCGGGACGGATTGCCCGAGTGGATGTAGTCGTACAGCACCTGGATGTCTTCGCCGAGGTAACCGTCGGGGTGCCGGACCAGGCCGTTGGATCGGTAGTAGTGCCAGTAGGACGTATTCGGAGCATCCGGAACGATGGCCTCGAGGCCGGCGACTCCCGTGGTGGCGGCCGCGAGCGGAAGGGTCCCGTTGTACGAGGTGCCCGTCATGCCCACCTTGCCGGTGGTCCATGTAGCCTTGACCTGCTCGTTGCCGTCGATCGACGTGAAGCCCTTCGCACGGCCGTTGAGCCAGTCGATGACGGCCTTGGGCGCGAGGGATTCGTTCATTCCGCCCACCGTCGGGCAGCCCTGGGACTGGCCGGTGCCGGGCGACTCGCTGTGCACGACGGCGAACCCGCGGGGCACCCAATAGGCCGTGAAACCGTTGGAGATGAACGGCTGGGTCCGCGCGATGACGGGCTCGCCGGGAACGCGCGTCGGGGGCTCTTCGCCCACTTCCTGCCGCACGTTCCAGAACATGTAATCGCCCGGTGCGGTGCCGGAATAGTACGGGGAGGATCCGTAGATCACGGGGACCTTGAGCCCCTCGGTATCGGTCTGCTTCGGTCGGGTCACCGATACGTGCACGCGGTCGAGCTTTCCGTCGCCGTCCGAATCGAATTCGGTTTCGACCCACAGGGCCTGGCGGATCCATTCGTCGGCCTTGGCCATCTCGGGGATCTCCTGGGCCATGCCGTCGGAGAAGGCGGGCTTGATCTGGCGGGCGAACGCGGACGGGACGACGAGCGAGACGGCGAGAAGGCCGCCTGCAAGGAACTTGGAAAGTCGCATGGGGCTCTTTGGAGGATGTTCGGAACGAACGGCGGGCTCGAAGATATCGAACGCGGGGCAACCGGGCTCCGTCGACGCCAAATTCGCACACCCATGACCCTGGCGGGAGGCTCCATACGATTCGACGAGCGCGACGTGGAACTCGCGTTCGTCCGCGCCTCCGGCCCGGGCGGACAGAACGTCAACAAGGTGGCGACCGCCGTGCAGTTGCGCTACGATCCGTCACGGCTCGAGGGCGTGGACGCGTCGTTTCTGGCCCGGCTGCGCACGCTGGCGGGGCGGCGGTGGACCCGCGACGGCACGATCCTGATCGAAGCCCGGCGATTCCGCACGCAGGAGAAGAACCGGGCCGATGCGCTGGATCGCCTGGTCTCCCTGCTCGAACGGGCCGCCGAGGTCGAACGACCCCGCGTCGCCACGCGGCCGACCCGGGCCTCCGGCCAGCGGCGACTGGAGGCCAAGCGGCGGCGATCGGCGCTGAAGCGCGACCGGGGGTGGAGCGGGGAGGGCTAGTTCGCCGGTTCCAACCGCACGATCGACTGCGGGCCGCCGGCCGCGTCGATGGCAAGGTAAATGAACCCGTCGGGTCCCTGGCGCACGTCGCGGATACGGCCGAGACCCTTCAGCAGGGTCTCTTCCGCAATCACCGCGCCGCCCTGCATCGACAGTCGGGCCAGCTGGGCACCCGCGAGGCCGCCCACGAACAGGTTGCCCTTCCAGTCGGGGAACGCGTCACCCGTGTACAGCAGCATGCCGGACGTAGCGATCGAGGGCACCCAGTAGTGTACCGGTTGCTCCATGCCCTCGCGCTCGCGGGCCGAGTGCAGGTTCGATCCTCCGTAATTCACGCCGTACCCGATCACCGGCCAACCGTAGTTGCGGCCCGGCTCGACGCGGTTGAGCTCGTCGCCGCCCTGCGGACCGTGTTCGTTGGCCCACAGCGTGCCGGTCACGGCGTCGTAGAACAGGCCCTGCGGGTTGCGGTGGCCGTAGGACCAGATTTCGGGAAGCGCGCCGGTCGTTCCGACGAACGGGTTGTCGGTCGGAACGCTGCCGTCCTCGTTGAGGCGGATCACCGTGCCGTGGTGGTTCGAGAGATCCTGCGCCGGATGGTGCTCCTGATCCTCGTTCGGGTTCGCCTGCCGATCGCCGACGGTGATGAATACGTGTCCCTGGCCGTCGAAGGCGATGCGCGATCCGTAGTGGCCGCGACCCCTGGTCTTCGCCACGAAGAGGTCCTCGAACCCGGTCAGCGCGTCGTTCTCGAAGCGGGCGCGCGCGAGCGCCGTCGTGGGGCCGTCGGGCGTCGGCTTGGAGTAGGTGAGGTACAGCAGCCGGTTGTTCGCGAAATCGGGGTGCGGAACGAGGTCGAGCAGGCCGCCCTGGCCCTGGGCATGCACGGCCGGGACGCCCGCGACCGAGTCGGGCAGCAGGACGCCGCCGCGGATGATGCGGATGCGGCCGGGCCGCTCGGTGACCAGCAGGTCGCCGTTCGGAAGGAACGCCATGGCCCACGGGTTCTCGAGCTCACCGGCGACGGTGACGACGCGGAAGGGGCCCATCGCGGATTCGATCGGCTGGCCGGTCACCAGGTCGCCGGCCGGCGACTGGGCGCATGCCGAGGTGGCCAAGGCAAGCGAAAAGAGCGTCGTCAGGGCAGACTTCTTCAGGCTGGGCATCGGAATACGGGTTGGAGGACTTGGCGGGGAATCACGCGGCAGGCAACCGGACGGTGAAGGCGGCTCCG
This sequence comes from Rhodothermales bacterium, assembly GCA_024711125.1. Taxonomy (GTDB): domain Bacteria; phylum Bacteroidota; class Rhodothermia; order Rhodothermales; family UBA10348; genus JANJTM01. Next base: position 111,917 of record JANJTM010000068.1, read on the forward strand.
CTGCCCGGTTCACTCTCGACCGTCATGCTGCCGCCGTGCCCCTGCGTCACGATGTCGTACGAAAGCGAAAGCCCGAGGCCGGTTCCGGCCCCGGTCGGCTTCGTCGTGAAGAACGGCTCGAAGATCTTCGCCCGGATCTCCTCGGGGATGCCCGGCCCGTTGTCGACGACGCGTATCTCGACGTGCGATGCCGTGCGCAGCGTGGCGACACGCACTTCGGGTTCGAAGCCGGGACCGGTGCGCGCCGCGTGTTCCATCAGCGCGTCGAACGCGTTGCCGAGCAGGTTGAGCAGGACACGCCCGATCGCCTGCGGCACGAGGTCGACCGAACCCGTTTCGGCGGCGAAGTCCCGCACGATCGAAACCTGGAACGACTTTGCGTGGGCACGACGGCCGTGATAGGCGAGGTCGATGTGTTCCGCGACGAGCGCGTTGACGTCGGTCGCCACCTTTTCTCCGGCGCCGCCCGACGCGTGCTGCATCATCGTGCGCACGATCGAATCGGCCCGCTTCCCGTGCTTCCGGACGGCCTCGGAGTTGGTCCTCAGGTCGTCCAGGAGGTCCCGGAACCGGTCTGCGAGTCCGGCAGCGGCCAGTTCTTCTTCCAGTTCGCCGAGGAGTTCGAGGTTCACCTCGGCGAAGTTGTTCACGAAGTTGAGCGGGTTCTTGATCTCGTGCGCGATGCCGGCGGTCATCTGGCCGAGGGAGGCGAGCTTCTCCTGCTGGATGAGCTGCTCCTGGGCGGCTTTCAGCTCGCGCAGCGATTCTTCGAGGCGCGCGTTGATCTCCTCGACGGTCTTCCGCTTCTGCTCGAGCTCGGCCACCGACTCGTCCAGGAAGACGGCCGTGGTCCGCTTGATCTTTTCCATGCGCTTGAGGCGGAATTCGAGCATTCCGACTTCCTCCTCGAGCGCGCCCATCGCCTGCAGAACGGCTGTCCTGGCATCCGCGTCCAGGCCGGCGACCAGCGCCCTGATGTCCTCGCGTGGCAGACTCATCGTTCCTTCAGCACGACGCAGGCCGACGTGATGTTGTTGAGCTCGTTGCGGCCGCCGGTGACCCGCGCGATCTCCCCCACCGAGAAGAAACCGGCCAGCGGGGCGTCCCACAGCGCTCGCACGGTGTCGACCTCCCGCTTCAGCATCGGACCCATGGAGAGCCGCCGCCCCGCGCAGGAGAAATACACGATGGCGTCGGCCTCGGGAGCCCGCTCGGCTTTCATGGCGCGGCAACCGTCGATGACCGCGTCGATGACATCCTCTTCGGGCGGAAGGGAGAACCGGATCCTGGAGCCCTGCGGCACCCGCCCGTTGCACATGACCGAACTGGTGGCATCGTCATAGACGAGTGACGGCCGCATCACCGTATTGCCCTCCTCCCGGATCAGTTGGGGCGGAAGGGACATGGCGAATTCCTCTATCCAGAATTCCGGCGTGAGCTCTTCGCGGGTACAGGCGCCCGAATACTTGATCATGAGGTCGAGCGCGGGCTCGCCGTCGATCTCGTGCACCCACATGCCCTCGCTCTTCGTGACCGTCTTGATCGGACCGACCGGCTTCCATCCGCACGTCGCGACCCCGCTGACGGCAACACGGTCGGCGTCGAGAATCATCATCAGCACTCCCCGATGAGAGTCGACGTCGGTCGAGAACACGGCGGCGTCGGCGACGGCAGGCTCCATCCCCGCCATGGCTCCGAAGATGTCGGCCCCGTCGCCCACCACCGATTCGATGCCGGCGATGACGTCCTCGGCGATCGTCTCCATGTGACTCGTCATCACGAGGAACGCCGGATGTTTCACCCATTCGGCCGCCTTCCGGGCCATTTCGGCCGCGACATCGAACTCGGTGCCCGGTCCCAGGTCCCGGTACATCATCCGAAAGGCGGCGGGATCGAGATCGGTGAGCAGCACGGCCACCGAGCCCATCCGGTACGCACCCTCGATGAACTCCCCGTACGTGGTACCGCCGAATACCTGGACGCCGCGGGCGGCGAACAGCGCGCGCAGTTCGGCCCGCTCCCAGGAAGCGGCCGCGAACACGAAGGCCTGGGTCGGCGTGAACCCGTCGGCGACAGCCCGGCCAAGCCGGTCTTCGAGTTCGGCCGTCGAATCGGCCTGTATCGACTTCGCTTTCATGCTTCCACCTCCCTGAGCAGGACGCAGCAGGACGTCAGTGCATTGAATTCCAGGCTGCCGCCCGTGGCCCGCGCCATCTCGCCGCTCGAGAGCAGGCCCACCATCGAGGATCCCACCTGCCGGGCGGCCTGGCGGATTTCCCGGTTCATCCTCGGGCCCAGCGAATTGTGCCGACCTACGCAGGTGAAGTAGACGGTCGCCTCGACCTCCCCGAACGACCGTTGCAGATCCCGCACTTCCTCCAGGACCGATTCGATGACGTCGTCATCCGGTTCGATGGAAAAGCGCACCCGGTCGCCTTCCCGCATCTCGCCCGTGCACATGACCGACCGGGTCTGCTCGTCGAATACCAGTGCCGGTCGCATGATGGGATCTCCCTTCTCGCGCTGCAACTGCAGCGGGAGCGTATTGACCTCCAGCTCCCAGTTCTTGGGATCGCTCAGATCCATGTCCTCGCGACCGATGTAGCGCAGGATCGCGTCGAGCGCGGGCACGCCGTCGAGCTCGTGGACCCACATGCCCTCGCTTCTCGTGATGACCCGCGAGGCTCCGACGGCCTGCCAGCCGCACGTGGCCCTCGAGGCCATGCGCACACGGTCCGCATCCAGGATGAGGGTGACCATGCCGCGAACGGTGTGACGCTCCTCGGTGAACGCGAAGTTCTCCTGGTTGAGCAGGTCCATGCCGGCGCCGGCGCCCGCCAGTTCCACCTCCGGGCCCAAGAGGGACTCGAACGTATGTACGATGGCCTCTCCGTTGGTCCTGAGATCGGCCGTCAGAATCATGAACGAAGGCCGCTCGAACCGCTCCCTGGCTGCCTGGACCACCTGTGCGGTGACCTTCGTTTCGTCTCCGGGTTCGAAGTCGTCGACCCGGAGATCGAACCGATCCCTGGCCATGTCCATGAGGAGCACGGCGATCGTTCCGTCCCGGATGTCGCCCTCGGTGAACTCACCCCATGAACTGGACCCGAAGACCGAAATTCCGTGTCGCGCGAAGGCCTGCTGAACGCGGGAGCGGTCATGCCTTATCCCCATGAATACGACGGCCAACGTGGGGCGAAAATCCGCGGTGGCCACCGAGGACAGCCAGGAATCCAGGGCTTCGACCTGGTCGAATTGATGGCTGCGCGATTTCATGGACCCGGCGGCGTGGATGGAAGGCGTCGAAGGATACGCAAACCGCCGCGGACTGCGAACTCACCGCACGAGGGTCATGGTGCGCGTGGCCGAGCCCGACGGGGTTTCGAGACGCGCGACGTACATCCCGGTGGCAAGTCCCGTGGCGTCGAAGCGCACTTCATGCCGTCCCGCCGGGTGCAGCCCGTCGACGAGCACCGAAACCTGCCGTCCCAGGACGTCATACACGACAAGGCGCACCCGGGAAGCCGCCGGTAGCGCGAAGGCGATCGTCGTGGTCGGATTGAACGGGTTCGGCCAGTTCTGCTCCAGGACGTATCCGCCGGGCAGGTCGGCCGCACTTTCCCCGGCCGTCGAGAACGCGTCGATGAGCTGCAGGTCATCGATCCAGATCGTGCCGGAGGCCGTGCCGGCGTCGGCCCGCGTGAGCTGGATGCTGTCGATGCGGAGCGTACCCGTGACCGTGCCGTCTCCGATCCACGTGCCGGTCTGCCCGTCGTAGATGGCCCACGTGACCGGTTGCCATCCGTACCAGTCGACGGATGTCCACGGACTGACCTCGTGGTTCGACGCCGCGGTCGCCGGCACGTTGTCGTCGATGGCGAAGCGGAATTTCGTGCCGCTTCCGTCCCCGAAGACCCAGGCGCGCAACTGCCTGGCGCTGTCGAAGGTGAGCGAACGGGGCGCACCGCCCCCGAGATACTGGCGGATCAGCGGCTCCGTAGCGGTCGCGTCCCATCCGTACGACAGGCGCATGGCGGTCGAGCCGCCGAACAGCGCGTTCGTCACCTGGGTGTCGGCCGCCATAGAGGTCTGCGTCGTGACGATTCCCGTCGTCGAGCCGCTCTGCTGCGGCTGCCACCAGTTCGTGGTCACACCGGTCTCGAAGTTGTCGATCGGGGTGACGTCTTCTTCGAGCGAGCCCGTCGTGAAGCTCAGCGTCTTCTGGTTCGGATCGGGATTCAGGAAGAGGTCGGCAACGCCGGGCGCGACGATGAACCGGTGCGCGGTGCCGGGAGCGAGTGGCTCGGACGGGAAGAACGAGACGACGCCGCGCTCCCGCACGCGCCAATAGCGCACCTCGCCCGCGACGGGCACGGCCCCCGCGGTCCGCTCGAGACGAACGCGCGAGAACACGGTGGTCGAGTCCAGGGGCTCGTCGTACACGAACGTGACGACGGGTCTCAGCGCGACGTCCCTGGCGTTCTGGCGGGGAAACGACCCCGCGATCGCCGCCGGCTTCGTGTCCGGGAAGCCCGTCGTGAACGACATGGCGAAGACGCCGCCCGCCGCACCGTCGGCATCGCCGTCGAACGGGTGGCCGTAGGCCCCGACCGCGGTCTCGGCGATACGGAGCGTGTAGAACGTTCGAGCACGCAGCGAATCCGGGCGGAAGATCAACCGCCGGTCCCCGTTGGTCCACGAGAAGGTGCCGGTGGCCGACGGCTCGAGCGAAAAGGCCGCCTCGGTTGCGGCCCGTTCCATGGGCCTCGAGAAATTGACCTGGATCGCGTCGGTGACGCGGAACGGGTCCTGTCCGGCCGTCGGGGTCGTCGTCGCGACGGTCGGGGGCACCGTCGAGACGAGCCCGATGTCGTGGTGGGTGAACACGCCGCCGGGCGCTTCCACCGAGCCCGTGTACGGCTCGAAACCGGGCGCCTCGGCCGTCACATCGTGCAGCGTGCCCGCGAGTCCATCCAGATAGTAGAACCCGTTTCGCAGGGCCTGGGGGTCGTTCGAGAACTGGCGGAAGAGCGACTCCCAGGTATCGGTCGTGTACGTGGTGTCTCCGACACTGACGACGGCGCCGTTGATCGGATCGCCCGATTCGATGTCCCGCACGATACCCGTGACGATCTGTTCGGGCGGATGCGGCAGCCCGTGGAAATCGAGGATGCCCCAGTACTCGGCCCGCGCCTCCATGCGCTTCCAGTCGGCGTTCATGTTGCGCTGGTTCTGGGTCGGATTCGTGTGGAATCCGGCCTCGCCGAGCGCGCTCGCCATGTTCGTGTAGCTCTGCACGTAGTTGCGCGAGCCGCCTTTTCCGCTCGAGAGCACGTTGGCACGGCAGCTCGAAACGCCGTAGAAATCGCACTCGCCCCAGATGCCTCCGTTCGACTTGGGGATACGCATGCCGTCGGCCAGCGAGTTGGCCAGGAGTTGCGCCATGCGCTTGCCGCCGTTGGGCACGGCCTCCGACCGGTCCTGGTACTGCGGCCAGAGCACGAAGAGGTTGTTGGCCTCCGGCCCCGCGGCGTTCGAGTGGATCGACAGGAAGAAGTCGCTGCCGGTCGCGTTCGCGAAATCGACCCGCTGCGAGAGGTCCGGATTGACGTCGTCGGTCGTGCGCGAGATGTAGACCGTATCGATGTCGGTCGTCTCGAGTAGTAGTCGACGCAGCTCGAGACCGATCGCGAGCACCTTGCGGGCCTCGGAATAGCCCGCGTAGCCCACGTTTCCGTTCTGGCCGTGGCCGGGGTCGAGGAAGATCTTCCAGCCGGAGAGCCCGGTGACCGGGGGCGCGGCGGGTCGCACGATGGGCTGGGCGACGGCGGAGGCCGGAAATCCGGCGGTCAGTAGGGCGACCCCGAAGGCCGCGGCGAGCATTCTCGTCTTCATGGCGCGGCTCATCGGGCGACGGGGAGGAGGTAGATCACACCGTCGACGAGGTCGTCGTAGGCGATGCGCGTTCCGTCCGGGGACCAGGACGGGTTCATTTCGAGGCGGTCTGCCGTGTCGGTGAGTCGAACCTCGGCCGAGCCGTCGGCGCGCACGGCCCACAGGTCGCTCGCGGTGAAGCGCTCCCCGTCGTCCTCGGTGCGCATCAGGACGAGCCAGCTTCCGTCCGGAGACCACTGTGGGCGGTTGCCCGGGCCGACGTCGACCGGCGTGGCCTCGAGGTCGTCGAGGCTCACGATGTGCACGTTGCCTCCGACCACTTCGAATGCGGCCGCGCGGCCGTCGGGCGACGCGGCGAGGTTGATCAGCGCCTGCCCCTCGAAGACGTCGAGCCGGCGCATCGCGCCGGTCGTCGCGTCGGCCAGCATCAGCCGGGCGTCGTCCAGGACCAGGAACCGGTCGGGACGGCCGGCCTTGGCCGCCGTCGGGGGAAGGGGCGTGCGGAAGGACGCGACGGTCTGGTCCGTGGGGAGGGCGACTTCCGTGCCGCCCGGCACGAAGACCGGGAGCGCCGCGAAGGTCGAGCGTGGGGCGACGACCTCGGTTTCGGCCGCCGTCGTGGCATCGTAGAGGCGCACCGACTGCGTACGCCGGCCGTCTGCCTGCCGGACCGTGCGGGCGAGGAGCGCCGAACCGTCGGGGCTCCAGGCGAAGCCGAAGCCGGCCGAAGCCGCGTCGGTGACACGGCGGGAGCGCCCGGAATCGAGGTCGTGGACCCACAGGCCCGCGAAGCCTTCGCTGGTGAAGGCAAGGCGGCTTCCGTCGGGCGAGAAGCGGGGATGGGAATAGGGGCCGTCGTCGGTGCCGGTGACGCGCTCGGGGGCGCCAGTGGCCCGGGGCAGGCCCTGCGCGCGGGCGCCGGTCGCGAGGAGCAGGAGGGAGAAGGCGGCCGGAAGGGCGGCGGCCCGGATCGGAAGGCGCATGGAAACGGGGTCGGTTCGAGCCCCTACCTACCCCTCGCCGGCGGCGAGGTTGCCGCCCACGGTTACTCACCGCATCGATCGTGCGCCCACGGGGACAGGAACGGCCGCTCCCAATCCCCCTTCTTCGGTTCGGAAGAAGCATGAAAGTGGGATTTTGGCTCGGATTCCATGTATTTGGCCCCAAAAACGGGCGAATACATCGACTTTCCGCCCTTTTACGACGTTTTGACCCCTAAAAGCGGGTGAATACATCGACTATCCGCCCTTTTACGACGTTTTGCCCCCCCCAAAGCGGATGTGGCACGCAGCCCGCCGTGCAAGCCTGGCACGATCACTTCCGAACGGGCATCTTCGCTCCCGACGACTCCAGCCACGCGTCCAACCTGGCCTTCATGGCTGCGGCACGGTCGGGCTCGGCGGCCGAGAGATCCCGGGTTTCTCCCGGGTCGTTCGCCAGGCTGAAGAGCTCGACCGAACCGTCGTCGTAGAACTCGATCAGCTTGTACGAACCCTCGCGCACGGCCCCGGCCAGCCGGTTTTCGCCGTGGAACGCGTAGTTCGGATAGTGGAAGAACACCGCATCGCGCTCCGGCGCCGCTCCCCCCGTGGCGAGCCCGAGCAGGCTGACACCGTCGAGGGGCGTCGCGGGATCGGGCGCGAGGCCCGCGGCTTCGAGGAAGGTCGGGTAGAAGTCCATGCTGACGGCCGGAACGTCGGTGACCGAGCCAGCCGGCACGCGCCCGGTCCACCGCATGACGAGCGGAACCCGGATTCCGCCCTCGTAGAGATGGCCCTTCACGCCGCGCAGGGGCTTCGCGTCGGCGACGCCGCCGTACGGGCCGTTGTCCGAGGTGAAGACGATGAGCGTTTCGCCTCCGATTCCCATCGAGTCGATCGCGGCGACGATGCGCCCCACGGCCCGGTCGAGCGCCTCGATCTGGGCGGCATAGCGCTGCGCCGATTCGAGCCCGTCGCCGTGGTCGACGAACCCGTCCCGTGCCGTCCACTTGGCCACCAGGTCCTCGGGCGCGTCCATCGGCCAGTGCACGACGTAGTTCCATAGCGCCACGAAGAACGGGCGGTCTCCGGCCTCCTTCATGAACCCGATCGCGTCGTCGGCGAGCCGGTCGTCCAGGAACTCGCCGGGCCTCCGATCCTCGATGGCGGGGTTGCGGTACGGATCGAAGTAGGAGGGGGGACCTCCGAAACTCGTTCCGCCCACGTTCACGTCGAAGCCCTGGTGCTCGGGCCGGCGGTCCGGCTCGACGGTGGCCTGTTCGGAATTGACGCCCGAGAGGTGCCACTTTCCGAAGAAACCCGTGGCGTACCCGGCCTCCTTGAGGCGTTCGGCGATCGTCACGTAGGAGAGGTCGAGATGGTTCCGCATCTCGGCGGCCCGCATCGTCGCGCCGAGGGGCTCGAACTGGGCCTGGTCTCCCGTGATGTGGTTCGTGATGTGCAGCCGGGCGGGCGACTGGCCCGTCATGATGGCGGCCCGGGTCGGGGAGCAGACGGGCGACGCGGCATACGCGTCGGTGAAGCGGATGCCCTCGGCCGCGAGACGGTCCAGGTTCGGTGTCTCGAGGAGGGTGTTGCCCTGGAATCCGACGTCCATCCAGCCCATGTCGTCGACGAGGACCAGGACGATGTTGGGCGGACGGGTCGGCTCGGGCTCGGGCGTGGAGCACGCGGCCAGGACGGCGAGTGCCGCCAGGAGCATCCTGCGCATGGGGTTCCGGGTTCGTGGGCCGTTCAGGGGGTCGGCTCCAAGGTATCGAATCGGCGCAACTCGTGCCGGACGCCCCACCGGGCGAGATCGTCCAGCGTGCGCTCGGGGTCCACGAGGAGACCCATGCAGTGAAGGCCCGGTCGTGCCGACGTGCCGTCGAGCAGTTGTCCGATGCACGAAACGACCGGCAATACCGTGAACCCGTAGGCCGAGTCGCAGGTCGTGCGCAACTCCAGACGGGTCGGTCTGCCGTCGGACCGTCCGTCGGCGAGCAGGACGAAGACGACACCCTCCGGCGTGCGGGAGAACCGGTTGATGCCGAACGCCAGCGCGCGCGCCCAGAAGTTGCGCAGGAGGCCCCTGCGCAGCGCGAACGACAGCGCGGCGAGCGGAAAGACGACGTAGTCGGTGAAGGAGTTGAACCCGGCCACGTAGACGCCGGCCTGCCGCAGCCCCAGCTTCGCAGGGAGCTCCCGCATTTCCACGAGATCCATGGGCCAACACGCCCGGCGGCCGAAATCCGGCCCGAAATCGACGCGCAGGGCATCCTTCGACCCGGCGCGTCGCCATGCGCCGCCGTCCCACACGTCCGCATGGAAATCGGCCACCATGTCGACGATCTCGGCGATCGACCGCGGATCCTCGACGCGTTCGTGCATCACGAACGCGACGCGGGCCGTGTCGAACCGATCGAAAAGGGAGGCGCCGCGGCGGACGTAGACGGCCGGAAGGCCGGGGTGGAAACCGCCCTGGGTTACCAGGACGCGGTCTTCGGCGAGCGCGCGGGTGGCAAGCGGGGCGAGGCGATCGGGCGTGGTCGGGTCGAAGAACAGGTCCACGTAGTCGGCCCCGGCATCGAGCGCCGCGCCCGCGATGCGGGGGGCGTCCGGCGCGGACGTGGTGGCGGCGACGACGACCCGGGCGCCCGCGACGGCCGGCGAGAGGCTGTCGGCTTGCGAGGTATCCACGGTCCGTGCCTCGGCGCGTCCGGGGAACGCACGGTCGAGTTCGGCGGACAGTTCGACAGCCTTCCGGGCATCGCGGCCCGCGACGGCCACGCGCGCGTCGGTCCGGGCGAGCAACTCCCGGCAGAGTCGCCGTCCGGCGCCTCCGTATCCTCCGAGGACCACGACGAGATGGTTTTCCATGGCGCAGGCACGATGAGGTCGCGCGCGCCGCCCCGGATCAGGCCGCCGGGATCGGCACGCACCAGTGGAGATAGGCGGGGTCGCGTCCCGTGACGATCCGTCCGTAGCGCTCCCGCAGCGCGGCGCAGACCGGACCCTCGGCCCCGTCGGCCACGACGCGGCCCTCGACCTCGCCGATGGCCGAGATCTGCACGCCGGTGCCGCAGAGGAACACCTCGTCGGCGACGAACAGCTCCGACCGGTCGATGTCGCGTTCGACGACCTCGAGGCCCAGTTCCTTGGTCGCGAGGTGGATCACCGTGCGGCGCGTGATGCCCTCGAGCACGTTGGCCGTGACGGGCGGCGTGACCAGCGCGCCGTTCCGCACGATGAAGACGTTGGCGGCGCTGGCCTCGGACACGTGCCCGTCCTGGTTCAGTACGAGCGCCTCGTCATAGCCGGCCTTGTTGGCCTCGCTCTTGGCGAGGGCGCTGTTCAGGTAGGCGCCGTTGAGCTTGCCGCGCGCCGGGATCATCGTGTCATCCACGCGCCGCCACGACGAGATCGCCACCCGCAGGAGGCCTGCGGCGTGGATGTAGGCTCCGACCGGCTGCGCGAAGATCGCCACCTTGTCGGTCGCGTCGTGGAGCTGCACGCGGAAGACCCCGTCGTCCTTGTAGACGATCGGGCGCACGTAGGCGTTCTGTCGAAACCCTTCGGCCGCAAGGAGTTGCACCGTCACGTCGGTGAGCGACTCCGGCGTGTGGCCGATGTCGGCGAAGATCATCTTCGCGCTCGAGAGAAGCCGACGGTAGTGGTCGAGAGGGCGGAAGAGCCAGAGCCGCCGCTCGTCGGTGTTCCAGTACGCGCGCAGCCCGCCGAAACAGCCGGTGCCGTAGTGCAGCGTATTGCAGGTGATCGAGACGCGGGCCTGTTCGATCGGAACGATCGCGCCCTCGAAGTAGGCGAATCGGGTCATGGCTTGAGGTGGCGGGTCAACGGGCCGGGCCGGTCCGCTCCTTCGAGAATACGCACGCTTCCGCCCCCGTGCACGACCCGGTCCCCTGCCGTACGCCGCGCTTTTTCGCTCCTGCACGGAACCGTCGCCGGGCGTGAAGGTCCCAATCGGCAGGGAAGTGAACAGGCATCATCGAAGGAATGCGACGGAACGTGGTTGGATTGCTGGCGCTGTGGCTTCTCGCCGCGCCGACAGGAACGGCGACGGCGCAGGAGGCGGAGCGGGCCGAAGCGGCGACGGCCGCCGGACACCTCGGCGACAAGATCGCGGCCGATACGCTCGCGCCGGCGCCGTTGCGGCTCAAGGTCATACCGGGTTTCGTGAACAACGCCAAGCGGCTCGGCCCCAACCCGGATCTATCCGGTCTTCGCCGTTGGGACGCCTTCTCCGGGGTGGTCCCGATCGGCGAACCGCAGTTCTACCGCATTCTCGGGCAATCAGAGCTCGAGCACATGGCGATCACCGCGCGCAAACGTCGCCGGGTCGCCGTGGTGGCCGGCGCCGCGTCGATGGTCGTGGGTACGCTGCTCTTCACGTCGCGTCCCCCGCTGGACCGTCCCGCGATCTCGGCCAAGCACCTGGTGGGAGGCTTCATGATCCCGATGGGTGGCCTGACGATCGGGGTGTCGATGATCGTCGCCGACCGGAAGCGGGTTCCGCTGGGAATCGCGCAGGAACTCGCCGAAGGCTACAACATGGGCCGGCCCGCTCGGGCTCCTGCGGACCAGGATTGACAGGGCGTCACCGGCACCGCGCCACGACGGCCGAGACGACCTGGCGCTCCACGGTTCCGCCGACGGGTCGGTTGAGGAGCACTCCATTCACCACGATCGTCGACGAACCCCCTCCGTCGAGATTGAGCGCATTGACCGCCCCCAGATTCCAGAGGATGGCGGCCAGCTCCTCCAGGTTCACGCCGCGGCTTTCGGGCTGCCTGCCGTCCACGACGAGCAGCAGCAGGTCGCCATCGGCCGTGATGCCGGCCGCCGTGCGCGGATGGGTGTTCGGAATGCTGGTTCCGAAAAAGACCTCTTCGTCGTCGGTGATGCGGATGCGGCCGTTCACGATCAGCATCGGTCCGGCTCCGAGGGCCGAAACGACCGGCCAGGGCCTTTCGTCGGGCTGCCACGTCGAGTCCGGCGTCACGCCTGGCCGGTGGGGCGGGGGTGAGGACCACGCGAACAGCGAATCGCCGCGCGTCGCGCCCCAGGCCATCTCCGGGCGCCCCTCGGATGTGAAGCCGAGGGAGGCGCGCGCCGTGAGGTACCGAAGGTCTCCCCGGGTGACGACATCCGTCGCCGGTGCCCGCAAGCCGCCCGCGTCAGCGAGCAGGCCCACGTGCACGGCAGGATCGGCCGCCATGTCAAAGTAGCCGCCGTTGACCGCGACGCACGCGCCGGGATCGGCCGCAAACGAACTCGTCGGCTCCTTGCCGTCGGCGTCGTCCGAGGCAACGACCGACAGCTCGACCGAGGGACCGGGAGCGATGCGCACCAACCATGCCCGGAGCGAATCGCCACGGCCCTCGAAGACACGCACGGAGGAAGGCAAACGCACGTCGAGGGAGTCGAGCGGCGCCCAGGAAACGGGTCCGGCCGCCGACGCCGATCGCTGGGCAGACGCCGCCCCGGGGCCTCCGGCCAGGAAGATCCCGGCCGCTGCGACCAGCGCGACGAGGAATCTCACCGCGAATGCAGCGACTTGGCGACGACGGCGGCGAGGTCGGCGACGCTGAAGGGTTTCTCGAGGAAGCATGCCCCCGCAACGGCGGTCGGGTGCTTTGTGACGATGTCCGGGCCGTACCCCGAGGTGAATACCACCGGCAGCCCGGGGAACCGCTCCCGAAGTCGCTCGGCCATCGTCGGACCGTCCATCCCGGGTAGAATGACGTCGGTGATCACGAGGTTGCAGCGCGCGCCGGGTCTGCCCATCACTTCGAGGGCACTTTCGGCGCTGAGCACCGGGGTTACGTGGTGCCCCAGATCCTCCAGGAGTTCGGCAGCCATGTCGAGCAGGACAGGTTCGTCATCCACCAGCAGGATGGAGGCGAATTCCGGGGGTTCATCGGCCGAAACCTGCGCGGCGGCCGGCGCGAGGTCCTCGCCGCACGGTGCGCTTCCGCTGCGGGGGATGTAGAGCTGGAATCGTGTTCCGATGCCGGGCGAAGAGTCGACACGAATGTACCCGCCGGCCTGCGTGATGATGCCGAATACGGACGGTAGGCCGAGGCCCGTGCCCTTCCCCGAGGGTTTCGTCGTGAAGAACGGCTCCCAGATGCGTGCCAGCGTGGATTCGTCCATTCCCGAGCCGTCGTCACGGACCGTCAGCAGGATGAACGGGCCCGGAACGACGGCCTCGCCGGGCATCAGGTCATCCTCCTCGACCGAGACCGGAAGCGTGGAAATCCAGACGTTTCCCAACGGCGTCGTGGCGTCGCGCGCGTTCGTGCACAGGTTCACGAGGATCCGGTCCAGTTGGACGGGATCCATGATCACGTCGTCGACGTCAGGCGCGCCCGGCTCCCATCGCAACGTTCGTTCGTCTCCGAGAATCGACCGAAGCGTCGGAAGCAGGACTTCGACCTGGCGATCGATGGCGAGAGGGACCGGGTGGAGCGGCTGCTGACGGGCGATCGTCAGCAGCTGCTTCGTGAGCGCGGCGGCGCGCCCGGTGGCATCCCGGATCTCGTCGAGGTGCTTGGCGATCGGGGACCCTCCCGCATGGGCGCTCGCGAGATCGGCGCGCCCCAGGATCATCGTGAGCAGATTGTTGAAATCGTGCGCGATGAACCCTGCCAGACGGGCGATCGACTCGAGGTTCTGGGTCTTGGCGATGTGCTCCTCGGCGGTTCGCCGCTCGGTCACGTCCATGGCCATGCTGAGCACGGCCCTTCGTCCATCCGATAACTTGCCCAGGGGTGTGGACATGAAATCCCAGGTTCTCAATGAGCCGTCGTGGCACCGCACGCGGTATTCACCCTCTGCCGCCGGCCCCTCCAGGTCGTACTGGCCGAGAATGTGGTCGAGTACCTCGTCCTCCCGTCCGGGATACACCCTGCGAACCCACGAATCCACGGTCGGTAGATCCTCCTTTCCGTAGCCGGAAATACGGGTCCAGGCATCGTTCACGAACAGGATCTCTCCTCCTTCCGCGTGGACCACGATAGGGAAGGGGCTCGCCTTGACCACGAGCCGGAAACGGTCCTCGGCCTCGCGGGCTGCGGCCCTCGCCCGCATCCGGCGCGCGATGTCGTGCACGATCGCGAACAGGACCGGGCGTCCTCCCATGCGGGCCGGGCCTGCGAAGATCTCCACGTCGGCCATCCTGCCGTCGGCCAGCCGATGCCGGAATTCGCCGGTCCCCGTTCTTCCGGGTGCGACCTCCGCGATCTGCCGGCGCAAGTCTTCGACCGGGGTCGGGTCAAGATCCGTGATCTTCATGCGCCGCAGTTCGTCGCGCGACCAGCCGTAGAACTTCTCGGCGGCGGGATTGGCGTCGAGGATCGTGAGGTCGTCCAGGTCGGCGACCATGATCATCGCGCTGTTGTTCTCGAAGATGCTGCGGTAGCGTTCTTCGCTTTCGGCCAGCGCAATCTCGTGCCGCCGTCGCTCGGTGATGTCCTCCATGATCGCGACGATGCCGTCGAGGCTTCCGGCTTCATCGGTGAGGCGTGCTGCCGAGAGGCTCACGTCGACCTCGCTCCCGTCCTTGCGCCGGCGCACCAGGCGCATGCCGACCAGCCTTTCACCGTTCATGACGCGGCGCCGCGACTCGGCATACTGCGCCTGGCTTTCCGGCGGGACGATCGGCAGCGGCCGGCCGAGTACCTCGTCCTCGGTCCAGCCGAAGATGCGTTCGGCCGATTCGTTCCAGGCGGTCACCTTCCCGTCGGCATCGACCCCGAACAGCGCCAGGGGCGAACACGATACGAGGGCGCGCAGAAAGGCCTCGGAAGCGCGAAGCGATTCTTCGGCCCGAACCAGCTGGGTGATGTCCCGCACGACGAGGAGTCGCCTCTCGGTCCGGCCCACGCGGATCGACCGCTCGTTTTCGATGACGGGAAAGGTCGTTCCATCGGTACGCACATGGCGTGCCTGTCTGCGCTCCACCCGTTCCCCGGCCGTGCCCGAGGCCTCGAGAGTGGTCGACGCCTCCCCGGGCGCGATCAGGTCGGCCCGGGTGAGCGACCGGAATTCACGCGGGAGATATCCGTACTTGCGGCACGCCGTCCGGTTGGCTTCGACGATCCGGTCGTTCTCGTCGAGGACGAAAACCGTATCCACTCCGAATTCGAAGAGCGAACGGTACCACTCGCGGTCCTTCTCGATCTCGCGGCCCTCGCGTCGGACCAGCAGCAGGATGACGAGGGCAGATACCGCGACGAAGAACAGCCCTTTCAGGGTCTGGCTCAGGAAGGGTTCGGCTCCGACGAGCACGTCGGTTCCGACTATCCACGCGCAGCCCAACGCGAGGTAAATGAGGGCGGGGCGAACGAACGAGGACATCTCACGTCACCGCCGGCAGGCTTCTGGGCAAGAATCCCCCCAAGCCCCGAACGCTTCGGGGCCTCGCGCCAACCGAGCGCGAGCACCGTGGGGGATTCGGCGGCCCGCGTGACAGCGGCGTCGGGATCTAATGGAACAATAACGCAAATTCCGGAGGCCTTGCGACAGGGCTGCCTTTCTTTTTCTGGTCCGGCAGGTTCCCGAGCCCGCGCATCGGCAATCACGGCCGTTCGCATCAAGCCGATGGCGGGTCTTGCATCCTTCGTGAAATCGGTGCGTAGTGATGGGGCTTACCCGGACCCGCAGAACACCCCCATGCCCGTCTCGTACCGCACCGCCGCGTCGCCCTTCCGCGTCGCGCTCGCTTTCGTACTCCTCTCTCTCGGCGTTTCGACCGCCTTCGCACGCCAAGCCGGACCGAACGCGGTCGCCTCGGTTCCGCCCCCGACCCGCAACGAGGTCCACGCCGTCTACACGGCCGATGCGCCGCACATCGACGGGCGGCTGGACGAGGCGATCTGGCAGTCGGTTCGGCCGATCACCGACTTCACGCAGATCTGGCCCGAGAACGGGGCGCCGATGACCGAGCGCAGCGAGGCGATGGTGGCGTATGACGAGGAGCACCTGTACATCGCCTTCCGCTTCTTCGACCGCGAGCCGCACCTCATCCGCGCCAAGAACCTCGAGCGGGGCGGGCGCAACGACAAGGATGACCACGCCTTCATCGCGATCGACACCTACCTGGACAAGCGCAACGCGTACCTCTTCGAGATGAACGCGGCCGGTACGCAGGACGACGCGACGATCCAGGACGAGAACATGACGATGGACAACTGGGCGTGGGACGCGGTCTACCGTTCCGAAACCCAGATCACCGAGGAAGGCTGGACGATGGAGGTCTCGATCCCCTTCCGCCAGCTGCGTTTCCCCAAGGGCGACGACCTCTCGTTCGGTCTCATGCTCTCGCGCACGATCAACCGCAAGAACGAGCGGGCGATCTGGCCGCCGATCGGAATCGAGTTCGGAAACGGGTTCGGGGCCATTTCGGCGGTCTCGCAGTACGGGGTCGTCAAGGGCCTCAAGGGTATCCACCGCGGCAAGAACATCGAGATCAAGCCGTACGTGATCACGGGCGCCCAGCAGGTGCGCACCTCGCTCGCCGAGCGCGACACCGAAGATTCGTTCGAGCGCGACCTCGGGGTGGACGTCAAGGTGGGCCTCTCGTCGGCGACGACGCTCGATCTCACCGTCAACACCGACTTCGCCCAGGTCGAGGCCGACAACGTGCAACTCAACCTCGACCGGTTCAGCCTGTTCTTCCCGGAGAAGCGGGAGTTCTTCCTCGAACGCTCGGGGCTCTTCGAGCACGGCAACTCGCGCTCGACGCAGACCTTCTTCTCGCGCCGCATCGGGCTCACGAACCAGATCCTCACGGGGGCGCGCGTGACCGGGCAGGTGGGGCGCCTTTCGGGCGGAATCCTGAACATCGAGACCGGCGACGGCATGGGCGACCTGTTCGGCTCGTCGTCGGCGAACAATACCGTGGCCCGCGTCATCGGCAACCTCTCGGCGCGGTCTTCGGCGGGAGCGATCGTGACGAACTACGTCGACCGGGACGTAACGAACACCGCGCTCGGGCTGGACGCGCAGGCGCGTTTCGGAAGCGCAAGCCAGGTGTCGGCCTGGTATACGGCCGTCCAGGACAGCCGCGCCGACATGGACGATGCGGCCGGTCACGGCTCGGTGCGGCTGCAGGACGATCGATTCATGCTCGTCGGTGCATTCACGAGCGTCGGAAAGCGGTACGCTCCGGCCCTCGGTTTCGTGCGCCGCCGAGACATGCGCACCTATTCGGGCGAATTCGGGTACACCCCCTTCGTGAACTTCGCCGCCGTGCCCCAGCTGCGCCGCATCGCGTTCGGAGCCGGGTACGACTATATCGAGAACCAGGCGGGGGACCTGGAATCGACCGACCTCGCGGCCGCGCTCACGGCCAGTTTCCGCACCCGGGACCAGGTGACGGTCCGGGTCGGACGGGCGTTCGAGCGCCTCGTCGAGCCGTTCCCGATCCGGCCCGACGCGACGATCCTGCCCGGAGACTACACGTTCACGCGCGTGACCCTGCGGGGCGGCACCGATCCGTCCCGCAACCAGTTCGCGACGGCCGGAGTGACCTTCGGCGGTTTCTGGGGCGGAGACCGCACCGATTACATGGCGCAGGCGGGCTGGCGCGTATCCCAGCACCTCGAGCTGAACGGCGGTCTCTCGCACAGCGTCATCGACCTTCCGATCGACAACGGGGCATTCGACGCCACCACGGTGTCGCTCGACATCCTCGCGGCCGTCAACAAGAACCTGTTCGCGAAGGCGCTCGTCCAGTACGACAACTTCACGCGCGACGTGCAGGCGAACATCCGCATCGACTGGATCCACACGCCCGGCAGCGACCTGTTCTTCGTCTTCAACACGGCCTACCACCTCGCCAAGGACGGCGACGTGCTGTTCGATCCGAGACGTGACGTCGTCATGATGGATCGGGTGGGTGTCGCGAAGCTGACCTATCTCGTCATGCTCTGAGCCGCGCGTCGGCCGACCAGGGCCCACAACGCGAGGCCGCCGGAGACGAACGCGGCGAGCTGTAGGGTCTCGGCCCATGGCCGGATCGCGAGCAGGACGCCGCAGACGATCAGGCAGGCAACGCTGAGGACCGTTCCGCCCGGAGCGTGGAACGGCGCCCTGCCGTTGCGGCGTCTCAGGACGGGCAGACCCGCGCAGGTCACGACATAGATCAGGACGCGCAGACCCACCGTCACGGTCAGCGCCGACGTGAACGTCGTCACCATCGTGAAGGCCCACATGCCGGCGGCCGAAACCACCAGGCTTACCCACGGCGTGTGCCACTTCGCGTGCACTGCGGCGACCGATGCCGGGAGCTGGTCGCGTTCGGCCATGGCGAACGGCATGCGTCCGGCCGTGAGCATGATGGCGTGGGCGACCCCGAGCGTCGAGAGCAGCGCGCCGAGGGCCATGAAGGCCGCCCCGCCGCGTCCGAAGTGGCGCTCCGCGGCATCGGCCACGGGGCGCGCCGACTCGCCGAGCGCGGGCAGCGTTCCGACCGACACCACCTGGACCCCGATGTAGACGGTGGCGACCAGCGCCAATCCGGACAGCAGGGCGAACGGAATCGTGCGGTCCGGATCGCGCACCTCTCCCGAGGGAACGCCGAGCGTCTCGAACCCGGAATACGCGTAAATGGCCAGGAATACCGCGCCCGCAAGCGCGGCCGCGTCGACGGGGGAGGCACCGTCGCCCGTCGGGGACGCGAAGAGGTCCCCGTCGAGCAGGAACAGCCCTACCACGACGAACAGCAGCAGCGGGACCATCTTGGCGGTGGTAAGCACGTTGTTGACGATCGCGGCGCGGCGCACGCCGAGCACGTTGATCATCGCGAGCGCGAAGACGACGGCGGTGATCGCCGCGGCCCGCCAGGATGGGGCGGTGATTCCGGGGAAGAACCACCCCGCGTAGTTCACCATGAGGTTCGTTACGGCGGCGAACCCTCCGAGCTGCGTGACCCAGAGCAGCCATCCGACCTCGAAGGCGACCACCGGCCCGAAGGCCTCGTGCGCGTACAGGTACGGGCCGCCGGTGTCGCGGAAGCGGCTTCCGACCTCGCTGAAACAGAGCGTGATGCCGGCGACGAGGAGCGCCGCGAGTGTCATCGCGACCGCGCTGGCAGGCCCCACGGCGGCGTAGAGCACCGCCGGGAGGCCGAAGATCCCTGCTCCGATCACGCGGTTGACGGCGAAGAGCGTGAGGTCCCTTCGACCGAGGGCGCGGTCCAGGGCCTCTTCGGCCTTGGGATGGAAGTCTGACATGGGGGGCACGGAGATCGGGCGTGCAGTATACTTCCCGGCCGACAACCACGCATCCTGCCCCGGTCCGATCCCCGCGGTCGCCGGGCTCGCCTATCCTGCCATGCCGCGCATCCGTCCCGCTGTCGCCCTCGCCGTCCTGTTCCTGGTACCCGCCTGCGCCCAGCCCCAGGTCGACCAGGCCAGCCTCGTGCGGGTCCTTTCGGTCCTCGCCGACGACTCGCTGCGCGGGAGGGCCGCGTTTTCACCCGACGCCATGAGGGCGGCCGACTTCCTCGCCGACGAATTCGCCGCCATCGGGCTCGAGCCCCCGGCAGGCCAGGAGGGGTATCTGCAGCGGTTCGCGGTGTATTCGGTTACGGCCGATTCCGTCGCCGTCATGCTGAACGGGCGTCCGGTGGACCCGGCGAACGCCGCGGTTTCGGTTTCCGCGGCCGGCATCGACTGGACGCAGGAGACCGGCCCCGCGCCGACGCTCGTGGGCCGCGACGGAAATCTCATGGACGCATGGCGGTCGGCGCGCGGCACCGACGCCCTGATCGTGGCCGATCCGGCGCATGCGGAGTCCTTCGCGCGTATCCGTGGCTTCCTGGCCCGGGGATCGCGATCGACTTCGCCCGAGGGGGGCTCATCGACCGCCATCGTGCTCGCGGCAGGGCCGGTGACCTCGTACGCGGTCCGGGCGACGGCCCGCACCGCGGAAACGCCGCTCGCCAACGTCGTCGGAACCATCCCCGGGCGCCGTGCCGACGAGATCGTGCTGTTCTCGGCCCACTACGACCACATCGGCATCGTTCGTCCGGTCGAAGGCGACTCGATCGGCAACGGGGCGAACGACGACGCGTCGGGTACCGCGGCCGTGGTGGAACTGGCCCGCTATTTCAAGGCGGCGGGTCGCCCGGAACGCACGCTGCTCTTCGCCGCGTTCACGGCCGAGGAATCGGGTGGTTACGGCTCCCGGCATTTCAGCGAACAACTCGACCCGGACCGCATCGTCGCGATGTTCAACATCGAGATGATCGGCAAGCCCGCCGTCGAGGGCCCGAACACGGCCTGGATCACGGGTTGGGACCGAAGCGATTTCGGGCCGATCCTCGCCGCCGCGGTCGAAGGAACCGAGTTCCGGTTCTACGCCGATCCCTATCCGGAGCAGAACCTCTTCTACCGGTCAGACAACGCCACCCTCGCGCGGCTGGGCGTTCCGGCCCACTCGATTTCGACCACACCGATCGACGTGGACACCGACTATCACCAGGTCAGTGACGAGGTCGGGACGCTGGACCTCGAACACCTGGCGGCCACGGTGCGAGCGATCGCCGCGGGGGCCCGAACGATCGTGTCGGGCGAAGCTACGCCGACCCGGGTGGCGCCGGAAACGCTCGAGCGATAGGCTTCGGCTATCGTGTCGCCTGCACGTATCGGCGGGCGGCGTCGATCGCCGATTCGGCGCGCAGCATCCGACGATCCTCGCGGTCGATCGCCAGCAGGATCACGCGGCCTGGCGCACCCTCGTATTCGACGAACCACACCGGCCGATCGGAGCCCGCGTAGGCCAGCGAACCTTCACCCCGCACCCGGACGCTTACCGTGCGCGCACCGGCCGTGAAATGGAATACGGGGATGCGCGCGGCGTATCCGACTTCGAGCGGAAGCGCGGCCACCAGGGGCTGCACGAACGCCGCGTCCAGTACCGGCATGGACACGGTCGTATCGACGACCGTCGTCACCCCCATTCGCTGCACGCGCCCGGTGATGCGGCCGTCGGGTCCGTAATCGAGCGACGCCGATTCGAGGTCGCCCATCGTGTGGCGGAATCGCAGCGGGAGCAGCGTCGCGGCGTCGACGAGGAGCGTGTCGGTCGTCGTCGACAACGGGAATTCCTGCTTCAGGATGAAGCGCAGGGCTGCACGGGAGCCGAGGCTCGACCGCTCGACGGTTCCGGTCGAGGCCCCGATGCGTTCGGTGCCCTCGGACGATACGATCAGCATGTCGGAGACGTCCGTTCCGATCGGAAGCAGTGCCGGGTCGAGCCCGAACGGGGCCGACGCCGCGATCCCGGCTTCCACGGCAGGACGCGCGTCGTCCGGCGCACAGGCCGGCGCGCACGCGAACAGCACCAGGGTCAGCGTGCCGATGACCCGCGTCATCGCGCGGCCTGGACGAACAGCCCGCCGTCCTGGACCGTGGATTCGGTACGGAGCAGTCGCCCGGTTTCGCGGTCGATCGACAGGATTGCCGCGGCCCCGCCCGGGGTGGCGTAGTCCACCAACCAGACCGGGCGTTCGCCGCCCCCGTGGGGGATCGAGCCGGAACCCGTTACGCGCACCGAGAGCGTGTCCAGCCCGAAATCGTAGCTGTAGACCGGCACGTACGCCTCGAAGCCCTCGGCGAGCGGCAACGCCGGCACGAGCGGAAGGAAATCCGACGCGTCGTAGAACACCCCCGCGATCAGCGTGTCGATCGTAACGATCTCGCCGGCCCGCGCGACCGTGCCCTTGATCCGCCCGACGTCGTCGTACCGCAGCGATATGGACTGGAACGCTCCGAATACGTTGCGGTAGCGCAGGGGGCGCAGCGTCGCGGCGTCGACCTCGAGGGTATCGAACATGGACGCCATCGGCAACCGCTGCTCCAGCGTCAGCCGCAGGATCTCGCGTCCGTCGATCGCGAGTCGCTCCGCTCCTTGGATCGCTTCGCCCAGGCTCGTAGTCGACGAGTCACGGGTGATCGAGAGGTCCGACACGAGGGTTCCGATCGGAATTCGTGCGGGGTCGAGCGAAAGGTCGACGGGAGGGGTGGTCGGCTCCGGCGAGCCGCAGGCGGCAACGAGGAGGAGCGGAAGGAAGAAGCGTTTCATCGGGTGCGGGGTTCAGGGAAGGCGTCGTTCTTCGCGATCCACCCAGAGCGAAGCGAGTACGCCCGCGGTGAGGATCACGACGACGACGCCGAGCAGATAGAGGTTGAAATGCTCGCCGAGGATCTCCCGAAGCCAGCCGGCGATCAGCATTTTCACGCCGACCACCAGGAGTACGACGGCCAGGGCGACCTTGAGGTATCGGAACTGGGTGACCATTCCGGCCAGCGCGAAGTAGAGCGAGCGAAGGCCCAGGATGGCGAAAACGTTCGACGTGAACACCAGGAACGGGTCGCCCGTGATCGCGAAAATGGCCGGTATCGAGTCCACCGCGAAGACCAGGTCGGTCGTTTCGACCATTACGAGGGCAAGCGCGAGCGGAGTGATCAGGAGCGTGCCGGGCGGGCTGCGATCAACCACCACGTCGGGCAGCAGCGCGGCACCCGGGGTTTCGGCCTGGTGCGACGCCGCGGTGCCGGCACGCACGAAGAAGTGCTCTCCGTGGAAGTGCATCGTTACCGGGAAGAACCGTCGCGCGTACCGCACGACGAAGTTCTGGTCCGGCGGACGTTCCTCGGTGTCGAGGAACAGCATGCGTACCGCCGTCACGATCAGGAAAAGGGCGAATACGTAGAGGATCCAGTGGAACTCCTGTACGAGCGTCGCCCCGACGCCGATCATCGCGCCGCGCAGCACCAGTGCTCCCAGGATGCCCCAGAACAATACGCGGTGCTGGTACATCTGCGGTACCGCGAAGTACTGGAAGATCATCGCGATGACGAAGATGTTGTCGACGCTGAGCGACTTCTCGATCACGTACCCTGTCAGGTACTTGCCGAGCGCGGTCGTTCCGTCGTTGATCATGCCATCGACGGGATCGGCCTCGTGCCCGAGACCCATCCAGTGTGCCTCGTAGGCGAAGTACACGAAGACTCCGAAAAGCAGCCCGAGGCCGAACCAGACCACGAACCACCGCATCGCCTCGCGAACGCCGATGACGTGGGCCTTCCGATGGAATACTCCCAGGTCCAGCGCGAGGAACCCGAGGATCATCAGGAGAAAACCGGCCCAGACGAGGAACACGAGCGCAGGGGTGGGAGACGGCCGTGTCAACGCACGCGGACCCATGCCGATCCTCCCACCGGCCGGCGCCCCCCGTGAATTTCCGTGGGGATACGCTGCCTGGTCGCCGGTCCCGCGCGGCGAGGTCGCGGTGTCAGGTCACGGCCGCGCCGGAGACGTCGAGCGGGACCAGCGCGACCCCGTCGTCGGATGCCGCATCGACCCGCAGCCCGACGTGCCCCTCGAGGAACGACAGCAGGAGGTCGCCCGCGGCCTCGCGCCGCCAGCTCGTCAGCAGCGCGATTCCGTCTGCCGGCTCGGGCCGGTCTCCGAAGTGCCACGCAACGAGCTGTTCGACCTGGTCTCGGGTGGCGATCATCGTCTGCGCCACGCCGATCGTGCCGGCCCTTGCCTTCAGGGCGGTGGTCAGCAGGTGGGCGACGGCGTCGACGCGGTCGTCGCGGCGCGGGACAGTGACGACGGGGGGACACCGGTCGTCGGGCAGTTCGAGGCCCCTGCGGATCGCCTCGAGCAGGCCCTCGGCGCCGTTCGAGCCGACGCGCTGCATTCCGCGCATCGCGAGAACGTCGCGGACCGTTTCGGGCAGGTCGAAGACCACCTGGCGGATCGCGTCGTCCGGCGCAACGGTCGAAAGCGGCTTGTTGATCGCTTCGGCACGGCGATCGCGCCACGCGGCCACTTCCCGAAGGACCGCCAACTGGCGTGACGTCATGCCCTTGTGCGGCCCCAATCGCAACCAGAGGCGGTCGCGGTCGCGGGGCGTGTGGGCACGTTCGACCATCTCCCGCGTCACTTCGTCGGCCCAGGCCGAACGCCCGCTCCGCGAGAGCCGGTCGCGCAGCGCGCGGGCCACGTCGAGCAGGTGCCGCACGTCGTCGAGAGCGTACTCGACCTGGTCGTCCGAGAGCGGCCGCACGGTCCAGTCGGTGAAGCGGGACTTCTTTGACAGCGACACCCCCCGCAGGTTGTGCACGAGAGCCGTATAGGCCGGCGTGGCACCCTGGCCGGCGAAGGCTCCCGCGATCTGGGTGTCGAAGACGTTTCGTACGGGATGTCCGGTGGCCGAGACGAGCAGCGGGATGTCGTTGAGCGCCGCATGGAGCACCTTGACGATCCGGTCGTTCTCGAGCAACGGGCCGAGGGGGGCGAGGTCCACCTCGAACGGATCGATCGCCGCCAGGCCCCCGTCCCACGCCACCTGCACCAGGCAGAGTTGGGGCTGGTAACGCCCTTCTCCGTGGAATTCGCAGTCGAGCCCGATCTCCGCACGGTCCAGCAGGCGATCGACGAGCGTCTCGAGGCCCACCCTCGTCGCGATCACCGGGTGGCGGGACTCGGAGTGCGACCGGCCGTTCCCCGCGTCTTCGTCATGGTGCCGCCGGCTCATGCCCGGTTCCCCCTCGCCAGTCTGCGCCAGTACTGGAACTCGGGTTCGTGGACCTCGACGTCGAGTTCGGCCGCGCGGGAGCGCATGCGGTCCTGGCAGTGCGAAACAGCGAGGTTGTACACGCTGGGTGCGATCTCTTCCAGGAAGAACTCGAGCAGGCCGTCGGCCGCGAGACGTCCGATGTCGTCGTTCATGTTCGCGCGGAAGTACTGCTGGATCGAGTTGACCGCCTCGTCGTGCGCTTCACGGGGGAGTTCAATGGCCATATCGCCGGGTTTCGTCGGGTCCGAGTTTCGTCTGCGCCCAATGTAGCCCCGTTCCGGTGGGGGTCGCGGGCATGAAGCGAGGCCGGGCCGGCAATTTCCGCGAAACGCACGAAGGGGCCTGGTCTCGCGTCAGAAACGGGCCGAAAAAGCGAGTCCGTAGCCGCCCGTCGGGTCGGCATGCGGACGCACCGCGACGTGACGCGCGAGCATCCGCTCGTTGTGTGCCCGGG
The DNA here is from genome assembly GCA_024711125.1 of Rhodothermales bacterium. Lineage (GTDB taxonomy): Bacteria > Bacteroidota > Rhodothermia > Rhodothermales > UBA10348 > JANJTM01. The sequence goes on from JANJTM010000068.1 coordinate 136,869, forward strand.
CCGTCGCGCGGGCGGCGCCGATGTCGGTAGCCACGAGATACGTCAATGCAAGGAAAGAGGCCGCGCCGAGCGTCGCGGCGTTGCGGTTGAAATCGTCGCTGCCCCCGCCGTCCATCTGGTCGAGCGCGAGCAGGGACAGCGCCAGGCCGCTGGCCATCGCGACGCCGAACCGCACGCCGACCCCGCGAAGGGCCCGGCCGGAGTCGCCTCCATAAAAATGACCTACTGCCGGTCCGATCAGCAGCCCGGCGGAAGCGAGCATCATCGAGGCCCCTCCCTCACCGGATTCCGGCGTGAACGCGACGCCCAGGAAGATCGGCGCCATCGTGCTCCAGAGGGAAAGCCGGTAGGCCGTCCGCTCGGACCGATGGGCGGGCCCGGGTTCGGAGGGATCCAGGGTGCGGGCTGGGGCCTGGGCCTGGGCGTGGGACAACCCGGGCAGCATGCCGGAGAGGCTGAAGGCGAGGACGAGCGCCGGCACGGCGCAACGGGCGGAGGAACGCATCCGTGGGGGTTCAGCGTGCGATGATCGAAACCGCGGCGGGGGAGAGACCCGCGGCTTCGGCCGTGACCCGGATGACGCCTGGTCCGACGGGCCGCACGATAAGAAGAGCCTTTCCGTAGAACAACCTCCGTTCCGCGGCCTGGTCCGGCTCCATCGACAGCGGATCGCCGTTGCAGACGCCCGCGATCTCGCCCGGCCCTTCGATCGTGTACCGCACGAGGTGGTCGGACAGCGGGTTTGCCAGTCCCTTCGCGTCGAGCGCCTCGGTCGTCACGTACACCAGGTCCTCGCGATCTGAGGTCACCTCGGCGCGGTCGGCCAGGAGGCGCAACGAGGTCGCTTCTCCCGTCGTCGACACCGTGGCCTCGCCGATCGCCTGCCCGTCCCGGTACGCGACCGCGCGCAGCGTACCCGGTTGGTACGTCACCTCGTTCCAGCGAAGGCGGTAGTCGTAGGTCACGTCGTAGTACTCGTTCTCGACCCGCCGCTCGTAGGCGCCGAAGCCGTCCAGGCCGGGCACGGCTCCTTCGCGCGAGTCCCCGAAAACGACCCGCAGGAAGCGCGCCGTGACGTCCACGTCATGGTACACCCGGCGGGGGCCGCCCCATTGCGGCGTCATCGACGTCGGCTTCGACGCCACCGCGCGCCAGGTGCGCCCGTCGCGCGAGGCCTCGATCGTGTACGCGTACAGCTTCTCCTCCCGTGGCGTGTCGAGCGAGAGATAGCGCACGTGCTGCGAAGCGCCCAGGTCGACCTGGAACGCGGCATTCTGTCCCTCGACGGCCCGCCACGGCAGCGGGGACCGACCCTCGGCCAGGTTCGGGGCCTTCGCCGGCACCTCGCCCTTGCGCCGCATGCCGAGCGACTTCCCGTTGAGGAAAAGCTCGGCCGAATCGCCGTTCGTGTAGACGAAGACCGGAACGTTCTTCCCGCGCCGATCGGGCCAGTTCCAGTGCGGAAGAATGTGGACCGTCGTCTCGTCGGGCCGCCAGTGGCTGCGGTAGAGGTAGTACCGGTCCTTGGGGAATCCGCACAGGTCGACGATGCCGAAATACGAGGAGCGCGCCTCCCGGTTGTGCGGGGTCGGCTCGCCCAGGTAGTCGAAGCCGGTCCATACGATCTCGCCCGCCACGAACGTATCGGCCGCCATGTACGCGAATTCGCGGTCGGCGATGTCGCTCCAGGACGCGCTCGTCAGGTCGTAGCTGGAGATCTGGAGCGACGACGGGTAGTCGTGCTGCCGGTTCGGCAGCTCCGGCTCGTAGTACCCGCGCGTCGAGAGGGCGCTGGCCGATTCCGAATAGATCAACGGCTCGTTCGGCCACGATTCATGCTTGCGCCAGTAGCGCCGGCCGTAGTTCCACCCGTCCACGTCGAGGGCCACGAAGTTCTTCCCGTCGACGAGCCCGGGAACGTGGTTGGCCATCGTGACCGGCCGCGTATCGTCGTAGGCGCGCACGAACCCGGCCATCATCGCCATGCGGGCGGGCTCGATGCCCTCCTCGCGCTCCTCGCCGCCGAGTTCGTTTCCGATCGACCAGAGGACCACGCTCGGCGAGTTTCGGTCCCGCATCACCATCGCGCGGATGTTCCGGTGCCCGAATTCCACGAGCGGGGGCTGCAGGTCGGGCCGGCCCGCGGTGCGGTCCCACTTGTCGAAGGCCTCGTCCCAGACGAGGATGCCCATTTCATCGCACAGTTCGATCAATTCGCGGGCCGGCGGATTATGCGACGTACGCACCATGTTCACGCCCATGTCGAGCATGATCTCCAGTTGTCGCTCGGCCGCGCGGCGGTTGAACGCGCCGCCCAGCACGCCCTGGTCGTGGTGCAGGTTGACGCCCTTCAGCTGCACACGCCGGCCGTTCAGGCGAAAGCCCCCGTCGGCCGAAAACGAAAACGTGCGGAAGCCGAACCGCGTCGTCTCCTCGTCGAGCACGCCGTCGTTGCCGCTCACGCGCGTCTCCACGCGATACCGGTGCGGATGCTCGATGTCCCACAGGAGCGGGTCGTCGACGCGGAATTCCTGCCGGACGGTCGCCGGATTGCCGGCGGGAAGCCGCACGCCGCGCGGGAGCGTCTCCACGAGCGTCCCGTCCGGCGCGTAGAGCCGCGTCTCGAGGAAGACGATCAGCGCCTCCCGGGTGTGGTTCTCGATCGTCGTTTCGACCCAGGCGGTGTTGGCGGGCGTGCCCTCGGTCTCGTCGCCGTTCGTCGTCACGCGCACGCCCCACTGCGCCAGGTGCACGGGTTCGGCGACGGTGACCGAGACGCCCCGGTAGATGCCCGCGCCGGGATACCAGCGGGAGTACCACTTCCGCGTGTCGACGTGTACGAGCACGGTATTCCGGGCGTCCACGCCCCAGCGCACCTGATCGGTGATGTCCACGCGGAAGGGGGTGTACCCGTAGTCCCACTCGCCGGCTTTCACCCCGTTCACGTAGATCGTCGGAAACGCCATCACCCCGTCGAAATCGAGGTACACCCGCCGCTTCGCGCCCCCGAAATCCGGCGAGACCGGCGCATCCGGTCCCACGGTGAGGGTCGCGAGGTACCAGCCCTCGCCCTGCCACGGCAGCTTGCCCGTGTCCCCGTTCCCGGCCGGGTCGACCGGCCCCTCGATCGCCCAGTCGTGCGGAAGGTCCACGGTGCGCCAGGTCGCGGCCTGCGGGTTGGCCGGGTCGACCGCGTCGCGGGTGAACTTCCATCCGCGGTTGGCCGAGTGGGTGACGGTCTGGGCATGGACGGGCAGGGCGATCGCAAGGGCGAGCGCGGCGGCAAGGAGACGAGCTGACATCGGGCGGTCCGGCAGGTTGGGCCTTCACGGTACGAAGCCCGGCCCCGGCGCGAAAGCCGGGAAGTCCCTACCCCGCCAGCACCTCGGCCACGCGTTCGCGAAGCGCGGGAAGCAGTTCCGCCTCGAACCACGGCCGTTCGGCGATCCAGCGCCGGTTGCGGGGGCTGGGGTGCGGAAGCGGCACGACGCCGGGCCACGTGTCGCGCCATGCCGCGACCCTTTCGTGCACCGACCGGCCCCGTCCGAGGTGCCACGCGTGCGCGTATTGGCCGACCGCGAGCGTCAGCCGGACGTTTCGAAGGTGCCCGAGCAGGCGTTCGCGCCAGGGCGGAGCGCACTCGGACCGGGGCGGAAGGTCGCCCGCGGCGCCCGTGCCCGGGTAGCAGAACCCCATCGGCACGAGGGCCACGATCGACTCGTCGTAGAAGACGTCGGGGCCGATGCCCATCCACTCGCGCAGCCGGTCTCCGCTCGGGTCGAGGAAGGGGACGCCCGACGCGTGCACCCGCCGGCCCGGGGCCTGTCCCGCGACGAGGATGCGGGCGCGCCCGTCGGCCCGCACGACCGGCCGGGGTCCGAGCGGAAGGTGTTCCGCACAGATCCGGCAGGCCCGCACCTCGGCGAGAAGGGCGGGGAGGGCGTCATTCGCGGGCGGATGCGATACACTCCGCACTGCGCGGTCTCCTTGGTGAATAGGGGGTTCACTTCGTGAAAGTACGGGACGTGATCGCCCTCATCGAGGAGGCGATATCGCTGCACGTGGCTGCGCTGAAGGAGGAGGGGGAGCCGGTTCCGCGGCCCCGAACCCGCGTCGACTACGTGGCCGTCAGGGCGTGTGCAGTGCCGTTGAAGCACCCGCGGATTGGAATAACGGCCCGAAATTCCACTTCCGCGCCCGAAAAATGGCTTCGGAAGTGTAAAACGGGGCTGGATTCCACTTCCGCGCCCGAAAAATGGCCCCGGAAGTGTAAAACGGGGGCGTTTTTACACTTCGATGCCGAAATACAGCCGCCCGGGGCGCCGAGGCTCCAGGGCAGATGCCCTACCGGGTCACCACGACTCCGCGTACGGCAGACCCGCCGCGATGCTGCAATCGACAGAACCAGGCCCCCGGGCGCGGAAGCGTCACGGACCGCTCTACGCGGGTCGAAGCATCGGCGTCGGCGGCAACTTCGATGATCTTCCGCCCCAGTGGGTCAAAGCAGGCCACGGTCGTCGGTCCGGAAGGACCGGAATCCCAGGCGAGCGTGATGCGGCCCGTCGACGGGTTCGGCCAGGCCTCGAGCCGAGCCGCCGGGACGTCGGGAATACCCGGCTCGACCCGCGTGTTCACGGTCGGAAAATTCGCCAGGGCCACCACGTCCACGAGCGCCCGCCAGTTGCCCCACGAGTGCCCCTCGGGCACCTCGGAGTGCCAGAAAGTCCAGCCGCGGGCGCTCATCGCCTCGCGCATGCGGCGAACCTCCGGGGCGACGTCCCCGATCGTGCCGGTGGACAGGTAGGCCATCTTCGGAACCACCGCCGTCGTGGCCACCATCTCGAACAGGGACGGCCCCGACCAGTACTGCGCGCTCTCGGACACCCAGAATGCGGGCGATTGCATCGCGAGGCGCGCGAACGTATCCGGGTACAGCAGGCCGAGGTAGAGCGAGAACACACCCCCGAGCGACGTGCCGAGTATGGTGCGGTGGTCCCGGTCCGGCCGGGTGCGCCACGCCGCGTCGATCGTGGGCACGAGCTCGCGCGCCACGAATTCCGCGAACTTCGGGTTCTGCACGTACTGCGCCTGCCGCTGGTTCGCCCCGGTGGTCGGGCTGCGTGGATCGATGAAGACCACCAGGGCCGGCGTGATGAAGCCCCGCTCGACCAGGTTGTCCATGACGATACGCACGGCGCCCAGCGCGTCGTCGAGGTACTCGTGGCCGTCGGTGACGTAGAGTACGGGCAGGTCCGCAAGCCCCTCGTACCGGGCCGGCGCGTACACCCGGTACCGCACGGAGTATCCCAGCGCCGCGCTCGCGATCACGAGGTTGCCCGTGAGCGAACCCTGCGGCGTGCCCGGATACCGCACGGTCTCCCACGGAAGCTCCCAGCCTGGCATGCGCAGCTCGCTGTTGGGTCCGAACCCGCCCATCTGGGTGTGCGGATTGTTCGGGTCCAGGATCCAGTTGGAGCCGACGACGAACTTGTAGTCGATGCGCGCGGCCTCGGGAAAGCGGTAGACGCGCATCCAGACGTCGGAGAGGCCGACGCGGGCCATCGCCTGACCGTTCGTGCTCCAGCCCGAGTGGTCACCCGGCACGCTGACGCTCGTCGCCGACCCGCGCCAGAGAAAGGCCACCGAATCGCCTTCCGCAAAGGGGATCCGGCCCGCCGCGCGCAGGTCGTTGAACAGCGCCGTGAGCTGCGCGCCGCGCTCGGTCGCGTCGGCGATCGACGCCACGGCCGCCAGGTGGTCGGTGAAGGCCTTGAAGTGGGGCCAGGGCTGGGCGCGGACCGGGGTCGCCAGCGCCAGGAGCGCCGCGGCAGCGATCGCGACGGCAATCGCCGCTCCGGGCCGGGAGCGTGGATGGGACATACGGGTCATGACTCCGCAGCGGGCTCGTTCCGCTTGAGCCAGGGGTAGGCCCACCGGGCGAAGCAAAAGGCGGCGGTGCCGTAGACGGCCATCACCACGATCGGGATGCCGAGGAAAGTAGGCTGGGTGAACGAGGCGGGGTCATCGATCCACCGGTGATACACGGCCACGTCGATCACCTGCAGCACGATGCCGGGAGCGACCGGCAGGATCAGCAGGGCCGGCAGCAGCAGCCACCGGCGACGGTTCGACAGGCGACGCCAGGCAAAGACCAGCGGGGGAACGATCAGGCAGAGCACGGCCACGGTGAGCAGTACGACGTGGCGATCGCCCGTCAGAAGCCCGGCGGTGTAGGTCCAATCGTCCCCGCCCGAGGCCACCGATCCGAGACGGAGCAGGGGCATCGAGGCGACGACTGCCGCAAGACCGCGGAGCGGGGCGCGGCCGCCGGCGAGCGCGATCGCGCCGAGCCACAGGATCGCGAAGCTGATGGCCGGACCGCTGATATTGGCGACGATCGAACGGCACCCCTCGAGCTCCTGGAAGCGGGTGAACGTCACCCGCCCGAATCCGCCGCACTCGACCGCCGCGATGGCGTGGTGCCCGAGTTCGTGCGCGGCGGCGGCGACGACGGCGGCAAGGCCGAGCACGCCGAGCAGGGTCCACGAAAGGCGGACATGCAAGGGAGAAGTCATTCGGTAGCGCTCACTTTTCCAGCGCGCTACGGATCGCCCAATAGGCCGGTTTCGGTCGGTACTCCTCGTCGAAGATCAGCGCCGCCCCGAAGCCGGGGAAGGTGGACGGAATCCACGAATGGGCATCCGAAAAGTCCCAGATCGTGAACGCCCGACAGTTGCGGGCGGCGAGGCATGCGTCCAGCACGCCACGGTAGATGGACGCCTGCGCCGCGAGCTTGGTCTGGGTCGCCGGAAGCTGAAGGCGCACATCCATTTCCGTGATATCCACGTCGAGCCCGAGGTCCTCGATGCGCCGCATGTTGACCAGCAGGTCGTTCGTCGACGGATAGAACGTTTCGGTCACGTGCATCTGCATGCCGATGCCGTGGATCGGGACGCCGGCCGCGACGAGTTGCTGCGCCAGCGCGTACACCGCGTTCGACTTGGCGCCGAGGCCTTCCGCATTGTACTCGTTCAGGTAGAGCCTGGCATCCGGGTCGGCCTCGTGCGCCCACTGGAACGCCAGCGCGATGTAGTCGTCGCCGATCACGCGCTGGAAGACCGACTGGCGGCGCGTGCCGTTCTCCTCGAAGGGTTCGTTGACCACGTCCCACGCGTAGACACGCCCCTTGTACCGGGCGGCGACCGTCTGGACGTGTTCCCGCAGGATGTCCATGAGCTGCTGCTTGGTCCAATTGCCCGCGCTCACCCAGGACGGCAACTGGCTGTGCCACACGAGCGTATGGCCGCGGATCTTCATTCCGCGCCCTTCGGCGTAGGCCACCTGCGCATCGGCGTTCGTGTAGCGGAAGGTGGTGCGCGAGGGCTGCGTCGCGTCCCACTTCATGGAGTTGCCGGGCGTCACGACGGCGAACTGGGAGCCGAGAATGTCGCGGTAACCGGGTTCGAGGGTCGCGAAGTTCGCGTCGAAGGCGGTTCCGAAAAGCAGGTCATGCTTCGCGGCGAGCCCGGCGAGCGTGGTATCGGCAGGCGCGGGGTCACCGCCGTCGGCACCCGAATCGCAGCCGGCGGCGGCCATGGAAAGTACGAAGGCGGCGACGGCCACGGCCGGCGGGGAGTATCGTCTCATGATCCGTTTCGCGTGCGGAAGGCAGGGGAATAGGCCGCCCTGACGTCGGCATACGCGCGGATGCGGGCGCGCAGTTCGTCGAGCGAGGCGGGCCGTCCGCCGTGCCAGTTCGGGTCGGGGTATTGCAGGTAGGCCGTCGGCCAATCGGCATCGGTCAGGAATGCGTCGTCGATCGTGCATCCGTCGAGCCGGTCGAACGGCGCGAGCACGAGGTAGCCGTCGTAAACGTCGCCCATGGTCGTTCCTTCGCGGCACGGCCCGGCGTCCGCGACGACCGGCAGCGAGCCCTCGGGCGTGCCGACGAGGTCGATTCCGACCCCGAATCCCTGCTCTTCCGCCAGGCTCTCGAGTGCGCCGCCCGCCGGCTGGGACGGCGTCCCGTCGGCCGCGGGCATCGGGTGGTGCAGCGCGACCGCGAGGACGCGCCCCGGGTAGCGCTCGTGGAGCAGGTTTCCGAGCCCGGCGTCGCCGGTCACGCAGGTGCCGTCCCCCGCGGGCCAGGACGGGCGGAAGCGGGTGAAGGCATGCACCGTGCCCGTGAGCACGACGGCCTTCTCGCCGGGACGGTCCAGGATCTCGCGCGCGACGAGCCCGGCGCGGAACACGTCCGGCGCGCCGCGCGGGAAGATTTTCGCGTCGATCTCGGGCGTGCGCGCGACACTGCCGTCGTATTCCGACCAGTCGTACCGGTAGCTCATGTTCAGGACGCGGAACGGGCGCGCATCCTCGGGGAGCGTGCGGTTGAAGGCCCACGCGGCGCGGTAAACGTCCAGGTATTCCTTCCAGGCCCATCCGACGTTGTACGCGAACAGGAGGTCGCGCGCGACGGCCTCGTCGTATTCCGGGGCCGAGAGCAGGGAATCCAGGCGCGCCTGGTCCTCCTCGGCGCCGAACTCCATGACCAGCGTATGGACCCCGGCGGCATGGAGTTTCGGAATCAGCGCATGCACGAACTCGAGGTTCTGGCGGATGCGATGATCCTCCGACAGCATCACGACGTCGGCGCGCTCGAAGCGCGACACGAGGAAATCGTCGGCTGCCGGAGGACGGGGGGTGGGCGGCGCTCCGCAGGCGGCGGCGAGCGCGAGGGGGAGGACGGCGGCGAGCGCCAGCGTCGGGACGGCGGCGCGTGGGTGGGTCAGGAGGACGGGTCGGGTCATGTCGGCCTGGCTCGGGAGGCAGGAGAATACTGCTTCCCGGCCGCGGCGGGAAGCAGGGATGTGCCTACAGGACGAGGACCGGAGCCCGTACGCCCCCCTCTTACGGCTCCACCAGGCTGCGCGACGAGGCCCGGAGGACCAGCGACACGGGGATCATCTCCACGCCGGTGGGCGGGGCCCGGTGGCCCTGGATCACGTCCACGAGCGTGCGCACGGCGCGTTCACCGAGCCGGCGCACAGGGACCTCGACGGTAGACAGCGTCGGATGGGAATACCTTCCGCTCGGAACGCCGTCGAACCCGATCACCGAGACGTCCCCGGGTACGTCGAGGCCGGCGTCGAGCAATCCGGAGATCACGCCCATCGCGCAGTAGTCGTTCGCCGCGACGACGGCCGTCGGACGCGGTTGCATGGCCGCGATCACCCGGGCCGCGGCGAAGCCTTCCTCCTGGTGGTAGCCTCCCTCGACGACGGGGCATTCTTCGGCCGGATGCCCGGCCATGGCACGCCGGAACCCCTCTTCCCTGAGGTCGGCATCGGCATGCGCGACCGGTCCGCGCACGTGGGCGATGGTCCTGTGGCCGGCCTCGAGCAGGTACCGGGTCGCCTCGAACGTGCCCTCGAGGTTGCTGAATCCGATGGAGAAGAACCCGTTCGCCCCATCCGGCGCACCCGGCGTGTTCACGTACACGGTCGGTTCGTCGCTCCGGATCTCGAGGCGGTCCGGCGTCAGGATCGGGGACATGACGACGAGCCCGTCCACCCGTCCGAACATGGCCCGGGCCCCGGCCTGCCACTCCTCGAGGCGGTCGTGCGAAGTGGAGATGAGCAGGAAGTACCCCAGCTCCTTGGCGGTCGAGTCGAGGCCGTTCAGCAGTTCCGAATAGAATTCTCCGCTGACGTACGGAAGCAGGACGCCGATTCCGCCCGTCCGTCGACCGAGGAGGGATTGCGCGGCCGGGTTCGGAATGTAGCCGAGATCGGCCGCCGCCGTCTCGACGAGCACACGTTTGCGCTCGTCCACGGGGGCCGTCCTGTTGAGTACACGGGAGACGGTGGCGATCGACACGCCGGCCCGCAACGCCACGTCGCGAATGGTCACTCCCCTTCGTTCGGATGCGCGCTTGCGCCGCCTACCGTCCGGCCGGGTGGCGGTCGGACGGGAGGTGCGGGTCTTCTTCCTGGCGCTCACGTCGGTGCTCCAAGGTGGGCAGCTGCGCCGGGTCGGGCGCCGCCCGGTTCATTGCACGAGGAACGGGATGTTGGCATGGGCGAGGTGGCCCGCCGCGTCGGTCACGTACACGAACAGCCGGTAGGCTCCGGGCTCGGGCGGCGCGGTGACGACGGCCGTCGCGGCCGCCGGGTCTGCGATGAGCCCCGACAGCGTCTCGGGCACGCTCTCCTGGTCTCCGCCCGTGCTCGTCTCGGTCGTCTCGCGCATCACCTCCCAGCGGTAGGTGAGCGCCGAGCCCTCCGGATCCTGCGCGTCCGTGGTGGCTTCGACCGTCTGCCCGGGGGCCAGCGTGATGCCCTCGTAGGCCGTCTTTCCGCCCAGGGTGGCCGTCTCGAGCCGCGGAGAGCGGTCCTCGGGCCACGAGCCCGTCCAGAGGTAGTGCATCACGTCGACGGGCTCGGTGCGCGCGCCCCCGGGCCCGAACAGGCCGTACCACGTGGGCGTACGCTCCTGCTTCTGGCCCCACAGGAACACGAACGAGCCCAGGCCCAGCGTCGTGTCGGGCGCGATCGCGGTCCGGTAGCGCTCCAGGTAGAAGTCGGCCTTGACCGAACTGGTGTTTTCGATCGGCGCGCCCCAGGGCGTCGTCGCGACCTCCCAGTGGCCCGTGGCGCCCCACTCGGTCACGAGATAGGGGCGGTTGAGCCCGGTCTCGGCGATGTAGCGTGGCAGATTCACGATGTCGGCGTACGACTGGATGCTGACGAGGTCGAGGTCGGGCGCGCGCTCGGCGAGCTGCTGCACGAGGTCCGGACCGATGCCGGCCAGCATCGTGGTCGTGACGTGGTTCGGATCGATCTCGTGGATCATCTTCGAGATGCCGTTCACCGCGTCCCAGACCTTCGGGTTCGTGGCGCCCAGGTTGAGCTCGTTCCCGATGCCCCATCCGAGCAGGGCGGGGTGATCCTTCAGCGAATCGACTTCGGCCCTGACGCGCTCGAGCTGCTCGGCGACGGCCACCGGGTCGTCGTAGTCGAACGAGAAGATGCCGACGCCCTGTCCCGGGCGCTCGCGTCCGATCTCGAGGCCCATCATGACCATGAGGCCGTGCCGGTGCGCTTCGTCGAGGATTTCGCGGCCGGAGCGCCCGGCCTCGAGCGTACGCCACGTGCGGAAGGCGTTGGCGCCGTGCGCCGCCAGTTCGGCGATCGAGCCGGCGCCGGGCGGCTGGCGCTCGAGCCCGGCACCCTTGACGTAGAACGGTTCGCCGTTCACGTAGAGGCGGTACGCGGCGCCCTCCTGGCGCACTTCGACCTTGGCAGGCCCCTCGGGGGCGGCTTCCTTCGGCGCGCAGCCCGAGGCTGCGACGAGCAGCAGCGCCGCGGCGCCGCGAAGAATGGATCGATACATGGCTTGGACCATCGGGATGGGCCGGACCGGGCCGGCTACTTGACGAGAAGGGTCTCGAGTTCCTCCAGCGATCGACCCTTCGTTTCGGGGATCGTGCGCAGGGTGAAGACGAGACCCACGGCCGCGAACAGGCCGTAGAGGAGGAAGGTGGTGCCGCTGCCGAGATTCGCGAGCTCCCAGGGGAAGACGAGCTGCACGCCGAAGCTGACGCCCGAGTTGACCAGGCCCACGAACGAAATCGCGAGCCCCCGGATGCGGTTCGGAAAGAGTTCCGAAAAGAGCACCCACATGACCGGGCCGAGCGACACGGCGAACGAGGCCACGAAGCCCAGCACGCCGATCAGCACCAGCCACGGGTTCATCGTGATGGCCGCGCCGATCAGCTGCGACTCGAACCGCGATGCCAGGTCCGCGCCCAGTACGGTCCGGGTCGCTTCCTTGAAGGCGATATCGTTGTCGTACGTCATCCCGGTCAGGTGCGTGAGACCGCTCCCCTGCACCTCGGTCGGAAGGCCAGCCGCCGTCTCGGGCGTCAGCGTGTATGTCGCCGAGTAGAACCCGAAAGCGAGCACGAGCATCGAGATCGTGATGCCCGTGAGGCCGCCGATGAGCAGCGGCTTGCGGCCGAACCGGTCGATGAACAGGATCGCGACGACCGTGAACACGAGGTTGATGACCCCGACGAGGACGGCCTGGGCGAACGAGGCGTCGGTTCCGATCCCCGACTGCTCGAAGATCATCGGCGCGTAGAAGAACACCGAGTTGATGCCCGTGATCTGTTGGATCACGCCGATCACGACGCCGATCGAGATCACGAGCTTCATCGCAGGGGCGAACAGCTCGCGGATGGCCGCCTTCTCCTTGTGGGCGTCGCGGGCCAGGCTCGCGCGGATCTCGTCGATCTCCGCCGCCGCCTCCTTCTCTCCGACCGCGCGCGTGAGGACGGCCTTCGCCTCCTCGCCGCGTCCGGCAAGCAGCAGCCAGCGTGGACTCTCGGGCACGGTGAACAGGCCGAAGAAATAGGCGATGGCGGGCAGCGTCTCCACGCCCAGCATCCAGCGCCAGTTGTACGTGCCGAGCCCGAGCGTCGCCGCCCATGCGGCGTCCGACTGCCCCCAGCGAAGGATCAGGTAGTTCGAGAAGAACGCGACCGAGATGCCGATCACGATGTTCAGCTGGTTGAACGACACCATGCGTCCGCGCACCGAGGCGGGCGCGATCTCGGCGATGTACATCGGCGCGAGGATCAGCGAGGCGCCGACGCCGAGCCCGCCGATCATGCGGGCGATCACGAGCGTGATGAACGAAGTCGCGAGCGCCGACCAGATCGCCGAGATCGCGTACAGGATCGCGGCGAAGAAGAGCAGCCGTCGACGGCCGAAGCGGTCGCTGAGCGGGCCGGACAGCATCATCGCGAGCGTCGACGTGAGCGTGAGCGAACTCACCGCCCACCCGAGCTCGAGCTTCGACAGGGCGAACTCGGGCTCGATGAACTTCACGACGCCCGAGATGACCGACGCGTCGAACCCCATCAGGAATCCGCCCATCGCGACGATCAGCGCGACGCGCATGACATACCGGTAACTGCTCATTGGGGACCTCGTTGAGGGTGTTGAGGGCGGAATCAGGCCGCGGGGCCCAGTTCGATGACGAGTTCGTGGGTCGCGCCGGCGTCGAGGGCGACGAGGCTCGCGCGGCCGATCGTGACCGAGGCGCCGGTGGGCGTCACATCGTGGCCGGCCAGGCGGGCACGCGCGATGCGGAAGGCACCCGGCTCCACGCCGGACGGATTCCTGACGATGACGCGCACTCGACGCCCGGCGAAACCCGTCGTCACCGCGACCTCGCCGTGGGTGAATGCGGCCGCCGGGAGGGACGGCGCGACGTGCAGGTCGCCGCGGCGCCCCCGCACTCCGAACATCGCCGACAGCATCACGTGCAGGTACCACGCGGCCGACCCGGTGAGCCACGGGTAGCGTCCGCGGCCCTGCGGATCCGTGTACTCGGGCAGCCCCGGGTACATGCGGGACTTCTCGAAGTCGCGCAGGTGCAGGTACAGCCGGTCGAGCAGATCCCATGCTTCGCGCGCGAGCCCGTAGCGCGAGAGCCCGAACGCGAACATCACCGCCATGTGCGTGAACATGGCGCCGTTCTCCTTGTGACCATAGGCGAACCCGAAGGCCCGCCCGAGATCCATGCGGACCTCCTCGAAGTCGGTGTTCAGCCGGTACCCGCCGCACGCGTCGCTCCAGAGATGTTCGCGGGCAGCCCGGGCGACGGCCTGCGCCTGGACGGGCGTCGCGATGCCGGCCATGAGCGGAAACACCTGTCCGGTAAGCGTCATGCGCACCCGGTCGCCGTCGAACCGGCCCTCGACCCGCCGGCCGTGGTTGTCGTAGTAGCCGTTGAACCAGCCCTCTTCGACCCATTCCTGCTCCCGGACCAGCCCCGCGAGATGCCCCGAAATCGAGCGCAGCGCCGCGGTGAGGCGCTCCACGGGTACATCCGAAGCTCCGGACGGACCCTTCCGTTGCGCGTCGAGGTAGCGGGCCAGCACCGCGCGGCGCCCCTCGACCGTGGTCTCCCGCGCCCCGTCGAGCAGGATGCCGAGCTCGTTCGCCAGCCTGAGCGTGGCGTGGCCCTCGTCGCGAAGCCATTCCGCCAGATCGGCAAGGTCGGCCAGGTTGCCCGCGTAGAGCGCCGTGAAGGCGACGCTCTCGCCCTGCTCGCGGCCGAGATCCATTCCGTCGTTCCAGTCGGCGTCCTCCAGCCGCAGGCAACCGTGGTCGCCCGCGTTGAACGCCGTCGTGAGATGCTGCACGAGCAGGTGTTCGAGGATGGTGCCGTTCCACGCGGTGCCGCCGCGGTCGCGTTGCAGCGTGCCCGCCGCCTCGGTCCAGTCCGGGTCGGCGACGCGCGCCCGCATCGTGAGACGATCGCGGAAATACGTCTGCTCGCGAAGGAGGAAGCCCCAATCGCCCGAACGGTCGAGGTGGAGCTTCACGGTGAGGAGCGGCCACGCGCCGTGGTCCATCCAGGTGCGGGCGATGGCGTTGCGGTCGGCCTTGAACTCGCCGGGGCGACTTCCGATGATCGTGGCATTCGTTCCGTCGAGCCGTACGCCCGCGAAATGCGCGTGCAGCGACTCGGCCACCCCCTCGGCGTCCATCAGCAGCAGCGCCAGCGAGTCCTGCCAGAGGTCGCGCCAGCCGCGTCCGCCGCGCCCGTAGTCGTGGTAGGGCAGGAACGAGTTGCCGTAGAGGCGGCGCAGGATGGGCTGGATGCCGATCCACCGGTGCCATCCGTCGCGTTCCGCATCCCCGAAATGGAACTGCAGCGCGTCGAGGCGCTCGGCCCAGGCGGCGGCCGTGCGTTCGAGCGCTCCGCTCTTCGGATCGACCCTCGCCAGCGTCGCGGCCGCGTCGGGGGCGTCGTCGCTGCCGACGGCGAGACCCATGGCCACCGTCCAGGTGCGCCCCTCGCTCGGAGCGAGCGTCACGCGCGCGAACGTGAGCGCCGCGATCACTTCGTCTCCGGGAACCGGTTCGCTCGTGCCCGCCTCGGCAGGCGCCACGATGGCGGCGGGCCAATCCAGGTCGCCGCGCTCACCCGTGAATGCGTTCAGGCTCGAGCGCACGAGAACCGGCGCGCGCCCTTCGGCGTCGCGTCCGTAGACAAAGCTCGCCATATCACCACGGCGGTGTCCGCGCTCGTCGAAGATCATCGTCGGGCGCACGACCACCCCATGCTCTACGTGCTCGGCCCGGTTCAGGAGCGACGTCACGTGCCGGTGGTCGCGCAGGGCCTCGGCCGAGCGTCCGTAGACCGGGATCGCGACGGTCACGTCGAACTCGACCGGTGCAGTGCCCCCGTTCCGCGCCGAGACGTGCAGCGCCTCGACCCCTCCCTCGGGCGGAACGAAGCTCGTCAGTTCGGTCTCGACGCCCGAGGCCGCGTGCGTGCGCGCCACGCGGTGCCAGAGCGGACCCGCCGTGACCGTCGCGCTTTCCGCCCCCGAAAAACGGGCCGCGCGCTGTGGTGCAGACCCTCCGTCGGCCGCCCACGGCTCGTGTCCGTCGATGCGCAGCCACACGGCGCGCCGGTAGCGGTCCTCGTGGAGCGCCTCGACCGAGGTGGGCGGAAGCAGGAATCGATCGTGCCCGGCCGTGTGATCCCCGGCCATGCCGGGCGTCACCGAAGCGAACGGGGTCCCCTCACCGACGAGCGGGAAGTAGAGGTAGCGGGTCCGGTCGGCGCCTTCGAGGCGGAACGTGCCGCGGTCGTCGACGAAGTGCCAGTGTGCGGGGGGGTGCGAGCCGCTGGCTGTTGGTGCGGGTAGGGGGTCCGAGGGTTCCTTCATGGGCCGACGAGTCGTTCCGGCGCATGATCGGGATCACGAGGTTGTCGCGCACGGGGCGTGAAAACCTTTTCAAGAAGATCACGAAAAACGTGGGGCGGCAGGGTACGGTCCGGGCTGTCCGGAAGGCGTGGGGCCCGCGTTCGCGGGGCGCCTCGGTAGTGCGGCCTGGCTCTAGTTGTCGCGGCGTGGGCCTTGATGCCGTGGCTTGCGCTATGTTGTCGTGGTTGGGCCCTGTTGTCGTGGCCTGGGCCTTGTTGGTGTGGCCTGGGCCTTGTTGGCGTGGCCTGGGCGCTGCCATCGCAGCGTGCGCCATGTCTTCGCGGAGTGCGTCGGGTTGCCGACTTGGCGGCCGTGCGCACGGCCCCCGGCGGCGGCTCGTCTGCCAGGGATTTGCGGGCCGCGGGCACCCCTGCAATGGGGGGTAAGTGCAAAAAGCGGCACTAATTCCACCTTTTGGGCCCACTTTCGCCCCCAATATGTCGAAAATGGGCCATTTTTCGACATATTGACGACTGTTGAAACGTTTCAACGTGCAAAAGGCGACCCATTTTCCAATTTCCGACCCGGCCGCCCCCTCCACCCCCCTCCGCGGCACTCCGCCGGCACCCCGCGGCACCCCGCCGGCGCGTGCGACGTCGGGTATCGAGCGGGTCACTCGGGAATGGGCGGCCGCCGGTCCAGGATCGACGCCTCGCGCATGATCGCCTCGATTTCGCGCGGAAGCACGGGGATATCGGCGGTGAAGTTCTCGACGCCCGTCTCGGTCACGACCACCGTGTCCTCGACGCGCACGTAGAGGGATTCCGACGGAATGCTCATCATCGGGTCGATGGTCAGCACGTGTCCGACCTGGAGCGGGCCGGGGCGGAACGTGCCCACGTCGTGCACGGCCATTCCGACCGGGTGCTGCACGTGCGCGCTGGATCGCAGCGCACGGCGCACCGCCTCCTCGTATTCGGGTTTGGCCCACGTGCGGGCGTCGACGTACGCCTGCATCGGCACGCGGGCGCGTTCGAGGATTTCGTTGGCCGTGACCCCGGGCCGGATTTCGGCCATCAGCGCTTCACGGAAGGCCACGATGAATTCGTAGAGCTGCAGGTGGTCCGACGACCACGTTCCGCTCACCGGCCAGAGGCGGGTGACGTCGCTCGTGTAGTAGCGGATCTCGGGCGCGAAGTCCATCAGGACCAGTTCGCCGTCGTCGAGGCGGGCGTCGTTCTTCGAATAGTGCCCCATGATCGCGTTGGAGCCCGATCCGACGATCGCCGAGTAGCCGTCGCGCAGGGATCCGTTCGACTGGAACACGAACCGCGCGCACGACTCCAGCTGGTATTCGTACCGGCCGTCGGCGGTGCATCGCATGGCTTCCAGCAGGCCCTGGCCCGCGAGATGCGACGCGCGACGTATCACGGCGATCTCGGCCGGTGACTTGACCGAGCGCATCGCGTCGAGGATCGGGGAGAGGTCGCGGATCTCCAACGACGGAAACCGTTCGCGCAGGAGCCCGAGGAAGGCCGCCTCCCTCGTCGGCCGCGCGTCCCACGGGTCGGACGCGTGGTTCGCCCGCGCCCGCAGCAGTTCGTCGCGGCTGTCGGTGCCGGTTTCGGCCGGGGCGTGCGGCGTGTAGAGAATCGGCCACGGGGGTCGCAGCATCGTTCCGCCCATCAGGCGGCGGGCCATGAACTCGACGGCGACCACGTCCTCGACACCCGAAATCGCCTTGACGACCTCCACGTCCTCGGCCGCCCATACGTTGCCCTCGCCGCGCTCGCGACCCGCGTCCTCGTGCGGCATGTAGAGGGTGGACGTGCGGTTGCGCCCGTCGATCACGAGGTACGTCGCGGGCGTCTCGATGCCCGTGAGGTAGTACATCGTGTTGGTCTGGCGGAATCGGCGGAAGCCCTCGGCATCGGCCGCGCCCTGGATGACGGC
Organism: Rhodothermales bacterium; assembly: GCA_024711125.1. GTDB lineage: Bacteria > Bacteroidota > Rhodothermia > Rhodothermales > UBA10348 > JANJTM01. The sequence continues at coordinate 154,552 of JANJTM010000068.1, forward strand.
GAGGGCGCCGGGTCCGATCTCGTCCATGATCCGGGCGCGGCGGGCAGAGAATTCGCTCGCAGGGAAGTCGGGGTTCTGGGCGTGAGCCAAGGCCGGCGCGAGCAGGGCGACGACCAGGGCGACGACCAAGGCGAGAGCGGCGGCTTTCATATGACGCATGGTCAGGACACGTAGCGGGTACGGCGACAAGTTCACACGCCCCGCCCGAAATCCAAAGCCCGCGCTCGGCTCCAACCGCTTCGACGCGTCGATGGGGCGCCCTTGCCCGCGGGGGCGTACGTGATCGCCGTCGAGGGCTGGACCTTCAGGGCTTCGGGTCGGGCCCTGGTGGTGCGCTAGCCGACCGGCACCTCGGGCCGTTGTCCTGCGGCCGAGACACCGCCACGCCAGAGTTCGGCTTCCGCCAGGTCGATGTCGTCGTTCCAGATCACCGCGTAGCCGTGCGGATCGACGTGTACCTGTCGGAACAGCGATTCGCTCTCCAGGGGCTTGAATGCGTTCGTCTCCAGAAGTGGTGTGCAATCGTACACCTTCGCGACGCCGTTGTCGAAGCCGACCAGCAGACGCTTGCCGGATCGTGGAGTGACGGTCTCGACCTTCGGGAAATGACTGCTCATGGGTCCAGCCCCGGGAGTTGCCTGAATTCCCGGGTCTCCCACATGCGTTGCAGATCTGCTCGATGGATCTGCCCCCACTCCACGACGAGCCGCTGAGCTCGGACGGGCAAGTCTCCCTCGATCAGCTCCAGCGTGGCGATGTCGAAGACCCCGATGGTTTCGGAGTACACCGCATGAAAGTGCGGCGTTCCATGATCCCGAAAGCACATCTTGATGAATATGCCGTAGAAGCGTGCGACCGTGGGCATGGGGGATTGCCGGTTTCCACCATGACCCGGGAAGAGGGTCGGCATGACCTCCAGGCCGCTCACGCGACTGCAATTCCCGAAATTCTTACGTTCGGGGCGGGTTTGGGGCGGACGGGGATACGCGCGGCGGATACATTACGCACTTCGCCACCAGCCGAGTGTTGCCGTGAGCCGTTCCGTCCTTCGGGCGATCCTTGTCACCGCCCTCCTCGTCGCCGTCATTCCGCAGAACGCCGCCGCCCAGCGCGGCCGCCGCGACGCCGCGAGTGCCGACACCGCCAAGACCGCCACCAAGGCCGAGCAGATTGCGAGGGCCGCCCGCAGCCTCAAATTCCGCGCGATCGGCCCGGCGGCGATCAGCGGGCGCATCCAGGACATCGCGATCCATCCGGGCGCGCCCAACACGTGGTACATCGCCGTCGCGAGCGGCGGGGTCTGGAAGACCGAAAACGCGGGCACGACCTGGGAGCCGATCATGGACGACGTCGGCTCGTACTCGTTCGGATGCGTCACGATCGACCCCAACGACCCGAACGTGGTGTGGGTCGGCAGCGGCGAGAACAACATCCAGCGCAGCGTGAGCTGGGGCGACGGCGTCTACAAGTCGGTCGACGCCGGCCGCACCTGGAAGAACATGGGGCTCAAGGAGTCGGAGCACATCGCGAAGATCCTCGTCGACCCGAGGGACTCGGACGTGGTCTACGTCGCGGCGCAGGGTCCGCTCTGGCGGAAAGGCCCCGAGCGCGGTATCTACAAGACGACCGACGGAGGGGGGACGTGGACACAGATCCTGCCCGCCGTGAACGACTGGACGGGCGTCGCCGACCTCGTCATGGACCCGTCGAACCCCGACGTGCTGATCGCGTCGAGCTGGCAGCGCGCGCGGCGGCAGTGGACGCTCATCTCCGGCGGACCCGGCTCGAAACTCTGGCGCACCGAGGACGGCGGCGCGACGTGGACCGAGGCGAAAGGCATGCCCGGCGGCGACGTGGGGCGCATCGGTCTCGCGATCTCGCCGGTCGATCCGGACGTGGTGTATGCCATCGCGCAGACGAGCGGTGAATCAGGCGGATTCTTCCGCTCGACCAACAACGGGCGCACCTTCCGCAAGATGTCAGACCGCATGACGAGCGGGAATTATTACCAGGAGCTGTTCGCCGACCCGGTACACGTCGACCGCGTGTACTCGGTCAACACGGTCACGGGCGTAACGAACGACGGCGGCAGGACCTGGGAAAACGTGCCGCTCCAGTGGCGCCACGTCGACGACCACGTCGTCTGGGTGAATCCGCAGAACCCCGACCACCTGCTGATCGGAGGGGACGGCGGGCTCTACCAGTCGTGGGACCTCGGCCAGACGTGGGACTGGTTCCAGAACCTTCCGCTCGCGCAGTTCTACCGGGTCGAGGTCGATTCGCTGCGCCCGTACTACCGCATTTACGGCGGAACGCAGGACAACAATACGTTCGGAGGCCCCTCGAACCGGGGCACCTCGCGCGGCGCGCGCAACTCGGACTGGTTCCAGACGCAGGGCGGCGACGGCTTCGTGACGCGCGTCGACCCGACCGATCCGAACATCGTGTACAGCGAGTCGCAGCACGCCGGGATCAGCCGTTTCAACCTCTCGACCGGCGAGGACGTCTACATCCAGCCGATGGAGGAGCCGGGCGAGGACAAACTGCGTTGGCACTGGGATACGCCGATCGTGATATCGCCCCATGACCCGGCGCGTCTCTACATCGCGGCGCAGCGCGTTTTTCGCTCGGACGACCGCGGATCGTCGTGGCGACCCGTCTCGGGCGACCTTTCGGCCGGCATCGACCGCGACCGCCTGCGCATCATGGGCCGCGTCTGGTCGGTCGACGCCGTCGAGAAGAACGGCTCGACGTCGGAATACGGCGCCGTCGTGGCGCTCTCGGAATCGCCGCTTCGTGAGGGTCTGCTCTGGGCCGGAACGGATGACGGCGAGATCCACGTCACCGAGGACGGGGGCGGCACATGGCGGCGCATCGGCCCCGTGCCCGGAGTGCCGGACACGACCTTCGTCTACACGCTGAACCCGTCGCACTTCGACGCGAACACGGTCTACGCCTCGTGGGACCCGCACAAGGAAGGCGATTTTCGCCCGTACGTGGCCGTTTCGAGGGATCTCGGACGCACCTGGAAACTCATCACCCACGGTCTTCCCGAGCGGGGAACGGCATGGACGATCAAGGAAGACCCCGAAATGCGGGGGCTCCTCTATGTCGGAACCGAGTACGGCATCTGGTTCTCGCCGGATGACGGCGCGTCGTGGGCCCGCCTGGGGAGCGGCGTTCCGACGATCCGCGTGATGGACCTCGCGATCCAGACCCAGGACGACGACCTCGTGCTCGGCACCTTCGGACGCGGGTTCTACGTGCTCGACGACCTCGAAATCCTGCGGGCTCTCGTGCGCGATGCGGCGGTGCTCGACGCCCCGGCCGCCGTCCTGCCCGTGACCCGGGCGCCGCTCTTCGTGCCGGCCTCGCCCGACAACGGATCCGAAGGTGCCCGCTTCTGGACCGCCGCCGACCGGCCGACCGGCGCGCAGATTTTCTACTGGCTCAAGGAGGCGCCGACGACCCGCAAGGCGCGCCGCCAGAAGGCCGAAGCCGCGCTGCAGAAGGAGGGCAAGGACACGTTCTACCCGCCCTGGGACTCGCTGGATGCGGAGGACAGGGAGGAAGCCCCCTCGATGCTGCTCACGATCAAGGATGCCTCCGGCGCGGTCGTTCGGCGGCTCACGGGACCCGCCTCGTCGGGGCTTTCGCGCGTGGCGTGGGACCTGCGGTACCCGTCGCTGGCACCGGTCACCGGCGCGGCGGGTGGTGGGCGGCGTGGAGGCGGGGGATCGGGTCCGCTCGTGGCACCGGGCACGTACACCGTGTCGCTGGCGCTCGTGCACGATGGCGAAACGCGCGACCTCGGAGTCTCCGGGACGATCGAGGTGTACCCCATGCACGGCCCGCGGTCGGCGGAGGCGGTGGCGTTCCAGCTCGAGACGGCGGCCCTCATGCGCACGATGTACGGTGCCAACGCTGCCCTTACGGAGGCGAAGTCGCGCCTGGTGGCGCTTCGCGAGGCCGTCGGACGCGTTCCGGCCGACAATGCCGCGCTGCTCTCCGACCTCGACCGGCTGGAGGATGACCTCGACGCCGTCGGCGAGGAACTGAGCGGCGAACGCACGCGGGCTCCGCGCGGGCCGTCGCTCATGCAGCGCCTCTCGCGCTCGATGGGCTCGTGGAACGGCACCATCAACGAGGTCACCGGCCTGCAGCGTCGCCAGTTCGAGATCGTTTCCACGGCCTATCCGCCGATCCGCGACCGCATCGAGACGCTCGTCGGCGGGACGCTGCCGGCGCTCGAGGCGCGGGCCGAGGCGGCCGGGGCGCCGTGGACTCCGGGGCGGAAGGTGCCGGGGCTGCGGTAGGAATTTCCGGGTCGGCACGCGCCGGTGCTGTTCTCCGCACGAAATGCGGAGAACGGACTTGTGCGTGCGGAGAATGGAGCCGATATTCTCCGCATGAAGCGCGGAGTACAGTATATCTGGCAGGACCCGGTCTGGCCGGAGTTCCATTGGAATGCGGCCCGGTTGGGCACCGCGCTCGCCGAAACCCGGTTCCGCCAGGGACGATTGCTCGGACGCATGGAGCGGCTGGGCTTCGAACTCGGCGCGGCCGCCGAGTGGGTCGTGCGTACGGACGAGGCCGTGCAGACGGCCTCCATCGAGGGCGAACATCTGGATCGCGACGAGGTGCGTTCTTCGGTGGCACGCCGCCTCGGCCTCGACCCGCCTCCCGGCCGCGCGCCCGGGCGGGCGGTAGACGGGCTGGTGGACGTCCTGTTCGATGCCACGAGCGATCTCGACGCACCCCTGACCGCCGGGCGACTGCACCGCTGGCATGGGTTACTCCTCGGCCCGGCTTCCCGCGTCGCCGTCGGGCGTTGGCGCGACGGCGCGTCGGGTCCGATGCAGGTCGTGTCCGGGCCCATGGGGCGCGAAACCGTGCATTTCGAGGCCGTTCCGGCCGACCGGGTGGCGGGCGAAATGGACCGATTCCTGGCATGGATCAACGCAGGCGGCGACGAGGATGCCCTGGTGCGGGCGGGCCTCGCACATCTCCGGTTCCTGACCATCCATCCGTATGAGGACGGGAACGGCCGTCTCGCCCGCGCCCTGTCGGAGCGCCTGCTCGCCGCGAGCGAGGGCACGTCCCGCCGTTTCTACTCGCTCAGCGACGCCGTGCGGCGCGACCGCGCCGGATACTACCGCGCACTGGAATGGGCGCAGAAGGGCAACCTGGACGTCACCGACTGGCTCCTCTGGTTTCTCGAGACCCTGCGCGTGGCTTTCCGACGCTCGGCCGCAATGCTCGAGGGCGTGGAACGTCGCGATGCCTTCTGGCGCCGTCATGCCGCGACACCCCTCAACGAACGGCAACTCCTCGTCCTCCGGCGCATGCTCGAAGACGACTTCGAGGGCTTCGTCACCTCCACCAAATGGGCCCGGCTCGCCGGGGTGTCGCAGGACACGGCGAGCCGGGACATCCGCGAGCTGGTCGACCGGGGAATCCTGGCGCCGAACCCGGGAGGGGGGAGGTCGACGAGCTTCCGGGTGCTCAATTCACCCCGATCGTGAATCGCGCCGATACGCCGACGTGATCGGAGGGATAGATGCCCCCGGCCGTCGTCGAGGTCTGCGTGCCGTGCAACTCGGCTTTTTCGGCCTTCATCGGGACCTCCGTCGACGGTCTGAACAGCACGAGGTCGACGCGTTCGTCCGGCTGGCGCAGCCCCGATACCAGGCTGGTGTGGAAGCAGCAGGTCGCTCCCGCCGCGCCGCGCATGGATTCGAGCCAGGCATCGCGCAGACCCGCGCTCTTGAGCATGAGGTAGGATGCCCCGTCGGCAGCCCGCGAATTCAGGTCGCCGACCACGATCGCCGCGCCGCTTCCGGCCGCTTCGATAAGCTCCGCGGCCTGGGCCTGCTGGATCGGCAGGATCAGCGGGTTGGATGCGGGTTCGAGGTGCGAACTCACGAAGCGGAACGTAGAGCCCTCGACGGTCGCATCGAAGGCCACGTACCCGCGGGGAATCTCGATGGGGGCGCCTATGGGCATCGGAACGGGCAGCTTGGCCTCGAAATTTGCGGTGACCACGTTTGCCGTCGTAACCCGCGACGAGACCAGGACGGCGTCGTAGTCGGTCATGCGTACATCGTCGAAGGCCGGGGGGGACATCGCGGTGATCAGCGGAAGCTCCACGTCCGCGTCCTGGACCACGCCCACGACGCGGTAGTCGAGACCGCGCTCCTCGAGCGCATCGAGGAGGATCTCCAGGTAGTCCCAGGCGACCTGCGTGGCGGGAATCGTTCCGCCCACGACGACGTCACCGGGGGACTGTACGCGGAAGGTGGTGATTTCCTGCAGTCCGACGATGTCGGGTTTCGCCGCCTCGATCTCGTCGGCGAGCGCTTCGGCTCGCCGCGTGAAGTCGGTGGCGTGGAGTTCCTGCCATGCGACGAGAATTCGCCCGACGAGATCCTCGCCGTCCGTGGCGGCCATTACGGCATCGACGTCGGTTCCGACGTAGACGTTGCGGGTCATCACGGTCAGGCGCGTCGAGCCGTCGTCCGGGTCGCATGCGCCGGCGGCAAGGGCGATTACGAGGAGGAGGGCGGTTGCGGTCGTTTTCATGGGGGTACCTCGGGTCGGTTCGGGTTGTGGGGGTTGGTTCGGGTTCACGATGCAAGGATCGAGGCCCCGACACCCGCCGAACCGGACATCCGGACCCGGCGCCCGTGACGGATCGCGCTATTGACACGGTCGGATGCGTTCCCGTCCTTGCACGGCGTGATGCCGGGCCACCATGGGGCGCCGGGTCGGAGCAGGGCCGCAGGATCGGTTCCGACCGCGTTCCCGAAACGGGCACAACCATGCGCGCAGCGCTGCGACGTCTGCAGGACGATTGGGTCGAACTCGACGGGGCCGAGCGCGACCCCGGATTCCGGGACCTGGTCGCCGACCTTACGGGGCGTGGAATGCGTGCGGCCGGTCTTGCGGGGCTGATCGCGCTTTCCCTGTACCTGCTCTCGTACGTGCTCTCGGGTCGGGAATTGTCGTTCGACTGGGCCGACAAGACCCGGATCGTGCTCTGGGACAAGCTGCTCATCGCCGCCGTCATGAGCGCCTTCCTGTGGCTCGCGGGGCGACCGGGGGGAAGGCGATTCGGACGCGAACTGGTCGCCGTGGCCGCCGTCCTGGTGTGCCTGGCCTCGGTCCTCGACGATCGCATGAACCGGGACGTCACCTTCTCGTCGGCGTGGTTCGTGCTCAGCCTTTTCGTTGCCGCGGGCGCGGTACCGCTGAAACCCCGGCAGATCGCGCTCCTGTGCGCGGTGCTCTTCGGGACGCTGGTCATCCCCGTCGCGACGGCCCCGGAGGCGGTGAGCGGCGGTTCCCTGCGAACGCAGGCGGTCTTCTTCGCGGCCGTATCCGTGTTCGTGTTCGCGATTTCCGTTTCGCTTTACCGGGCCCGGTATCGCCTGTACCAGGCCGATCGGCGAAACCGCCAACTGGCCGAGGAAAACGCGGCGAAAGCGGATCGCATCGAGCAGGTCGAGGCGCTCAAGTCCCGGTTCTTCGCCGGCATCACGCACGATCTGCGCACTCCGCTGTCGCTGATCAAGGGACCCCTGGACGACACCCTCGGGCCGCACCTCGAGGAGCTTCCGCCGACGCTCCGGGCGCCGCTCGAGATCGCGCGGCGCAACGCGGCTCATCTCGGGGACCTGGCGGATGACCTGCTCGACCTCGGGCACATCGACTCGGGCAAGCTCGTCCTGCGGCGCGCGCCGTACGACCTCGCGGATGCCTGCGCGCGGTACGTCGTGGACCTTCAGCCGCTCGCCGAGCGGCACGGGGTGACGCTGACGTTTGCGGCCCGTGGCCCCCGGACGACGTGCGAGTTCGACCCGGACCGCATGCAGCAGGTCGTCGCGAACCTGGTCTCGAACGCGGTCCGGTACACGCCGCCCGGGGGCACGGTAACCGTTTCCGTGGGCCCGGGAGATGCCGGCCGCCTGCGTCTCGACGTGCGGGATGACGGCCCCGGAATTCCCGAGGGCATCCGCGATACCCTTTTCGAACGGTTCACGCAAGGCCGCGAAGGGCACGCCCGGACCGGCTTCGGCCTCGGGCTTGCCATTGCGCGGGAGTTCGTGGTGCTGCACGGGGGCACGATCGAGGTCGCCGAAACGGGCCCGGAGGGCACGGTTTTCCGCGTGGAGCTGCCCGCGGCGTCGGCCGAGCCGCTTCCGATCCCGGACCGGCACCGGCTCCGCGTGCCCGCGGCGCTTCCCGCGGCGCGTGAGGACGCGGCGCCGGATCCCGGCGGGGAGGACCCCGGGTCGGCCCTTCCGTTCATCGTCGTGGCCGACGACAACCCCGACATGCGGGCCTACCTCCGGCTGCACCTCGAGGGGCGATACCGCATCGCCGAGGCCGCGTCCGGCGAGCAGGCGCTCGCGCTCGTCCGCGCCGAGAGACCGGACCTCGTCCTCTCTGACGTGGTGATGCCCGGAATGGACGGAATCGAACTGTGCCGCTCGATCCGTTCCGACCCGGAGCGCCACACGGTCCCGATCGTGCTGCTCACCGCCGGCGGGGACGCGGCGACGCGCGTGCGGGGACTGGCCGCCGGGGCCGACGACTTCCTGCAGAAACCCTTCGACGCCGAGGCGCTGCTGGCGCGGCTCGAGAACCTGGTCGAGCTGCGCAAGCTGCTCTCGACCGGTGCCCCGTACGGCTCGATCGCGGTCGCGCCCACCCAGGTCCACGTGACCTCGACGGCCGCGCGCTTCGTGGAGCAGGTGAAGGCCATCGTCGAGGCCCACTTGGCCGACTCGAACTTCGGCGTGGAGTGGCTCGCCGACGAGGTCGCGATCAGCCCCCGGCAACTCCAGCGCAGGCTGCGCGACGCCACCCGGCTCTCGGCGGCCGGATTCATCCGCTGGATGCGGCTCGGCCGGGCGGCCCAGCTGCTCGCGTCCGGCGCCCGGAACGTCTCCGAGGCCGCGTACGACGTCGGGTTCCACGACGCCGACCACTTCGCCCAGCTGTTCAAGCAGGCCTACGGGGTATCTCCGTCGGAATACGCACGCGGAACTCGGGCCTGATCCGCCGCGGTCGGGCGAAGCGGGAGACCCGGGCGGGTGTCCGTTTCCGGGGGTGGGGATGACCCACGCGGCCGGTTTCGAGGCCGCGACCTTTCTGCCGGGAACACAGACCACCCGGCCATGCACCGCGCCATCACTCCCTCGAGCCCCGCCTTCTGGAGCGCCTACCGCATCCAGATGCGCCCGTACCTCCTCTTCGTCTCGGGAATCGCGGGGTGGACGGGCATCGCGTTCGCCGGCGACCTCGCGGCGCCGCGTCTCGCGGCCGCCTTCGCCGCGTGCTTCCTGGGATACGGGTTCGGACAGGCGCTCACCGACTGCTTCCAGAAGGACACCGACGCCCTGTCGTCCTCGTACCGGCCCCTCGTGCGCGGAGAGCTCAGCACCCGGGACGTATTCGTCGTCTCGATCGGCGGTCTGACCGTCTGCACGCTCCTCCTCGCGCTCGCCAACCCGCACACGCTGCCGGTGGCGTCGGGCGCGGTGCTGGGCCTCCTGTCGTATACCTGGTTCAAACGGCGCTGGTGGGGCGGTCCGCCGTGCAACGCGGCGGTGGTCGCGCTGCTCGTGCCGGTCGGTGCGTTGGCCGCGATACCGGGGTCGACCCCCGCGTCGATCCTGGCGCACCCCGGCCTGCCGGCGGCCGTCAGCGCGGCCTTTTTCGGGTACGCCCACTTCGTCCTGACCGGCTACTTCAAGGACGTCGAGGCCGACCGTGCGACGGGGTACGACACCCTTCCGGTCCGGTTCGGAAGGACTGCGGCCGCCTGGGTCGCCGACGCAACGGCGGTCACAGCCGTCCTATCGGCGTCGGCATCGGTCCACGCCGTCGCCACCGGCACGGCACTTCCGCTCGCCGGACTGCTCCTGGTCGCCGGCGCCGCGGCCTTCGGGCTCTCGTCGGTGCGGCTGCACCGCGTGAAGACGGACCGCGACGCCTTCCGCTCGATCGTACCCGGCCTGCACGGTTTCCTGCTCACGCTGGGGGCCGTCATCGTGGCCCATCACCCGGCCTGGATTGCCGGCCTGGCCCTGTTCCACGGCCTGTTCGTGCGCACGCTGGCGCGCCGGCCCGAAATCTCGCAGGTGTGATGGTCGTATTCCTCAATCCCCGCGCGGGCGCCGGCACGGCCGAGCGGCGCTGGGCCCGGGTCGAACCCGGGCTGACGGCCTTCGTCGGCGACTTCCGACGGGTCGTGCTCGAGCCGGGCGCGGATACCCCAAGGGCGGTGGCGCGGGAGGCCGAGCGGGGCGAAACCGACTTCGTGGCGGCCGGGGGGGACGGCACCGTCAACGCCGTGGGCTCGGCGCTGCTCGCCCTCGGGCAGCCCGGTCTGCGGCTCGGCGCGGTCGGGCTCGGATCCAGCAACGATTTCCACAAGCCCGTTCGGCGCCTGGTCGCCGGCGTGCCGGTCCGGGTCGATTTCGGCGCCGCGGCGCCCCGGGACGTGCTGCGCATCGACATGGACGGATCGGGCTTCGGGTACGCCTTCCTCAACGCGGCCGTGGGCGTGACCGCCGAGGCCAACCACCTCTTCAACCACCCGACGCGGGTGCTGGCCCGGCTGAAGCGGCACGCGACCGGGTGCGCCGTCCTGTGGGCGGCCGTTTCGACGATCGCGCACCACCGGCCCGAACCGCTCGCGATCGACGGCTCGCGGCCCGCCCCGGTCGCCAACCTCGCCATCCTGCTCTCGACCCGGTGCGCGGGTATGCTCTCGTACGACGCACGCCTGGCCCCGTCCCCGGGCCACGCGACCGTCGCGGCCTGCCTGGACATGACGCCGACCGAACTGCTGCGCGTCGTCGGGTCGCTCGCGCGCGGCCGTTTCGACGGCCTGCCGCGGACCAGGACCTGGGAGGCCACGCGCCTCGCCGTGTCGGCCATGCGCCCGGTGGCGGTCGAAGCCGACGGCGAGGTCTTCCTGGCCTCCGAAGTCCGCTTCCGCGTGCTGCCGGGCGCGCTCTCCCTCTGCCCGTGATCGCCATGAACGAATTCTCGATCATCGACCGCTTCGCCGCGAACCTGCCACGCCCCGCCGCCCAGCACAACGCGCTGCACGAGAGCGACTGCGAACTGCTCGACCTGCCGTCCGGTGACGTGACCCTCGCGATCACCACCGACGACCTGGTCGAAGAACTGGCTCTCGGGTTCTACCCGGACCCGTACACGATCGGCTGGGTGGCGCTGACGGCCTCGCTGAGCGACCTGGCGGCCGTCTCGGCCGATCCGCTCGCCGCGCTCGTTTCGCTCGGAATCCACCCGGGACTCGAGGCGGACTTCCTCGACGGCGTGGCCAGCGGCATCGCCGACGTGTGCCGCGCGAACGGAATCGGCATCGCCGGAGGCGACACGAACGCCACCCCGGAGTTCCGGATCGGCTGTACCGCGGTCGGAACGCTGCCCCGGGGCGCCGCGCTGACCCGCCGCGGCTGCCGGCCCGGGGACCGGGTGTACGTGACCGGTCCGCTCGGCACCGGCGCACTTGCGGCGCTGGGCCGATCCGCCGGCGGCTCGCTGCCGACCCCGGCCTTCCGGCCCGTCGCGCGCCTGCGGGAGGGCCGGTCGCTCAGGGGAGTGGCGAGCGCCTGCATCGACACGAGCGACGGGGCGCTGGACGCGCTCGGCCGCCTCGCGCGCCTGAATGGCGTGGGGTTCGACGTCGACGTGGCGGGCTGCTTCGACCCTTCGGCCCTGGCGCCGCTCGAAGCCCGCGGGCTGCCCGGATGGCTGCTCCTCGCCTCGCTGCACGGCGAGTTCGAACTGCTCTTCACGGTGCCGCCGGGGCTCGTCGGTGCACTCGGCCGCGTCTCGGGCGCCGCCGGGTGGCGTCCGATCGCCCTCGGCACGGTCACCGGGCGGCCCGGGATCCGGATCGACCCGGGTACCGACGTGCCGCCCTTCGTTCTCGACCCGCTGGCCGTCCGAGCGCTCTTCGAGGGCTACGACGGCGACCTGGAATCCCTCATCGCAGGGCTTCTCGCCCTGGTACGGTCATGAACACCACGCAAACCCTCCCCACCACCGCTCGCCGCCCGGACAACGGCGCCGACTGCCTGCAAGCCGCGCTCGCAGGCGCGCGCGAACTCCCGCTTCGGGCCCGCATGGCCGCCTTTTCGGGCCTCCTCCGCGACACGGTGCCCGAGCGGGCTCGCCTGTACCGCCGGACCGTCGTCTCGGCGACCGGGCGCGAGGTCCGCGTCCAGGACGACCCGGCGCGGCCGCCGCGCACCATGATCATGTTCGGGTCCAACAACTACCTGGGGCTCGCCAACCACCCGTACGTCCGGGACGCCGTTCGCCGCGCCGTCGACCGGTGGGGCGTCGGGGTGGCCGGCCCTCCGCACCTGAACGGCACCCTGCGGTTGCACCGGGAGCTCGAGGCCCGGCTGGCGGCCCTCAAACGGCAGGAAGACGCCGTGGTGTTTCCCACCGGATACGGGGCGAACCTCGGGCTCGTGTCGGCCCTGGTGCGGCGCGGCGACCGCGTCGTCCACGACGAGAAGCACCACGCCTCGTTCATCGACGGGCTGCGCCTCGCGGGGGCCGCGTCCCGCGTCTTTCCGCACAACGACGTCGCCGCCTTGGGCGACCTGCTCGACCAGCCCTCGACGGGCGACACGCTCGTCGGAGTGGAAGGGGTCTACTCGATGGACGGCGACCTCGCCCCGCTCGCCGCGATCGCGACCGCCTGCCGCACGGCCGGCGCCCTGCTCGTCGTCGACGACGCCCACGGAACCGGCGTCCTGGGCCCGGGCGGAAGCGGCGCCGCGGCGCACGCGGGCGTCGAACACCTCGTCGACGCGATCATGGGCACCTTCAGCAAGACCTTCTCGGTGGTCGGCGGCTTCGTCGCCGGCGACCACGCCCTCGTCGACTGGCTGCGTTTCTATGCCCGTTCGTACATGTTCTCGGCCTCGCTTCCGCCCACCGTGATCGCTGCCGTGCTGGCGGGACTCGACGTGCTGGAACGGGATCCGGAGCCGCTCGAGCGCCTGTGGGCCAACGTCGCCTGCCTGCGCGACCGCCTGGCGACGATCGGAATCGACTGGAAGGGCGAGTCGCCGATCTGCTCGATCCCCGTTCCGTCGTCGGTCGACGTGCACGCCGCCGCCGCGCGATTCCACGAGGTCGGTCTCTTCATCAACGCGATCGTCTACCCCGCCGTGCCGACGGGGCAGGAGCGGTTCCGCATCAGCCTGAACGCCGAGCATACCGCGGCCGACATCGACCGCCTCGTCGGCACGCTCGCCACGATCCTCGAGGGTTGAGCATGCGTCCCACGACCGCTCTGCTGCCGGGTGCGCGCGTCGGGATCGCCCGGCGCCTCGCCGTCTTCGACCGGGCGCGATGCGCCGGCACGGTCGCCAGCATCGCGAGTTCGGTGGCCCTGATGCTGATCCTCGTCGGGGTCTACTTCGGCGTCCGGGCCGGTTCGGTGAGCTACATCGAGCGGCAACCGGTCGACCTGTGGGTGGCCAGGGTCGGAACCGGCAACCTCCTGCGCAGCAGTTCGGTCTTCGCGGCGTCCACCCTCGACGCGATTTCGTACTGGCCGGAGGTCGCGTCGGCCTCGCCTCTGCTCCGCATCCTGGTGAGCGGCACGGCGGGCGGAGAACGGTCCACGCTCTTCCTGTTCGGAATCGATCCGGATGCCCCGGCCGGCGCGCCGTTCGTCCCGGCCGGTCGGGCCGCGCCCGGACCAGGGGAGATGGTCCTGGACCGTGCGTTCGCCCGTCGCCGGGGGCTTTCGCCCGGGGATACCGTCGTGGTCGAGGATCGCCCGTTCCGCGTGGTCGGCATCGCCGCGAACACGAACGCGCTGGTCGCCCAGTACGCCTTCGGCCACATCGCCGACGTGCGCAGCCTCGCGTCGACGGGCCCGGTGGTGAGCTTCGGCCTGCTCGACCTCGAACCGGGGGCGTCGCCCGACGACACGGCCGCCGAACTCGCCGAGGCCTTTCCGCAGCTGGAGTTCATCGCCCACGACGCGTTCGTGCGCAACAACATCCGGGAAATGGAAGCCGGCGTCCTGCCGGTCCTCTGGGTCCTCGCGGTCCTGGCCATCGTGAGTTCCCTCAGCCTCTTCTCGATCCTCCTGCACGGGGCCGTGACCGACCAGCGCGAGGCCTTCGCCCTGCTCATGGCCATCGGCACCCCGGCCCGGTCCATCACGCGCATCGTGGTCAGCCAGGCGGCCGTGCTGGCGGGCGCGGGTTTCGCCGTCGGCGCCCTGTCCATCCCGGCGATCATGCCGCTCCTCGGTCACCTCGTCCCGGAACTGGAGATCCGGCTCGATGCGGTCTCGGTGGCGGTCGTGGCCGCGATGGCCGGCCTCATGGCGCTCGCCGGCTCCCTGCTCCCGCTGCGCCGCGTCCGCTCCATCTGGCCCGGGGAGGTGTTCCGTGCCTGAAATCCGCGTTTCCACCCCGACCGGGGCCCCGCCCCTCGAAATGGACCGCGTGACGAAGGTCTACGGATCCGGCGCGCGCGAAGGCCAGGCCGCGGTGCGCGAGGTGAGCCTGCGCGTCGATCCGGGGGAACTGCTGCTGGTCGAAGGCCCGAGCGGAAGCGGCAAGACGACCCTGCTCGCCCTGGCCGGCGGACTGCTCGCTCCGACGTCCGGGCACGTCCGCGTGGCCGGAATCGCGGTGGAGCGGCTCGCACCGCGCGACCGCCCCGCCTTCCGATGCCGCCACGTCGGGTTCGTCTTCCAGCGCGGCCTGCTCGTCGAGGCCCTGTCGGCGGAGGAGAACCTCGAGGTCGCGCTGCATGCCGCGGGCCTTTTCCGCCCGGAATCGGCCCGCCGCGCCCGGGCCCTGCTCGAACGGTTCGGCGTGGCGCACTGCGCGCGCCGGGCCCCGAAATCCCTGAGCGGGGGAGAGCGACAACGCGTCGCGGTGGCGCGCGCGTTCGCCAACGAGCCGACCCTGGTCCTGGCCGACGAGCCCACCGGGAGCCTCGACGGCGCCGCCGGCCGCTCGGTGATGCAGGCCCTCGCTGAGGCTGCGCACGAAAACGGGCGTGCCGTCGTGGTCGTGAGCCACGACCCGCGCATCCGATCCTTTGCCGATCGCATCCTGGAGATGGTCGATGGGTGCCTCCACGCATGAGCCGCCGCGGCTCGCCCTCCACTACAGCTCGGTCAACGAGGACTCCGCGTCGGAGCGGAGGGCCCTCGCCCTGCGCCCGACCGACCGGGTGCTCGTCGTGACGGGCGGCGGGGCGCGCGTGCTCGACCTCGTGCTCGACGGGCCCGCCGACGTGACCGCCGTCGACTCGAACCCCGCGCAGGGCTATCTCCTGGAACTCCTGCTCGCCGCCACGAAGACCCTCCTTCCGGCCGGAATCCCGGGCTTTCTCGGGGTGCGGCAGGCGCCGGGGGACCGGAGCGGGGCCGGGGGCCGCGAGGCGCGGCGCGCGACGTACGACCGGCTCCGGCCGCTCCTCGGCGCCGGCGCGCAAGCCTTCTGGGACGCGCGGGCGCGCCTCGTCGAGCGCGGCGTGCTGCGCGCGGGCCGATGGGAGCGGTTCTTCGCGCTCGCCACGGCCCCCGTCCGGACCCGGGCGCGCACGGCCCGCCTCCTGGGCTGCCGCACCGTGGAGGAGCAGGCCGCGTGCTGGCGCCGCGAGTGGGACACGCCCATCGTCCGCGCCGCCGTCTCCGTCGCCTGTTCGCGGGCCTGCACGCGGTTCGTCCTGCGCGACGAGGCTTTCCACCGGTACGTGGCCCCGGACCTCCGGGTCGGGCGCTGGATCATGGACCGCCTGGCCGCCGCGGCCTCACGGGACCTCTTCGCCCGCAGCCCCTTCGCGCGGATCCTCTTCGGCGGAGGTCTTGCGGCGGACGGTCCGCTTCCGGCGTGGCTCGAACCGGAGGGGCTGCGCCGCCTCTCGTCGGCCGAAACCCGGGTCCGCATCGTGGCGCAGGACCTCGTCGAGCACCTCTCGGAGTGCCCCGACGCCACGTACGACGCCTTCTCGCTATCCGACGTCGGCTCCTATCTGTCCCCGGAGCGGCATGACGTGCTCTGGCGCCAGATCGTGCGCACCGCCCGACCGGGCGCTCGGGTCTGCGAACGGCTCTTCCTGGCGCGGCACCGCCTACCCGACGACGTCGCTCGGTGCCTCGAACGCGACGAGGTGCTCGAACGCGACCTCGGTCTGCGTGACGGCTCCTATTTCTACGACTTCCTCATCGCCCGGCCCGGGCAGAAACCATGAACCTGCGCATCCGCCCCTTCCACCCCGACGACGAGCCCGCGGCGCTCGCCATCGAGGCCCGCTGCGTCCAGGGCACGCGCCCCGCGCTGCGCTTCGAGCGCCCGTCCTTTGCCGAGCGTTCGCGGCTGTACGAGAAATCGTCGATCCTGGCCGCCGTGACGGCTGACGGTCGACTGGTCGGCATCACGGCCTGGGCCGCGAGACCGGCCACCCTCCACGGCTCGCCGTTCGCCGCGGCCGTGCACTACGACCTCCGGGTGGACCCGTGCGCCCGGGGCCAGGGCGTGGCGCAGGCCCTCATGGGAGCGGCGCTGGAGGAGGCCGACCCGTTCGCCGAGGGACACTACTCCCTGACGGCGGGCCGGAACCTGCCCGTGGCGCACGCGATCGAGCGCTTCGGGCGCGCGTACGCGTCCTGGGCCCTGGAATACCTCTGCATCCCGGTGCGCCGCCTCCCGCGGCGCAGCGTTCCGAACGCCGCCGACCCGGACGCGGTCCGACGGGCCTGCGGCGAGCGCCATCCGGCCGATCTCATGTTCGACGGGCGCCCCGAAACGGCCCCGGGATACGTCGGCAGCGTGCAGACCGCCTCAGGAAACGCCGGCGCGTCGCTCTGGTCGACCGGGAGCTACCTGGGCGAACGGCTGCTCTCGCTGCCCATGCTCTGGCACGCGGCAGCGCGTCTCGCTCTTTTCGTCCCGTGGTTCGGGCAGATCCCGCTGCCCGGGGAGCTCGTGCGCAGTCTCCATGCCTACGACGTGAGCGTGGGGAGCGTCCCGGAGGCGCGGGAGCTGGTCCACGGGCTCGAGGCCGCCGCCCAGCGTTCGGGAAGCAGGGTGCTGAACATCCTCCAGCACGCCGACGATCCCAGGCTGGCCTTGCTGGCGGACGTCGACCCGGCGCACTACCGGATCCCGTACCGGCTGCTCTTCACGGGCCGGCGGGTCCCCGGTCCGGACGACCGGATACGGGTGGACCCGCGGGACGTGTGACGATGCCCGGGCGAAGAACAACGCTTCCCCGCATGATGTCCGGGCGTCGCGTACACGGAGGGCGCGGAAGTTGTTTGGCGGGGAAGGCCGTATTATCTTGATAGTACTAGCAAGATAGCACGTCATGCTCCGCGTCCTCACCCTTTCCGCTTTCGCCCTCCTCGCGCCCGCCGCCCTCGCCCAGGGCCTCGGGCGCGGAACCGCCGATGCCCCCGTGACCGAGTGGCCGGTCGCAGCCCCCGATTCGCTCGGGCTCGACCTGGACGCGCTCGAAGCGCACCGCGCGCTGTGCGAGTCCTCCGAAGCGACGGCCTGCCTGGTGGCCTGGCGCGGGAACGTCGTGCAGGAGTGGTACGCGCCGGACTACCAGGGCACTCCGGAAGCCATGCAGATGTGGATCGACACCCGGTCGGCCGTCAAATCGGTCGCCGCCGTGCTCGCAGGGATGCTGATCGCCGACGGGCGGATTCCGTCCGTCGACGCGCCCGTCGCCACCCTGCTGCCCGAGTGGACCGCCGGGGCCGACGGGGGGGTCACGCTGCGGCACCTGCTGTCCATGACCTCGGGCGTCGCCCGAAACCCCGCCGGCGTGCAGGGTCCCGGGGTCGTCGCCGCCCGCGACACCCGGTCGTTCGTCCTGCAACTCGGGCTCGACGCCGCGCCCGGGGAGCGCTGGGCCTACAGCAACGAGGGGGCCCAGCTCCTGTCGCCGCTCCTCGAGCGCGCGGCCGGGCGTCCGCTCGCCGCCTTTGCCCGCGAGCGCCTCTTCGACCCGCTGGGCATGCGGACCTCCTACCTCATGGTGGACGAATACTACTCCACCGTCACCATCGGCGGCATGCAGACCCGGCTTCGCGAATTCGCGCGCCTCGGCCAGCTCGTCGCCAACGGCGGCACCTGGAACGGCGAGCGCCTCCTGCCGGCCGAGTGGATCGACGCCATGCTGACGCCCGGCCCGCGCAACCCGTACTACGGATACCTGTGGTGGGTCGACCCCGAACTCGGCATGGCGTCGGCCGCCGGCACCTTCGACCAGGTGCTCTACGTCTTCCGCGATCTCGACCTGGTCGTCGTGCGGCTGCAGCGCGACCCGAAATCCGGGCGGAACGGGCACTACTGGAACCGGGAGACCCCCCGGCTGCTGCGCCGCATCGTGGAGAAGGGCTGACCGGGCGGAGGCCGGCCCCGCGCCCTACCTTCGGGGATGCGCGTTCCGGCCGTCTTCCTCCTCATCGCCTCCGTCGCGTCCTGCTCCCCCGCCGCGCCGGCCGATCCCGGCGCCGGCGGGCCCTTCCGCGTGTCGCGCACGGAGTATGCCGAGCGCCTCGAGGGATTCTGGCTCGGGCAGAGCATCGCCAACTGGACCGGGCTCATCACCGAGATGGACAAGCTCGGTGGGGACGGTTTCGGGGGCCGGGGCGCCGGATTCTACACCCGGGCGGACTGGGGCGGCCCCGACGAGCCCAACATCTGGGGCGGCGCCGGTCCGTCGCCGGACGGCCGGATCGACTTCTTTCTCGATCCGCCGGACGGGGCGTGGGGGGCCGACGACGACACCGACATCGAGTACCTCTACCTCCGGCTCACGCAGGCGAGCGACCCGGTCCGATTGACGGCGGAGCAGATCCGCGACGGCTGGCTGCGGCACGTCTATTCCGACGACAACACCCCGTTCCGGGACGGCGAAGGGCGGCCGGAGAACTACCTCTGGGTTTCGAACCAGGCTGCGCACGACCTGATGCGGGAGGGGGTGCTTCCGCCCGAAACCAGCGATCCGGCGCGGAATCCCGGGTTCGAGATGATCGACGCCCAGCTGACGACCGAGATCTTCGGGCTCTTCGCGCCGGGCCGGCCGGACGTGGCGCTCGACCTCGCGTACCTGCCGATCCGGACCACGGCGCGCGGCGAGGCGGCCGGGATCGCGGAGTTCTACGTCGTGATGCACGCCCTCGCAGCGATTTCCGACGAACGGGTCCCGGTCGGAAAGCGGTTGCGCGACATGGCATCAGAGGCGCGGGGGCGCCTGGTGGAGGGAGGCTATGCCGCCGCCATGTTCGACTACGTCGCGGGGCTGCACGCCGCCGGCGCGCCGTGGGAAGCCGCGCGCGACTCCCTCTACGAGCGCTACCAGGTGCGCGGGGCCGACGGCTACGACGTTCCGACGCGGGAGCCGGCCTGCGGAGGGTGTTTCGCCGCCGGCATCAACTTCGGCGCGAGCCTCGTCAGCCTCTACTGGGGCGACGG
This sequence comes from Rhodothermales bacterium, assembly GCA_024711125.1. Taxonomy (GTDB): domain Bacteria; phylum Bacteroidota; class Rhodothermia; order Rhodothermales; family UBA10348; genus JANJTM01. The sequence continues at coordinate 174,075 of JANJTM010000068.1, forward strand.
CGACCTTCGCGAGACCATCCGCATCGGTGCGCTGGCGGGCTGGGATTCGGACAACCCGACGGCCACCTGGGGCGGCCTCATCGGTTTCCTCATCGGCCGCAGGGGCATAGAGGCCGCCTTCGGCCGCACGTTCGCCGACGGATTCCACATCCACCGCACGCGGGGCGGCTTCGACCGGCCCGTGGACCGCTTCCCCGACATGGCCGCCGCGGGGGTTTCGATCGTCGACCGCGTGGTGGGCTCGATCGCCGGGGGGCGGAGGAACGGGGAGGAGTGGGTGATTCCGCGCGACCAGCCCACCGTGAAATAAAAAAAGCGGCCCCGGAGGTCTCCGGGGCCGCTTCGAGATGCGTGGTGCGAGGCCGCGCGATTACCAGCGGTTGCCGCCGCCACCGCCGTATCCGCCGCCGCTGCCGCCGCTGCGGTTGCCGCCGCCGCCGCCGTAGCCGCCACCGCCGCGGTTACCACCGCCGCCGTAACCGCCGCCGCTGCGACCGCCGCCGCCGCCGCCCTCGGCCCGCTTGTCCTGGGCCTCGTTGACGCGGAGCGGGCGCCCCATGTGCTCGACACCGTCGAGCGCCTTGATCGCCGCGGCTGCCCCGGCGTCGTCCATTTCCACGAACCCGAATCCGCGGGAGCGCCCGGTATCCCGGTCATTGACTACCACGCAGGATTGTACGGTCCCGTGCTCGGCGAAGAGCTTCTCGAGCTGCTTTTCAGAAAGGTCCCAGGAGAAGTTGCCGACGTAAAGCTTTTTCATGTTCTGCTGCTTGGATGAGATGCGGAGCAGTCGCTCCGCCCGGTCACCATGTCCTCGATGTCGATGGGTCAGCGACCGTTGAACAAAGGTGAACCCCTCAGGTGGGATTCGTTCCCGAGGGGGGCAAGAGTTCTCGAAATAGGGGCGGACTGCCCCTACTCAGCCAGCATCCGGCACTTTTCGTACACGAATTCCGGATCCAGATCGACTCCGCACTCCCATTCCACGGTGTTGAACGCCACGCGCACCGCCTGGAATGCTCCGGGCGCCCTCAGGCGGCTGAAAACGCCGAAGTCGAGGTACGGCGACACGTCGAGGTCGCCGACTTCGCCGAGAGTTCCTCCCGGTGCAGCTCGGTCCAGGCGAGGACCAACCGCTCCTGAATCCTGCTCACCGGCCGAGATCAGGGGGGGCGATATGATCCCGCACCAGACCCCGTACCCACCTTTCCTGCTCACGCCGTTTCGTTGGCCACGGTCTGGACGGCTCCTGGGATTCGACTCAGCACCACGCGTTCCAGATCGACCTTGCCACGTGCATGATCGATATCGATCCCGATCACCCTGCCGGTGCTGTCCAGATCAAGCAGGAAGTCCGGAGCCACCTCGATCGTTTCGGCGGCGACTCCATCCGCCAGATCGATATAGAGCTGGTCGGTCTCGGGGTAGTAGTTGAGCTTCACGGCTTGAATCTCCGGTCGAAGAATGCATTGAGGATCGTCACCCCGTCGTTACGGAGCCAGGTCCCGAACTCTGAGGCGACCCGGCTCCACGATCCAGAGGCGGTCGCTGACATCCCAAGAGGCCAGTGCGGAAATAGCGGTCTCAGCGCAGGATGCGAGCGCGCGCGTACTCATGCTGTGCGGTCGAAGCAGGACTACACCGGGAGTGCCTCTCTGCCCATACGATCGCGCGTCCGAGAAGTCCGTATCCAGAGTGACCAACACTCGTGCCTCCGACTCGCACGCGGAGCGAATCCGGGAATCGACCGTGCCCGCGAGATCCTCGTCGTACACGTCGTGCACATCGAAGCCCATCGTGACGAACCGGTCCCGGATCGTCCTGGGGATATTCTCGTCAAGCTTGACGCGCACGTTCACGCCGGCACGGAAACCACCCGTTCCCGCGCGATTTCGGCCGCGTATGCCAGCGCTGCCGAGATATGCTCGCGCCGCAGGCTCGGGTACTCGACAAGAATGCCTTCGGGTGACTCACCCTCGGCCAGGTTGTCGAGGATGACGTACACCGGAACGCGCGTGCCGCGCATGCACGGCACACCATGCATCCGCTCCGGGTCGATCCAGATGTGGTCGCGCCAGTCGATCATCGAAGGTGGCGTCAGGATGTGCATCGAGGTCTCTACGACGGGAGATTGAGGTCGTTCCGGGCGCAATTGCGGACTTGCGCGCCGCCTTGTCTGCCGATAGACGCGGAACGGCGCTCGGCATAACCTCCCGATCCGAGATTGCTCGCAGCCGGCTTCCAGAGCCCGGGTTAGCACTCGTCGGGTGCGGCCTGGTCCAGCACGTCAGGGAGGATTTCGGCGGCTTCGTTCAGACTGACAGTCCTCATGGCTGCAGCTGATTCGGGGCTTCTATCGA